>CAJQNB010000007.1 GCA_905479575.1 uncultured Pseudophaeobacter sp.
CCACCGCCTCAACGAAACGCCGCGCAAGTGCCTTGGCTACCGGACGCCCGCTGAGGTCTTTGAAAGCAACCTGATGGAAATTCAGAACCGGTTGGAGTAAAACGAGATATCAAGAACTGCACTTCACCGTGAGTTCACACAAAGGCAATCGTGCGGCCGGTCAGAGAGGTGTATTCCGTCGTCTCTAGTGCGGCGCGGATCGCGGTGCGGTCGCTCGATCCGGCACGTTTGACCGCATCGGCGATGATCTTCACCGCCTCATAGGCTTCGAAGCTCTGGTAGTTGGGCAGCTCGCCATACTTCGCTTCAAACGCCTCGACAAAGGCCTGGTTTTCGGGCGTGTCCAGATCGGCGGCGTAGGGGAAGACGCTTGTCGCCCCGTCGATTGCGCCCGAGGTAACCACCGTGTCGCGGATCTCATCAAAGGCGATCCGACCGGTGAGATGCGCAGGCAAGCCCATGCCGCGGAACTGGCGCAGGAAGTTGAGTTCGTCCGCGCCGACAGCATATAGCGCGATGGCATCGGGTGCGGTATTGGCCAGTCGGGTCAGAAGCGTGGTGAAATCCGGCGTGTTCTGCTGAAAGAAATCGGCCGAAATGACTTCGACGCCTTTCGCCTCAAGGGCCGCGGCGATCGCCTCATGGCCGCCGCGCCCGTAATCTGTGTCCTCGCCGACAAATGCGACAGTGCCGATATCGCCACTGGAGGCGATGTAATTGGCCATCGCCACGGCAAGCCCCACGTCGGAGGGGTTGATACGGAAGGTCCAATCATTGCCGCCGACACCGGATTTCTCGGTGATGACCTTGGAGGTCGAGACCGCGACGACCAGCGGAACCTCTTCGCGTTTCACCATCGGCATGATCGCAAGCGTGACCGAACTGCACAGGGCGCCGATAATCGCCACAGGATCGTTCTGAAGCAGGTTTTCTACACTGGTCACACCCTGTGAGGGGTTGCATTGATTGTCCTGAGCATCGAGCGCAAGTGTTTGGCCATCGACTCCGCCAGCGGCGTTCAGTTCAGCGATGGCCAGTTCCGCGCCCCACTTCTCGTGCTGGCCCAATGCGGCGACGCCGCCAGACAGCGGGGTGCTGAGGCCGATCCGCAGATCCTCTGCGAGGGCAGGGCTGAGGCCAAGGCCAAGCCCGGTGAAGGTCGCCGCAAGGGCAATAGTCTTCAGTTCCATTGTTCGTCTCCCTGTAGTTTCCTATTTGGAAATTCAATTTCCTATTTGTGAACTATCGTAGGCACGTTATAGCTCGCCTGTCAAACGGCACGTCGAAAATCGACATCGAAAGGCGAAAAATGCAGCAGAAATCTAAGACTTCGGAGAGCGACGCTCATCAGTCGAACCAGTCGAATCAGTGGAAATCGTGGACCTGGCGCAGCGCGTTGCGCGCGCGCGGACGCAAAATTCTTTCCGGCCTGCCCGGTATCGGCCTGAGCCTGCTGGCGGGCGGCCTCGCGATCTGGGGCGCGAGGCACAGCCAATTTCCTGCGATGATGATTGCGCTGCTGCTCGGCGCGAGCTGCTGTTCGTTTCGCCGTAGTCTTCTGCTGGCGCCGGGGCTGAAGCTCACGGTTCGTGTGCTGACGAGGATCGGCGTGGCGCTGCTTGGGCTGCAGATCAGCGTCGCTACGGTGTTACAGCTTGGCGGTGGCAGCCTGCTCTTTCTTGTTGCGGCTACTGTGGCAACCATCGGCCTGACGGTTCTGGCCGCGCCGCTGTTCGGCCAGAGGCGAGAGTTTGGTTTGCTGATCGGGGGTGCGACAGCGATCTGCGGCGCATCTGCGGCCCTGGCGATTTCGGCGGTGCTGCCCCCCTCCGAGCGGCTCAACCGGCAGCTGTCGTTTACGATCATGGCGGTGACGCTGCTCTCCACCGTTGCCATGGTCGCCTATCCCGCCGGGCTCCTGGCCCTGGGCTTTGGCGATGAGCGGGCAGGCTTCGTGCTGGGCGCCTCGATACATGACGTGGCACAGGTTGTCGGAGCGGGCTACGCGATGTCCGACACCGCAGGCGAAACGGCGGTCGTGGTCAAGCTCTTCCGGGTGATGCTGCTGTTTCCGCTGGTTTTTACCCTGGCCCATGTGAGCCGCCGCTCCGGCGGAGCAGGGGCGGCACCGCGCTTGCCGTTCTTTATCCTCGCCTTCCTCGCGGGTGTTGTGGTCAATACAACGGGCGTGGTCCCGGTCCCGCTGGTCGAGGCAACAACATTGATCTCTCAGCTGATGCTCACCGCATCGGTGTTCGCGGTCTGCGTGCTGACACCGTTTCTGGACGTGACGCGCGGGGGTCCGGCCCCCGCCGCGATGTCCGTGCTGGCCACACTCCTCATCCTCTGCCTTGCGCTCGCTGCTTCGATTTATCTCCCGTCCTTTCATTGAAGGGTATGGAGAGCGCGTCACACATCCAACTTACCAGCCAGACCCCTCGGTGCTTCGCCACGAACCCAAACATCACAGTTGGTCCTTGGCGAATTAGGCGCTCGCTCTTTTTAGGATATCCCGCTTCGCCTTCAGCTTGGACACCTCACGTCGAAGATATTTTGCGCAATTTATGGGGTGGCGATGTGGACCTGAAACGCCATTTGGATGATGTTTCAGTGAAAATACTCTGAAGGAAGATACAATGCCGGATTATTTGGTAAACTCCAATGCACAACCCAACGGTGATCATTAGGTGCATAGAAGCGATGCGCTGGGTTGCCAAAATCCGGCATCCTCTTGGAACAGAGTTGCTCTCGGTTGGTATGCTGATTGTCGCTCAGCTGTATTTGCAGCAAGGGGAAAGGGCTATAATGCCAACGCCTGTTTCTATTGTGCTAACGCGTGTCACACGACCTGAAACGCGAGCCCAAAAAACCACTGAAACCCGCTTTATCTGTCACATGGCCTTGTTGCACAAATCTTTCGAGGGATTCACTGCATGAATCCAGCATGATAGCTGGGAGGGATGAGCAGTTGGGCCCCTACGAAGTACAAGACCACGAATTGGTCGGCTTACAATGAAGCGCTGAGGCGGCGCGGTTCGCTGACGGTGTGGTTTGATCTAGATATGGTGTGGAAACCACCTCCGACTGAAAAACGTGGTCGGCAGCTGAGCTTCAACGATGCGGCGATCCAGACGTGCCTGACGATGAAGGTCCTGTTCGGTATGCCGCCGCTGTCATACCGCCACGCAAGAACGCAAAGCCTTGGCAACCAACGAGTCCCGGCGCCGTCGCCCGCAACGAAGCGCTGCGAGCCTCGAAGTACTTGGGCCGCGCCATCTGGCGACGGTGGAGCTGTTACCACCCTCGGAGCCGTGTCGAAAGCAAGATGAACTGCATCAAGCTGCTCGGCCAATCCCTGATGCCCCGAGACTTCGAGCGCCAGGTCACCGAGCTGCGTTCAGCCCCCGATTTGTGCATGTATGGATGCCCCCGTTGGTGCAAGTGGTTTTTGAACGGCTCGAGCATGTGATCGGGTGCGGTCATGTATCAGGCCTTTCTCTGCGGCGTTGACATGGCCGCTGGCCGGTATGGCGATGCGCGGATCAGAGGCATATCAACAAACCGAGCTCATTGGCTCCTGCACAAATGTTGCGTTCTCTGACCCGGATCTAATCGATCCTTTGCCCTTACTGTTCAGTGACCTCCTCACACTCCCGACGTGCCGGGACGGGTTGGTAAGGGCGGAGCGCTTAGGCCATCGCCGCCACCGGGCTCCGGTAATCCTCTTGTTTCGTCAGCATCGCCCATAGGGTACGCGCCATCTGGTTCGCCAGCGCGATCGCGACGACCATGCGTGGCTTGGGGGGCAGCAGGCATTTCAGCCAGCAGTTGTTCGGCGTATCAAGCCGCTCGACCGCCTGAAGAACGGCCATCGCACCCGAGACCAGCAGCCTGCGGATGTCGCGCTGCCCCATCTTCGAGGTCTGCCCGAGCTGCGGCTTGCCGCCCGTCGAGTGTTGATTTGGCACGAGCCCGAGCCAGGCGGCATAATCGCGCCCGCGCCGGAAGGTGGCCAGGTCAGGTGCAAATGTCTCAATCGCCAACGCCAAGACAGGGCCAACCCCCGGCATGGTTTGTGCGCGGCGCGCCAAATCGGCTTCCTTGGTAGTGCGCTTCATCTTTCCGTCAAGCTCCGCCATCCGAGCGGTCAGGCCATCAATCTGTGCCAGATACAGACGGCCAAGCTCTCGAACGTCGTCTGGCAGAGCTATGTCTTCTTCTGCGATGGCGTCTGCAAGCCGCTTGAGGTGGGCGGGGCCACGAGCCGCGACCAGGCCGTGCTCGGCCAAGTGTCCGCGCAAGGCGTTGATCATCTGAGTGCGCTGGCCGACAAACATCTACCGTGTTCGAAACAGCATGGCGCGCGCTTGCTGATCTTCCGTCTTCACGGGGACAAAACGCATGGTTGGGCGTAATGCTACCTCCACAATCGCCTCGGCATCCGTCACATCGATCTTCCGACGCTTCACGAAAGGTTTCACATAGTTCGGCGGGATCAATCGCACGTCATGCCCGAGCGTCTCAAATTCGCGCCCCCACCCGTGTGTCGTGGCGCAAGCTTTCATGGCTACAATGCACCTCGGATGTTAGGCAATGAACGCGAGCAGCTGAGCCCGTGAAAGCTGCTTGCGGAACATGACAGATCCATCGTCGCGCGCGCCGTGCAAATGGAAAACGCGCTTTGCAAGATCAATCCCGATAGTGGTAACTTCGGACATGGTTGCTCTCTCCTTCTGTGATGTCTTCAGAAAACATCACCTTGGCACATTGTGATGCCGGCGGGAGGGGGCATCCATGCCATCAACAAAACCCGATTTAAGAGTCGAGCCGCATCATTCGAAGAGCGCGCCCAATTACATCGCAAAGGTGCCGCTTCGCTGGATCAATGCCATGAGTTGCGGACACCAGCAAGCCGATCCGTATGTCATTGAGCCCTTCTTGTACCAAAGGAATAAATTTTAGCTTCCCCGCCTCTATCTCGTCAATAAAGCCAATTTTTGTGTAAAGGCCGATTCCCTGATTATCGAGGATCATTTGCTTCGCAACGATGAGTGCGTTGGTAAAAACATGTGTTGATAGCGGTGGAGTGATAGTCGAGACGACCTGATCGATGATGGAATTGCGACCACGGGCGTCGAGAGTGCGTACCAGACGATAGCTGGCGATATCGTCGATGGTAACGCTGTTGCGTTCGGCCACCGGGTGATCGCTACGGACGATTATACCGAACGGCGCGGATTTTTCGGAAATCACCCGTACATCAGGGTGTAGGTCCAATAAGAACGAGATGCCAATATCTGTGCTGCCCTCAGCGACGGATTTCATCACATCGTCAGGCAGTGCGGTAGTGACGGAGATGGAGATATCAGGGAAAGTTTGGCTGAACTGATGCAATGCCTGAGGTAAAATTCCAAATGCCACTGAATCTATCGTTTCAACTTTAAGGTGGCCGGTTCGCAAATCGCGCAGGTCATCGATTAGGATACGAGTGCGCTCATAGTCGTGCAGGGTCTTGCGACAGTGCTCCAAAAGGATGCTGCCGATTCCTGTCAGCTCAACGCCCTCCGGCGTGCGGTCAAAAACGGCGACCCCGAGCTGTTTCTCAACGCTTAGTATTTTGCGATTTACCGAGGTTGAGGACACATTCAGAACTGTTGCGGCTTTGCGGATCGACCCCTGACGCGCAACTTCATCAAAGTATTTCAGAAAGTTAGAGTGCAAGACGATGCTCCGATTTTGGGGTGGTGCATTATTTGCACCGCTGCGGGTAAATATTGATCCTTCCTGCATCGCCTTCCACAGACGTAGTGTCAAATGTGAACAAGGCATACAGAGACAAGCAACTAAAATACGACCAACGGGAGATCATCAATGACACGACCTTCTTTCTTCGAGATGAACCGGCGCGCGCTGCTGAAATCTATGGCTGCTTTCGGCGGTGCTGCCACCACCGGCACCTTCGTGGGCATCGAAAAAGCTTTTGCGCAGGATACATTCAACGTGACCCTGCAGTTGGGCTGGTTGGCCACAAATGGGATTTTGGGCGAAGTCGTCGCCGACGAGAAAGGCTTCTTTGCCGAAGAGGGGCTGAGCCTTGATATTGTCGCTGGCGGCCCGAATGTTGATGGTGTCGCGTCGGTTGCATCTGGCCGCGCCAATCTGGGTCAAATCTCGTCCAGCCCGTCTCTGATGCTGGCGCGCTCTGCGGGGTTGCCTGTCAAATGTATCGCCGCCGGGTATCAACAGCACCCGTTCACCTATTTCTCGCTCAAAAGTAATCCGGTGAACACCCCACAGGATCTGGTTGGCAAACGGGTTGCGACCAATGGCACCGCCCGCATCCTGCTGCGCGCTTTGCTGGCCACGAACGGCATTTCCGAGGATGATGTCGAGATCATGGTCATGGGGTCGGATATGGCGCCGCTGATGACCGGGCAGGTCGATGTGGTGACGGGGTGGAAGACAAACACCAGCGCCCTTGCCGTCCTGGGCGACCAGCGCAACGATATGACGCTCTGGGATGCCGGCATCCAGCTTTATGCCAACCCTTATTACGTCACCGACGAGACGCTGAACGCGCACCCCGAGCAGGTCAACGGCATGATCCGTGCGATTGCCAAGGGCTGGGGCTATGCGCATGAGAACCGCGAAGAAGCCGTCGACATGCTGGTCAAGCGCTATCCCAACATGGACCGCGCAAAGGAAATGGAAACCATCGACCTCGTGCTCGACTATTCCTTTAACAAAGAGACCGCTGCGAAAGGCTGGGGCACGATGACCCCGGAAAATTGGCAAGCCCAGATCGACATCTATGACCAGCTCGGCCAGTTTGAAAATGGCGCGCCTTCGCTCGAAGACGTGATGACCCTCTCCGTGCTCGAAGCCATCGAGGCCGCACGTCCCAAATACGGATGATTGACCAATGCCATCGATAGTTGAAACTCAAGCCACGCCTGTCGGAACTCCGACTGGCCCAATCGCCGCCTCTCTGAAAGACGCCTCCGTCAAATTTGGCTCCTTCACGGCCATTCGCGGGATGTCGATCGATATCGAAGAGGGCGCGTTCTATACCATTCTGGGCCCCTCGGGCTGTGGCAAGTCAACAATGCTGCGGCTGGTATCGGATCTGATCCCGGCTGCCTCGGGCGATGTGTCGATCTTTGGCAAGTCGACCGAAGAGGCCCGGCTGGCGCGCGAGTTCGCTTTTGTCTTTCAGGATGCGACCCTGTTGCCCTGGCGGTCGGCGCTCAAGAACGTTGAACTGCCTCTTGAGATCGGACGCCGACGGGGCATCAAGCTCCCCATTGGCAACAAGACCCCGCGCGAGCTTTTGAAACTTGTGGGGCTTGAGGGCCGAGAAGACGCGCTGCCGCATGAGCTTTCGGGCGGGATGCGCCAGCGGGTGGCGATTGCCCGGGCGCTGGTCTGTCAGCCCAAGCTGCTGCTGATGGATGAGCCCTTTGGCGCGCTGGATGAGATGACCCGCGATCACCTGAACCTACAGCTGCTGAAGATCTGGGAAGAGACCGGGGTCACGATCCTGTTTGTGACCCACTCGATCCCCGAGGCGGTGTTTCTGGGCCAAAAGGTGATGATGTTGCAGGCCCACCCCGGGCGCCTGCGCGAGGTGGTCGACATTGATTTGCCGAGCCCGCGCACAATCGAACAGCGCGATACGCAGGAATTCGTTCAATATTCCGCCTATCTGCGCAAGCTGCTGGAGACTTGCTGATGACCGCCATTGAGAACAGTCAGGCTGCCGACCCGGAGCTTGACGTCGAACGCGCCCTCGAAAGGCGCCAGAAAATGCTGGCCATCGCCGTGCCCTTGGGCACCGCAGTGGGTCTGATCCTGCTCTGGCAAATTGGTGTCCGCCTGTTCGCCGTGCCTACCTATATCGCGCCCGCGCCGACGGATGTGGCCTATGCGCTGGTCGACAAGTTTCCGATCCTCTTGGCCAACTTCTGGCCGACACTTTACGAAAGTGTGCTCGGGTTCGTTGTGGGCAATATCGCGGCGGTGCTGATCGCGGTAGCCTTTGTCCACAGCCGCACGGTGGAGCGGGCCTTCTTCCCGATCGCGGTTTTTGTGAACACCATTCCGATCCTCGCTATCGCGCCGATCTTGGTGCTGATCTTTGGGCCGGGCCTGACGGCCAAGGTAGTGATCGCGGCACTGATCTGTTTCTTCCCGACGCTGGTGAATATGGTCCGCGGCTTGCAGGCCGTCAGCCCACAGGCGCTGGAACTGGCCCGTATCCTGTCGGCCTCCAAATCCGAGATCTTCTGGAAGATCCGGCTGCCATCGTCGCTGCCCTTTCTGTTCTCTGCGCTGAAAATCGCAGCGACCACCAGTGTCATCGGGGCGATTGTCGGCGAATGGGTCGGGGCTGATATGGGCCTTGGGGCGCTGATCATCGACGCCACCTTCAACTTCAACTCACCCTTGCTCTATGCCACCGTCTTTATGTCCTCAGGACTGTCGGTACTGATGTTCGCGACCGTATCGATCGTCGAACGTCTGGTTGTGCGCTGGTAAGCTAATAAACTGAAAAAAAACGTAAATTGCACTGCTTGCGGCCCGAGGGCCAGGCAGGGTACCGAGAGGAGTACGTCTCATGACTGCACAAATCAAAGATCACGTTCAAACCCGCGGCGAGCAGGTTCCGGTTGTTGCTCATACCGATGTCGTCGTCATCGGCGCTGGCCCGGCAGGGGTTTCCGCCGCGGTCTCTGCCGCCCGCAACGGCTGCTCGGTCACCCTGCTGGAGCGCTACCACCACCTTGGCGGCATGGCCTCTGGCGGAATGGTCCTGGTCCTCGACGACATGGTCAACGAAGGCAATGAAGTCGTCACCACCGGCATCGTCAACGAATATGTCGACCGGATGGTCAAGCAAGACGGCGCGGTTTACCCGCCGTCGGAAGACTGCCTGACCAATTGGGACATGTGGCAGAAATGGTCCCGGTGGGGCTGCATCGACTTCCATAAAACCGGCATGCCGCAGCCGATCATACACGCCGTGGCCTTTGACCCCGACGCCTGGAAGCGGGTGAGCCTTGATTTGGTCAAGGACTCGGGCATCAACCTGCGTCTGCACAGCTGGTTCTCCGAGGCGCTGGTCGAAGAAAACCGGGTGACCGGCGTGATCTGCCAGACCAAACTTGGCCGTCAGGCGATCAAGGCCGACATGGTAATCGACGCCAGTGGCGATTTGGATGTGGCCTCTTCCGCTGGCGCGTCCTTCATCGACGGTCAGTTCATCGTGACTACCGTCTTCCGCCTCTGCGACGTCGATACCGACAAGGCCGAAGCTTTTGAATACGCCAACCCTGAGGAATACAAAAAGATCGACCGGCAGGCGCGCCGCATCATCGGCGGTGCTTGGGGCATGTGGTGGCTGAAGACGCCGCTGCCAGGCATCGTGTGGTGTAACTGCCCACATATGCCGGGCTATGACGGCATGTCGCCTGAGCATATGGTCGAGGCCGAGTTCGAGGGCCGCGAACGGATGATGAAACTTCTGGCCTATGCCCGCAAGAACATCCCCGGATTTGAGAATGCCAAGATGCTGGGCGCAGCAGAGCAAATGGGCGTCCGCCAGACCCGTCTGTTGCAAGGCGAGTATGTCGTCACCAAAGACGATGTGAAAAGCCGTCGGCACTTTGCCGACAGCGTCTGCCGAGGCCGGGACTACTACACTCCCTACCGCGCGCTGCTGCCCAAAGGTGTCGACAATCTGATCGTCGCGGGCCGCCACTATTCGGTCGAGAGTGAGGCCCAGAAGATGTCGCGCGAGATCCCGCCTTGCATGTCGCAAGGTGAGGCCGCCGGTGTCGCCGTGGCCAAGGCGCTGCAGGGGAACACCGCCCTGCGTGACGTCGATGTGACCGCAATCCAGAAACAAATGCGCGCGCAGGGCGCAGACCCGGGCGATGTGCCCTCGTCCAACGCCCTCGTCGAAGAAAAAATGGACGCATAGGAGGCCCCAATGCAGCAGAATACTCTCCCACTTGATGGCATCCGGGTGATCGATTTCACCCAAGTGATGCTCGGCCCCTGCGCCACCCAAATGCTGGCCGATTTCGGTGCAGATGTGATCAAGGTCGAGCGCCCCGGCGCCGGCGACCTGTCGCGGGGGTTCTATGGCGAGGACAGTGAGGAGGCGGTGAACAACGCCGTCTTCGCCTCGCTCAACCGCAACAAACGCTCGGTCGAGATCGACACCAAATCGCCCGAAGGCAAGCAGATGGTCTATGATCTGGTGCGCAAATCTGATGTGGTGGTCGACAACTTCCGCGCTGGTGTGATGGTACGGCTCGGTTTTGGCTACGACAAGCTGAAAGAGATCAACCCCGCCATTATCTGTGCCTCAGGCACCGGCTACGGCGAGACTGGTCCCTATGCCCACAAGGGCGGGCAGGACGTTCTGGCCCAAGCCATGAGCGGCGTGATGGAGAAGAGGTCAGACCCTTCGATCCCCAAGTCGATTTACCCGACCACGCTTTGCGACTACACCGCCGGGATGCATCTGGTGCAGGGCGTGCTGGCAGCACTGCTGTCACGGGCCAAGACCGGGCAGGGGCAAAAGGTCAGTGTGTCACTCTATGACTCGATGATTGCGATGCAGATGCAGGAAGCCGCGCAGTGGAGCAAACACCGCGAGGTGCTGAACTGGGCCGCAATGCCGCTGACGGGCGTGTTCGACACCACCGATGGCGCCGTGGTTGTCGTGGGGGCGTTCAAGCTCAACCCACTGCAGGACATCTGCAATGCGCTTGAGATTGAGGATCTGTCGCCGCAGTATCCAACCCTTGCCACGCAACGTAAGAACAAGCCCTTCCTGCAAGACACCTTCCGCGAGCGCTTTGCCAGCAACACCACAGCCTATTGGCTGGAGCGTCTGGAGGCTCAAGATCTGCTTTGCGCCCCCGTACGCTCGTTGAGCACCGCGCTGGAAGACCCGCAGACCGCGATCAACGGCATGCTTTTGGACATTGACCACCCAGTCCTTGGTGAAATGCAATTGGTCGGCTCTCCAGTGCATTTGAGCGATGTGCCGATGGGCATCCGGCGGATGCCGCCGCGTCTGGGCGAACATACCGAAGAGGTTATCGCCGAATTCGGCCTGCGGCAGAAGGAAAGGGCCGCAGGATGAGCGTACTCTTCACCGTCGAAGATCATGTGGCGCGCGTCACCATCGACCGGCCTAACCGGATGAACGCGATGGACAGCGCGACGCAGTCCCGGCTGGCCGAGATCTGGGACGAGATTGAGGCTACCCCTGAGATCCGCTGCGTGGTGCTGACCGGCAGCGGGGACCGGGCCTTCTCGGCAGGGGCGGACCTGAAAGACGACAACGGCATGTCCGGTGTCGATTACTGGAAGGACATCAGCGCCACTGGCTTTGGTCGGATCGCCCTGCGCGGCACGCTGACCACCCCGGTGATCGCGCGGATCAACGGGCTGGCGCTTGGCGGCGGGTTGGAGATGGCGATGGGCTGCGACATTCTCATCGCCGCCGACACTGCGCGCTTTGGCCTGCCCGAGGCCAAGGTGGGTCGGCTGCCGCTGGACGGCGGCATGGTCACGCTGCCGCGTTTGATTCCTCGTAACATCGCCATGGGCATGATGATGACGGGGCGCATGGTCTCGGCACAGGATATGGCGGGCTACGGTCTGGTTAACGCGGTGGTTCCCGCCGCCGATCTCGACGCCGAGGTCGACCTTTGGGTCGCCGACATCCTCACCTCGGCTCCGCTGAGCGTTAAGGCGATCAAGGCCACCGCCCGCGAGACTGCGCATATGACTGCACATGAGGCATTTCAGCACGAAACCCCCGCGTTGATCGCTGCGCTGCAATCCGAGGATGCCGATGAGGGCGTCGTAGCCTTTCGCGAAAAACGCGCCCCGGTCTGGCGCGGCAATTAAAAGAGGTCGTCATGCCTTTGATTATCACCAGCGCCTGTATCGACGTCAAAGACGGGATCTGCACCACCTCCTGTCCGGTCGACTGCATCTACGAGGGCGATCGGATGTTCTACATCCACCCGACCGAATGCATCGAATGTGGCATGTGTGAAAGCATCTGCCCGGTGGATGCGATCCGGTATGATGACGAAGCCACCGGGGCAGAGTCGAAATTCGTTCGGATCAATGCCGAAGCCTTTCACGATATCTCGGGCGAGATCGACGAGCCGGGCGGTTGGTACAAAGGCGCCGATCTGATCAAGGATCACCCAGAGGTCGCCGCTCATGAGGCGCGGCAACCCGAAACACAGGATCAATGAGGTTATCAATGCAAGGTATCATTGCCGCCGTGCCGACCCCCGTGGATGCGCAGGGCGTGCCACAAAAGGCGCCGTTTCTTGAGCATTGCCGTTGGGCACTGGAGAACGGCTGTGACGCGCTCAACGTCTTGGGCTCGACCGGCGAAGCCAATTCCTTTGACGCGGCCACCCGCAAGGAGATTATGACCTGGGCGGCAGAGGCGTTTGACACTGCCCGCCTGATGGTTGGCACTGGCACGCCCGCGCTGGCGGAAACCCTCGCGCTGAGCGCGCATGCAGATGACGCAGGCTACGGCGTGGCGCTGGTCTTGCCGCCCTATTACTACAAGCCCGCCGACGAAGACGGGCTGTTTCGCTGGTATGAGGCACTGCACCATGGGCTGGGCAGGCGCCGGATCGAGATCTATTTCTACAATTTCCCGCAGATGACAGGGACCCCGCTGACGCCGCGCTTGATCGAACGGCTGCACCGCGCCTATCCCGAGCGCTTTACCGGCATCAAGGACAGTTCCGGCGATCTGGCCTATTGCCGGACCCTGACCACGGCCCTACCGGATTTCGCCGTCTTCCCCAGTTCCGAGACATCCCTGGCCGAGGCCGCAACCTCGGGCTTTGCGGGCTGTATCTCGGCCACGGTTAACCAAACCGCGCCGCTCTGCGCGCAGGTCTGGCGGGCGCGTGGCGCACCGAACGCCGAGACCATGGCGCGGATCGCCGCGCTTCGGTCCGCGATTGCCAGTGAGCCGCTGATCCCGGCGGTGAAATACCTTGTGGCACGGCGGACAACAGCGGGCCTCTGGGCCCAAACGCTGCCGCCTTTCACCTCTTTAACGGACGCCCAGACGGCCCGGCTGGATCAGATCGACCTGCCAATGCCCGCGCTGACCCATTGACCCAACAGACAGAAAGCAAAGCATATGACCAAACATGAAAATCTCTCCCATCTGGGCAAGCATGACAATCTGATCAACGGCACTTGGGTCAGCTTTGGCAACTACAAGGATAACGTAAACCCCTCTGACACCAATGACATCATCGGCAGCTACTCTTACGGCGATGCCTCCTCCGTTGAGCAGGCTGTCGAGGGCGCCAAAACTGCCCAAGACGCTTGGGCCGACAGCACCCCGCAGGCCCGCTATGATCTGTTGGACGCCGTCGGCAATGCCTTGGCCGCCCGCAAGGAAGAGTTTGGCCGTCTTCTGGCCCGCGAAGAGGGCAAGACCCTCGCCGAAGGCATTGGCGAAACCATGCGCGCCAGTCAGGTGTTCAAGTTTTTCGCCGGTGAAGCGCTGCGCCAGGTGGGCGATTTGCAAGCATCGGTCCGGCCAAACGTCGATGTCGAAGTGACCCGCGAACCGGTTGGTATTGTGGGGCTGATCACCCCATGGAACTTTCCGATCGCCATCCCCGCTTGGAAGATCGCCCCGGCGCTGGCCTATGGCAACTGCGTCATCATGAAGCCCGCCGACCTGACCCCCGGCTGCGCCCACGCCATTGCCGAGCTGCTGCAAGAAAACGGCTGCCCCCCCGGTGTCTTTAATCTGGTGATGGGGCGCGGCTCGTCCGTAGGCGAGGCCATCGTCACTCATCCTGATATCACGGCCATCTCCTTCACTGGCTCTGTCGGCACCGGAAATCACATTGCCGAGGTCTGCGGCAAGATGAAGAAGAAGGTGCAGCTTGAGATGGGCGGCAAGAACCCGATGGTCGTGCTGAACGACGCGGATCTATCCGTGGCCGTCTCAGCCTGTCTGAATGGCGCCTTTTTCTCTACTGGACAGCGCTGTACCGCCTCTTCGCGTCTGATTGTAGAAGCTGGGATTCACGACGAATTTGTGGCCGAAATGACCAAGCAAATGCAGGCGCTTAAGGTCGGGGATGCGCTTGACCCCGAGACCCAGATCGGGCCGGTGGTGGATGCAAAGCAACTCAAGTCGAACCTCGAATATGTCGCACTGGCCAAATCTGAGGCCGCCGAAGTGATCGGCGGTGAGCAGTTGGAGCGCGATATGCCTGGCTTCTATCAAGCGCCAGCGCTGTTTGTCGGCACCGATAATTCGATGCGCATCAACCGAGAGGAGATCTTCGGCCCCTGTGCGACGGTCATCAAAGTTGCCGATTTCGACGAGGCGCTGGCGGTGGCGAATGATACTGAATTTGGCCTCTCTGCCGGGATCTGCACCAGCAGTTTGAAACTGGCGCGCAGCTTCAAACGCCGTGTTGAAGCCGGCATGGTGATGGTGAACCTTCCGACCGCCGGGGTTGATTATCATGTACCGTTTGGGGGCCGCAAAGGCTCGTCCTTTGGGGCGCGCGAACAGGGACGCTACGCGGTGGAATTCTATACCACTGTGAAAACCTCCTATGTTTTCGCAGGCTGAACATGGCAGATCGCGCCACTTGGGACGCGAGATTTCTCCAGCTGGCGGAGGTAATCGCCGGTTGGTCGGAAGACCGCGACTTCCATGTCGGGGCGATAATCTTCGGGCCTGACCATCAAATCCGCGCGACGGGCTATAACGGCCTGCCGCGCGGCGTCGCCTCGAACGAGCCCGTCCGTTTCGATCGAGCGAGCGGGGAGAAGTTCTATTGGTTCGAACACGCTGAACGCAACGCAATCTATAACGCCGCTCGGATATGTCAGTGTCCGAATTTCGGGGAGTAGCTCATCATCGTCGGCCTCCTTGCCAGCGAACAGCGCCGACCTCCTTCGTGTTGAAGATCAGCAGATAACAAATCTAAGCTTACGCTAGTGTCCCAACTTCGGGCGGTAACTCATGGGGTTGTGTCTCTATACCAGTGATGTGCTTTCACACCTGATGCGGTGCCTGCGTCAGGCTGACCGACTATTGTCTGGCTTTACAAGTGCTTGCGGCCAGCGAACGCCGGGCAGGCTTTCAAAACCTGGCTTGGCGAACAACCAACCCTGCATCAAATCAATTCCAAGGTCGTAGAGACAGGAGAATTCGCCCTCAGTCTCGATGCCCTCCGCAACAACAATAATTCCAAGTTGCTCCAACATCGACACCACATGCCGCACAATCGTTTGCTTGACACTTGAGCTGTCAATCTCCCTGATCAGCTCAGCGTCGAGCTTCACAACATCTGGCTGGAACCGCGACAGCAGATCAAGCCCAGCATATCCGGCGCCAAAATCGTCAATCGCGGTCAAGAATCCAAGGCGGCGGTAGGTGTTGAGAATGTTCAGAAGATGCGGCACAGAAATGCGTTCGACCTCGGTGAACTCAAACATGATCTGCGAAAGCGGAAAGCCTGTCTTCTTGGCCGTTTCCAGTGTCAGGCGAATGCAGGCCTTTGGATCATAGACCGCGTTGGGCAGGAAATTGATCGACAACAGCGACCCAGTTTCACCAAGATCTAGACGACTGGCGTGTTCAATAGCGGTTTTTCGACATTTCTGGTCGAAGGCATAGAGGTTGTCATTGGTTACCTGCTCGAACACCTGGCCCGCGCCGCATCCATCTTGTCCCCGCACAAGTGCTTCATAGGCAAACACTTTTCCAGATCCAACGGAAACAATAGGCTGGAACGCCATCGAAATGGGGATTTCAAAGCCGTTACCGTTTCGACAAGCCTTACACTTTTCCAGATCAGCCACTGTAATTGCCTTCTTGCTTACTCCCGGTAGTTCTAAGTGCAAATTGTGAAAAAATTCTTTTTTGGGCAACAGTGCCTCCCAAAGACCATGCCAACCGCAACGCGGGATGGCTTGGGAAGAGGCGATGGCAGAGAGCTGCCACCGCCGGGGGGGAGGTCTAGAAAAAACCGAGCTTGTTTGGGTTGTAGCTCATCAGGATGTTTTTGGTTTGCTGGTAGTGATCCAGCATCATCTTGTGGTTTTCCCGGCCGATGCCGGACTGCTTGTAGCCACCAAAGGCGGCATGGGCCGGGTAGGCGTGGTAGTTGTTGACCCAGACGCGACCGGCCTCGATTGCGCGGCCAAAGCGGTAGCAGGTATTGGCATCGCGGGACCAGACGCCAGCGCCAAGCCCATACATGGTGTCATTGGCAATCGCCAAGGCTTCGGCTTCGTCCTTGAAGGTGGTGACCGAGACCACCGGGCCAAAGATTTCTTCCTGGAACACCCGCATCTTGTTGTGACCCTTGAGGATGGTGGGCTGGATGTAGTTGCCCCCGGACAATTCGCCATTGAAGCGCGCCGCGCCGCCGCCGGCCAGAACCTGTGCGCCCTCTTCGCGGCCAATGGTCAGGTAGGACAGGATCTTTTCCTGTTGCTCGGTGCTGGCCTGCGCCCCCACCATGGTTTCCGGATTGCGCGGGTCGCCTTGTTTGATGGCTTTGACCCGCTCAATGCAGCGCTCGATGAAGGCCTCGTAGATGTCTTCCTGGATCAGGGCACGCGAGGGGCAGGTGCAGACTTCCCCTTGGTTGAAGGCAAACAGCACAAAGCCTTCGACGGCCTTGTCCAGGAAAGCGTCATCCTTGGCCATCACATCAGAGAAAAAGATGTTTGGGCTTTTGCCGCCCAGTTCCAGCGTCACCGGGATCAGGTTGGCGGTCGCGGCCTCCATGATCTTGCGCCCGGTCGCGGTTGAGCCGGTGAAGGCGATCTTGGCGATGCGCGGGGAGCTGGCCAAAGGCGCACCGACCTCGGCGCCGTAGCCATTGACGATGTTCAGCACACCTGCGGGCAGATAGTCCGCCATGATTTCGGCCAGGATCATGATCGCAGCCGGGGTTTGTTCCGCAGGTTTCAGCACGATGCAGTTGCCCGCCGCCAGGGCAGGGGCCAGCTTCCAGGCCGCCATGAGAATAGAGAAGTTCCAGGGAATGATCTGGCCGACAACGCCCAGGGGTTCGTGGAAGTGATAGGCCACCGTGTCGGCGTCGATCTCGCTCATATTGCCTTCCTGGCCCCGCAGGACCCCAGCAAAATAGCGGAAATGATCAGCGGACAGGGGAATGTCAGCGGCCATGGTTTCGCGGATTGGTTTGCCGTTGTCCCAGGTTTCTGCCTGCGCCAGACGCTCTAGATTGGCATCAATGGCATCGGCAATTTTCAACAGCAGGTTGGAGCGCTCAGATGCTGAGGTCTTGCCCCAGCTGTCTTTGGCGGCATGGGCCGCATCCAGGGCCAAATCGACATCGGCGGCATCCGAGCGGGCGCATTCGGTGATTATTTCGCCGGTGATCGGGGTCACATTGTCAAAGTAGCGACCGTTTACAGGTGGGGTGAATTTACCGCCGATGAAGTTGTCATAGCGCGGTTTGAAAGGCGAGACATAGGTGCCTTTCTCGGTATGGGTCATGTCGTTCATTTGGTATCCTCCACAATTACCGGGACCTCCTCCCGGATTGCTCAGGACACTGCCCCTGCTGAGGGGCGCTTGTCTGCCAGCTGGAAAAGCCGGAGGACCAAAGGTGTCTCAGGAGTGAGACAGGTTGGCGATACTTTACTCCAAACCCAGCCGTTTCATTCGCCGATACAGCGTCGCGCGGCCAATGCCTAGCTGGCGGGCCGCCTGTGAGACATTGCCGTCAGAGCGCGCCAGTGCCCGCACCACTGCGGCGTGTTCGGCTTTTTCAAAGCCTGTGGGCCCGTCCTCGCGTCCAAGAATGTCAGCGGCGGGGCGGGGCGTCAGGGCGCCTGTCATCGCCAGACCAAACACCCGGCGGGCCTCGCGGGTGGCGCCGACAATCAGGTCATGGGCATCAACCGCCAACAGCGTCGCAGCCTCGGCATCGTCGCTTTCGGCAACAATTATGCGGGTGCGGTCATAGGCGGCGCGAAAATTGGCCTCCTCAATGGCCCGTGCGGTCTGGCAAACCTGGGCTGCGATCAGCCGGTTAAAGGCCTCTGTTTGATCGGCCCGGGCAGAGGAGACATCCAGCGCCGCCACAATCTGCCCCTCTGGCCCATAGATCGGGGCATCAATGCAGCTCATGGCAGTGTTTCGCGCATAGAAATGTTCGTCGCGATGGATAATCACCCGCCGCTGTTCTGTCAGGCAGGTGCCGATGCCATTGGTGCCTTCGCGCTCTTCGCTCCAATCGGCGCCGATGCACAGCCCCCAGGATTCAAAGACCGGGGCGTCTGCCTCGGCAACCCGCTGATCCAGAACCACCCCATCATCATCGGTCAACAGCACAGCGCAGCCGGACTGCCCAACCAGCGAGAACAGACTGTCCAGCCTTGGCGCTGATACGGTCATGAATGTCTCGAGCACTTCCTGCCGTTCGCGAAGGTGGGTGCTATCAATGCGTTCTGGCCCCCGGTTTTCAGCAGGGTCGAGTCCGTGTTTGTCTGCCGAACGTCTCCAGCTTGCCGCCAGCCTAGAGCGGGCAGCAGCCGAGGCGGAATTTGTGACGCCCAAGACTTTTTCAACATGTGCCAACTTGCCAAGCATGGTGCCTCCCCCCCCTCGGAATGTCGGAATTCTTTTATAAGCTACGTCAACTTGCCCGCCGCGACAATCTCTGTGCCCGCGGCTACATTTGAGCGGGGGAAAGGGGGGATTTGGCCTGCACGGATAGATTGCACATGGGGCGGGGGCTGGCCTTGCAAAAAATTGCCTCTGTCGAGTGAAACCGGAAATGTACTCTTGAAACGAAACGAGAGCAGTCGCATATTTTGAGTGCTTGTGTTTCTCTATGTCGACCTGCTGCCTCCGGAATAACGGCGTTCAGTCTTCGATCCAGACTCAACAACGCCGGGCTGTCGCACTCCTGCGGACAGCAATTTTTAGGGAGTATACGGAATGGCTACTGGCACCGTAAAATGGTTCAACTCTACCAAAGGCTTTGGCTTTATCGCGCCCGATGGCGGCAGCAAGGATGTGTTTGTGCACATCTCTGCGGTTGAGCGCTCTGGCCTGACTGGTCTGGCCGACAATCAAAAAGTGTCCTTCGACATCGAGCCCGGCCGGGATGGCCGTGAGGCTGCGGTCAATCTGGCACTGCTCTGACCTGATCCCCCACCAAGGGGTGAATACTGTGAAACGCGCTCTCTGGGAACAGGGGGCGCGTTTTGCTTTGAGCAGGCCATTCAGTGTCGGCGGGTTCAGCGCAGGCTGTTGATGTTCTGGATCAGCGATTCCCTAGCGCCAGAGATATGAAGCCGCGTCAGTTCGGCAGCTTGGGTGGCATTGCCGGCCAGGCAGGCCTCCCAGATGGCGATATGTTCTTGGTTGGCGCGTTCCATCCCGTTCGACATCACCAGTTGCGCCCGCAGGTAGCGGTCAATCCGGTCCATGGCATTGTCGATGACATCCAGATGGTATTGCAGCCCGCTGGCCCGGTAGAGGGTTGAATGGAAATCCCGGTTGAGATCTCCCCAGCTCATCGGGTCCGCCGAGGCCGAGAACGCCGCCCAGGAGGCGCGGGCGGTTTCGAGTGTTTCGGCCGACATCAAGGGCACGGCGCGGCGGATCACTTCGGGTTCGATCAAGGCCCGGAAATCAAATATTTCCTCGGCTTCGGTGGCAGAAAGCCCAGAAACAACAGCGCCTTTGTAGCGCTGGGTTTTGACCAGACCCTGTTCTTCCAGACGGGAGATCGCCTCGCGCACGGGGATTCGACTGGTGTTGAACAGCCGGGCAATTTCATCCTGGCGCAGGGGCTCCCCCTCTTTGACGTCGCCCTCGATGATGGCTTTGCGCAGGGCCTCAAACACGATTGAGGACGCCGAAGCGGTTTTTGAAATATCGACGGAATTCAACTTCATAGGGCACTCCTCCTGCAGTGTTCATAGCGCTATTTCCTTGCTGAGGAAAGTTGCGTAAGAAAATATATTGTAAATTGGATCCAATATGAAATAGAACGGCGCAGGCGCCACCACAGCAACTGCCGCTTTCCTGCTCCATTCACGGCCCTCAAGGCTGGTTCCAGAGCAGGGAAGGGGGCTTTGGTGCCTGTCACTCTTCGGCCGCAGAGGCTGGTTCTGAAAGGAAAAGACCATGAGCAAAAATATCTTCTCCGGCTGCATCCCGGCCCTGATGACCCCCTGTACTGCGGATCGCCGCCCGGACTTTGATGCGCTGGTGCGCTCGGGGCAGGAGCTGATTGCGGCAGGCATGTCGGCGGTGGTGTATTGTGGCTCGATGGGCGATTGGCCACTGCTGACGGATGCGGACCGCATGCAGGGTGTGGCGCATCTGGTGGCTGCCGGGGTGCCAACTATCGTCGGCACCGGCGCGGTGAACAGTAAACTGGCAGCAGCGCATGCCGCCCATGCGGCGGAGGTTGGCGCCCAGGGGCTGATGGTTATCCCGCGCGTTCTGTCACGGGGATCCTCCAGCGCTGCACAAAAGGCCCATTTCAAGGCGGTTCTTGCAGCGGCCCCGGACTTGCCGGCGGTGATCTACAACAGCCCTTACTACGGCTTTGCCACCCGGGCGGAGTTGTTCTTTGCTCTGCGCGCAGAGCACGCCAACCTGGTGGGATTCAAGGAATTTGGCGGCGCCGATGATCTGCGCTATGCGGCTGAAAACATCACCGGACATGATGACAGCGTCACTTTGATGATTGGGGTGGATACCACCGTTTTCCATGGTTTTGTGAACTGCGGTGCCGCCGGGGCCATTACCGGGATTGGCAACGCCCTGCCGCGCGAAGTGCTGCATCTGGTGGCGCTGTGTCAGCGGGCCGCTGCGGGCGATGTCGGGGCGCGGCAGCGGGCGAAAGAGCTGGAAGCGGCGCTTGGCGTGCTGTCGTCCTTTGATGAAGGACCGGATCTGGTGCTTTATTATAAACACCTCATGGTGCTGAACGGTGACAGCGCATACAGCCTGCACTTTAATGACAGCGACGCGCTCACCGAGAGCCAGCGCAGCTATGTCGAGACGCAATATACCCTGTTCAAGACATGGTATGCAGACTGGGCCCTGCAGTCCGATACTGCCGCCTGACCATGCGGGTGATCGACAGTCACACCGCCGGAGAACCCACGCGTGTGATCCTGAGCGGTGGCCCGGAGCTTGGATCCGGGTCGCTGGCGGAGCGCGCCGCAAGGTTGTGGCGAGACCACAGCGAATTCTGCGCCTCTGTCCTGCTGGAGCCGCGCGGTCACGACGCCATGGTGGGGGCGCTGTTGCTGCCTCCACAGGACCGGGACTGTGTCGCGGCGGTGATCTACTTCAACCCGGCTGGCACTCTGGGCATGTGTGGCCATGCCACCATTGGTGTGCTGGTGACGCTGTACCATTTGGGACGAATTGATCTGGGCCTGCACCGGCTTGAAACCCCGGTCGGGGTGGTCGAGGTGGACCTGATTTCCCCAAATCGGGCGGTGGTGGAAAATGTCGCCAGCTATCGCCAGTCCAAATCCGTCTCGCTAGAGCTGCCAGGGCTGGGGGGGATCATCGGGGATGTCGCCTGGGGCGGCAATTGGTTTTTTCTCACCCCTGATTGCCCGGTGGCCCTGGAGGCGGCAAACATCGCAGCGCTGACCACAGCGGCCCTGGCTATTCGCGACGCCCTCTGGGTGGGTGGGATTACCGGGGCCAGGGGCGCCAGGATCGATCATGTGGAATTTATCTCTGCGCCACAATCCCCCCAAAGCCATGGGCGCAACTTTGTGCTGTGCCCCGGAGGGGCCTATGATCGTTCGCCCTGCGGGACCGGCTGTTCTGCCAAACTGGCCTGTCTTGCCGAGGATGGCCTGCTGGAACCAGGAACCGCCTGGATTCAAGAGAGCATCATCGGCAGCACTTACACCCTCAGGTATCGCCGCAATGGCGCGGGTCAGGTGATCCCACAGATCGAGGGCGCGGCGCATGTCACCGCTGACACAACCCTGATTTTTGCAGAAAACGACCCCTATCGCAGCGGCATTCAGCTCTGAAAACAGGTCAAAACTCAAAGGACATATGACTATGGACTACACAAATCTGATTGCCGGTAGCTGGGAAAACACCAGTGATGGCTGCGCCAATGTAAACCCGTCGGATATTACCGACGTTATTGGCATGGCGGCACTCAGCGAGACCGCCGACATGGATCGCGCCGTTGCCAGTGCCCGAACTGCCGCCGCCGATTGGGCGCAGGCCACGCCGCAGATGCGCTTTGACGTGCTGGATTTCATCGGCAGCGAGATCCTGGCCCGCCAGGCTGAGCTGGGGCAGCTGTTGTCACGCGAAGAGGGCAAGACCCTCCCCGAAGGCATTGGCGAGGCAGCGCGTGCGGGACAGATCTTTAAATTTTTTGCCGGCGAATGCCTGCGCCAGACCGGTGATCGCTTGGCCTCGGTCCGCCCCGGTGTCGAGGTCGATGTGACCCGCGCGCCGGTGGGAGTTGTCGGACTGATCACACCATGGAATTTCCCCATCGCCATCCCCGCCTGGAAGATTGCGCCGGCTCTGGCCTATGGCAATGCCGTGGTGCTAAAGCCCGCCGAGCTCACCCCCGGCTGTGCCTGGGCCCTGGCGGAAATCATCTCGCGCTCTGGACTGCCTGAAGGTGTGTTCAACATCGTCTTTGGTAAGGGGGCAAGTGTCGGCCAGCATCTGGTGGACCACCCTGATGTCGATGCGGTGTCCTTTACCGGCTCGGTGCCGACGGGCCGCGCAATTGCGTCCTCCTGTGCCAAGACCCTGAAAAAGGTGCAGCTGGAAATGGGCGGCAAAAACCCCATGGTGGTGCTGGATGATGCTGATCTGGATCTGGCGGTTGCGGCCTGTCTGAACGGGGCCTTCTTCTCCACTGGCCAGCGCTGCACCGCCTCGTCCCGTTTGATCGTTACCGAGGGCATCCATGATCGGTTTGTCGCCGCCTTGACCACCGCGATGCAGGGGCTGAAAGTTGGAAATGCGCTGGAGGCGGGCATTCAGATGGGGCCAGTGGTGGATGCGCGACAGCTGGAGCAGAACCTGTCCTATCTGAAGATCGCAGCTGACGAGGGCGGCACTGTCATTGGTGGGGAGCGCCTGACTCTGGCGCAGGAGGGCTTTTACATGGCGCCTGCCTTGGTGAGTGAGACCAGCAACGACATGCGCATCAACCGCGAAGAGGTTTTTGGCCCGGTGGCCTCGGTCCTGCGGGCGCGCGACTATAATGAGGCGCTGGCGCTGGCCAATGACAGCGCCTTTGGTCTGAGCGCAGGAATTTGCACCACCTCGCTGAAACAGGCGAGCCATTTCAAGGTAAATGCTGAAGCGGGCATGGTGATGGTCAATCTGCCCACCGCCGGGGTGGATTACCACGTGCCCTTTGGCGGCAGCAAAGGATCCAGCTATGGCGCCCGCGAACAGGGCTCTTATGCTGCTGAATTCTACACGCGGGTAAAGACGGCCTATACACTGCCCTGACATCGCGAGATAACCCCACTACAGGCACCGGGATGTGCCTGTAGTGATTTGGCACAACGTGAGAGGCATCCGATGGGCAAAGCGGCGGCGACAAAAGCGTCTTCTCAGGGTAGCATGACGATTGCTGTGATTGGTGCTGGCATTGTCGGGGTGAGCACTGCGTTGCGCCTGCAAAGTCTCGGCCATCAGGTGACGATCTATGATCGCAAAGGGCTGGCAGCAGAGGCGTCGGCGGGCAATGCCGGGGCCTTTGCCTTTAGTGAAATCATTCCACTGGCGACGCCGGGGATGATGCGCAAGGCCCCCAAATGGCTGCTGGATCCCATGGGGCCGTTGTCGATCCCGCCGCGCTATGCCCTGCAGCTGGCGCCCTGGCTGCTGCGGTTCTGGCGGGCCAGTTGGCGCGATCGTTACACCGCGTCCATGGCGGCGCAATCGGCGTTGATGGGGCTGGCACGGGCGGCGTTGGAGCGTCAGATCAGCGATGCGGATGGCGAATTTCTGATCCAGCGCGATGGCCAGTTGCAACTGTTTGAGGGCGAAAAACAATACCGGGCCAGCCTGCCAGCCTGGGAGGCCCGTGGTCAGGCCGGTATTCGCTATGAGCTGCTGCAAAATCCGGATGAAATCGCCGAGATACAACCGGGATTGAGCCGACAATTCACCCATGCTGGCTATACGCCGGACTGGATAAACACGGTGGACCCAAAGACCTGGTGCGAATACCTGGCCGGGCAGTTCATGGCGCGCGGTGGTCGTATCGAGGTTCAGGAAGTCAAAGGGCTGAGTGCGGACCGGGGGTCGGTCTCGCTGGATTTGGGCAGTCACAGGGTTACCCCGGACCGCGTGGTCCTTGCCGCCGGCGCCTGGTCACATCAGTTGGCACGGGGCCTCGGGGATGCGCTGCCGCTGGAAACCGAACGCGGCTATAACACCACCCTGCCTGCCGGGGCCTTTGACCTTAGAACCCATGTGACCTTTGGCAGCCACGGATTTGTTGCCAGCCGGATCAATGGCGGCGTGCGTATTGGCGGCGCGGTAGAGCTGGGCGGCTTGAAACTGCCGCCCAATTTCAAACGCGCTGATGTGCTGCTGAAAAAGGCCTGCCGCTTTATGCCGGAGCTGGATTGCACGAGCGGCACCCAGTGGATGGGGTTCCGTCCCTCCATGCCCGACAGCCTGCCGGTGATTGGCGCCTCCTCCGCTTCAGATGCGGTGATCTATGCCTTTGGCCATGGTCATCTGGGCCTCACCCAATCGGCGGCGACGGCGGAATTGGTGGCGGACCTGGTGATGGCCCGCCCACCTGAAATCTCGCTTGCGGCGTTGTCCCCGCAACGGTTCTAACCGGTGTAATAGATGGTCTTTAGGCCGCGCTCAGGCGGCCTGTTCCTGCACAAACTCCAGGGATTGTTCCAGATCCTGCAGGATATCAGCGACATTTTCCAATCCGGCAGACAGCCGCACCAGGCCTTCGGTGATGCCATGTTCGGCACGCTCATCCGGCGTATAGGTGGAATGGGTCATTGAGGCTGGGTGCTGGATCAGCGTTTCCGCATCCCCCAGCGACACTGCGCGGGTGATCATTGTGAGCCGGTTCATCATCGCCCGCCCCGCGGGCAAGCCGCCTTTTAGTTCAAAGGCAATCATGCCGCCGGGTAGGGCCATCTGGCGACAGGCCAGGTCATAGTGATCAAAGCTGGGCAGGCCGGGGTAGTGAACTGTGGCCACGGCCGGATGTGCCTCTAGCCAATCGGCGATTTCGGCGGCGGTGCTGCTGTGGCGCTCCATCCGCAGCGCCAGGGTTTTCAGCCCGCGCAGGACCAGCATCGCATTAAACGGCGCCATGACGGCTCCGGTCATGTCTTTCATACCAGTAAGGCGGATCTCCTGGATTTGTTCGGCCCGCCCGACCAGCAACCCGGCGACAACGTCCCCATGACCGCCAAGATACTTGGTGGCAGAATGCAGCACCAGATCGGCGCCCAGCTCAATCGGGCGGGTCAGATAGGGGGTGGCATAGGTGTTATCCACCACAACGGTTGCGCCATGGGCATGGGCAATGCGGCTGGCGCCGGCAATATCAACCAGCCGCATATTGGGGTTGGCCGGGGTTTCAAAATAGACCACGCGAGTCTGTGGGCTGATCGCCGCCTGCAGCTGGTCCAGATCTGTCATGTCCACATGGGAAACGGTGATGCCAAATTTCTGCAACCCGTGCCGCATAAAGGCAAAGGTGCAGCCATAAAGCGTTTTGTCCACAAGGATTTCGTCACCGGGGCTGAGCAGGGTCCAGAGCGTCGAGGTGATTGCCCCCATGCCTGACGACAGCGCCAATCCGGCCTCGGCACCTTCGAGCGTGGCAAGGCGTTGCTCCAACAGATCCAGGGTAGGGTTGGAGATGCGGGAATAGATATGGCCGGGGCGGTCGCCAGCAAACATTTCGCCACCGCTTTCGGCCGTTTCAAACGCAAAGGTCGAGGTGAGATGCAGCGGCGGCGTCAAGGCGCCCTCATTGGCCTGTGCATCATAGGCGTGATGAATTGCGCGGGTGGCAAAGCCGGGCGTGGTGTCGGTAGGGTGGGTCATCGCAGGCTCCTGTCGCGGGTCTGGCGCTATGATGCCCTTGTTATTTCGTGATGAAATTGCGATTTATGCCATGATTTTGGTATCTACTGGCAGAATCTGCCAATATTTCGAGGTTGGAGGCTGATTTGGCGACATTGGATCAAAAAGACCGGCAGATTATCCGAACCCTGCAACGGGACGGGCGGATGTCTAATCAGGATCTGGCCGAGGCGGTCAACCTGTCGCCATCCCCCTGTTTGCGGCGGCTGCGGAATTTGGAAAAATCTGGGGTGATCGCCGGGTTCTCCGCCCGCGCAAATGCCAAGCTGTATGGTTTGGGCATGGAGATCTTTGTGCGGATCCGGCTGGAGCGGCACCACCAGGAGGTGGTGCAGACCTTTGAGCGTCAGGTCCTGGCGATGCCGGAAGTGCTGGAATGCCACATGATGACCGGGCAGGTTGACTATCAATTGCGGGTTCTGGTGGCGGGGCTGGATGCCTATGAGCATTTTATCCGCAACAAGATCCATCCTATCGGCAGGGTGGGATCAATTGAGACCAGTTTTGTCTATGGCACAGTCAAGCAAACGGCGGTGTTTCCCGACCTCGGATAGGCATCATGGGCGCCTGGGCAGGATCGTCGTGGTGTGTGCCGCATGGGACAGCGCCTAACGTCCGGCAGGGATAAAGCTGCCTTGCAGGATATTGCGACCTGCCGCTGAGCTGCTGGGGGCAGCGTTGCGGCTGGCCATGCGTTCGAGATTGACAATTGTCGAGAGCATCAGCCGATCATGGCTCCAGTCGCCGGGGCGTTGCATCAGCATGGCGGTGGCCAGGACCGATGCGATCATCAGGCCTGATACCATGGCCCAGCCAAAGCCGGTTTCTCCATGGGTTTGTTGGGCGGTCACCGCAATGATGCGTTGTTGCAGCGTTGAATCGCGACGGGTTTCGCGCCGATCCACCAGGGCAACAGCCGGGCTGCGGCGGGTAAAGAAAACGCGTTCCTGCGCAGCCTGGGCACAGGCGCGGATCAGGCATTCGCAATAGGCGCGGATATCCAGGCCGGGGCGCGCCATCAAGGCCTGATCACAGGCAAATTCGCGCAGATGCCGGACCTCGCGGCGCCACAGGTAAAAAGCGGGGTTCCAGAACAATAGCGGCCGCAGCAGCTCCAGCAGGACCTCGCATTCGATATCGCGCTGGCGGAAGTGCTGTAGCTCATGGGCCAGGGTCAGTTTCAGATCCTGCGGCTGGCTCAGCAGTGCCGAGGGCAGCACCACATAGCGGCTGAACAGCCCGCGGGTCGAATAGGCAACCGGGGTTTCGTCAGAGATCAGGATCTGGGTGGCGCCAATGTTTTTCCAGATAAAGCTGCGCTTAAGCGCCCGGCGCAGGCGATAGATCGAGGAGGCCAGTTGGGCGGCACAGATCATCCCGCCGATGGCGAGCGCCGTGGTCAATAGCCGGGTCCAGAGCAGTTGCTGGGAGGAGAGCACCCGCACGGTGTCTTCGCGCAGGCCCAAGAGGGTTTCAAAGCTGCTGGCGCTCATACTGACATTGCCCTGCAGAAACTGCGACACCAGAAGATCGGAGAGATTGGGCGGATGGGCCATCACCAGATGGGTAAAGGCAAACATCATAAAGGGCGACAGCGCCAGCAGCAGGGTGAGGACATTCATCAGCCGCAGCTGCGCCCCAAAGGCATGGGCAAGATGAGAGTGAGACAGAAGTTTCCGCGCCGCCAGCCAAAGCAGGGTACCTGCAAGCACCAGAAGATTGAGATCCAGATAGCTATTGATCAGCGCGTCAGTTTCCATTGTCCCCCAACCTTTCGTTCAGCAGCGCCCGCATCTCAACGAGCATGTCGTCGGTAACTTCTTCATCGTCAACAAGACGGGCGACCAGGGCCGCGGGCGTGTCGTTGAACAGCTTGCTCGAAAGGTTTTTCAGAGAGGTTTTTTGATACTCTGCTTTGGGAATGGCGGGGCGGTAGATCAGCGAACGGTCTGCCCTTTCGCTGCTAAGAAAGCCCTTTTGTTCCATGATTTTAAGCACAGTCGCCACCGAGGTATAGGCGCGTTCCTGTGCCTGGTTCAGCACCGCAAGGATATCCCTGACAGTACCGCCCCCGGTTGCCCAGACGACGGTCATGAATTCAAGCTCAACCTCGGTTAGCAGTGAATTGTCCTGTTTCTTGCGCATGTCGTCTGATGTCCGGTCCATTTTGGTCTTTCAGCAATGCTAGTGGAAAGGGGGGAGTTTGAAAACTATTTCTTTAGCAGACCTGGGCACCATGGATCCAAGCCAGATGTTGGCTCCATCTGGGCGTTGCCAAATTGAGCGCTTCCGCGCGCCTATTACTGCCAGAGGCGGGGTGATACATCAGTCTAGGCCGGCGAGATTGGGGCGTGCTGTTGTAGGTTGGCTGAGATGGCCTGAAGGGGCAGGACTGCCCTTCAGGCCGTTCGCAATTTTGTTCAGGCTTGCGCGTCAAGGGCAGGCCGCTGACGCGGGGCCTTTGGCCCCCTTGACCCGCACCTCCCAAAGGGGCGGTGTTACACCTTCCAGAAGGTGAAGATGCCCCAGAGAATGGCCAGCCCCAGCGGGTACCAAAGCGGCATGCCGACCAATCCAAGCCAGGCGAGGAAGATGTAACTGGTGCCCAACAGGGTGATGAACAAACGGTCCCCACGGGTGGTGGAGAGCCCCAGCACACCTTTGCGCAGGTCGCCGCCGGGGGAGCGGATTTCCAGCAGCACAAGCACCCCGATGGCAGAGAAAATACCGATAAAAACCAGAGCAGTGGGCCAGGTCCAGGCCATCCATGACAGCATTATACTCTCCCCATCGCAAAACCTTTTGCGATATAGTTGCGGACGAACCAGATCACGATGGCCCCCGGAATGATTGTCAATGTGCCCGCTGCTGCCAGCAGACCCAGCTCATAGCCGGCACTTGAGGCGGTTTTGGTCATGGTGGCAGCGATAGGTTTTGCGGCCACCGCTGTCAGGGTCTTGGCCAGCAAGAGCTCGACCCAGGAGAACATGAAGCAGAAGAAGGCGGCAACGCCGACCCCGGCCTTGATCGACGGAATAAAGATGGTGGCGAAGAAACGCGGGAAGGAATAGCCGTCTACATAGGCGGTCTCGTCCAGCTCCTTGGGGATGCCGCCCATGAAGCCTTCTAGAATCCAGACCGCCAGCGGGATATTGAACAGGCAATGGGCCAGGGCCACCGCCAGATGGGTGTCAAAGATCCCCACCGCCGAATAGAGCTGAAAGAAGGGCAGGGCAAAGACTGCCGCCGGCGCCATCCGGTTGGTGAGCAGCCAGAAGAACAGCTGTTTGTCGCCTAAAAAGCGATAGCGCGAGAAGGCATAGGCCGCCGGCAGTGCCACGGCCACCGAAATCACCGTGTTGATGCTGACGTAGAGGATCGAGTTGATGTAGCCCCAGTACCAGGTGGGATCGGTAAAGATGGTGGCGTAGTTTTCCAGCGTGAAGGTCTGCGGGAACAGCGAGAAGCCCGAGAGGATCTCATTGGTGGTCTTAAAGCTCATCGCGACGAGCCAGTAGATCGGCAGCATCAGGAAGAGGATGTAGACAATGGGGATGATAAAGCGTTTTTGCATTTCTCAAACCCTCCTTAGTTCAGGTCGTCTTTGGTCATCAGCGTGTAAAACAGCCAGGAGACCAGAAGCGTGATTGCAAAGTAGATGAGCGACATGGCGGCGGCGGGGCCGAGGTCAAACTGACCCAGGGCGATTTTCACCAGATCAATCGACAACAGCGTGGTGGAGTTGCCGGGGCCACCACCGGTCAGCACAAAGGGCTCGGTGTAGATGTTGAAACTGTCCATGAACCGCAACAGGATGGCGATGGTGAGGACGGTTTTCATCTTGGGCAGCTGGATAAACCGGAACACAGCCCAGTTGGAGGCGCCGTCGATTTTGGCCGCCTGGTAATAGGCATCGGGGATCGATACCAGGCCGGCATAGGCCAAGAGCACCACCAGCGAGGTCCAGTGCCAGACATCCATGGTGACGATGGTCACCCAGGCCGCCAGCGGGTTCTGGGTCATGTCATAAGAGATGCCCAGCACGTGGTTGAGGAAATAGCCAAGCAGGCCAATGTCCGGCAGGGTAAAGATGTTCCACATGGCGCCCACCACGTTCCAGGGGATCAGCATCGGCAGCGCCATAGTGACCAGACAGACCGGCACCCAGAAGCCTTTGCGCGGCATCGACAGGGCGATAATAATGCCCAGCGGCACCTCGATAATCAGGATCAGGAAGGTAAAGAGAAACTGTCGTCCCAGGGCGGCGTGAAAACGATCAGAGCGCAGGATCTGTTCGAACCAATCCAGGCCCTGCCAGAAAAACACATTGTCGCCAAAGGTTTCCTGCACCGAGTAGTTCACCACGGTCATCATCGGGATCAGCGCGTTAAAGGCCACCAGCACCAGCACGGGCAGCACAAAGAACCAGGCTTTTTGATTTTCGGTTTTCATTGTGCCGCCTCCGCTGCGGTGTCGGGGGTGGTGGCCAGCCAGCCATCCACATAAAGCCGGGTTTGGTCACGCCGAAAATCGAGATGCACCGGGCTGCCAACTGCAGGTCCTGCGCCCTCGATCACGGCATTGATGCGGCTGCCATTGGCCTGGCATTCCACCACTGTATGCCGCCCCACATCCGAGACTTTGGTCACTGTTGCGGCCAGGCCGGTGTCCGCCAGCGAGACAAACTCTGGCCGGATGCCGATTTCTGTTTTGCCATTGGCCTCGCCTTGGATTGGGCCTTCCAGCGCGATGGTCTGGTCGGCAAAATGGGCAGATCCTGCCTGCAGTTCGCAGGGGAGGATGTTCATCCCCGGTGAGCCGATGAAGTGGCCGACGAACGTATGGGCGGGGCGGTCAAACAACTCGACAGGCGTGCCGATCTGCACCACTTCGCCGTCCTGCATCACCACCACCTGATCAGCGAAGGTCAACGCCTCTGTCTGATCGTGGGTGACATAGATCATCGTGGCCTTGACGCGCTGGTGCAGTTCTTTCAGCTTTGAGCGCAGCTTCCATTTCAGATGCGGGTCGATTACCGTCAGGGGTTCGTCAAACATCACCACATTGACGTCTTCGCGCACCAGCCCACGCCCCATGGAGATCTTTTGTTTGTTGTCGGGGGACAGGCCGGCGGCCTTTTGGTCCAGCATTTCAGTGACTTCGAGCATCTCAGCAATGGCCATCACCCGGTCACGCACGGTGTCCTCATCCCGGCCGCGGTTGCGCAAAGGGAAGGCGAGATTGTCGTAGACCGTCATGGTGTCGTAGATCACCGGGAACTGGAACACCTGGGCAATGTTGCGCTGATCCGGCGGCAGGGCGGTGACGTCCTGGCCGTCAAACAGGATCTGGCCCTCCGAGGGCACCAACAGGCCGGAGATGATGTTGAGCAGGGTGGATTTGCCACAGCCCGAAGGGCCAAGCAGCGCATAGGCGCCGCCGTCGCTCCAATCCAGGTCAATCTCCTTTAGCGCATAGTCTGACGGGGATTTGGGGGCGGGCATATAGCTGTGTCGCAGCTTGGAGAGTGTAATTTTTGCCATTTTCCTGAACCTCAGGCTGCGCGGGAGCCATCGGGTGCAAAGAAGTAGCACGCCGAAGGGTCCATGTAGAAATCATGCATTTCGCCAATCTCGTAGGGGTGCACCCCCGCCGACAGGGATACCCAGTTGGCGTGGGCTTCGCCGCCTGCGGTGCCGCCAAGGCCAAGATCGAAATGCGCAGAACTTTCCGAGCCTGACAGCTCGGTCACCTGTACACGGCCATCAAGGCGCACAGTGGCCTTTTTGCTGGCGCTGGGCAGGACGTGATAGGGGCGGATGGCAAGGGAATAGGCGCCATCGCTCAGCCCGGCGGCGGTGCCGCTCAGCTGCCAGCTCACCCGGTCTCCCATGCGGGCGGTGGTGCCTTCTTTGATCACCGTGGCGGTATTGATTGGCGGGTCAGAAAAAACCCGCGCCGCATCCAGATTGCCGGGGTTGCGGTAGATTTCAGCGGTGGGGCCAAACTGGGTGACGCGCCCGTCGCGCATCAAGGCGGTTTTGCCGCCCAGCAACAGCGCCTCTTCGGGTTCCGAAGTGGCATAGACCACCACGGCGCCACGCCCGGCAAACAGCTCGGGCAGCTGGTCACGCAGCTCTTCGCGCAGTTTGTAGTCAAGGTTGGCGAGCGGCTCGTCCAGAAACACCGCGCGGCTTTCCTTGGCAATGGCCCGGGCCAGGGCGCAGCGCTGTTGCTGGCCGCCGGACAACTCATGTGGGCGGCGGTGCAGCATCGGCTCCAGCTTCAGGATTTTGGCGGCTTCCGCGACACGATCCGCGATCTCGGACTTCGCCATTCCAACCACTTTCAGCGGCGAGGCGATATTCTCGTAGACCGTCATATGCGGGTAGTTGATGAAAAACTGGTGCACCAGACTGATGTTGCGTTTCTGGGTGCTCAGGCGGGACACATCCTCGCCCTCCATCAGCACCTGACCGCTGGCCATCGGGTCCAGCCCGGCCATCAGCTTGATAAGGGAGGTCTTGCCCGAACCGGTGGCGCCCAACAGGACGTTGAAGTGACCGGGTTCCAGCATCAAGGATGTCTCCTTGATATGGGTGACCGCGCCGACGCGCTTGGTCACGTTTCTTAATTCTAGTGCCATCGTTATTTAACTTTCCGGCAACCGGCCCTGCAGCAAAACTGACAGGGGCCGTGTCTGTACGTAGCGGGGGAGAAAGAGCCCCGAAGCAGTGTAAGAACACCGTTCCGAGGCAAAGTGTCGGGCCAGAGGCCAAAGGGGATCAGGCCCGACGTGGAGGAGCGGTTACTGCGAGGCCCAGCGGGCGACCAGCTCGTCGTAGTTGACGGTCTGACCAGCAGGTTTTTCGTTCTCCAGCGGTGGCTTGGCGCCGCCATTGGCATACCACCACTCAGTGTCTTTTTCCTCATTCAGACGCGGACCGCAGCCGCCGTAGATCTCAGCCTGCTCGTCTGCACGCTGCATCCGGGCCATGGTGATGTCCATTTCTTCGGCCAGACGGTTCATCGCTTCCTGCGGGGTAAAGGCCCCCGAGTTCACGTCACCAATCTGCTGCCACCAGATCTGGGCAAGCTTTGGATAGTCAGGCACGTTCACACCGGTTGGCGACCAGGCCACACGATCCGGCGAGCGGTAGAATTCTACCAGACCGCCCAGGTTTTCAGCCCGCTCCGAGAAGCTCTCGTGGTTGACCGAGCTGTCCCGAATGAAGGTCAGACCCACGTGGGACTTTTTCACGTCGACAGTTTTGGACACAACAAACTGAGCATAAAGCCAGGCTGCCTGCGAGCGCTCCAGTGGCGTCGATTTGAGGAAGGTCCAGGAACCGACGTCCTGATAGCCAACCTTCTGGCCTTCTTCCCAGTAGGGGCCGTGCGGGCTAGGCGCCATCCGCCACAGCGGCTTGCCTGCTTCGTCGACGGTGTTGTTGCCTTCGGACTGCGGCTTTACCATATCGGCGGTAAAGGCGGTGTACCAAAAGATCTGCTGGGCAACATTGCCCTGCGCAAGCGCGGGCAGAGACTGGTAAAAGTCATAAGACGCGGCACCGGGAGGTGCATATTTGCGCAGCCATTCGTCCCATTTGCGGATCGCATAGACCGCAGCCGGACCGTTTGCAGCGCCACCACGGGTGACAGAGGCGCCAACCGGGTTACAGGTTCCGGCCTCCATGCGGATGCCCCATTCGTCGATTGGCACGCCGTTTGGCTCACCCTTGGACCCGGCACCGGCCATCGACAGCCAGGCATCGGTCATCCGCCAGCCAAGATCCGGCGCGCGTTTGCCGTAATCCATATGGCCGTAGATCGCTGTACCGTCGATTTCTTTGACGTCTTCGCTAAAGAATTCGGCGATGTCCTCATAGGCGGACCAGTTGACCGGAACCCCCAGATCATAGCCGTATTTTGCCTTGAAGGCCTCTTGCAGATCGGCGCGGTCGAACCAGTCTTTGCGGAACCAATACAGGTTGGCAAACTGCTGGTCGGGCAGCTGATACAGATCCCCATCGGGACCGGTGGTGAACTGGGTGCCCATAAAGTCATCCAGATCCAGGCCGGGGTTGGTCACCGACTTGAAATCACCCGCCATCATATCCGTCAGGTTATGGGCCAGTTGCAGCCGCGAGTGGGTGCCGATCAGATCCGAGTCATTGACATAGGCATCATAAAGATTGCGCTGTGTCTGCATCTGGGTCTGCACCGCCTGCACCACTTCACCTTCGCCGAGGATCTGGTGATTGACCTTGATCCCGGTGATTTCTTCAAAGGCTTTGGTCAGAACTTCCGACTCATAAGAATGCGTCGGGATGCCCTCGGAGAGCACGTTGATCTCCATACCTTTGAAGGGCTCGGCGGCGGTGATAAACCACTGCATCTCGCTCATCTGTTCGTCTTTGGTCAGGACCGAGGGCTGAAACTCCTCATCGATCCACTTAACTGCGGCTGCTTCATCGGCATAAACCGCCTGTCCCGCAGCCACGGCGCATACCGCTGCTGCGGACAAAAGATACCTGCGCATCTTTTTCCTCCCTAAAAGTCTGTAAGGCCAGCTACGCTCTCTCGCATCTGACTGGTATTTAGCTTTCATATAGGCGTCATAGTTGTCAAACTAAAAATTTAGTTTTACCTTATCTCGTTGAAAATAATGTATTTTTAATGACCATTTTTTGATCCATCAAACCCACGATAGTGACGTCTTTGGGCGCAAGGCCTGCGGCGAGTCTTTGCCGCGATGCGGCAAACAGACCCTTGGCTTTGATCGGAGAGAGGGGAAAATAGCCATCGCCCAGAGGGGCAAACCGGGGTAAGAGAGCCGGATGAGCGATATAGACACATTCGAGATCTTTCTGACCGCAGCCCCAGGGCTGGAGGCTGCGCTGCTAGCTGAGGTGCGCGAGGCTGGCTTTGCCGCTGCCAAATCCGTGCCCGGTGGCGTCACCGTGCAGGGGGACTGGCGCGAGGTCTGGCGCGCCAACCTGTGCCTGCGGGGCGCTGCCCGTGTGCTGGCCCGCATTGGGGAGTTTCGCGCCTTTCATCTGGCCCAGCTGGACAAGCGCGCGCGCAAGTTCCCCTGGGGTGAGGTGCTGCGCAAGGACGTGCCGGTCAAGGTGGAGGTCACCACCAACAAAAAGTCCAAGATCTACCATGCCGGCGCCGCCGCGCAGCGGGTGGAAAAGGCGCTGGTTGAAAGCTTTGGCGCCACCCTGTCAAAAGAGGCAGCGCTGACGTTGAAGCTGCGGATCGACGACAACATGTGCCAGTTCAGTGTCGATACATCAGGCGAGGGGCTGCACAAACGCGGCCATAAATCCGCCGTTGGCAAGGCGCCGATGCGGGAAACCCTGGCAGCGCTGTTTCTGCGCGACTGTGGCTTTGACGGGCGCGAGCCGGTGGTCGACCCCATGTGTGGCTCTGGCACCTTTGTGATTGAGGCGGCAGAAATTGCCCTGGGCCTGGTGCCGGGGCGCAGCCGCAGCTTTGCCTTTGAACAGATGGCCAGCTTTGACGCCGCGGCCTATGCGGCGCTGAAAGCAGAGCTGACACCGCAGGAGGTGGATGTCTCGGCGCTGCATTTCTATGGATCTGACCGCAACGCCGGTGCGGTTGAGATGGCAACCGCCAATGCCGAACGTGCCGGGGTGGCGGCTATCACGCAGTTCAGCCACCACGCGGTCAGCGATCTGATGCCGCCCGATGGACCAGCGGGGCTGGTGATAGTCAACCCGCCCTATGGGGCGCGGATTGGCAACAAGAAACTGCTTTTTGCGCTTTATGGCGCGCTGGGCAAAACTCTGATGGAGCGCTTTTCCGGTTGGCGGGTTGGCATTGTCACCAGCGAGACCGGGCTGGCCAAGGCAACGGGGCTGCCGCTGTTGCCCCTGGGGGCGCCGGTGGCCCATGGCGGGCTGAAAATCCGCCTGTTCAAAACTGCTCCCCTGCGCTGAACGGGCGCTTTTGCTCAAGAAACGCAACGGCTTCTGCAACTGTGACGTGGGGATTCTCTTTACCCGTGGCAGTGGGGCAGGGATGTTGGCCGCAGCTATGCCGACAGCAATGATGCCGGGCACACTGTCGGGCGTCAGGTCGAGCAATAGGCCGAGCAACAGGGGGCAGGACAGCCATGACAACACAACCCACGCAGGGGCATGATGGCCCTTATCCAGCACCCATTGTGGCGACAGAACGCTCAGTTTTGCCAGAGTGGATCGACTACAATGGCCATATGAACGTCGCCTATTATGGTCTGGCCTTTGATAATGCGATTGATCAGATGTTTGATAACCACATAGGCAATGGCGAGGCCTATGTGCGTGCGGCCGCCCAGGGCATGTTTGTGCTGCAGTCGAATATGCAATTCCTGCAGGAGCTGCGGCTGGGGCAGGTCTTCTCGGTCAGTTTTCAGCTTATTGATCACGACACCAAGCGGCTGCATTTTTGGTCAGAAATTCTGTTGGACGGGCAGGTCTGCGCCACCCAGGAAGTCCTGGCGATGCATGTTGACCTGACCAGCAAACGTTCGGCTGTGTTTCCCGACTGGCTGCAGGCGCGCTTGGCGCAGTTGCAGGCGGATCACGCCGCGCTTGCGCGTCCCGAACGGCTGGGGGCCACGCTCGGCATTCGCCGGGGCTGAGTGTCGCAGACCTGATCAGTTATGAGCGTTTTGCAGGGCCGTTTGGTACAGTGAAAGAGCAGGCACAAATAGCAAAGGGGGCGCAGTGATGCGCCCCCTTTGGCAGTGATGTGATCCTGTCAGGTGCTAGACCAGACAGTCGGCTTCCACCGCTTCATCTTCTTGACAGTCCTCTGGCAGATCGTCGACCGGCTGGTTCATCAGCGCCATGATCTCTGCGAAGACAGAGTTGTCATCGTCTTCGCCACCGTCGTCGCTGCCTGTTGGGGCAGTATTGGCTGCGTACCAGGACTCCAACCCTGCATCTGATACACCGCCATTGGCATAGCTGCTGCTATCAGAGGCCGCCGCTGCCGGGTCATAGCCGCCAGACAGCACATCCTGGCTGCCATCCGGGTTGCTCACAACCAGCGAGATTGAGCTGAGGTCGATGTCATCCAGGGTCAGGCCAGCATCTGACCAGAGCGTGAAGTTGGCATTGTTCACCGTGCCATCTGTGCTGTCGGGTGCCTGACCAAACTGCACCATTCCGTCGTAGTTCTCCGGCACTGTAAGACCATCGTCCAGGGTGTTGACAGAGTTGGCCTCTGCCAGGTGGCCGGTAACAGGAATAGCGTTTTCATCCGGGGAGAAATTCAATCCCGGCACATCAGAATCATCGTTCATGTTGAAGAACATGCCGTCGATATCCGCCACTTCACCATCATAGGAGGTGGGTTGCAGGTTGATGAACAGCTGTCCCTGAGGAGTCTGGGTGACTTCCACGGTGACGCTGGGATCTCCATTGCCGCCGACTTCAAAACTAAGGGTGGTTTTGCCGTCGCTACCGCCGTCACCGCCGCCGTTATCGCCGCCAGTCCCTGTACCGCCGGTTCCCGAACCGCCAGTCCCCGAACCGCCAGTCCCAGACCCACCAGTGCCACAACCGCCCGTACCGGAGCCGCCCGTACCTGAGCCACCTGTACCGGATCCAGCTGTCCCGGAGCCGCCCGTACCGGAGCCACCTGTACCGGAGCCACCTGTACCGGAGCCGCCCGTACCGGAGCCGCCTGTACCAGATCCACCTGTGCCAGATCCACCTGTGCCAGATCCGTTTTCATCCTCGTCGCGATGCTGCCACCACTTTTTGCCCCACCGGCCATGACCGCCATGGCCCCCGTGGCCACCGCCGAAACCACAGCCCTGATCGCCCGTGCCACCAGTGCCTGAGCCACCGGTACCGGATCCAGCTGTCCCGGAGCCGTTGTTGTCGTCGTCGCGGTTTTGCCACCACTTCTTGCCACCGTGGTCGCGGCCGCCGTGGCTGCCTCCGGTGCCTGACCCGCCAGTGCCGGATCCATGTTCGTCTTCGTCCCGCTGCCAATGTTTGCGACCGCCATGGCGGCCAAAGTGATTGGAGAGTTTGTCGCTATACCAGCGGTCAAATCCGCCATCGCGCACACCGCCGTCATGGTAGCTTTTGCTTTGGCAGGCGCTGTGCCCACCCCATGCCGAGCGCCCACCGCCCCAACCAGAAAAATGTCCCCAGCTCATACTTAACACCTCTTAACACAATGTCGCTCGATGCCGCCGTGACCCCACGTGGCACGCATCCCGTGAAATTAGAATAGCTGTGGGTTTGAGCCAAATTTTCGCCGCATTTTTGGCAAATTTGATCCATTGCCGCGTAAATCCGGAAACAATGCAATAGAGGCGCGCCCAACTGTTGCAAGAAACGCCAAGGCAAAGTGAGTCGCGCTAGCACGGGGCGGCAAAGGTCCCCTCCAGCCCAAGGCGGTGAGAGCGGTATACGCGCATCGCCATCGCCTGTTCTTTAGGGGGCCTGTTAGGGGGCCTGAAATTTCCCGAAAATTGCCATCTTCTGCGCCTAAGGAGTTACCAGTGCTGTCCGGGGCGCAGAGTGTTTCGGCAGGGTGTGTTAAAGAACTGAGAGGGTGGAGTTGGTGGCGGACACAAGCTTTGATGAGCGCGCGGCCTATATTGTCGCAAAAGCACAAGAGACCCTGGGCAAAACCCCGGACCGGATCACCACGCCGGGCGGCAAGTCCCGCTCCTCTATGCGACTGCATTTTGGCGACGACAGAGCCATTGCCACTCTGCGGGAGAATTTTCGCCGCACCCATCTGGAAGCCTATGTGCTGGAAAAGCTGGGGCCCCACTGCGATGACATCCCCCGGGTTCTGGGCGTCAATGAAGATGTGCTGTTTCAGTCTGACACTGGCGAGATCCGGCTGAGCAGCGAAGTGTTGGAGCATAATGAGAGCGACCAGGTGGAACTGGCAGCTGAGGCCTGCGCTGCGATCTTTCGTATTCACGCCGCCGCCCGCCAGACCGATCTGGCAGAGATGCTGCCGCATCTGGGCTCGAACCGGGATTGGATCATCAATCTGGTGGGATCCGTTGATGCCCTGCAGGCCTATTCCATGGGTATCCCCAAGGAGTTTGATTTTGTTGCCGTAGCCGAACGCATGGATCAGCCGGGGCGGCAATTTCTGAAATGGGATTGCCGGGCGGGCAATGCCGCCATTGGCGACGATGGCTTTGTGCGCTGGTTTGATTTTGAATATGCCGGCCTGCGTCATGGCGCCGAGGATTTTGCCTGGCTCATTGCCGATGAAACCTGGCCGGTGTCGCCAGATAAAATGGCTGATGTGATGATCGACACCTATGATCATGGTTCTGGCTATGACATCGCTGACTACCTGGATTATCTGTCTGTCTATGTCACTCTGCATGCGGTGCAGCGGCTGAAATTGATCCAGAAGGAAGTCAAAAAACGCGGCTGGCTCAGCAAGACACGGGTGATCAAATATGATGATGCCGGGGTCCACCCGGATTATGCGCGCCAACTCTGCCGGGTTGGGGCCTATTATGCGGCGCAGTCAAAACTGACCGCGCCCCTGGCCCGCAATTTTGAGGCTGCCGGGCGCGCCTTTCAGGCCATCGCAGACGGCTAATCCGCTTGCGGCATCACAGCCCCATCTGGCGCACCGCGAGGTCGCGCATGATCTCTTCTGATCCGCCGCCGATGGCCATGACCTTGACCTCGCGGTAGATGCGCTCCACCCGGTTGCCGCGCAGATATCCGGCGCCGCCCAGGATCTGCATCGCCTCAGAGGCGCAGTATTCGCAGGCCTTGGTGGCAAAGAATTTGGCCTTGCTCAGCTCGGCCACCGGCATATCGCCCTGATTGACCTGCCAGCAGATCATCCGCAGTGTCGCCTCAACCGCATCAATGCGGGCCGACATCTCGGCGATCTTGTGGCGGATCACCTGATGACGGATCAGCTTTTTGCCAAAGGTCTCGCGCTCCTGCGCCCAGGTGATACTGTCCTCTAGGCAGGCCTTCATCATGCCCAGAACCCCGGCAATCAGGTTGATCCGCTCCATGTTGAAATTGTTCATGATGGCCAGAAACCCGGTGCCTTCCTCCCCCATCATGTTGCTGGCAGGCACGCGGACCTCATCCAGAAACAGCGTTGCCTGATCCGAACACCACCAGCCCATCTTGCGGGTCAAGGCCGTGCGGGAAAAGCCAGGGGTATCCGCCTCGACAAAAAACAGGGAAATGCCCTCCAGCCCAGCACCGCCGGTGCGGGCCGGGATGACAAAATAGTCAGAGGTCATGCCGCCGGTGATGAAGGTCTTGGAGCCATTGATCACCCAGTGATTGCCATCGCGCCGGGCCGTGGTTTTGAGGTTGGCCACATCCGAGCCGCCCCCGGGTTCGGTGACCCCCAATGAGGAGCCTTTGCGCCCGGCCAGGATTTCCGGCAGCACCCGCTGGCGGATCTCCTCATCGGCCAGCCGTGCAATCGGTTCAACTGAAATGGTGCGCCCGGCCAGAGCCGCAGTTACTCCGCCAGCACCGCAGCGGGCCATTTCTTCGCTATAGGCCACGCGCAGAAAGCAATCATCAAAGCCAAGGCCGCCATATTTTTCGTCAATGCCAAACCCCCAGACGCCAAATGCACCAATCTTCTGGTGCAGCTCCCAGGGGACTGTGCCTGCCTCGTCCCAGTCGTCGCAATAGGGCTGGATTTCTGTTTCGACAAAGGCCCGGATGGTATCGCGAAAGGCCCGGTGCTCTGACGTTTCAAAGGGATTCTTCATCTGTGTCTCCGTTAGGGCTGCGCGCAGACAAATGCGGCGCCATGATGCGGCCAAATAGCGCCACCATCTTGGTTATGATTTTTGGGTCGCGCTCAAAAGGAGCCTGGCTGTGCAAGCCGCGCATGAAACTCCGGCAGATCGACCAGAGCAGCGTCAGCTCATCCTCATGGCCTTCGGCGGCTTGGTAGAGGTTGGCGATATTGCGGTTGAATTCGTCGTTGTAGCTCCAAAGCGAGGGGGTGATGCGGCTGTTCAGCACCTGATCGGTGCGGGCTGCCACCAGAATTTCCATCAAAGCGCGGCCTTCGCGGGTGTTGATCACCCGGCTCCACAGCGCATGCAATTGGTCCTGCAGGCTGCTCCCGGCATCAGAGGGGCGCAGCAGGTTCGCCTCTTGGTCATTTGGCTCCGAGGCGCCACGCACCGGCGCCAGCAGGTGTTCGAGGGTTTTCACCATCATTTCTTCTTTGGAGGGAAAATGATGGGTGAGTGCACCACGGGAGACCCCGGCCAGGGTTTGCACCCGGTTGATGGAGCATTCCGAATAGCCGACCTCGTCGAGCGCGGTGATCACGGCATCAAAGATTTTGCCACGGGTGCGGGCCACACGCGCCGGGTTGCCGCGCATGGGCGGGCTGTCGCTGGAGGTGACGTTCGGTTGGTCTTCGGTTCCTGGGCACATCAGCATATCCTTTTGACGAATCGTTAAACAGAACGGTTGGTCTGTTCAATCACATGAATTTGGGTCAGACGCAGCGGAATTTGATCAAGAGAGGGCACGAAACATGCAACAAGCCGAAGATTTCCGAGCTGAGAGCCAGGCTCTGGCTGCTGTGTTACAGGACCTGCCCGAGGCGGATCTGCACCGGGTTACCCTGTTCAAGGAGTGGACAATCGACCATGTGCTTGGGCATTTGCATCTGTTCAATGTGGCGGCTGAAACCTCGCTGCAGGGGGAGGCGGCCTTTGCGACATTTATTGGCCCAATTGTGAAGAACATGCAGGCCGGTATGTCGATTTTGCAGTGTCAGTTTCCCTGGCTTGACGGTTTGTCAGGCCGCGCCCTGTTCGAAGCCTGGCAGGCCGGGGCCGAGAGCTGTGCTGATGCCTTTGCGCAGGCTGACCCCAAAGCGCGGGTGAAATGGGTGGGGCCGGAGATGAGCGCGCTGAGCTCGATCACCGCGCGCCAGATGGAGACCTGGGCCCATGGTCAGGAGGTGTTTGATCTGTTGGGGGTAGAGCGGCAGGAGCAGGACCGCATCCGCAATATCGCCCATCTGGGCGTGTCGACCTATGGCTGGACCTTTCTCAACCGCAAAGAGCCGGTGCCCGAACCCGCCCCCTTTGTCGAGTTGACCGGTCCTTCTGGTGCCGTCTGGACCTGGAATGATCCGCAACAGGACAACGTGGTGCGCGGGTCTGCGGTGGAGTTTGCCCAGGTGGTGACCCAGGTGCGCAACATCGCCGATACTGGTCTTGAGACCCAGGGAGGCACTGCCGCGCGCTGGATGGCAATCGCCCAGTGTTTTGCCGGTCCGGCTGAAACACCACCCGCAAAGGGGGCACGTCACAAGGCATAAGGTCCAAGCGAGATCGCGCAGTCAGGTCGCTTGAGAGCCAGGAGCGGAAGCCCGCAAGCTTCTGCCCAAAAAACGGGGGGCTCCCGCGCAGATTTGTCCCCTTTGGGGGACTGCATCCCCTTGGGCCCAGCGCCGCCGCCCTGCAGGGCGGCGGCGCTGCACCGTGAGGTGGACAAGACCCAGTCTGCGGCTGGCGTAGAAACCTTGCTTCTTTTGAGCGGACTGACCCTTCTCCTCCTAGGGAGCAGGCGCCGCTTTCTCCGCTTGTCGCCTGGCTTGCATCAACCCTTCGATCGCCATCCGATCGGGATGGGCCTGGGTGGCAGGCAGGCCCTGTGCCGCGAAGGCGGCCATATAAGGGGCGGCCAAGTGGTCGGGGGCGACCAAGGCGAGGTTTTGCCCCAGCCAATAGGCCCGCGCGGCGGCCAGCTCTGCCCCAAGTAGATAGCCCCACAACAAGCCGGCGGCTTCTGTCGTATTGGGCTCTGGGGCAAGCTGACTGGCGCGCAGTTCGGCCAGCCGGGTGGCCAAGCGTTCGGGGCGCGACATGGTATCGGCAACGCCCTGTGCCAAAGCGCTTTCGGACCATTGCACAGGCACTTCGAGGCGCGCTGCCAAGGCGGAATAGAGACCGGTCGTCAGGGTGCTTTGAAAGCTGACAACCTCAGCGGCGCTGACCTGAACCCAATGTGTCACCTCGCCAGGCAGGCAGATCACCCCGTCCCATTTGGGATTGAGCGCCACAAAGCCGGCGATCTGCGCGGTGCTCTCTTGCATCAGGCCTGCCGGGGTCTTTTGCTGCAGGCCGGGAAGCACCAGCAGCTGCCAGCGATCCAGAGCCAACTGGGTGAGGGGCAGATCCCCCGGTGTGGCGGGGACCGCGACCGCTGCAGAGGCGGGGGGGAGACCACAGACCAAAACCGGGGCCGAGTTGGGCGCGTCCAAGTTTGGCACCTGGGCCTGACCCAGCGCAGCGGATAAATCCTGCTCAGGGGGCGCGGAAGTGCGGGCAAAGCTGTGTTGCTTTACCATCTGCCCGGCGGCGCGGAGCCATATGGATATTTCGGCATCGCCAATCAGAGCGGCGGTGCAATCTGTCTGGCGATGTGATGCGCCCATTGTTTGACGATCCTTTTGTACCTGTGGCGGTGCAAACCGGCAGTTGGCCATAGCCGAGGCTGAGCACCGGAATTTGCCCTGCAGTCATACTGGTGCACGCGTCGGGTTTCAAACTGCTAGAGGAAACCTGTGACCGAACAGGGCAGGGATAAGCAGCCAAGGGGCGATGCGGCGGCATAGAATCAGACATTTTGGCGTCGAAAACAAGAACTAGGGTTTCATGGTTGCGGCGGTATTTGGGGATAGTTTATAATCAAAAGGCTAGATTGTTTCCGCTATTGGCTAGGCAAGGCCCCTTTTTGCCGTAATCGCTAAGCTTTGGTTATAATTCTCATTAATTCGGTTAGATTTATTCTTGTCACGGAATGCGGTAGCTTGAAAGAGCCACAGGGGTATTCAACTCCGGCATTCATCAGGGGCGAAACATGTGGGGGCATGGTTCGGCAACACCCAGAACGTGATGACATTACCCGCGTCGCTGTTGTTGCGGGTTTTGAAAATACAAAGAGCTGACGGCCCTGGGGTTTCCCCGGAGCTTGAGCTGTGAGCGCATGGGGTGATGATGAAAGATTTTGTATCAAACGCAACGGAGCAGGCGTTGACCGCTCCTGGGCTGGCGCTGTCTGGCGTGCGCGTCACTGGGCGTTCCTCTTTGATCTGTGCTGCCGTGCCTGCTACCGCTGTTCCTGCTGTCGGCACCGGGATCAGCCAGGCATTGGCGATTGCGCGCAGTAAAAACTCTGGCTACGCCTTGGCTGGCAAGCGGCTGTTGGACCTGGGCTTGGTCTTGTTGGCGCTGCCTGTCGCCTTGCCGATTATTGTCCTGTCTGCTGTGATGCTCTGGCTGGAAAGCGGATTGCCCTTCTATAGCCAGGATCGGTTGGGGCAGCATGGCAAGCGTTTCCGTATCTATAAACTGCGGACCATGGTGCGGGACGCGGATGCCCGCTTGCAGAGCTACCTGGACAGCGATCCAGAGCTCCGCCAGGAATGGGAAACAACCCAAAAGCTTAAACATGATCCGCGGATTACCCGTGTCGGGCGGTTTTTGCGCATGACCTCGCTGGATGAGCTGCCACAGCTTTGGAATGTGGTGACCGGCACGATGAGCCTGGTTGGCCCGCGCCCGATGCTGCCCGAACAGCTGGCTTTGTATGGTGAGGCCGCCGCCTATTTTGCCGTCAAGCCTGGCATCACCGGGATCTGGCAGGTCTCGGCCCGCAACGAGAGCAGCTTTGCCTCGCGGGCCAAGGCTGATGTGGATTACCTGCGTCAAATGGGGGTGCAGCAAGACTTGAACCTTATTTGGCGCACCTTTGGCGTCGTTGCCAAGGGGACTGGATATTAATCCGGGACATTCAACCGGAGCCTGGCGCGCTGGCCGGGGCGCAGGGCAAGGTGGGGCACTGGATATTAATCTCTTTGCCTTTGACTGCGAGACGGTTGGGACCAGTGGGCCGGATACGACAGGGCGGGGGCGCGACGTTGGAATTGTCAGGAGATGACGCATGAAGCATTTTGCTGTATCAGCCTCTGATGGCACTCCGGCCCGTCCAGGGGGTGCAGGAGATGATCCGAACAACACAACGCCTGCCTTGGATAGGGGTGGTGAGGACCGTATGACGCAAAAGGGGTACAAGACGTTTCGCCGCCGCAACACAGCAGCGCGGCAACAGGCTGGTCCAACAGTCGACGCAGCCGCAAACCCGGTGAGCGCAGAGCCAACTCCGGCCCCTTCTGCACCGTCAAAACAGCCAGACCCGGCCCCAAAGGCCGCTCAGAACAGAACTCGGGAGACCGCTCAGACCAAGGGGGCAACCCCGGTCAAAGGCGCGAACCCGGCCCAGGAGGTAAACCAGGAGCCTGCGCCGCAACTGGACAACCCACAGCCTGCTGTCGCGGCCAAGCCCCGCACAGAGCCCGCGCGACCTGCACGGGCCAAACCGCGGTTGGAACTGGACCGGCAGGCACGTGTTGACCTGCCGCAGGAGCCCCCCATCGGTTTGCCAACCCGTTTTGATCCCTGGTTGCAGATACCGCAGGTTCCCTTTGATTTTCTGGGACAAAAACCGTCACGCCTGCCGCTGGTAAGCGCCTTTCGGGCCTCGCCGACAGCGCGGGCCTTTGATTTGCTGCGCACCCGGTTGCTGCACAGCCTCAAGGCCCATGGCTGGAAACGGGTGGCGGTCACCAGCCCTGCTGCAGGCGGCGGTACCACCTTTTGCGCGGTCAATCTGGCGCTGAGCCTGGCGCGGGTGCCGCAAAGCCGTACCCTGTTGATGGATATGAACTTTCGCAATCCCGGCATCGCCGCTGCACTGGGTATTCCGCCCCATGGCGATATGGCGGCTTTCCTGGCCGGTGAAGTGCCGCTGAGCCAGCAATTGCAACGCCTGTCCGAGTCGCTGGCGGTGGGAAGCAATTGTCATCCCGATCACAATGCCTCGGATATCCTGCATGATCGCCGCGCCGCAGATGTGATCTCCACCATGATCGACGAGACCCAGGCCGACACGGTGCTGTTTGATCTGCCGCCGGTGCTGGAGCATGATGATGTCACCGCTTTTCTGCCGCAGGTGGACGGGGTGCTGTTGATTTCCGATGGAGACCGGACCACCGCTGCTGAACTTGCCGCCTGCGAAAAGATGTTGGCGGGCCACGCGCCCTTGCTGGGTGTGGTGCTGAACAAGGCGCAACAGTCCGACAAGACGCAAGTTACCCCCTAAAACCCTCATTTCCACGTTGCAGCGCCCGGTCAGAGCCACAGTTTTGCCCGGTTGCTGTGCTGTAAGGTCTGGTGAATACAACCGCTGCGCGCTGGCCTGATGGGGCAAAGGCTGGCAGGATGACAGATGTGACGACAAGGTGAGCTGACCCATGGGCCTGATTTATTCGCTGGCAGATTTTTTGGATATGTTGCGCCGCCGCGCTGCGGTCATTTTGTATGTCATCGCGGCGGGCAGCATTCTGTCGCTCTGGGTGGCGCTCAATCAACAGCATATGTACCACAGCGCCGAAGTGATCCAGGTCACGCGGCCAACCATCGCTGACGATCTGGCCAAATCCACAGTCGAAGGCTCCTCGGCGCGGCGGATGCAGTTGATCGAACAGCGCTTGATGGCCCGTGCCACTCTGCTGGATATCATCGACAAATTTGCGCTCTACGCGGATCTGCCCAGTCTCACACCAACTGAAAAGGTAGTGATGCTGCGCCAGGCCGTGAGCATCACCGGCGTGGCAGCGGTGCGCGAAGGCTTTGCCGATGACGGCACCATTTCGGTGCTGACCATCACGGCCTTGATGCCGACGGCGCAACAGGCGCAGCAGGTGGCCAGCGAATTTGGCCGCCGCACCATCGAGCTGAGCGTCAGCAGCCGAATTGCCCAGGCGCGCGAAACCCTGAGCTTCTTTGCCGAAAAGGAAGCGGCCCTGGCCAGTCAAGTGTCGGCGCTGGAAGATGAAATTTCGGCCTTTCACGCCGCCAATGACGTGGCCCAGCCTGGAACCGTGGAGTTTCGGCGCAGCGAAGTGGCAACCATCAACGAAAGCCTGCTGGATATCGAACGCGAAAAGATCCTGATCCGGCGCACCGCCGATCAGGCCAGCGCCTCGGAACGCCCGGCAACCGCACGCCGAGTGCTGGCCGATGCGCAGGACAAGCTCAACACTCTGGATGCGCAACGGGATCTTTTGAGCCAACGCAAGGATGAGCTGGAAGCAGCGCTGCAAACCACCCCGGAGGTGCAGCGGCAGCTGGGGGTTTACAGTCGACAGATGGAAGCCTTGCAAGGTGAACTGGAGGTCGTGTCGACCCGTCGTAACGAGGCCGAAGTGGGCTTTCGTCTGGAAACCTCGCGCCAGGGCGAACGCCTGACGGTGCTGGAACCCGCAGGGCTTGCGGATTACCCGTCAACTTCGGCGCGCAAAAACAAGGCTTTGATGGGCGGCATTGCCAGTGTTCTCGCAGGGCTGGCCTTTGCCTTTGTGCTGGAACTGCGCGCACCAGTGCTGCGCTCTGCGGCGCAGATGGAGCGCGAAACCGGTCTGGCGCCGGTGGCGTCGATCCCGGTGTTGGAGACCAAACCACGGGGCCGGGGGCTGTGGGGCATTATGCGCGCCTGGCGACGGCTGCTGCCACAGAAACTGGCGCGCCGCTGATCTGGCAGGGCTGCCAGCAAAAGCGATTGCGCAGCCGGGGCAGGCCAAACGGGGCAGGCCAAAATGGCTGTCTGTGGCGGAAAAGGCCAGACAATCCGCATTGGTATCGTGCATCGATTTGGTTTTGATGACGGGCGCCTGCGCCCTCTAGGCAAGCCGGGACCGAGCCGCTACCTTGGCCAAAACCAACTGGCTGACTGGAGTATAGGCCTTTGAAAGTTGCTTATGTTCTAAATAGTTACCCGCAGCCCTCCCATAGTTTTATCCGTCGGGAAATTCAGGCGCTGGAGCGTCAGGGAATTGCCGTGCTGCGCCTGGCCATGCGACCCGGATCCGCGCCCTTGGTGGATCCGGGTGATCAAGCAGAGGCGGGGCAGACCGAGTATGTTTTGCATCGGGGTCTGCTGCCCTTGCTGCTGGCGCTTTTGCGCCGGGGCGTGGCGGCACCGGCGGTGTTCCTGCGGGCAATGGCTTTGGCCATTCGGCTGGGGCGGGTGTCACAGGCCGGGGTCTTGCGGCACCTGATCTATCTGGCGGAGGCCTGCTATGTGGCGGAGCGCTGCCGGGCCGAGGGCGTTGATCACATGCATGCGCATTTTGGCACCAATGCCACGGCGGTGGCGCTGCTGGCACAGGCGCTGGGCGGGCCGGGGTACAGTTTCACCACCCATGGCCCGGAAGAGTTTGACGCCCCTGTGGCACTCTCCCTGGGAGAAAAGATCAACCGGGCGCGCTTTGCCGTGGCGATCAGCAGTTTTGGCAAAAGCCAGCTCAGCCGCTGGGCAGATTTTGCGGTGTGGGACAGGCTGAAGGTGGTGCATTGCGGCATTGAACCGGCGCGGTTTGAAGCCGCGGCGCCGCTGCCGGAGGGGCCGCTGCGGCTGGCAGCCATTGGCCGCTTTGTGGAGCAAAAGGGCCAGATGGTGCTGGTGCGCGCCATGGCCGAGGTGGTGCGGACCCATCCGCAGGTACATTTGGCGCTGATCGGCGATGGCGAGATGCGCGCCGATCTGGAAGTCGCAATTGCCGCCGCTGGATTGCAGAACAACGTGACCCTGACTGGGTGGTTGTCCGAGGCGGGCGTGCGCGCAGAGCTGGCCGCGTCTCATGCCCTGGTGATGCCCTCCTTTGCCGAAGGCCTGCCCATGGTGGTGATGGAGGCCATGGCCGCAGCCCGTCCCGTTCTGGCGACCTATATTGCCGGCACGCCTGAGCTGGTTTTGCCCGGCAAGACCGGTTGGTTGGTCCCGGCGGGCGATGCGCAGATCCTGGCCGCCGCAATTGCCGAACTGGCAGAGGTTCCTGCGGCGCAGATGGCGAGCTTGGGCGCGGCGGCACGTGAGCGGGTTCTGGAGCGCCACGACAGCGATATCGAGGCGGGTAAGCTGGCTGATCTGTTCCGGGAGGCCTGCCAGGGCAAGAGGGGCTCCCGCGCGCTTTGATTGTTTCTGACGAAACCACCAAAGCGCTTGGGCCCGGCGCCGCGCTAAAGCGCGGCGCGTCAGCGCCGGTAGCAGCGCAGCGTGTCATGGCAGGCGCCTCAGAAGGGGCGCGGAGGGATCAGCGTCCGCGTGTCCAGCGTTGGCGGCTGCGAAACAGTGGAGATTTTACCGCCAAAGACACCAGCGCATAGGCGGCAAAGCCGATGGGATCCTGCAGCAAGAGCTTGAACAGCTGCCCCGCAGGGAGCGGTGTTTTATCATCATTGGCCAGCAGTTGGGGGTATTTTTCATTCAGCTCTGCGACGCCCGCATTCTGTCGCCGCCGCACCCGGGTCAGATTGCGCAGCCCTTCGACCATTGGCCAGGAGTAGCGCGCGGGCAGTTTGATCCGCTCATGTTCTGTGAAAGAAAGCCGGGCAAAGGTGTCGTCGGCAATAATATCGGGCCAATCCTGCCAGCGCGCCCGCCCGGCGCGGTTCATCGCAAACAGGCCAAAGCCAGGGGTGCCGGTTTGGACAAAAGGCAGGCGCATCCAAAACCTGCCATAGGCGCGGGTCAAAGCGCTTTGGGCGGGTGCGATAACAGGGGTGCCGCTGGCATAACAGGGCTGAGCTTGGGCCTGGGCTTGGGGGTGGATCTGGGCGTCGCCAAGCGCAGTGGCGATCTGACCGATCAAGGCGGGATCAACGATGACATCGGCATCCAGATAGACCAGCACCGCTCCGCGTGCCTCTGCATCGCCTGCATTCAGCGCCTTGAGCTTGTTTCCTTCTGGCAGCTCGATCACGCGGAGCGTCCACTGGGGGGCGGCAGCCTGCGCCGCTGCAATTCTGGCGGTGGCATCGCTGCAGCCATTGGCCAGGATCAGAACTTCACCCTGCATCCCCACAGGCAGTGCGGAGGCAAACAGCGCCGCAAGGCAGTCGGCGATGTAGCTAGCCTCGTTATGGGCTGGGATCAACACGCTCACCTGTGGCTGGGTGGTGGCGGTTGGCGGGTTTGTTTGCGGGTCTGTTGTGGCAGGGGAGGCGCTCATTTTACGGATTCCAATGCAGACCAGCGCGGGTTGTCATCGCTGAGGCTCCGCAGGGCGCCCCAGCTGCCCCATTTGCCGGGAACCGCCACATCCGCATAGGCAACAAACAGCGTGCCGCCCAGCTCTTGCCAGCCGCTGAGCAGCCTTACATAGAGTGCTCCCATCTCGGGCGTGTAGTTGAAATGGGTAAAGAACCCGGTGAGCACCTCATCCTCGGTCATTGGGCCAATGCCAACCACATGACTGCCGCCCTCATACATGATCAGATCCAGCCCATGCTGATCGGCTACAGCACGGTGGTAGGGCAAAACGCGGCCCAGCAAATCGCTGAGCGTATCAGTGGCGTCGCCGGTGACCAGGCCATCAGTCAGCTCGGCGGCGGCCTGGACGCTGGCAACATCATATTGGTGGTCGGCAATGAATTGTTCGGCCTCTGTCCCACTTAACCCCTGGGCGGCGGCAGCTGTGCGGGCGTGTAGCTGGCTGTCGGCGATCCAGGCCCGCAGGATTGGGGCGCGTTCCTTTATCCCCAGAATGCCGCCAAAATATCCGGTGACCGCATAGGCATCAAAATAGGCAGCAGGGGCCTCGCGGTCGGCGGCTTCGGCCACCCACAGCGGCGCTGTCAGGATTTGCTCTTCCAGCCCCAGCCAGCCGGTCTGGGTGGCCAACACCCGCACCAAACGTGTGGGTGATGCCGCGCCGAAGACCTCGGTCCAAATCTGCGAAACCTCTGCGGCGCGGCCACCGTAGAATTGCACCCATAAATCCTTGCCGCCCCAGCGCGCCTGCGCCTGCGCATCGGCCCAATTCGCCTGGTCGAACTGCCAGTTCCAGACCTCGTTGGAATATTCGACATAGGCTTTGAGATCAAAATCCAGCCCCGCCTTAACCGCGCGGGCAAAGTTGCGGATATAGCTGTCATCGGCGCGGTGGGGCATGTTGAACCAGCCATCGGCGCCCAGCTCATTCACCAGCGCTAGCATCACTTCCAGCGGTACGCCCTTGCGGCCCCAGCTGTAATCGCTGACCAGGGGGCGGTCCTCCCAGCCGGTGAGGCGCGAATCATTGGTGCCCATCCAATCCATAAAACGCAGCACCGCAAACCCGTCCAAAATCTCCAACCAGTCCGGGTTGAAAATCTCGCCAGCGGCATAGCGCGGCAGGTGCTCTTCCTTGACCACGGTGATATTGCGCGGGTAGTCGCCTCCCTTGTCGATGCGCTGCAGCCGGATTTCGACCGGGCCGGGACCGGGGGTGAAATCAAACGAGACCTCGCCCTTGCCATAGCGCTGATTGCGCGCCCGTCCTGAGACCTCGACTATGCCCTCGCCGTCAAAGCGCAGCACATAGCGCCCGGCCAAACTATGCGCGCTCTCGGGTAGGTCCGTCAGGATCACCGTCCCGATCGAGCCCAGCTCGGGCGGCAGCGCAGTGGGCCAGCCCGCCGCGTCCAGATAGCCGGCCTGGGCCAGATCTGCCTCGTTGGCGCCGCCCCACTGGCCGGGCAGATGCCCGATCCAGGGACGCGCGGTCTTGAAGTGATCCAGAAACGGTGCCTGTGGGCTCCAATCGGCCACCGACATCAGGTTCATCGCAATGGGCTGGCGGTTGGGGGGCTGGGGCGCCACAGCGTGCCGCTGCTGTGGCAGCTCTTCCGGGACTGGGCTGTTCAACTGGGCCAGCTCAGGCTCCTTGGGCAGCGGCGCGGGCTCATCGGGCAGAGCCGCAGAGGCGGTATCACTGCCGCCGGCTGCGGCCCAGGCCAGCCTTTGAAGCTGCCGCGCCAAAGCCTCAGACGGGGCGGTGTAACCCTGTCGCCAGCGGTCCTGCAGCCGATGGGGCAGCCCCCGTGGGTCCTGTCCGGTCAGCACCGCATATTGCACCAGGCTGAGGTAGTAAAACCCCAGCGCATTGGGGTGGATATCGTCGGAAAATACCTGCGAAATGGACTGCAGCCCGGGCAGGGTGCCGGCGGTGATGGCATCATCCAGCAGTGCCATGGCCTGGCCTGCAGGCAGCAGGCGCACGGTGCCGCTGGTGGCCGCGTTTACATCATCGACCAGAGCCTGCCAGCGTGGCAGATCCTGCTCGAGCCGCTGCCGCCAGGGGGTTGCAGCGCCTTCGTCAAAGGGTACCTCGGTGCCAGTGCCGCTGTTGAGACTGTGCCAGGTCTCTTGCAGGTAGAACTGCACATCCGGGTTGGCGCTGCGGGCCAGCTCATAGAACTGGGTCACGGCTTCTTCGGAGTTGCTCCATTTCAAGTGATTGGCCAGCGGGATTGCCTCAGTGACGATCACCGCATCCACAGGCGCGGTCAGCCGCTGGCGGGCATTGATGCCTTCGGCGCTTTCGGCGTGTTGCCAATTGTAGCTGAGCGGCGCGCCATTGATGATCTGGGCCTCGACCGTGACCGGTGCGGTTGCACCCGGCTGTTTCGCCAGTAGCTGTTGCAGCATTTGCGGATTGTCCGGGCCAAACAGCGAATGTCCGACCATCACCACCGAGGTGATCAGCGCCTCAAGGTTCATGCCCCACCTCCTGCCTGCGCCGCCAAGGCGAGACCTGTGCGGGGCTGGGCCAAGACCACCTGCCAGACGATCCGTTGCACCTGTTCTGCGGCTGTCGCCGACAGGCTCTGCGCGGCGCTGCCATCCGCCCGGCTGAGCTGGTGTGGCAGCCCCAGGGGCGCACGTTGATAGAGCACCGCAAAATGGGTGAGCGCCACCACATAGGCGCCCAGATCATTGATGTGGATGGTATCCAACGCGCCTGTTTCACTGCGGGCAAACAGATCCTCGCGGGCGTTCAGCCCGTCGATCTCGCCCGCCTTAGCGGCGCGGGCAACTGCAGCCATGACCTGTCCTGCCGGGATCAGATAGGCGGGGCGGTCGGGCGCCGCGCGGCTGTCTGTCCCTGTTAGCTGTTGCAGCCAAAGTCGATCGAGGTCACTGGCAATGCGGCTGTCCCAGCCTTCCGGGTCGTTCAGGTGGTGCCAGGTTTCATACAGGTAGACACGGGTTTTGGCGGCGCCAGCGCGGGCCAGACTGGCCCAGCGGTGAAAATATTCGGCACCGTCAAAATAGCGGATGGCGTCGCGCAGTTCGACCATTTCTGTTAGCACTACGGCATCATAATCGCCGGAGCCAATGGCTTCACGCGCCGCGCGAAAGGCAGGCGGCTGATTGCTGGTTTCAAAGTCTAGGATCGCCAGGTCCGGTTCCCAATGCTGTTTCAGATTGGTGCCGGATCCCAGCTGGCTGTTCCAGCGATGGCCCTGAGGGGCAAGTTGCGCCAGCATATGCGGCATGTCCGGCCCCACCAGGGAATGGCCAAGATGATAGACACGCAACGGCCCCTGGGGCGGAGCCAGCACCGGCACTGGCGGCAGCGCGCTGGGCCGCCACCAGCGGGCCAGTGGCCAGAGAGCAAGCAGGGCGGGAACCGCCAAAAGGACGCGACGTGATATCATGGATCAGCTCCGCAGCTCGGCCGTGGTGACGATCAGGCCCGCCCCAATGGCAAAGCGCCCTGAGATGTGGTCGCCACAGGTGAAAGGCGGCTGATCGGCACAGAAACGGGCCGAAAACCGGCACTCCGAAAGGTCGATTGTCAGCTCCATCCCGTCAAACCCATAGAATCTTTCGCTGACTGTGAACTGGCACTTATAGGCGGCTTCCTTGGCGGAAAACACCAGTTTGGCCAGTTGGCCGGGATTGTCCTGTTGGCGCAGCCAGTCCTGTTCCTGCGCCGAGCAGATCGCGGGCCAAAGCTCATCTGCCAGGGGTTTGTCCTCTTCCACATCGATGCCCAGCCCCTGAACCGGGCCCTTGGCGGCGACCACAGCCATGGCGCAGCTGCGGGTATGGGTGATCGATCCGACCAGCGCGGAGGGCCAGAGCGGGGCGCGGTTCTTGGCTACGGGAATGGCAACGGGGGCATGGCCCAGCTGCGCCATCGCCTGATGCGCGGCAGCGCGCCCGGCAGCAAATTCGCGGCGGCGTTTGTCCACCGCATTGGGGGACAAACAGGCGGTCTCGGCGGCAAAGGGCGCTGGCGGATCCGCCAGCGGGTTGACCAGCGCCAATCCGACATCCCTGTCAAAGAGCGGGCGCACCAAGGCCAGCCGGGCCATTTCCTGTGGTGAACTTTCTGCCGTCATCCTGCTCGTGCTTTGCGGTTTGCCCGCATCGCCCGCCGTTTCGACATGGTGTCGGATTTGGCGGCCTGCGCGGCCTCGTCTTCTACCGGATCATCGGGTTTTGTGCTGCCGCCTGCAAGGGTCTCGATATGGGTGGCGAGCCCGGCGAGGGTTGGGAAGCGGAAGATATCGGTGATCGACAGTTTGTTGACCCCCAGTGCCGTCCGAATGTCGCGGTGCGATTGCACCGCCAGCAGCGAATGGCCGCCCAGAGCAAAGAAGTTATCCTGCGCGCCAATCCCGTCTACGCCCAGAATTCGGGACCAGACCTTGGCAATCTCGGCCTGTACCCCAGCGCCAAGGGGTGCCACTTCTGCCGCCGCTTGGGGCGCTTTGGGCGCAACCAATTTCGGATCAGGCAGCGCCTTGCGGTCGATTTTCTTGTTCGGGGTCAGCGGGAAAGCATCAAGCGCCACAAGATGAGAGGGCACCATGACGGCGGCAAGATGGCGGGACAGGTTCTGCTTGATCGCGGTCAGATCCGCCGGTTTGTCGCTGTCTTGGGTGATGTAACCCACCAGTTGCGCGCTATCGCCCAACTGTCGCTCGACCACAACCGCGCCGGTGACATGGGGCTGGCTGGCCAGGGCGGCTTCGATCTCACCCAGCTCAATGCGCTGGCCACGGATCTTCACCTGATGATCGGTGCGCCCCAGGAAGGCCAGCTGGCCCGCAGCCGTCCACCGGACCAAATCGCCAGTGCGGTAAAGGGGGCCAGTTGCAAAGGGCAGCTGCACAAAGCGATCTGCAGTCATCTCAGCCCGTTGCCAATAGCCCGAGGTGACACCAGTGCCGCCAATATACAGCTCACCCGCCGCCCCCATGGGCACCGGGCGCTGAGCGGCGTCCAGCACATAGACCTGGGTATTGGCCAGCGGCGTGCCGATAACGGCGGTGCCGCCAGACAGATCATACTGACCAGACAGAGGGGTCGAGGTGGACCAGATGGTGGTCTCAGTAGGGCCATACATATTGTGCAGCTGCGCCGGCGTCGCCTCCTGCAAGGCGCCGACGAGATCCCCCGGCAGGGCTTCGCCGCCCACCAAAAGATGCTTGAGTCGCCCCAGCACCATGCGGGCCTCATCATCCTGCACCAGCATCCTTGCCATCGAGGGGGTGCACTGCATATGGCTGACAGCGTGGCGCATCATCTGCGCCGAGAGGGAAAAGTCATCCGGTGCCAGCTCTTGCGGGGTATTGGCGCGGCGCAGCACTTCGGCCAGCGGCTTCAATCCCTCCAGCACCACTTCTGGCGCAATGCCATAGTCGATCAGACAGGCGATCTCATCAACGCCGATACGTTTCAACTGCTCGGTGCGGACCAGGGCGTCTTCAACGGTGCCAAACAGGCCAGACTCCTCAAAATAACGCTCAAAGGCAAACTCCAGGATGGCCTCCAGCTCCTCCGCGCTCAGCCCGTCCAGTTGCATATCAAAGGCGTTATTGACCCCCTTGGGCCGTTTGAAGGCGGGGAAGGCCCAGGCGTATTGCTTGATCAAGCCGGCGGCCGAGCGCAGGTAATCCTTCATCGGTTCACGGGCGATGCGGCGGGATTCTTCGCGGGTTTCAGCCAGATAGCTGTGTAGCATCAGCGTCACCTTGAAATCCGCCGGATCATGGCCCGCAGCGCGCAGGGCGTCGTGATAGATGCGGATCTTGCCGCCGACTTCCTCAATGCTTTGCCCCAACAGATGGGTCAGCACATTGGCGCCAATCTCACCAGCTTCGCGCCAGGTGTCGGGGTTGCCAGCGGTGGTGATCCAGACCGGCAGCTCCCGCGATACCGGGCGCGGCTGGGTGACAACACCATGCATGGAGCCATCCTTGCGGGGAAACTCCACCTCGTCACCGCGCCACAGTTTGCGCAGGGTCTCAATACAGTCATACATCGCGGGTTTGTTGGCCGGCGGGGTGTTTTCCGGGCGTAGCACAAAATCATCGGGCTGCCAGCCCGCAGCAATGCCCAGTCCGGCACGGCCATTGGTCAGGTTGTCGATCACCGACCATTCCTCGGCCACACGGGCGGGATGGTGCAGTGGCGCCACACAGGACCCGGCGCGCACGCTGAGATTGCTTGTGACCGCCGCCACCGCTGCCCCGGTCACGGCAGGGTTTGGGTAGGGGCCACCAAAGGCGTGGAAGTGGCGCTCAGGTGTCCACACCGCGTTAAAGCCATTGGCATCGGCAAACTTGGCGCCTTCCAGCAGCAGGTGGTATTTGCGCGGGCCTGGGCCATCGTCATTGCCCCAGTAAAACAGGTTGAAATCCATCCGCCGGTCCGAAGTCGCAATGGGTCCATTGGACAGCTCCAGGCGGCTTTCATCGCTGGAAAGCACCAGCTTAAAACCGCGTGACAGGGTCCAGAACAGCTCCAGCACCGAGATGTCAAAAGACAGCGAGGTCACCGCCAGCCAGGCATCCCCCGCCTTGTGAGGAATGCGCGCATCCATGGCGGCAAAGAAATTGGCCACATTGTCCTGGCGCACCATGACGCCCTTGGGGGTGCCGGTGGAGCCGGAAGTGTAGATGAGATAGGCGAGATCGGCGCCGGTTGCGGCGCTGGTGACGTTTGTCGTCACAGCCTCTGATGCTGACGGGCCATCCACTGGCAGGCTATCTACAGTGACGATTTTGGCCTGGGTTGCGGGCAGCTCTGCGCGCAGAGCATCCTGCGTGACGACAACGCTGGCCTGACTGTCCGACAGGTAATGGGCGATCCGGTCCCGGGGGTAGGCCGGGTCCAGCGGCACATAGGCGGCGCCGGTCTTGAGCACCGCCAGCGCCCCGACCATCAGATCGGCGGAGCGTTTAATATAGAGCCCCACATGGGCGCCGGGTTTGACGCCGATCTCCTGCAACTGGCGGGCCAGGGCATTGGCCCGGGCGTTGAGGCCCGCGTAGCTGTAGCTTTCGCCTTCAAACACCAGGGCTGTGGCCTCTGGCGTGCGGGCAACCTGGGCCTCAAATGCCGCTTGTATGGTTTCTTCGGCAGGCAGATCGCAGGCGGTCTGGTTCCAGTCTTCCAGCAGCACTCGGCGTTCTGTTTCCGGCAGGATCGACAGATCAGACAGGGGGCAATCCCCGCCAGAGCAGAGGAGAGATGCGATGACACCCAGCGCGCTTTCAAGCCGCGCGGCGAGCAGCTCCGTGGCCTGAGCATCGAGCCGGGTGTCATCTACATGTAGCGCCAAGGCGCTCTCAACCAGCGAAACGGTGGCGATGCAGCCTGGCAGGGCAGCATCCCGTTCCGCTGAGAACCCGATTGCCGGCATGTCTTGCGCGCAAAGCTCTGGGGCGCGGGCCACCAGATCCAGGGCAAAACCGCCAAACCTGCGGGCCTTTGCTACGTCTATATCTATCTGAGTCGCTAATCCGTTAACAGATGAATCGCGTGTCACCTGCAGCGGAATCCAGTTGGAAACCACCTGTGCTGCCGCGCCCTGAGCCGCCAGCGGTGTGGCAAAGGCGATATCGGCCTGATCTGCGCCAGTGCCCAGCAGCGCCCAGGCCAGGGTTGCGGCAAGGATCTGTGTTTCGGTGAGGTCAACACCGGCTTCTTGCGGCAAGGTCAGCGGATAGCGCGTGGTGCCTGCAGGCCTGTCATGGCGAGCGGCCAGCGGCACCGTGACGGGTTGCATCGCGGCCAAAACGCGGCGCCAATGAGCCTCGCTGCCTTGGCTCTGCCCCAGGGTGGTGGCGACGTCATTGGCCGCTTGATCATGCAGCGCCGGCAGCTGTTGGCCGGTTGTAAACAGGGTCGGCAGATCGAGGCTTTCGCCGTCAAGTGTGGTGATATCTTCCAGCGCAATGGCACCATCAGCGGTGGCAACGCTGACAACCGCGCCAGTCACGCTAAGCAGGGAGCCTGCCGGACTGCTGCCCTCAGTAGGGGTGGCCTTACCCACGCGCAAAACCTGATCAGACAGCAGCAGTTTGGCGCAGCCAAGTGGGTTCCAATAGGCGCCATAATCCAGCCCGCGCACAAGGCGGCTCAGGTTTTGACTGGTCTGGGAAAAATCCAGAATTCCCCCAGCGGCCGGACGGTGATCCCGGGCAAAATAGCTGCGCTGGGACAGATCCTGCGGCTGGCGATGCAGCGCATCCGTGCTCAGCTGCTCCAGCACCTCGCCAAAGCTGTCCATGGCAGCGGCGTAGCATTTGGAGTTGAGACTAAAGGCGGTCTCATCCTCGGCAATATCAAACAGGCGCTGGGCGAGGATGTCGCCCTCATCAATGCCGCCCTCCATCACATGCCAGGTAATGCCATGCTGCGCTTCGCCAGCCATAATCGCCCAGTTGGGTGTGTTCAGACCAGCATAGCGCGGCAGCGGGCCATCATGGAAATTCACCGCGCCTTTGCGCGCCAATGCCAGCACCGGATCTGGGATCACCCGCAGGTTGGCAATCGAGAGCAGCCAATCATACGCGTCAGTGACTTCAGTTGGGTCCGTGAGCACGGGCAGCGCCTTGCCCTCGGCCCAGGCGCGGATGTCGCTGTCGGTCGAAACCACCGCCTGAATCTGGTGGCCACGGGCCAGAACGGCTTCGGCGCAGCCGATCAATAGGGATTCATTGCCGATGACGACACAGGAAAATTGGCTCATTTTGGATCCTCCGAAACCGGGGAGTGAAGGCGCGTTTCACATGGGGGTGAGGGCTTGTGCGACACAGGCGCAAGGGAATGTGAGATAAGATCTTTCAGGAAATGATTGGGATCGGCCTGCGGCTTGCCCTGCACCAGACGGCGCAGTGCATAAAGACCGGTGCCAGCAATGCGGGCCAGGGTGGCAAGGGCGGCATAGGCGCGGCCATGGGATTTGGCAAAATAATGGCTGCGCGACTGGAACCAATAGGCAGGGGTGCGGTCCCAGTCTTTCATGCCGGTCGAGGCAGAGCCCAGATGGGCAACCTGACTGTCCGGCACATAATGGGTCCGCCAGCCCGCCTGGGCGGCGCGACGACACAGGTCGGTCTCTTCGAAGTAGAGGAAAAACGTCTCGTCAAAACCGCCGATATCTTCGATCACCTGGCGGCGGATCATCAGGCTGGCACCAGCGGTCCAATCCACCTGGGTTTGTGTCCGCGGCATCTCCATCGCCACCACCCAGGGGTGCAGCAGCCGGGTAAAGACACCGGTGCGTGCGGCCATTTCGAACTCACCCGCGATCGAGGGAAAGCGAAAGGCGGTGCGATGGGGTGTGCCATCGGTGCCATGCACAAAAGAGCCCGCCAGCCCGGCACCGGGGTGATCGGCCAGAAAATCACGCAGGGTGCGCATGGTCTGCCCCTGCACAAAGGCATCCGAATTCAGCAGGTAATAATAATCGGGTGCGGTGCCATCCGACAGGCCAGCGGCAAAGCCGATGTTCATGCCGGCACCAAAGCCACCATTGACCGGGGATTGCAGCAGTCTGATCTTGTCACTGGCCTGCCAGCCACGTTGCGCCGCCCCGGCCTGCAGCGCCTCCCAGGAGCCATCCCCCGAGCCATTGTCGATCACCAGAACCCCACCCGAAAGATCCGCCATCTCCACCAGGGCAGCCTCGGCAGCCCGGAGGGTCATCTCCGGGGTGCGGTAGTTCAGGATAATGGTGAGAATGCTGCCTGTGCTCATCTGGGTCATTCCGCGGCTCGCGAATAGGGCGCCTGTAGATCGGCGTCCTTGGGGGTTGGCTGTGGTGCCTGTGGATCACTGGCCAGCCGGGGCTTCAGCGCCGCGGCCAGGGTGCTCACGTTGGGCACCAGCACCATGCTGTCATGGTCCCCGGGCACTTCGATCACTTCCAGTCTGGGCACCCAGCGGGTCCAGTCATTGTCGGCAAAGACATATTCCCGCTCGCAGCTGACCCAATTGCCGCCCGAGACCTGCCAATGGCGGTCCAGTGGCGGGCGCAGCAGTGTGAGCGGGCCGTTCCAGGGCTGCAGCGCGTAGTTTTCGACCGAGTGCCGGAAAGCCAGCTCGATCTTGCGGTTGTTGAAAGCGGGCGCTTGACCGGTTTCTGCCGGGGCCTGGCGGCGTTTGCTCAGCTCCCACAGGATGCGGTTTTTGGCCCATTCCAGCAAATAGCCCGCGCCTTTGCGGCGTAGCTCCTGCAATTTGATCAGCGCCTTGTCGACAGGTTTCAGGCTGGGGCGTACCGGCAGCGGCGTGTCGAGCAACACCAGCGCCGCCGTTTCTTCGCCGGCTGCCTGCAATTGCTGGGCCATTTCATAGGCGGTGATGCCACCACCCGAAAAGCCGCCCAGCAGATAAGGCCCCTGAGGTTGGATCTGCCTGATCTCGGCCAGGTAATCGGTGGCCGCTGCAGCAATGCTGGTATGCGGGGCCTCCTCGCCGATCAATCCACGGGCCTGGAGGCCGTAAACCGGGCGCTCGCCGCCCAGTTCCAGCGCCAGATGGCGCAGGTTCAACACATTGCCAAACATCCCGGCCACCACAAAGAACGGCGCGGCATCAGTGCCGGACCCGGGGTGCAGCATCACCAGATGGGAATGGGGCACCGCTGCATTTTGGGCGGTCTCCTGGCCGGACTGAGCCGTGGCATCGCCCTGTGCAGCACCTGCGCCGCGTTGGATCAACAGATCAGCCAGGGCGGCAACGCTGGGGGCCTCAAACAGGGTCGACAGCGGCAGGTCCACATCATAGTGGCGTTTGATCTGCGCAAAGAGCCGCACCGCGATCAGCGAATGGCCACCCAGATCAAAGAAGCTGTCCGCCACCCCAACCTGGGTGACCCCGAGCAGGCTTTGGAACAGGGCTGCCAGGTGCTCTTGCACCGGGGTGGAGGGCGCCACATAGTCTGTATCCAGCTGGGGGCGCTCAAAGCTCTGGCTCTCATCGGCCACGGCCTCTGCACGGCTTTGCGCTGTCTGTTCAATCAATGACGGCAGATCCAGCGAAGAGACCACAATTTGCGTGCGGTTTGTCGCGAGCGCGCGCACCATCGCCTCTGGGCCCTCGGCCGCGCGGATGCCATTGGACAGGTTCAGCTGCAACCGGCGTTCGTCTTCCGACAGAGGCTGCGGCGCGGCACTGGCCACAAGGCCCAGGGCCTCGGCGCTGTGGTCGGCATTGGTTTGGGGCGGCGTGGCTTCAAAGCCTCCGGCAAGCCGGGTCATCTGGAAATCTGTAATCTCAACCAGCACCCGACCCTCAGTGTCGGTGAGGGTAACATCAAAAGCTGCGCTGTCGCTGGTGGCGCCAGAACGCAGGCGCATATGGCTGCAAATCTCTGTGGTCAAAGGCGCCCGCACCAGGATGCTGCGATAGCCCAGCGGCACCCAAAGATTGCGGCCCTCATAGCCCGGCGCCAGGGAGATGGCCCAGCCGGTGGCCAGATCCATCAGACCGGGGTGCAGCAGGCAGTTATCATCCTGCGCTGCCGGGGGCAGGCGCAGATGGGCCAGGCCTTCTGTCGGGGCTTCAGCGGGGCCAAAGGCGGTCTGTTGCAGCACCTGCCAGCGGGGACCAAAATCCAGATGTGCCTCTTGCGGGGAATGCAGCGGCTTGTCGGCCGTGGCGTGCGCCACCTGCGGGCAGCGGGCCTGGATGGCGGCGAGATCCAGCGATGGCGGCTGCTTGCTGTCGGGGTGTTTGCAGTCGGGCAGTAGGGTGATTTTGGCCTCGGCGTTGAGCGCATAGCCCCCCGCAGAAAGGGCGCTGTGGGTGGCAAAATCATAGCCCGTATCCTGCGCCTGCAGCCGCAAAACCACCGCGCGCGGGGTCGGTTCCGCGACCACCAGGGGCCGCAAAAAGGTGAGGTCCCTGATCTCAAACGGCGCTTGCAGGTCCTGTGCCGCCAGCGCCTCGGCAATCCATTCGATATAGCCGGTGCCGGGTACCAGCGCGGTGCCGCCTTTGGTGCGGTGCTCATTCAACATCCAGGACTGGTTTGCGTCCAGCCGGCTGGCAAAGATCGGATTGCCAAAGGCGTCGAATCCGATCTCGTCCAGCAGGGGCTGGGCGCAGCTTTGGCGCTCAGATGGGGCGGTGCCGCCCTGACGCGCGGCCATGGCTTCGGCGGCCATGCCGGTATCGGCCCAGACACCCCAGTCAATGGCGACAACCCGGGTCTGATCGCCCTGGCGATGGGCGGCATAGGCGTTGAGATATTCATTGGCGGCGACATAGTCGATTTGCCCGGCGGGCCGGGTGACCGTCGAGGAGGAGGAAAACAGCAGCATCAGGTCAAGGCTGCCGTCGGGGAACAGATCGTCGAGCACCCGCAGGCCGGTGACCTTGGGGGCCAGAACCCGGGCGATCTGCGCCTCTGATTTGACCAGGATCGGCCCATCGTCGATGACGCCAGCGCCATGGATCACCCCGTTGAGGTGGCCAAATTCGGTCTCGATTTTGCGTAGGGCGCTGCCCATTTCGGCGCTGTTGCAGATGTCTGCGGCCAAGGGCAGCACGGCGCCTGAGCCGATGTCTTCCAGCTGTTGCACGGCGCGGATGCGTTGGGCGATGCGATTGGCGGGGCTGTGGCTGGCCAGATAGCGCGGCCAGTCGGCGCGCGGCGGCAGGCCCTGACGCGAAACCAGCGCCACCTTGGCATCATAGTGACGCATGAGATGCGCCGCCGTGGCCAGGCCGATGCCGCCAAAACCGCCGGTGATCAGATAGCTGCCACCCGGTTTGAACCCGGCCAGATCCGCTGGTGGCGCGGCTGGGACCTCGGGAAGGGGCTGGCTGCGCCAGCTTTTTTCAAACCGTTTGTCGCCGCGCCAGATGCTTACGGTATTGGCGGGGTCGGCCATCAGCTCTTGCAGCAGGCGCGGGGTCAGATCTGCGGGAAGGGCACCGCGCAAAGTGGCGATAAGTCCGGGCTGGGCGGGCAGTTCGATATCTACCGTCGCGCAGGTGATCCCGGGGAATTCCCGTGCGATGACCCCGGCGGGGCCGGCAATCATCGACTTTTCCGGGTAGGGCAGGGGCTCAGCACCGAGCTGCGCCGCGCCCGTGGTAAAGACGCTCAGATGGGCGGGGTGATCCAGGTCCAGGCCGCCCAGCTCTTGTGCCAGGGCAGTGACAGAGGCAAACCCCATTTCGAGGTTGCGGTCAAAGACGGAGGAGCCGGGGCGAACCTGTTCGTCCTCGCCGGTGACCAGCCAGAAATGGGCGATGCGATGGGGCAGGGCATCGGCCTCTGCCAGATCGGCAAGCAGAGCGCCATAACCGAACCTGCCCTGTTCGGGGGGCAGGATATAGTCGTCGGGGGCAAGCCGTGCATAGGTGTCGCCGGGGCGCACCAGGCTGACGCGATGCCCCGCAGCGCGCAGTCGGGTGGCTGTCGCAGTGGCCACCCCGCAGTCATCGGCAAAGATCAGCCAGGTCTGCGGTGTTTCGCCCAGGTCTGTGTCCACATCCAAGGCGCAATCGGCCAGCCGGGGACGCCAGGCGGGGCGGTAGCCCCAGTCGCTGATCGCGTCATGGCGCCGGGGCGGCGATGCGTCTTCCTGCTGCTGTTGCGTGCCCGGCGCGATGAAATAGCGGCTTCTTTGGAACTGGTAGGTGGGCAACGGCAGGCGATGGCGCTTGGCCTCGCCCCAGATCTGATCCCAGTCGGCCTCAACCCCGCAGGCCCAGAGCCGACCAATGACGCCAAAGAAATAGGCGTCATCCATGATCTCCTGCTCTGGGTGGCGCAGGGCGCTGAGCACCTGTCCGGGCTGCACAGTGGGCGACATCTGGGCCAGCGCGCTCAGCGCCTTGCCGGGGCCGACCTCCAGGAACACCCGCCCGGGTGTGGCAGCAAGGGTGGCGATACAATCGGCAAACCGCACCGTATTGCGCAGCTGGCCAACCCAGTAATCGGGGTCCATGGCCTGTTCAGCCGTCAGCGGCTGACCGGTCCGGTTGGATATCACCGGGATCTGTGGCGCCGCCAGGGACAACCCGGCGAGGAAGGCGCGATATTCTGCCAGGATACCGTCGAGCATCCGTGAATGCGCCGCGATATCAATCTGGATGCGTTGGAAATCCACCTCACGCGCAGCGAGCTGTGTAGCCAGGGCGTCCAGCGCCTGTTGCGGCCCGGAGACGGCGGTGAGGTTGGGCGCATTGACGCTGGCAATATCGAGATCATCGCCGATCAGCGCCTCTACCTCGGCCAGCGGTAGGGCAATCGACAACATGCCGCCCGCAGGCACCTGGTCAAACAGCCGTCCGCGCAGCAGCACCAGATCAATGCAGTCCTCAAAGGAGATCACCCCGGCGAGACAGGCGGCGGTGTTTTCCCCCATGGAATGGCCCACCATGGCAGCCGGGCGAATGCCCCAGCTGATCCAGAGCTGGGCCAGCGCATATTCAATGATCATAATCAGCGGCAATTGCGCCGAGGGCCGTTGCAGCTGGGCATTGGCAGCGCCTTCATCGCTGGGGTTCGGCAGCCACAGGGCGCGAATGTCGTGGTCGAGCTGGGGCTGCAGATGATCCAGACCCCGGTCCATCCAATCGGCAAAGACCGGCTCGGTCTCGTAGAGATCCCGCGCCATGCCAGCATATTGCGCCCCACCGCCAGGGAAGGAAAACACCACCTCGGGGGCGTCCCCCAGTTGATCATGGTCAAAAACCTGACGCGGATCGCCCGCCCGCAGCAGTGCGGCGGCTTGGGTCGCGGTTTCCGCCACCAGCACCCGGCGTTTGCCAAACCCCCGTCGTCCCTGTTTCAGGGTATAGGCCACATCGGCCAGATCGAGCTCCGGGTTGGCCTCCAGATAATCGGCCAGGGCAGCGGCATTGGCGTTGAGCGCCGCCTTGGACTGCCCCGAAAGACAGAGCACATGGAAGGGGAAATCGCTTTCCTCGGAGGGCGCGCGTGCAGGAGCTTCTTCCAGAATGGCATGGGCATTTGTGCCCCCAACGCCAAGCGCGTTGATCCCGGCACGGCGCGGCCCGCTGTGCGAGGTCCAGGGCGTCAGGCGGTCATTGACCTTGAAGGGGGAGCTGTCAAAATCAATTGCCGGATTAGGCGCCTCATAGCCCAGCGAGGGGGGGATCTGCTGATGCTTCAATCCCAGCGCGGTTTTCACCAGCCCGGCGATGCCGGCGGCGGTGTCCAAGTGACCGATATTGGTTTTGACCGAGCCAATGCGGCAGTAGCCTTCGGCCTCGGTGCTGTCACGAAAGGCCTCGGTCAGGGCCGAGACCTCGATCGGATCGCCCAGATAGGTGCCGGTGCCGTGGCATTCCACGTAATCAATTGTCTCGGCTGAAATATCCGCTGCGTCCAACGCCTGGCGGATGGCGCTGGCCTGGCCCTCAACCGAGGGTGCCAGATAGCCGGCCTTGTCGGCGCCGTCGTTGTTGATGGCGCTGGCCTTGATCACTGCCCATATATGATCGCCGTCGGCCTGGGCATCCTCAAGCCGACGCAGGGCAACGGCGCCCGCACCAGACCCAAAGACGGTGCCCTGGGCGCGGTGGTCAAAGGCATGGCAATGGCCATCGGGCGACAGGATTTCGTTCTCTTTATAAAGGTAGCCGCGCCCCTGGGGCATATCTATGGTGACACCCCCGGCCAGCGCCATGCCACATTCGCCGCTCCGCAGAGCCTTGCAGGCGTAATGCACCGCCACCAGCGAGGTGGAGCAGGCGGTCTGGACATTGACCGAAGGCCCTTTGAGATCAAAGATATGGCTGACGCGGGTGGTGAGAAAGTCCTTGTCGTTGCCGGTATGGCGCAGCAGGAACATGCCCACGTCATCCACCAGACCAGGGTTGGAGCAGATGTTGAAATAGAAATAGCTGCCCATGCCACAGCCGCCATAGACGCCGATGGGCTCCGACAGGCTTTCGGGCGGATGGGCGGCGTTTTCCATGGCGCCCCAGGCGACCTCAAGAAACTTGCGGTGTTGCGGGTCGAGAATGGCCGCCTCTTTGGGGCTGAAGCCAAAGAATTCGGCATCAAAATCGGCAAAGCCCTCCAGCAGGGCGGCATGGGGCACATAGTTTGGATCGGCCAGGGTCGCGGCGGACACACCCGCCTCGAGCAGGGCATCGCGGTCCAGCGGCACAATGGATTCAATGCCATCACGCAGGTTGTTCCAATAGGTCTGCACGCCCTCGGCGCCGGGAACATTGACCGACATGCCGACAATGGCGATATCGCCGCTGTATTGCGGCGCGCCTGAGCTATGATCTGCTGTCTTTACCACGACAAACTTTGACCTCTACATTTGGCAAACTTGGGATGCCTCTCCTGCCTGCAATCCCTGCCATGCCAATGGGCAGAGTCCGGTGCCCCAGGAGAGGCAAATATCTGATGGGTCGGTCCGGGCGCACGCGGTGGGCAGTTCGGCGGCTGGGGCCTGCTGATCTGCCTGCGGTTACGATTCCTTGTTACCCAAGGCGAAATTGGTGCATCACTGCGGCAAAGCTGTGAAAGCTTGGTGTTGAAAATGGGTCTTAAAGCGAAAACAATAAGGCATTATATATGCTTGCGTGCTCCGGGGGGAAGGGGTTGCGGCATCAAGACCTGCCTGCCTGCAAACAGGGCACGGGGTTTTTCAAACAGCCCCGGGTAGCGCAGCCGTTCGGCATAGCCCAGAACCGATCCGGCACAGAGCCAGGTCATCGGCACCAGGGTATCATTCAGCATCATATCCACCATGGTGGCGGCAAGGATCAGCGCGATGGGCGTGGCATAGGGGGAGATCTGCTGGCGGCGGCGGCGGTGGATCTCGATCCCGAGCAACAGTATGGAAAGCGAGAGCAATCCCATCTCGGCCAGATAGCCCAGCCAGCCCAATGTGCCAAAGAGCAGGATCCAATGGCCGTCCGGGATCGAGACAATAGCGCCGGTTTCCAGCTCGCGCACCAGATTGCGGCCCCAGCCGCCCCAGCCGAACCAGGGCTTTTCAGCGGCGCGCTGCAGCAACATTGCCTCATTATCAAAGCGATAGCCCAGTGATTGCGCCCGCTCGGGGCTGATGGCCTGGGCCTGGGCCAGGATGGCCTCGGTGGGAATGAGCCCGAGGTTGCGCAGCATGGGGTAGGTGATGGCCAGGGCCGCCAAAGTGATGGCGACACGGATTTGCCAGCGCGGCGAGGCCAGCGCCACCAGCGGCACAAAGCTGAGCCCATAGGCCAGCGAGGCAAAGCTTTTGCACAGATACAACACGAAGAACAAATAGGCCGCAGCGATGGCGAGCCGCAGGCGGTCCCGCCCCTTCGCAGCGTGGGCCAGGGACACCGCGGCCAGCACTGCCGAAAACATGAACAGGGCCAGCCACAGGGAATGGGGCATAAAGACGATAGGGCGAAAGCCGCCCTGGCGCATGGTTTGCGCAAAATCATGCTGAAAGAAGCCATAGACCATAATATTGATCTGCGGGCTGAGACGGATTTCAATTAGCGACGGGATCGAATAGGCCAGTCCGGCGATGCAAAGGGCGAGCAACAGCTCTTTTTGTCCTTCTGGCGAGGACAAATAGCGCCGCGCCAGCAAGAAGGGCATCAGGATGATCACCTGGTTGATCATCACCGATCCAAGATCCCGCCATCTGAGCCCTGGCAGCATATCGGTGATAAAGACAATGGGGTCGGCATCTGCCAGCACTTCAAAGATCACCGGATCGCCATTGGTCATCACCGTGGGAATTACCGCAAATGTAAACAACAGGGTCAGCAGCTTGGCCAAAGGATGGCGGGGCAGGAGCGGTACTTTTTTGCCCATAACCCCGATGCACAGGACAAAAGCCATGATCGAGGGAATGGTGAACTTATCCATATCCGGCACCAGCGGCAGGTCGAACTCGGCCACCGGGGGCAGCAGCAGGTAGCCCGCCAGAATGCACCACAAAATGGCCCGTTCCAGCGGCAAGCGCCGGAACAGCACCAGGCTGACCACAGGCCAGAGCAGCAGCATCAATGAGGCAAGTGCATTAGGCATGAGAAGGATCTAGTCTCCAATTGCGGCAGGGCGATGGGCATTTGGTGACCGCAGGGGGGCGGCGTGACGAGAGTGTGGTCAGAATTGTTACCCATTTAGGGGCCTGACCTGATGACCTGACCTGATGACCTGGACGAGTGAGCTGGACCGGTGAGCAAGACTGCGCTCTTTTTGCGCCGCTTTGCCGCAAGTCATACCCCACCAGATTACAACGGCCTTGGCGCGGTGTCGCGGGAAATTCCGCGCATATTATAGTCAAAGGGATAAATGAGGGGCGCAAACGGCTATATTCAGCCGGTTATGTTAGAGTGGCTTGAGCCACGGTCTTTTGCGGGGTATTTGCGCAGCGCTGCTTGGAAATTGGCGGATCTCGGTTTTGGGGTCAGCGTGGGAGTGAATTGGTGTTTTTTGAGTTTCAAGGCCAGCGTATCACAGTGAATTTGCCCACCCGGGCCGCCTTGGAGAGCGAAGTTTTGCGGCGCTTTTCGGCGGGCGAAGGCTTTGCCCTGGCAACCGTGAACCTGGATCATCTGGTTAAACTGGCTGACTCGCCAGAGTTTCTGCAGGCCTACGCCGGACAGGATTTGGTGGTGGCAGACGGGCGGCCCATTGTCTGGCTTTCGCAGTTGGCCAAACGCCCGGTTGAACTGATGCCGGGGTCTGATCTGGTTCTGCCGCTTTGCCGTCTGGCCGCTGCAGCCGGGGTGCCGGTGGCCTTGGTTGGCAGTACCGAGGTGGCACTGCGCGATGCCAAGGCACATCTGGAGGCAGAGGTGCCGGGGCTGGATCTGGCCTGGTGCCATGCGCCCTCGGGGGTTTTTGACCCACAGAGCGATGAAGCCGGTAAAATACTCGAAAACCTGAACAGCAAGGGCATTCGCCTGTGTTTTCTGGCCCTGGGCGCGCCCAAGCAGGAACGCCTGGCCCATCGCGGCCGCAGCGCGGCGCCGCTGGTTGGCTTTGCCTCGATTGGGGCGGGGCTGGATTTTCTGGGTGGTCATCAGACACGGGCGCCGCTTTGGGTGCGCAAGATTGCCATGGAATGGCTGTGGCGCGCCTTGAGCAGCCCAGGCCGGATGGTGCCACGCTATGCCAAGTGTTTTGCCATTCTGCCCGGTCAGATCTGGCAGGCCCTGCGCAACCGGCCCAAACTGTAGTCTCCTCTATTCGCATAAACAGAACCGGGCTGGGACCCGGCAAGGGGGGGGCCGCGCCTGCAGATGGGGCTTTGCCCCCTCTTGGCAGCCTTGGGCCCGGCGCTGGCTCTGACGCGCCAGCGCTGCAGCGCATTGTTTTGTGCTCTGTGTTCAGTGGCAAATGCGGCAAGGGGAAGGGCGGTGCGAGCCTATTTATACTCCAATATTTTGCGGTTTTTTCCCCGCACGCGGTCCCAGGAGTATTCTGCCACGCCAGCGCATTCGGCAAATTTCCCCAGCAGCGAAAACCAGGCAGGCCGCAGTCCCATGCGCGGGCTCAGACGCAGCAGCTGCAGCGGATATAGTCCTGCAGCCACGAGGGCCCAAGGGGAGATCGCCACAGTGCCCAAGAGAAGAGCCAGCGGCAGCCCCCCACCCCAGAGCAGGGCGCGGCGGGTTTCGGTGACCCAGTGTCGCTCCGGTGAGGCCCCATGCAACGCGGCCCCCTGGGCAAAGGCATAGCCGGCCCGGCGGCTGCGCTTCCACCATTGGCCAAACCGGGTCATCTGCGCATCATGCAGGGTCATTTCCGCATCAATGCGCCAGATCTTCCAGCCCTCGCGGCGCAGGCGCAGGCACATTTCGGGCTCTTCCCCTGCGATCAGATCGGCGCGATATCCGCCCACTGCGCGCAGGGCCTTCAGCCGCATCAGCGCATCGCCGCCGCAGGCCTTGGCCTCACCTATGGGCGTGTTCCATTCCGCATCGCACAGTTGGTTGTAGATCGACGCCTCTGCAAAGCGCTCGCGGCGGCGGCCACAGACCACGGCCACCTCTGGGTGCTGCTGCAAAAACGCCGCGGCCTGGGGGATCCAGTTGGCGTCCACCTCGCAATCGCCATCAACCAGCTGCACAAACCCCTGTTCGCCCTGCAACCTGTCCAGCCCCGCATTGCGGGCACGGGCGGCAGTGAAGGGCAGCGACATATCCAGCGCCACCACCTCGACCCCCAGCGCCTGCGCCGCTTTGATCGAACTATCGCTAGAGCCGCTGTCGACGTAGATCAGCCGGTGTATCTGCGGTTGCAGCGAGGCAAGGCAGGCGAGCAGACGCGCGCCTTCGTTGCGGCCTATCACCACGGCGCTGATGAGAGGCGCGCTGTTCGGGGCGGACACCGTCATTATGCGGCCCCTCTGTCATTGTGAGACCTGCCTGAGTGCGTGGCTACATAGGCGCTATAGGCGGGGGGCGCCAGCCGTAGCCCGGTTGAGGCATGGGGATGAGGGGCGGGAGTGACGCCATCGCGCACCAGCGCGACCAGAACCATCTCATGGGCGGCGGCGATCCGCTGTTTTGGCCCATGCACATGGCGCTGAGAGGCCAAAAACCGGGCGCGATGCAGCGCAGAGTTGAGGCGTTTTGTGATACGGGCAGCGAAGGCGGGCTGCGGCGGGTGTTCACTCATGCAATCTGTCCAGCTGTCGGGGCTTTAGGGCCAGGTTAAGCGGCTGCTCCGGTTTGGAAAAGCAGGTGCAGACCTAACGAAGACATGTGTCGAAATTGCGCCGCCTGGGCGGAGCGCTGATGGCGTGGGGTATGCGGGGGCCAGAAAATCAGTAATCCCGCTTGAAGAACAGGCCAAAACCGCTTTCGCCTTCGCTGTCGACAGAGCCGGTCACGGTGACGGAATCTGTGAGGTCGATGTTGATGCTCAGCTCGCTGTCGCCCTCGGTGTTGACGTTGAAATCGGTATAGGCTTTCTCGCCGATATAGCCGCCCAGCCCCAACAGTCCCGAGCCAATATTGTCGAGCCCGACCTCGACGTTGTCAGCGCCGGTTGCGTCCCGCAGGCGGCTTTGGTTGCCCAGTCCACGTCCGCTGAGATCCAGCGCAGATTTGGCCAGGCGCGCCAGCGCCAGGGGGGACAGATCATCAATGTTGTCGCCAAACAACAGCAGCGCCAGGGCCTCTTCGCTGGGGCGCGGTGGATCGGAGGTGACCTTGATTTGCGGCGCATCCAGGGGGCCTTCGATTTCCAGCGTTGCACTGCCAGTGGCGGTGCTGGCAGAGGAGCGGAACTCCAGATGTGGTTTCAGATCCCCCAGCAGGGTAATGCGGCCTTCGTCCAGTTCCAGACGCCGCCCAAGGATGTCAAAGGTGCCACGTTTCAGGCTGATCTGCCCGGCAGGGGCCAGGGCGGCGGTGCTGCCGCGCAGCTGGATGCGGCCGCCCAGTTCGGCATTGAGCCCACGGCCCCGGGCAAAGATGCGGTTTGGCGCGTCAATCAACAGATCCAGGGCGATGTTGCTGCTGGATCCGGTGCTTGCGGTGGTTTGGATCAGATCAGCGCGGGCGCGGGTCTGCCGAACCGGGCGCGATTCGCCGATGTGACGGATTGGCGGGATGGGCGCCGCCGAGATTGCCCCCCCGGCGGTGTTGAGGTTGATATTGCTTTCGCCAATATCAATCCGACCGCTCAAACGGCTGTTGCCCGCCAGCGGACCGGCAAAAGACAGGGCGCCGTTCAGCAGGGTTTCATAGCTTAGATGATCGGTCAGCGTGACATCCGATATGCCAATCTTGAGCGCAGCATCAAACGGGGGTGTCAGAGCTATGGGGCCGGTCAGGCGCAGGCTGCCGCCATCCCGGGGGCGTGCCGAAACCTGCAACTGCGCGCCAGCGTTCTGCAGCGTGACCGTTGCGTTGATATCGTCGAGCCGCTGGGCCGCAGCAGGCAGCGCCAGTGCGGCGCCACGGGTGGTGATGCTGCCGCTCAGGGCCGCGAGCGTAGGCGCGCCTTTTAGTGCCAGATCAAAGGCGGCGGTGCCGCTCAGCAGATTGGGGGTGATAAAGGGGTTGGCGCCTTCCAGCCGGGCCTGACCCTTGGCGGTGATGTCGGCCAGCCCGCTGCTTTCGTCAAAGCTGCCGGCAAGGCGCGCCTCAGCCCCCGAAGGCGCCTTGGCGTCACTGGTGATCTGCCAGCGGCCATCACGACGTCGCGCCTCTCCTGTCGCGCTGAGCCTGCCCGGCAGTTCGGGAACAAAGCGCTGCATTTCTTCCAGTGAGGCCTCAAAGGTGACATCTGCCGCGCCGTCCAGCTGGGCACGGCCCTGGAGCTGCGCAAAGGAGGCATGTGGCCCCTTGAGCTGGAGCTGCCCCGACAGGCTGTCGCCGCTTCGGGTCAGGTCGCCCTCTAGGGTCAGCGCCCCAGAGACCTGCGGCACCAGTGGATTGAGATCCTTGAGGCCCGCTTGCAGATGCAGGCTGCCGGCGCGACTGTCCAGGGTGCCGCTGGCCTCGGCTGAGATTTGTCCGCTCAGCAGTGTGAACTGTTTGATCTCCAGCCCGGCGGCATCGCGCCCGCCCTTGAAGGTCAGCGCCAGAGTGCCCTCTGTCAGCTGATCAAGAACGTCAATCCCGGCAGAAACGCCCTGGCCCTGTAGCGCCATATCGGCCTCAAAGGCGCCGGAAAGCGGCGTGAGCGCGCCTTGGATCTGGCCTTGCACGGCGCCCGACAGGGGCTGGCCGGCCAGAGCAGAAAACCGCAGCAGATTGCCGGCACCGAGGCGCAGATCACCAGTGACCTGCAGGCCGCTTTCTAGCCCCGCAAAGCCCAGGTCTCCGCTGGCCTGATAGTCCTGCCCCTGCAGCAGCAGCTCATGCAGCGAAAATGCCGCCGCGCCCTGGGTGGTCAGATGGCTGGACAGAGAAACCTCGCGCCCCACTGCGGTGGCCAGGGCTGGATCGCGCAGTTTCAGCCCCTGCAACTCTGCGGTGACATCCCCGTCGAGCTGCTGCGCGCCGCTGTCATCCAGTGACAGCCGTCCCTGAGCCGTAATCAGCGCGGTTTCGATCAGCGCCTCAGGATGGCTGAGCTGGGTCAACTCGGCGCTCAGGGACCAGGGGCCGTCGCTGGTTTTTTGCGCCAGAATTTCTGTGCCAGCCAGGGTGGTATCGGCGCCGGGCAAGGGCAGGAGCACCGCAGCCTGCCCTGGGGGCGGGGTGATTGCAGCGCGGATATTAGCGGTGTCCAGCTGTCCCGCGGGGGTCATGGCCAGTGCCCCGCTGAGCCGCAGGGCCTGGCTGCGCAGGGCAAAACTGTCCAGCACCAGCCCGGCTGTGGAGGTGCTGCTGCCCCGCAGAGCCAGTTTCAGGTCCGGACCAAAGAAGGGGCGATAGTCCGGCAGCAGCAAGGCATCGATATCGCCGCCAAGATCGGCGGTGAAGCCAATGCCAGCCGCTGCGGTGGTGGCGCCATCGTCGGGAGTTCCGGTGGCACCTGTCCCGGCTTCGGGTGGCGCGGCCAGAGCCGTCAGTTCAATCTGGCCTGCCAGTCTGTTGCTGCCGTTGGAGGACAGGGCAATCTGGGCGGTGAAATCTTCGACCGGGCCGCTGCCTTTTATATCGAGCTGCAGGCTGGGGGCCGCAGGCAGCGCCAAGGCGGTAGAGATCAAGCCGCCCGAGGCTTCTTGGAGCGCCAGATCAAGGGTGATCTGGCGGCTGTCCTTGGCATATCCGGCCTCAAGGCTCAGCCGGTCGCCGGGTTTGTCGAGCCGATTCACCTCGAGCTGGGTTGTCAGACTGCCCTCGGCCAGTTTCAGCCCGCCCTGCAGGTTGAGGCTGGCAGCAAAGCCAAACAGGGTCTCATCCAGCAGGATGCGGGCGACGCTGATCTCTCCCAGCTCAATCGCGACCGGCAGGTCCGGCAATTGAAAGGGCGTGGCCTCGGGGCTGGGCAGGCTGGGATCCGGCGGCAGCGGCTTTGGTTGCCGCAGCACGGCAATTTCGGCGGCCTTCAGGTGATTGATCGACAAATTGCCACGCAGCAGGGCCAGGCGGTTCCAGTCCAGCTCGGCGCCGCGCAGCCGCAGCCAGAGGCCCTCGGTATCGGCGACGGTGATTTCGTCGATCACCGCCTGCGAGGAAAAGGCGCCGTTCAGCCCGGTTACGGTGATGTATTGGTTGTCTGCGGACAGGTTTTCTTCGAGGAAGCTTTCGAGATAGCTGGGCTCAGGCGCAGGCGGGGTTTCGGGCGTGGTGTCCTGCGCAGCCAGAGGCAAGGCCAGGGCGAGCGGCAGCGCTGAGCTGGCCAGCAGAGCGGCGGGAAACAGAACCGAAACGCGCATCAAAAAGCCTGCCCTATACCGATGTAGAACTGCAATCCATCCTCGGTGCCGCCATCCACCGGATAGGCAAAATCCACCCGCAGCGGCCCGATCCCGGCCACATCATAGCGCAGGCCAAACCCGGCGCCGGAATGGCTTTGCGAGGTGCTGGAGACAAAGGCATCGCTGTCCACATAGCCAATGTCAAAAAAGCCAACCAGCGAGAGCTTGTCGGTGATCTTGCCGCGCAATTCGCCCGAAAGCGCCAGATAGCCACGGCCCCCGGCGGAATTGGCGCCCACAGGCACGCCCAGAGACTGGTATTCATGGCCGCGCACAGAGCCGGCACCGCCGGAGAAAAACAGCAATGTCGGGGAGGTATTGCCCAGCGAGGGGCCAATCACCGATCCCAGCTGGGCGCGCCCGGCAAGAACCAGACGATCACTGCCGCCCAGCCCGTGGTAGATCCGCCCATCGAGCTTGACCTGCAGGCCATCGTCGGTGCCGTCTATACCCAGAAAAGGGGTGAGGCGGGCATTGATGAAATAGCCGCTGGTGGCATCTACCCGGCTGTTGCGCCGGTCATATTCCGCCCGCAAAAAACCGGCGACATATTTAAAGCGCCGTTTGCCAAAGGCATCCTCGGCCAGGATGGTGTTAAAGCCAAAGCCCGCTTCGGCAAACAGCTGATCGGAATAGACCCGGCGCAGACCAATACCGCCCCGGGCTTGGGTGGCGGTATAATGTTCTTCGTCCAGCCGTTCGGCCTCAATGAGGTAAAACAGATTGTCATCCGGCCCCAGCGTAGCCGGTTGGTCCAGTCGCAGGGCAATGCGTCCGTCAATGTCATTGCTGCCCCCCAGCCCGCTGAGCCGGGTCTCAAAGCGCAGTTTTTCCGCGCCGCCAAACAGATTGCGGTGCATCCAGCTGGTGGTGATCTCGATCCCGTCAGAGGAGCTGAGCTGGGCCCCAAAGGTCAGCCGCCGCGGCGGCATGTCCTCGACCGTGGCGATATAATCAAGCGTTCCGTCCGGGTTAGGCTGGTCTTTGGGGCGCAGGGTGACCGAGGAAAAGGCACCGGTACGGCGCAGGCGGGTGGCGGATTTGGCCACAAGATCCGGGTGGTAGACCGCGCCGGTTGGCAGGCCCGCGATGCGCTGGACTGCCTCGGTGCGCACGGCGCTGGGGGTGGCCAGACGCAGCGTGCCAAACCGCAATTTTGCCCCAGGGGCCATGGTCAGGCGGGCGTCCAGCGTATTGGCGCGATGGTTGGCGGTGATCGCCTGATGTGCCAGACGGGCCTTTGGGTGGCCAGCCCTGCGCCAGGCCAACAGCCCGGCGGCACCGGCATCGCGCAGCACCCCGGTGGTAGCGGGTTGACCGACGGCAAAACCGGCGGGGCGCTGCACATCGCTGTTGCTGGGCCAGGGGGTGATTTCGGCGCGGGAAAAGCGAAAGCTGGGGCCGGGGATCACGGTAATGCGCACCTGATTGATCTGGCGCGGCGCGTTCAGTGGCTCAATGCGGGCGGCCTCTTGCCCGTCGAGACGGATGGTGACCTGCGGCGCAAAATGCCCGGCGTCATACAGCACCTGCACCAAAGTGCGATAGTCCGACAGGGCGGCGGCCAGCAGTTCCTGCGCATCAATCTGCGGATCGGCTCCCAGAACGCTGGAGGCCCCTTGCAACCGCTGGGTCAGCGCCTCTGAGGCGCCGGGCGCCGTGAGCTGCGCCTCGGCACTGATGCCCGCAGTGGGCACAAAGGGGGCGGTCAAACACAGGCCCAAAGCGGCTGCGCGCAGGACCCTTTGCGGGGCAGAGCGCAGGGGCAATTTGAAAAACATGGGCACTCCGGGCAGCGTGCAGGAATTGGGCGCAGACAGAACGATCCCGGGTACGTGGCAACAGGCAGGGCCGCCACTCAGGATGTCTTGGTGACCCTAGCACAGAGCAGCGTGAGGTAAAGTAGTCCCAAGAGGGATTTGAGCAGAGTTTGGCATCGCGGGCAGGAAGCCGCGCAAGTTGACCTGTGGCGCGCAGTGCAAGCTCATCTGAAAGCCAGGCTGCAGGCAGGTGAAAGCCGCGCTACATGGGGGCGTTGCTACATGCGGGCGTTCTTGAACCAGCGGCGAATGGCGGCGCGATCCTCTGGCTCCATAAAGGTGACATTGGCCGGGGGCATGGCATCGGTCATGCCGGCATGCAGAAACACCGCCTTGGCCTGGCGGGCCAGATCGGCTTCGGTTTCCAGCAAAACCGCCTTGGGGGCGGTGCGAATGCCATCCCAGAAGGGCTCGCGGGCGTGGCACATGCTGCACCGGCCCAGGACGATCTCATGGACCTCTTCAAAGCCATCGGCCTGTGCCATGATCAGCGCGGTGCCGGTCAGTGCGGCGCTGTCCCCATCGGCCTCGCCCTCCTGTTCCAGACCCAGAGTGGACAGGATAATCACCCCCAGGAACAGCAACGCTGTGGCCAGCCAGGTCCAGGTGGGATTGCCTGTGCCTGCATGTTTGGTGTTGAAATAATGCCGGATGGTCACCCCCATCAGGAACACCAAGGCTGCGATCAGCCAGTTGTACTCAGAGGCAAAGGCCAGCGGGTAGTGGTTCGACAGCATCAGGAAAATCACCGGCAGGGTGAGATAGTTGTTATGGGTCGAGCGCAGCTTGGCGATCTTGCCATATTTGGCGTCCGGGGTGCGCCCTGCCTGCAGGTCTGCCACCACAATGCGCTGGTTTGGCATGATGATGAAGAACACATTGGCGGTCATGATGGTGGCGGTAAAGGCCCCGAGATGCAGCATCATGGCCCGGCCGGTAAAGACCTGATTGAGCCCATAGCCCATCACCACCAGCAGGCCAAACAGCAGTACCATCAACAGGGTGGGGCGCTCGGACAGGCCGGACTTGCACAGGCGATCATAGATCAGCCAGCCAATCGACAGCGATGCCGCCGAGATGGCAATGCCCTGCCACAGGGTCAGCTCGGCCTTGGCCTGATCAATCAGATAGAGCTCGCCGCCCACCCAATAGACCACCATCAACAAGGCAAAGCCCGACAGCCAGGTGGTGTAGCTTTCCCATTTGAACCAGATCAGATGCTCCGGCATCTCAGCCGGGGCCACCAGAAATTTGCGGATGTGGTAAAATCCGCCGCCATGCACCTGCCATTCCTCGCCATGGGCGCCAACCGGCAGATTGGGCGCCTTGCGCAGGCCCAGATCCAGGGCGATGAAATAGAAAGAAGAGCCAATCCAGGCCATTGCGGTGATTACATGCAGCCAGCGAATGGCAAAGCCCAGCCAATCCCACATCATCAGAATTTCATACATGCCCGTGCCCTCATATGGTCTGTGTGGTGTCGTCTTTGTGCAGCGTTGAGATTTGTTCAGGGGGTTCCATAGATTTCCCTATGGTTTCCCCCGTGGCCACCCTAGGCAAGCGCATCTTTATTCGGTATTCCAGTAAACTTCCAAGCTGTATCAAAAAAACAAGAAGAATGCCGTGAGGCAACCGGAGGCGCCATGTCTTATCTCGACAATATCCGAACCTTTGTGCGTGTCTATGAGCTGGGCTCGATGTCGGCGGCGGGGCGGGATCTGCGGGTTTCTCCGGCGGTGACTTCGGCGCGGATTTCGCAGCTGGAGGATTACCTGGGGGTGCGCCTGTTCCAGCGCACCACCCGCAATCTGACCGCAACTGAACAGGGCCAGGCGTTTTATTCCGGCGCGGTTTCGGTGCTGGAGGCAGTGGATCAGGCCGAGGCCCAGGTGATGCATCTGACGGATACGCCGCGCGGCACCCTTTTTGTGGCGGCTCCCTTGGGGGCGGGCCGGCGGCTGGTGGCGCCGGAGGTGCCAGCCTTTCTGGCAGAATACCCAGAGATCAACATGCGCCTGCGGCTGTCAGACCGGACGGTGGATCTGACCACCGAAGGGCTGGATCTGGCGTTTTTCCTGGGGCAACCGGAGGACAGCAATCTGCGCATTCGCAAGATTGCTGACTGCCAGCGGGTGCTCTGCGCGGCGCCGGATTATCTTGCCCGCCACGGCACACCAGAGCGGGGGGAGGATCTGGTTGGCGGGGCGCATAATTGTTTGAACCTGCGCTATCCTGGCGCCAGCGAGTTTCAGTGGATGTTGCAAAGTGAAGACGGGCCGAAACGCTTTGCGGTTTCCGGGCGCTATGAATGTGACGATGGTGATGTGCTGATAGACTGGGCCCTGGCCGGGGAAGGCATTGCCCTCAAGCCGGTGTTTGAGGTGGCGGAGCATTTGATCTCGGGGGCGCTGGTGGCGGTGGCGAAGCAGAGCCCGCCGGTGCCGGTGCAGATGGCCTGTCTTTATACCCACCGTCGTCACCAGGACCCAAAGACGCGGTTGTTTATGGATTTTATGACCCAACGCATGGGCGCCTCGGTGCGCGCCGCCGAGGCATCTGTTGCCGTTTGCGCGCCAGGCGAAAACTAATGTCGCGAGGCCAAAAGGGAAGCTCTCGCCTGTGAAGTAAAAGAGGGCTCCCACTCAGCTTTGTTAAGGGGGGGGCTCCCGCCTCCGGTGACATGCCCTGCCGGGCCCGTCCCGGTCTTGGGCCCGGCGCCGCTGTCGCGGCGCAGAAAGAAAAACTGCTGAGAAGCGCTTCAGGAGGCAGTCTGCCTCTGAAGACGCCCTGTCGAGTTTAAACCTGTTCTGCCCGCCTCAAGGGCAAGCCGGGCAGAGCCCGGCGGCTGCGCCGCCCTTGACCCGGTCAAAACAGAGGGTCGGGGCAAAGTGCGCCGGTCAGCTGCCGCGATAGGTGGAATAGCCAAAGGGTGAGAGCAGCAGGGGCACGTGATAATGGGCCTCTGCATCACTGATGCCAAAGCGAATGGGCACTTGGTCCAGGAACAGGGGTTCGGCGCTGGCCTGATCACCGGCCTGGCCGCTGGCGCGCAGATAGGCGCCGGCGTCAAACACCAGCTCGTAGGTGCCGGGGGTGAACTGGTCCTGGGGCAGGATGGGGCTGTCGGTGCGCCCATCGGCATTGGTATTCATCTGGGCCAGCTGGTGGCGGCTGTCGCCGTCGATCCGGTAGAGAGTGATGGGCAGATCGGCGGCAGGGCTGCCCTGGGCGGTGTCCAGAACATGGGTGGTCAGATATCCGGTCATTTCAGAGGCGCTCCGTGAGATGTGTGCTGCATTTTCCTGCATGACTATGGATTTTGCTGCAAACACCGCTGCTTTGACAGTGTATTCGGGAATATTTGAAAAAGAAGCCGCGCCTTTTACAATAGCAAGAGAGAATAGGCCGGTTTTGCCGTTTTTGACGGCAGAGCGGTGGACAGAGGTTAAGAAAGAGACGCAGCGCATGAACAGATATCCGCGCAATATGATTGGCTACGGGGCGCAGGCTCCAAACGCAGCCTGGCCGGGAGCGGCGCGTGTGGCGGTACAATTTGTGCTGAACTACGAAGAGGGTGGCGAGAATTGCACCCTGCATGACGACCCCGCGTCCGAGGCCTTTTTGTCCGATATTGCCGGGGCTGCGCCCTGGCCGGGGCAACGGCACTGGAATATGGAATCGATATATGAATATGGCGCGCGGGCTGGGTTTTGGCGGCTGCATGACATGTTCACCGCTGTCGGGATTCCGCTGACAATTTATGGCGTGGCGACGGCGCTGGCGCGCTCTCCCGATCAGGTGGCGGCGATGAAATCTGCCGGCTGGGAGATCGCCAGCCATGGCCTGAAATGGGTCGAGCACAAAGATATGGCCCCGGAAGACGAGCGCGCGGCCATTGCCGAGGCGGTGCGGCTGCATACCGAAGTGGTCGGGGAGCGGCCGCGTGGCTGGTACACTGGCCGCTGCAGCGCCAATACGGTGCGGCTGGTGGCAGAAGAGGGTGGCTTTGACTATGTCTCGGACACCTATGATGACGATCTACCCTATTGGCTGGAGGTCGGTGCGCGCGACCAGCTGGTGATCCCCTACACGCTGGAAGCCAATGATATGCGCTTTGCCACCGCACCGGGTTATATTACTGGCGAACAGTTCTTTCAGTATCTGAAGGACGCCTTTGACCTGCTCTATGCCGAGGGGGCAAATGGCGCGCCCAAGATGATGAGCGTCGGGTTGCACTGTCGGCTGATTGGTCGTCCTGGAAAAGCGGCAGGGTTGAAGAAGTTTCTTGAGTATATTCAGGGCTTTGATCATGTCTGGTGTCCGCGCCGTATCGAGATTGCCGACCATTGGGCCAAGACCCATCCGCATCAACGCCGGGAGCGTGCCAGCCAGATGGATCTTGCGCGGTTTGTCGAGGTCTTTGGCGGTATCTTTGAGCATTCCCCCTGGATTGCCGAGCGCGCCCATGGGCTGGAGCTGGGCCCGGCGCATGACACCGCAGGGGGGGTGCATAATGCCCTGTGCCGGATGTTCCGCTCTGCCAGCGAGGACGAACGCCTGGGCGTTTTGACCGCGCACCCGGATCTGGCGGGAAAACTGGCGGCGGCCAAACGACTGACCGCAGAGAGCACCACGGAGCAGGCCAGCGCCGGGCTGGATGCGCTGACAGATGCAGAGCGGCAGCGGTTTAGTGCGCTCAACAGCGCCTATGTGGACAAACACGGCTTTCCCTTCATCATTGCAGTGCGGGACTACGACAAGGCCTCGATCCTGGCGGCCTTTGAACGGCGTATCGACAACAGCCGCGCCGTGGAATTTGCCGAGGCCTGCAAACAGGTGGAGCGCATTGCCGAGTTCCGCCTGCGCGATCTGGTGCCAGCATGAGCGCGCCGGAGAACAAGATCGCCATTCAGCCGATAAGCGCTGCGGGGTTTGCCCCCTTTGGCGATCTGCTGCAGGTCACTGGCGCGCCGGACAAGATCATTAATCAGGGGCTTTGCGGTCGCTACCATGATCTGGCGCAGATGGATTTCTGTGACGGTCGGGCGGGGCTGAGCCTGTTCAATGCGGAACCCCGCACCCTGCCGCTGGCGCTGACGATGATGGAGCGCCACCCGCAGGGAAGTCAGGCCTTTATCCCGATGAGTGAACACGGGTTTTTGGTGATCGTGGCCCGGGATGCGGGCGGTGCGCCCGGCACACCGCTGGCCTTTGAGACCCAGCCGGGACAGGCGGTGAATTTTCACTGCGGCACCTGGCATGGGGTTCTGACACCTTTGCATGCGCCGGGGCTGTTTGCGGTTGTGGATCGCATTGGTGCTGGCGCCAACCTGCAGGAACACTGGTTCGAGACGCCTTTTGTGGTGGAGCGAAGCTGACAACGACGAGAGGGACCACCCAAAGAAGGTGGCGATCTTGAAAACCAACAGAACGAGGGAATATGAAAATGGCTGATGGCGCTTTAGGAACACCTGCGCAACTGCGGGATCCGAATTACACTCCACCGCTGGCGCGCGCGGTGCCGCTGGGCATCCAGCATGTGCTGGCAATGTTTGTCTCCAATGTCACCCCGGCGATCATTGTGGCGGGGGCTGCGGGCTTTGGCTTTGGGTCTGACGCCGGCGCGTTGGGCTTTCCGGATATGCTGTATCTGATCCAGATGTCGATGCTCTTTGCCGGGGTGGCGACCCTGTTGCAGACTGTGACCCTGGGACCTGTGGGGGCGGCGCTGCCGATTGTGCAGGGGACATCGTTTGCCTTTTTGCCGATCATGATCCCGCTGGTGGCGGGCAAGGGCGTGGATGGCCTGGCGGCCTTGTATGGTGGGGTACTGATTGGCGGTATCTTCCATGGTCTGCTGGGGCTGGTGATCGGCAAGATCCGCTTTGCGCTGCCGCCGCTGGTGACAGGGCTGGTGGTGACCATGATCGGTCTGGCACTGGTCAAGGTTGGTATTCAATATGCGGCCGGCGGGGTGCCTGCGATTGGCACGCCTGAATATGGCTCCTTGTTGAATTGGTCGGCGGCCTTGGTGGTGATCTTTGCCACCCTGGGGCTTAAGTTTTTTGCCCGCGGCATGCTGTCGGTTTCGGCGGTGCTGTTGGGTCTGATTGTCGGCTATATCTACGCGCTGATGATGGGCATGGTGACGGTCGAGGCGATTGGCAGCAGCTGGTCGCGGGCGGCAAGTTTTGCCCTTCCAGTGCCGTTCAAATACGGGTTTGAGTTCTCCTTTGCAGCCATTCTGGGCTTTTGTCTGATGGCCTTTGTGTCAGCAGTAGAGACCGTTGGTGATGTCAGCGGGATCACCCGTGGTGGCGCCAAGAGGGAGGCCACGGAAGAGGAAATCACCGGGGCTACCTTTGCCGATGGTGTTGGCTCGGCAGTGGCCGGGATCTTTGGCGGCCTGCCAAATACCTCGTTCAGCCAGAACGTCGGACTGATCGCCATGACCGGCGTGATGAGCCGCCATGTGGTCACCATCGGGGCGCTGTTCCTGATCCTGTGTGGTCTGGTGCCCAAGGTCGGAGCGATCATTCGCACTATTCCGATTGAGGTGCTTGGAGGCGGTGTCATCGTGATGTTTGGCATGGTTGTGGCCGCCGGGATTTCGATGCTGTCCGATGTGAACTGGAACCGGCGCAATATGGTGATCTTTGCCATATCTTTGTCGGTTGGTCTGGGGCTGCAGTTGGAGCCGGGGGCGGTGCAATATCTGCCGGGTACGCTGAAGGTGCTGATGACCAGTGGCTTGCTACCGGCTGCATTGATTGCAATCGTCTTGAACCTGGTCCTGCCTGCAGAACTGGCGGATGAAGCCACCGAAGAAGTCTCTGGCGGCATGGCAGGGCATGGTGATGGCAGCCTGCCTGGAGAGTAGGGTTTTTAGAAGTCAAAAAAGGGGGAGCTCCCGTCCAAACTGAACCAATCAAAGATTGGACCAGTTTAGTTGGGCCCAGCGCCGCGCTGACGCGCGGCGCTTTTCTTTTTCTGAGAGGTTCTGAAGGGGCGGGTTTGCCCCTTCAGAACCCTTTCAAGCCTGTGGCGCCGCATCCTGCCTCAAGGGTGAACCGCGCTTGCGCGCGGCAGCCAAGGCTGCCCTTGACCCAGGATGCGGCAAGAAACTGCCTTTTCCATAGGGCGTGGCCGCGCCGCGCAAAGCGCGGCGCTGGGCCCAACGGGAGCGCTGCAGCTGTGCTGCGGCAGCGACGGGCGGGAGAGCCGGGCTTTGGCTTCTTAGGGGCGGGCCATCAGGCGGGCGACATCCAGCATTCGCGCCGAAAAGCCCCACTCATTATCATACCAGCCAAAGACCCTGACTTGCTGGTCGCCAACCCGTCGGATTTCCGGCGCTGCAAGCACCAGGGATTCTGGCCGCGCTCGCAAATCTGACGACACCAGTGGCATGTCGGTCCAGCCCAGCACTTCGGATGCCGCGCAACCGGCCTGCAGGGCTGCGATGAAACGGTGCTCCTCAACCGGGCTGTGCAACTGCGCCACCAGATCCACCGCCGAGACGCTGGCAGTGGGCACCCGCACGGCGGCGCCGCTGATCCGGCCTTTGAGATGCGGCAGCACCTCGTCAATCAGATGGGTGGCCGAGGAGGTCGTTGGCACCATCGACAGGGCGCCCGCCCGCGAGCGGGCAAAATCGCCCCGTGGCGCATCAACCATGGGCTGCGAGTTGGTGTAGCAATGGATGGTGGTCATATGGGCGCTGGCAATGCCGCCGATCTCATCCACCAATTTGACCAGCGGGGCCAGCCCATTGGTGGTGCAGGAGGCGTTGGAGACAATCCGCGCTGCTCCCAACTGGTCCTCATTGGCGCCATAGACCACCGTTTGCTCTGCGGCGGGCGAGGGACCTGAGATCAAGACCTTCGTGGCCCCCGCCGCCAGGCCACGCTGCGCAACATCCGAGCTGCGGGCAATGCCGGTGCAGTCCAGCACCACATCCACCCCGGACAGATCGACCCGGGTGAGGTCGGCCTCATGGCGAAACGGGATTTTCTGCTCCAGCACGCTCAGCGTGCCGCCCCCATGGGTCACCGCATGGGGGAAGGGCCCAAAGGTGCTGTCGTATTGAAACAGATAGGCGCAGATATCCAAGGGGGCAATGTCATTGATCAGGGCGATCTCGACGGCCTCGCCGCGCGTCGTGGTGAGGATCTGGCGCAAAATGGCGCGACCGATGCGGCCAAACCCATTGATGGCAATTTTCATAAGCGCAACTCTTTAGCGTTCCGGCTCCCCCGGGGATGGGGGCAGTGCACCGGGATCTGTTCAGGGGATTTACCTTGGCCGATCAAGATCAAACCGGCGTCTGGTGGCTACATGGGTGATGTTACTTACGGGGACAGATCAGGGTGGCAAAATAGGCCCCTGTGATGTTGCGATACAGCGAGTCGAGATTGGCGCTGCAGCCGGTCGCTTTGCGAAAGGCCCGCACTGCCTGGCGGGCGCTGAGCACCGCAGGCGGGCGATTGGGCTGTAGCTCGGTGTTGAGCCGAACCGCGCGATACAGCCCCGGCGCCTGTTCCGCGGGAGCGACAACCCAGTTGCGTCCCAGAACGGTGACGTGTTTCTCCGCTGATGCCTCCTTGGCCCCGGACCCGGTCGGCATCAGGCAGGTGGCAAGCGTCAGGCACAGACCAAGCGTCAGGGCTTGGGCAGCGGTCCGCGCGCGCGGCAGTGGACGGGGTCGGGGATAGAGCAGGGGGCGGGGGATCATCAGGAACAGCTCCGGCGGTCAAAGATATTTGCCGCCAGCCTAGCGTTGCATCGGCGCTTTGCAATGGTGATCTCTGCCAGCGGCACAAAGAACCCGGCAGGGGCTATGACCGCACCAGGGGTTGTCACCAGTCCGGCCGCACAGGCTGTGGGGGCTGGCCATTGGGGGACAGGTGCAGCCTGCAGGGGCAGGCTACGGGTCCTGCCTACAGGCTCAGGGGCATGTGGCGGTTGACATCTTTATACAGCAAGTAGCGGAAAGGCCCCGGTCCGGCGGCATAGCAAGCCTGTGGGCAGAAGGCACGCAGCCACATGAAGTCCCCGGCTTCGACCTCGACCCAGTCTTTGTTCAGCAGGTAAACCGCCTTGCCCTCCAGCACATAAAGCCCGTGCTCCATCACATGGGTTTCCTCAAAGGGGATGACGCCGCCGGGCTGAAAGGTGACAATTGTCACATGCATGTCGTGGGACATGTCCTCGGGATCCATAAACCGGGTGGTGGCCCAGCGATCCTCGGTGTCGGGCATCGCATTGGGGGCGATGTCCTGCTCGTTGCAGACAAAAGCCTGGGGTTTGTCGAGACCGGGGGCGGATTGCCAGCGCTTGCGGATCCAGTGGAAACTGGCACTGGCTTCGCTGCTGTTGTGCAACTGCCAGGCGCTGCCAGCGGGCAGATAGGCAAAGCTGCCCGCGGTGAGACTATGTTCTGCGCCGTCTATGGTCAGCTGCAGTGCGCCATCGGTGACAAACAGACCGCTCTGGGCTGAGGCATCAGTTTCAGGGCAGTCAGAACCACCCCCCGGCTGAAGTTCCACAATATATTGCGAGAAGGTCTCGGAAAAACCGGTCATGGGACGGGCGATGACCCACATGCGCATGCCAGTCCAGCCGGGCAGGAAAGAGGTGGTGATATCGCGCATGGTGCCGCGCGGGAGTACCGCATAGGCATCGGTGAAAACCGCTCGCCCGGTGAGCAGCTGCTGCTGGCCGGGGAGGCCGCCTTTGGGGGTGAAATAGCTGCTTTGGCTCATGGTGCGTCCTTGCTCGATACCGTCGCTGCCATCGGGGCAGGTCACAGGCAATATGCGGGTGTCCGGGCGCCGGTCCAAGCAACACAAGGGCGATAACTACCTTCGTAATTTTTTGAAAACGGCCATCGCAATGGCAGTGCAGCGGCCGTTTTGGACAGCGTCCGGTACAAAAGCCCGGAAATGGCAAAACAACAAACCCAAAGACGCCGAGGGTCTGTTCAGGCCCTGGGGCAGGCTGGATCAGAGATCGTCCACGGCATTGGTTTGGCGCAGCTCAGCGGCGCAGATCTGCAGCCCCTGTATCAGCGCGTCGCTGCGGCGGTTTGGGTGTAGACCACTGGCCGCCGAGCTGCCCAGCACCACCGGTGTATTGCCGGGCCGTGACAGCGCCACCGCGTAGCCAGCTATGCCGGGTTCAAACTCGCTGTCGGTGATGCAGTAGCCGCAGCTGCGGGCCTCGGCGATCTGTTGCAAAATCACCTCCCGGTCCAGAATCGATTGCTCTGTGTGACGCGGGATCTTCACGCGGTGCAGTAGCTCGGCGGCCTCGTCCTGGGGCAGGCAGGCCAGCAGCATCCTGCCAAGGCTGGTATGCACCAGCGGGATATGCGCGCCCGCAGTAAAGCCAAAGGTGACCGGTCCGCTCTCGGTGGTGGATTGCGCCAGCAGCAGCACCCGATCCTGATCCAGGATCGCCAGGCTGAGTTCACTTTTCAGATCGCGCGCGTGTTGGTTCAGGGTGGGTTGAATTCGGCGACCAAACTGATTGGCCTGCAAAAAGCCGCCGGCCAGGGCCAGAACCCTGGGGGTGAGGGACAGCATGCGGCCCTGTTGGCGCAGATACCCCGCCTGTACCAGCGTCAGCGCGCCGCGCCGCGCTGTGGCGCGATCCTGGTTGGTGCGCCGGGCGATCTCCGCCAGGGTCATGCAGGGCGTGGCCGCATCAAACACGGCCAGAACGGCCAGGCCTTTGGAAAAACTGGAAGAAATATTTCGGTCTTGTACTGGTTTGGTCATGTAACCTGTCGCTTGTCAAAAATGATTATTGGCTGTGACCTTGACAATGGTCGGAACACACAACAAAAATTGGTCGTATGTGAAAACATAAGTACGTTTAACGAACTTTGTCAAGGGCGCGAAAGCGCCATTCACAGTGTGCAGAGCCAAAGGATAGAGCCAGCCATGATCAGCCAGGAATTGAACGATAGCCTCACCCGTGTTGGCAAAGGCAGCGATGCCGGGGAGGTTTTGCGGCGCTACTGGCAACCGGCGGCTTTGGTGGATGAGCTGGAAGGTGTCCGCCCCGTGGTGCCGGTGCGGCTGCTGGGGGAGGACCTGGTGCTGTTTCGCGACAGTGAGGGCGAGCTGGGCCTGATCGGGCGCCACTGTCCACATCGCGGCGCCGATATGTGTTTCGGCCGCCTGGAGGACAACGGGTTGCGCTGCCCGTTCCATGGCTGGCATTTCAACCGGGCCGGTCAATGTGTCGAACAGCCCGGCGAACCGGCGGGCAGCCGGATGCATGAGAAGATCCAAAGCACCGCCTACCCAGTGATGGAAAAGAACGGCATCATCTGGGCCTATATGGGGCCGGGCACGCCGCCGGACTTTCCCGCACTGGACTGTTTCCGCGCGCCCTCCAGCCATGTCTTTGCCTTCAAGGGGCTGTGGGACTGCAACTGGCTGCAGGCGATGGAGGTGGGGATTGACCCGGCGCATGCGTCATTCCTGCATCGGTTCCTGCAGGACGAAGACCCGGCAGAGGCCTATGGCAAGCAGTTCCGCGACACCGCTGGCAATACGGAAATCCCGATGACCAAGCTGCTGCGCGATTTCCCCCGCCCTGAAATCACCGCCGAAGAGGCGGATCATGGGCTGAAAATCACCGCCCTGCGCGATCTTGGCGATGGGCGCACTCATGTGCGCATCACCAACCAGATCTTCCCGGAGGCGATCTGCATCCCGATGTCGCGCGAGATGACCATTACCCAGTGGCATGTGCCGATCGACGACAAATCCTGTTATTGGTATTCCATGTTCACCAGTTTTGACCAACCGGTGAACAAGACGCTGATGCGCGAACAACGTCTCAAGGAACACCGCCTGCCGGATTATGCCCCCCTGAAAGGTCGCCATAACAACTACGGCTTTGATCCAGAGGAGCAGCAGCGCGAGACCTATACCGGCATGGGGCTGGATATCAATGTGCATGACCAATGGGCGGTTGAAAGCATGGGCGCCATTCAGGACCGCACGCAGGAACACTTGGGTAAGACCGATGTTGGCATCATCCGCTACCGCCGCCAGTTGCGCGCTGCAATTGCTGCGGTAAAAGAGGGGCGCGATGAGGATCTGCCGATGTATGGCGGGCTGGACCTTGCCACCGTTTTCGGGCCAGTTTCCAATGACTCGATTGCGCAGGATGGTGATTGGGAACGTGCCGCACAGGAGGCTGATCTTCAGCGTCGCGGCGCCTGTTCCTGGGATGCCAAGGTCTAGACGACCAATCAGTGCAGGGTGATAGACGGACCACGGGGGCAGCCAAGGGGCTGGTGCCGCAATAAAAGGTGAAATGTGCAATGGCTGAAGATCTGGCGACAGGGCTTGCAACGGGGCGCTTGGCACGGATGGGGCTGCTTGCCCCACAGGCGCTGGCGCTGGCAGAGGATGTCCTGGCCAAGGCCCGGGCGCAGAACATTGAAACCCTGCGGGTGCTGTTTGTCGATCAGCACGGTATCCTGCGCGGCAAGACCCTGGTTGCGGAGGCCTTTGAGGGGGTGTTTCGCTCTGGGCTGAACATGCCCTCGACCCTGCTGCTCAAGGATACGTCACACCGGACTGCCTTTGCGGTCTGGGAGGCCGAGCAGGGCGATGGTGGCGCCTTTGTGCCCATGCGCGGCGCCGGGGATGTGCTGTTGGTGCCGCGTCCGGAAACCTTTCGAGTGCTGCCCTGGTCGCCGCATTCCGCCTGGATTCTGTGCGACCCGGTGCAGACCGATGGCAGCCCTATCAGCTTTTCCTCAGCCCAGGTGCTGCGCCGGGCCACTGCCGATCTGGACGCCCAGGGGCTGGAGGCGATTTTTGGCCTGGAGGTGGAGTTTCAGATCTTTGAACGGCTGGATGCGGCGCTGGATCACAGCCAAAGCACCATGCCGGGCGCACCGGTGGCCACCCGCAATCTGACCCAGGGCCATCAGTTCCTGACCGAAAGCCGCTACAGCGACTGTGAGGCGGTGTTGGATGACATCCGTCGCAATGCGCAGGCGCTGGGGCTACAGGTGCGCTCGGTCGAGATCGAGATGGGGCCGAGCCAGTTTGAATTCACCTTTGCGCCGCTGCCGGCGCTAGAGCAGGCCGATGCCATGGTGATGTTCCGCACCATGGTCAAAGAGCTTTGTGCCCGCGCCGGGTTGCACGCCAGCTTTATGGCAAAGCCGCGTCTGGACAACGCCATGGCCAATGGCTGGCACCTGCATCAATCGCTGCTGGAGCGCAGCTCTGGGCGCAATCTGTTTGAACCGGGTGCGGATGGCAGTCTGACTGCGCAGGCCTCGGGCTGGATTGCGGGTTTGTTGACCCATGCGGCGGCCTCCTCCCTGATGATCGCGCCAACGGTGAACAGTTATAAACGCTACCAGCCCTATCAACTGGCGCCGGATCGCATTCAGTGGGGGCAGGACAATCGCGGCGCCATGCTGCGCGCCCTGATGCAGCCGGGAGACGCCGCCTCAAGGATAGAAAACCGCGCCCCTGACAGCTCGGCCAATCCCTATTTTGCCATTGCCGCACAGATCCTGGCGGGCGCTGCCGGGATGGCGGCGGGCCTGCAGGCCCCGGCGCCGACCAGCTCCCCCTATGATACCGGCGCCGCGCGGCTGCCGCGCTCGCTGGGGCAGGCGCTGGACAGCTTTGCCAGCTCCGATCTGTTTGCCGACACATTGGGCCCCGAATTTGTCAGCTACCTGGCACAGTTGAAACGGTTTGAATGGGAACGCTACCTCAATACCGTCAGCGAGTGGGAGCAGGCGGAGTATTTCAACCTGTTCTGAAGCACCTTTTGCGGCGCTCAAGATGGTTATGAGTAAAAGCGACAAGCTGGGGCGTATTTGCGTCTTGAACGCGCCCCGGCGCGCTGGTACTTGTGGCCTTGTGTATATGGGAGAACCGTCGCGGCGCTGTTGGGCTTTTAGGCCCCTGCGTAAGCCCGGTGCCGAAGGAGCAACCGCCCCGGAAACTCTCAGGCAGCAGGGACCTTATACACGAAAGACTCTGGAGAGAGCGCGGGGAGAGCCCGCGCCGCCGAAGGGATAACGATCTCAGGCAAGCGGACAGAGGGGGCATCGAACTGTGCGGGCCGGGTGCGCGCGCGGGGATGCCGGAGAGACTTGACCAGATCCCACTGATCAAGCCGGCCCGAATGTCCGGCTCCCTGTTGGGGGTGGGAAGGCCAGATCAAACCACCGGGCAAGGTGCTCCGGGGCAAGCATAACGGGATGAGAGCGATGAAATTTACCGAAGAACACGAATGGCTGGACGTGGACGGCGATATTGTGACCGTGGGCATCACCGCCCATGCTGCCGAGCAGCTGGGGGATGTGGTCTTTATTGAACTGCCCGAGGTTGGCGACGAATTTGCCAAAGACGATGAAATCGTGGTGATTGAATCGGTGAAGGCCGCCTCTGACATCCTGTCGCCACTGGACGGCGAAGTTGTCGAGGTCAATCAGGCCCTGACCGAGACCCCCGGCAAGGTGAATGACGATCCACAGGGCGATGCCTGGTTCTTCAAGCTCAAGGTCGAAGACCTGTCGCCGATGGACGACTACATGGAAGAAGCCGCCTACAAGACTTTCATCGGATAAGATCTACAGCCCGTCGCACCCCTGGTTCGGCGGGTTTTGCTTAGCAGCTGCAGATTGGCTTGATCGCTTTGATCAGGCAGACGGGTTTGCCCGAAGGCATTTCCTGTGTCCGCGATCTGCTGTCGCGCCCTGCACCGAACCGCTTTGACCCGCCCTGAACAGACAGGACCTATGTGATGCCTTTCACTCCCACCGACTATCTTCCCTATGATTTTGCCAACCGTCGCCACATTGGCCCCTCTCCCGAAGAGATGCAGGCCATGCTGGACGTCATCGGTGCCGAGAGCCTGGAGGCGCTGATCGACGACACGGTTCCGGCCTCCATCCGGCAGGCTGCAGCACTGGAGTTTGGCCGCCCGCTGTCCGAGCGCGAGCTGCTGTTTCACATGCGCGAAGTGGCGGATAAAAACCAGGTGCTGACCTCACTGATCGGGCAGGGCTACCATGGCACGGTGACGCCCCCGGCGATCCAGCGCAATATTCTGGAAAACCCCGCCTGGTACACCGCCTATACGCCCTATCAGCCCGAAATTTCCCAGGGCCGGCTTGAGGCCTTGCTGAACTTTCAGACGATGATTTCCGACCTCACCGGTTTGGAAGTCGCCAATGCGTCACTGCTGGATGAAGGCACTGCGGCGGCCGAGGCGATGACCATGGCGCAGCGGCTGGCCAAATCCAAGGCAAAGGCGTTTTTTGTTGATCGGGACTGCCACCCGCAGACCATTGCCGTGGTGCAGACCCGGGCACAGCCACTGGATATCGAAGTGATTGTCGCAAACCCGGACAAGATGCAGGCCGATCAGGTCTTTGGCGCCCTGTTCCAGTATCCTGGCACCTATGGCCATGTGCGTGACTTTACCCCGCAGATGGAGGCGCTGCACGCCGCTCGTGCGATTGGCGTGGTGGCGGCAGACCCACTGGCGCTGACCCTGCTGAAAGAGCCGGGCGCCATGGGGGTGGATATTGCTGTTGGCTCGACCCAGCGCTTTGGCGTGCCAATGGGCGCAGGCGGGCCACATGCCGCCTATATGGCCACCCGTGACGCCTATAAACGGGCGATGCCGGGGCGCATTGTCGGCGTGTCGATCGATGCCCAGGGCAACCAGGCCTACCGGCTGTCGCTGCAAACCCGCGAGCAGCATATCCGCCGCGAAAAAGCCACCTCCAACGTCTGTACCGCGCAGGCGCTGTTGGCGGTGATGGCCTCGATGTATGCGGTGTTCCACGGTCCCAAAGGGCTCAAGGCGATTGCCCAGCGGATCCACCGCAAGACCGTGCGTTTGGCGCGTGGGCTGGAAGAGGCGGGCTTTAAGGTCGATCCCAAAGGCTTTTTTGACACCATCACTGTTGATGTGGGGCCGCTGCAGGCGGCGGTGATGAAATCGGCCCTCGACGAGGGCATTAACCTGCGTCGCGTCGGTGAGACCCGCGTTGGCATCACCCTGGATGAGACCACCCGGCGGGACACCACCGAGGCGGTCTGGCGCGCTTTTGGCATTACCCGTGCGGATGACGAATTGGCGCCGGAATACCGTGTACCAGCGGATATGCACCGCGAATCCGATTATCTCACCCATCCGATTTTCCACATGAACCGGGCCGAGACCGAGATGATGCGCTATATGCGCCGTCTTGCGGATCGTGATCTGGCGCTGGATCGCGCCATGATTCCGCTGGGGTCCTGCACCATGAAGCTGAACGCCGCCGCCGAGATGATGCCGCTCAGCTGGCCCGAGTTTGCCCATATCCACCCCTTTGCCCCCGCCGCGCAGCAGGCAGGGTACGCTGAGATGGTAACGGACCTGTCGGACAAGCTGTGCCAGATCACTGGCTATGATGCGATCTCGATGCAGCCCAATTCCGGCGCGCAGGGCGAATATGCGGGTCTGTTGACCATTGCTGCCTATCACCGCGCCCAGGGGCAGGGGCATCGCAATATCTGTCTGATCCCGATGTCGGCCCATGGCACCAACCCGGCTTCGGCGCAGATGGTGGGCTGGAAGGTCGTGGTGGTGAAATCGGCGGAGAATGGCGATATTGATCTGGATGATTTCCGCGCCAAGGCGGAAAAGCACTCCGATAATCTGGCGGGCTGCATGATCACCTACCCCTCGACCCATGGGGTGTTTGAGGAAACCGTGCATGAGGTCTGCCAGATCACCCATGATCACGGCGGTCAGGTCTATATTGATGGCGCCAATATGAATGCCATGGTGGGGATCAGCCGTCCCGGCGACCTGGGCGGCGATGTTAGCCATTTGAACCTGCACAAGACCTTTGCCATTCCCCATGGTGGCGGTGGTCCCGGCATGGGCCCAATTGGCGTCAAATCCCATCTGAGCCCGCATCTGCCGGGACACCCGGAGCAGGGACACCCAGAACGGGGCGGCGCAGATGCGGGGCCGGTCTCAGCAGCGCCCTACGGGTCTGCCTCGATCCTGACAATCTCATGGGCCTATTGCCTGATGATGGGCGGCGCTGGGCTGACCCAGGCGACCAAGGTGGCCATTCTGAACGCCAACTACATCGCCAAGCGGCTGGAGGGCGCCTATGGGGTGCTGTACAAGGGGCCAACTGGCCGTGTTGCCCATGAATGCATCCTGGATACGCGCCCCTTTGACCTGAGCGCGGGGGTGACGGTGGATGATGTGGCCAAACGGCTGATGGACAGCGGCTTTCATGCCCCCACCATGAGCTGGCCTGTGGCCGGCACCCTGATGGTGGAACCCACCGAGTCAGAGACCAAGGCGGAGCTGGATCGGTTTGTCGATGCCATGCTGTCGGTCCGGGCCGAAGTGCAGGCCATCGAAGACGGCAAAATCGATGCGCAGAACAACCCGCTGAAACATGCGCCGCACACCATGGAGGATCTGGTGAAGGACTGGGATCGCCCCTATAGCCGCGAACAGGGTTGTTTTCCCCCCGGTGCCTTCCGGGTCGACAAATACTGGCCGCCGGTCAACCGCGTTGACAATGCTTACGGCGACCGCAACCTGATCTGTACCTGTCCCCCGCTGGAAGACTACGCCGAGGCGGCGGAGTAGGCCAAACCGCCAGCGCATGTAAATCAGGCAGGTATATCAGGCAGGTATATCAGACGGGCCCTTCGGGGCCCGTTTTGTGTCCGCAGCTGCGCCACGGTTGCGAGAGCACAGGGGCATACTCCTCTTTGTAGGTACCTTCCCGCCACGTCAGCCTTGTTTGGAATCAGCACCGCCCCAATCCTGCCGCCCAAAGGGACGGGGAGAAGTGTGCGATGAAATGGCTGCGGCGCGTACTCAAAGGATTGTTGCTGTTGGGGCTGCTGGCGGCGGGGCTGATCTGGTATCTCCTGCGCCCCGAGCGCGTCGCATCCCAGCTGATCCTGACCGGAGGGGAGATCCTTCCCATGGCCACAGCGGCCGAGGTGCCCGGTCCCGAGGCGATTTTGGTAGAGGATGGCGTGATCACCGCAGTTGGCACCTTGGCACAGCTGCAAGAAAGTGGCGCGCCGGTGCATGATCTTGCGGGCAAGGTGCTGACGCCGGGGTTGATCGAACCCCATACCCACCCGATTGCCACGGCGCTTTTGGGGGCGGTGGTGGATGTCAGCGGCTTTACCCACAGCAGTCGCGCCGAGGTGATGCAAACCCTGGCGCAGGCGGCGGATGGCACGGCGCTGACCCCCTGGCTGGTGGCCTACGGCTGGGATCCGGTGGCCATCGCTGATCTCACAGCGCCAACCCTGGCAGAGCTGGACGCCATTGCGCCGGACCGCCCTCTGGTGGTGATCACCCAGATGCTGCATGAGGTCTTTGCCAATACCGCTGCCATGCAAGCCGCTGGTATTGATTTGGTTTCACAGGACGCGCAGGACGTACAGGCGGGGCAAGCGGGCATCATCCGCGACGCCGCAGGCCGCGCCACCGGTGCCTTCCGCGAGCTGGAGGCGGTGAACGCCATCCTCGGCGCCATGCCCGCGGCCGATCCCGCAGTCATCGAGCTCTTGGTGCGTAAGGAATACACCACCTATGCCAAGGCAGGCTATACCACCATTGGCATCACCGGGGCGGTGGGCAAACACCCGGATCCGGTGGGGCTGTTGCGCCATATCGGCGCCACGGCTGCGCCTCTGCGGGCCTATCTTTATCTGCTGCCGCATCAGGGCAAGGCACTGGGCGGCAATGATGATTTCCGGGTGCTGGGCACCAAGTTCTGGATGGATGGTTCGCCCTTTACCGGTGGTGCGGCCTTTGCCGAGGCCTATGAGCACAGCGATCTTACCTCGGAGCGGATGCATATCCCCCACGGCCATCTGGGGCCGGTGAACCATGACCCCGGCGATTTTACCGCCGAGGTCGCCGCGCTGCAAAGCGCCGGGCATCAGATTGCCGTGCACAGCCAGGGGGAACGCGCCATTGACGAGGTGCTGGATGCGTTTGAGGCTGCCGGGCCAAACCTTGGTCTGCCGCATCGGCTGGAGCACAATGCGCTGATCACCGCCGCGCAGATGCAGCGGGCCAAGGGGCTGGGCATCAGTCTCGGCTTTTTTGTCGACCACATCTTTTACTACGGCGATGCGCTGCCGGATATCGTGGGGGACCGGGCAGAGCGCTACATGCCCGTGGGGACGGCGATGCGTGCCGGGGTGATTACCACGCTGCACGGGGATCATCCGGCCTCGCCGATTGGGGCGTTGCGCACCCTGCGCACGGCGGTGGACCGGACCTCGGTTTCAGGCGCGACCATAACCGCGCCGGATCAGGCGATCTCTCGCTATCAGGCTCTGTCGGCGATGACGCGCCAGGCGGCACAGCAGCTGGGGCAGGAGGCGCTGATTGGCACGATTGAGGTCGGCAAACGCGCGGATTTCACCCTGTTCAACGGCAACCCGCTGACCGCGGACTGGCAGGGCTTATCCGTGGCGGGAACGTGGAAGGATGGCCAGCCCACCCAGACCGGGCTGGGAGGCTGGCTGCGATTTGGCCCGGCGTTAGCGGCTCTCAAATCTATGCTGTTTTAGCGACGCGGTGGCGGCGGGGTCAGTAGCCCCGCTGCCGGTCCACTGCGTGCAGCAGATCTTCGCCCTTGCCCAGACGGCGGAAATTTTCCACCACATCCTGCAGCGCCTCGCCCAGGTGCCAGCCCGAAATATGCGGCGTGATGGTGACCTGAGGGTGCGACCACAGCGGATCCTGCTCGGGCAGGGGCTCGGTGCAAAATACATCCAGCACCGCATGGCCCAGATGGCCGCGATCCAGATTGGCAATCAGCGCCGCTTCATCCACCAAATCGCCGCGCCCGGCGTTGATGAAGGTGGCGCCTGGTTTCATCGCGGCCAATGTCTGCGCATTGATCAGCCCACGGGTTTCGCCGGTCGAGGGCAGGATGGCGCAGATATAGTCACAGATGCCCAACATAGGCTCCAGCGTTTCCGCCCCGTGGTGGCAGGTGACGCCTTCCATGTCTTTGGCAGAGCGGCTCCAGCCGTGCACCTCAAAGCCGAGATCGCGCATCAGAGCGGCGGTTTCGCCACCGATATGACCCATACCCAACACCCCAACGCGGGTCTTGTGGTTTTGCTTTGGCTCCAGCGATTCCCAGCTGGCACGGGCCTGATTGGCCGCATGGGCCAGAATGTTGCGCTGCCCCTGCAGCACATAGGCCAGGCAATACTGGGCAATCTCGCGGGCGGGTTCCAGCGGTTTTAACCGAGTGACCTGCACATGTGGCGCCAGAGCCGGGTGGGCGACGATGGTTTCCACACCAGCCCCCAGTTTTTGCACCAATGCGAGATTGGGCAATTGGGCCGGCAGATCGTCGGCCAGCCCGGAGACGGCCAACATGGTGATCTCTGCCAGATCGCCGGGCTCTTCCAGGGTGCGGATGTCGGCGCCGGGGAACAAATTGCGCAGCTCAGCTGCCAGTTCGCGGTCGCGATACCATCCGTCATGTCCAATATTGACCAATAACGCCATGCTGGTTCCTTCCGTATAATTTCTATTGTGACTCAATGACGTCCCGTCATTGCGCTGGACAGTTGTTGCGCGACTAAGCCATGGTTTTCGCAAGAGCGAAAGTGGCAGTGGAGGAGAATTTCTATGGATATGAATTTTGGCATGCGGGCAGAGAATCGCCAGCTGTTGGAGCGGGTTGCCACCATGGTGCGCGATGAGATCATGCCGCTGGAGGCCGAATATCAAGCCGAGATCGGCAAAGGCGACCGCTGGCAATATACCGCCCGCCAGGCTGAGATCCTCGAAGGGTTGAAAGCCAAGGCCAAAGCAGCGGGTCTGTGGAACTTTTGGCTCACCGACAGCGACAAGGGCTTTGGGCTTTCCACCGTGGAGTACGCCTATTTCGCCGAGGAAATGGGCAAGACACCACTGGGGGCCGAGGTGTTTAACTGCGCCGCGCCGGACACCGGCAATATGGAAGTCTTTGAGCGTTACGGTACCGAGGCGATGAAACAACAGTGGCTGGCGCCGCTGTTGGAGGGCAAGATCCGTTCTGCCTATCTGATGACCGAGCCCGATGTGGCCTCTTCGGATGCGACCAATGTGTCGATGGCCTGCGTGCGCGATGGCGACGACTATGTGCTGAACGGCGAAAAATGGTGGGCCTCGGGGGCCGGGGATCCGCGCTGCAAGGTCTATATCGTCATGGTGAAAACCGCTGGCGAAGAGCAGCCCAAGCACCAGCGTCAGTCGATGATCGTGGTGCCCGCAGACACCCCCGGTATCGAAGTGCTGCGCCCGATGGAGGTCTACGGCCACGACGATGCGCCCCATGGCCATATGCATATCCGCTTCACCAATGTGCGGGTGCCAGCCGATAGTATCCTGCTGGGCGAAGGTCGCGGCTTTGAAATCGCCCAAGGCCGCCTTGGGCCTGGACGGATCCACCACTGCATGCGCGCCATCGGTCAGGCCGAAAGCGCCCTGGAGCAAATGTGCAAACGGTCGCTGCAGCGCGAAGCCTTTGGCAAGAAGCTGGCCCATCTGGGCGCCAATTACGATATCGTTGCGGAATGCCGCATGGAAATCGAAATGGCGCGCCTGCTGTGTCTCAAGGCTGCCTGGTACATGGATCAGGGCGATGGCCGCGCGGCGGCGCCCTGGATCAGCCAGATCAAGGTGGTTGCGCCACGGGTGGCGCTGAAAGTCATTGATGAGGCGGTGCAGATGTTTGGTGGTCAGGGCGTCAGCCAGGATACACCGCTGGCCACGGCCTGGACTCATGTGCGCACCCTGCGTCTGGCCGATGGCCCGGATGCGGTGCACCGTCGCCAGGTGGCGCGGGTTGAGTTGAAGAAATACACTCAGGAAAAGGTCTGAACCATGACCTCCAAGGCTCTCGCGGCGGCACCGTTCTTTTCGCAAAACTCTGAAGGCGTTTTTGTGGGCAACGATCCGGCGCGGGGGCCCTGGTCTGCGGATCACTGCCATGCCGGGCCGGTCACCGGCCTGGCGGTTCGCGCCGCCGAGATCGAGGTGGGCGCCGACAAGATGCTCTGTCGGTTGACGCTGGATATTTTGCGCCCGCTGCCACTGGCGGGGCTGCGGGTTGCGGCCGAAACCACGCGCCACAGCCGCACCTTGGCGACGACACAGATCACCGTACATGATCTCGACAACAACCTGTGCGCGCTGGGCACCTCGATGCATCTGGTGCGTAAAGATCTGGGGCCGGTGCCAACCGCGCCGGTGCTGCCACTGAACCGCGCCGAGGCCGTGCCTGGGCGGTTTTCCATTGGCGCAGGTCTGCATGACAAACCCTATTTTGGTGAATTTCTGGATGTGGCCTATCCGCCTGAGTTTGGCCTGAAACCCGGTCCAAAGACCCTTTGGATGCGCACCACCACCCTGCTGGAGGGGGAGCAGCAATCGCCGATCCAGTCGCTCTGTGCGCTCGCGGACTGTGGCAATGGCATCTCCTGGAATGCGGCCCCCAGCGAGATGGGCTTTATGAATACCGACCTCACCCTCAATGTGCACCGCGAGCCCGTTGGCGATTGGCATGCCTCAGAATCGATCTCCCATTGGCACAGTAGCGGCATTGGTATGTCGCAATCGGTTTTGCAGGACGAACAAGGCCCGGTGGCCACAGCCCTGCAAACCCTGGTTCTACATCCGCCCAAAGGTTAGGATCAGGCCCTATTCATTCAGCATGCCTGGCAGCGCTTTTGTAAAATCTCAAGGGTTTGGGGCATCACGCCAATAGTGGTTGCATTTGCGAGCGGCGCAAGAGGTTGCAAATGACGTTAGATTACCGCTGACGGCGTAGGGTAAATGGGTCCTGACCCTAGGTTTAGAGGCCTGAGAGTTTCAATATACACCCTATTGGCGTGTTGAATATCTGCACAAAATAGCACTTCGTATTAATTGCCTGTTCAGCCCGAAACTTGACAAGTCACAGAACAATCTGTCTCGTGAATGTGGAAACGTTGCGAGGAATGCCGCTATGACCTTGGTCAAGAGCCGATTGCAGATTGCTGGTTTTGCCGCAGTAATATTTGCCTTGTCAGCAGTTTTTCTTGTCAGCAGAGCGGTTGAACTCGACAGAGCCATCTATGTATTGCCGAAACAGGTTATACGGCTGGAGAGATCTCTTGGATATGATGGATTTATTCACAATTTCAAAAATGGTGTCCTGCGCCGGGATGAGGAATATTTTACCAAAGCGGAACGTAACTATGATGAAATAGTGGCCACTCTCACGCGGATCAGCCTCACGGCGCAATCGGTGGGGTTGCAGGCCGATTTTACCTCTCTGGAGGACACATTGTCAGATTATCGCGTGATGATTGACGAAGCCAGGCAACTGCAGCTGACGGGAAAATCTGCAGCTGAAGTCGATGCCCGCGTGCGTCTGTCGGACATTGACGCCGCTGAGAACATACGCGCCTTTGAGCTCCAATTAATCAACGCAATGCAGGGGCGTAGGTGGCTTCTTGTGACCGTAGGTGGGGGCTGTTTTGCCGCCTTCGTGCTCACATTGCTGTTATTGACAGTGACGCTGGTTCGGCTTCTGCAGACCGCTGAAAAAGCGCGGGTAAAGGCACGCGAGAGTGAAGCGACACTGTTGCAGGCTGAACGAATTGCCAGATTAGGCCACTGGAAGGTGCTGAAAAACGGCGCGCTGAAAACCTCGAAATCAATGCGAGAAATTCTAGCTTTCTCAAGTTCCGAGGGTCCCGATACTCTGGAGAAATTCTTTTCCCTAATGTCTGATGCGGACAGGGAAAAGCTGGAGAGCCGGATGTCTAAATCCGGCCACCAGCGGGAACCCTATACCTGCTTTCATAAAATAAGAATAGCAGATGGGTCAGAACTGTCCGTTGTGAATACCGGAGAGCCCGTTATTGATGGTCAGGGCGAAATTTATGGTTTTGTTGGGATTATCCAGGATATTTCAAGAACAATTGATCTGGAAAACGAGCTTCGGCAATCTCAGAAAATGGAGGCTGTTGGGAATTTGGCCGGTGGGATGGCGCATGATTTTAATAATATTTTGGCGGTCATCCTTGGCAATCTTGAATTGATGGAAACAACGGACCAGAAAGAGAGCCACTCTCGCTATCGCACAAGTGCGATTCAGGCTGCAAAACGGGGTGCTGAGATAACGAAGAATGTGCTCAGCTTTGCGCGAAAATCACACCTGGAGCCTCAGCTCTTGGACGGGAATTCCGTCGTTCGAGAAGTGCTGACTTGGGCAGAGCGTCTGCTGCCCGCCAACATTGAAATTCAAACATCTCTGCTGGGATCTATTTGGCCGTTTTTAGCCGATGATGCGCTCACAAAGAGCGCCCTTCTTAACCTTCTGCTGAACGCAAGAGACGCGATGCCCGATGGCGGTCGTTTGACGATTGAAACCGCAAATGTTCGATTAGATGATGAATACCTGGGTGAGAGGAATGAACACATCAAGCCAGGCCGGTACATCATGTTGGCCATCTCAGACACAGGGTCCGGCATCGAACCTCAGCATCTCAAAGAGATATTCGAACCGTTCTTTTCAACCAAACAAGTTGGTAAAGGCTCAGGTCTTGGGCTCTCTATGGTGCACGGGTTCATGAAACAATCAGGGGGGGCGGTACAGGTCTATTCTGAAATCGGCACTGGTACGACATTCAAATTGTACTTCAAGGCAGCAGGTCAGGCTGCCTCCTTTGACGCGATGCCGGTGATGGAAACCCGGACTGCCAGGGCAGATCACAGCAAAGTTCTTCTGGTGGAAGACAATGCCGAGTTGTTGAAGCCGCTTGCAGAAATGCTGACCAAAGCCGGATACAGTGTGACCACGGCGAAAAGTGGAGATGAGGCATTTACCACTTGGTCTGACTTGCGAGACTTCGACGCTGTGGTCACCGATATTGTCATGCCGGGGCAGCTCCAGGGAACCCATCTTGCCAAAGAGATCCGGGCGGTCGACCCAACTGTCCCAATTGTCTTTATGTCCGGCTATGCCAGTGAGGCAATGATCCACGGCAACGGGCTGATGCCAGAAGACTGTCGGTTGATGAAACCTGTTGGCAGGGCAGAGCTTCTGGCCGCCATCGGCATGGTCCTGGAGGGCAAGCTGGGAAAAGAAACCGCTCTATCAGACGCTGAAACATGACAAACGCGGTTGTGTCTGGCTCTACTTAAATGGTCGTAGCAGACGCAGACGCAGACGCAGACGCAGACGCAGACGCAGACGCAGACGCAGACGCAGACGCAGGTATACTGGGCGTTTTTCAGCAGCCCGCTAGGGCAGCACATCAGCATTGTAAGCGATGAACGGCTGGCAGGCATTCAAGCCAGAGCGGCTCAAGAACCGGTCAGCCTGTCCTTGGGGCTGTGACCGGGCGCCATAAACGGATCCACCGGATAGCCAACCCGGGCCAGATACAAACCATGGCCGGGGCAGACCGGGCCACAGGCGGCGCGGTCGCAGGCTTCCAATGCGGATTTCACATCCTGCGGCTCCCAGGCGCCGGCGCCGACGCGTTCCAATGTGCCAACAAAGCTGCGCACCTGATTGTGCAGAAAACTGCGCGCCCGCACGTGAAAATGCACCTCGGGGCCGGACAGTCCCATGACCCGCTCGATGCGCAGCTCATCCAGGGTTTTCTGCGGGCTTTGCGCCTGACAGATCGACGAGCGGAAGGTGGTGAAATCATGGTTGCCGAGCAGGTGGTTGGCCGCCTCCTGCATGGCGTCGACATCCAGATCATTGTTGACCTGCCAGACCTGGCCCGCGTCATGGGTGCCGGGTGCGCGGCGGATCAGGATGCGAAACAGATACTGCCGCTCGATGGCGGAAAACCTGGCGTGCCACTCCGGGTCGACCTCGGCGCAGTCCACAATCGCCACGGGCGCGGGCTTCAGGTGGAAATTCAGCGCCTCCGACAGCCGAAAGGGCGTCCAGGTTTTTTGCAGATCACAATGGGCCACCTGTCCCAGCCCATGCACGCCGGTATCTGTGCGGCCTGCCGCGGCAATGGTATGGGGACCGGGTTCCAGCCGGGCGAGCGCATCTTCGATCGCGCCCTGCACCGAGGGCTGATCTTTCTGCCGCTGCCATCCGGCAAAGGGCTTTCCGTGGTATTCAACTTTGAGAGCAAAACGAGGCATGAGCGGGCAAGTAACCCGGCAACAGGGCTGAGGCAAGTGCTCAGACAGGCTGGAAAACCCGCTACCACCTGCCTATCTTGAGCCAAGCAAACAACAGCAGGTGGGCCGGGTGGTATTATTGACATTGACCGAGGGCGCGGCACGCGGGCTGGACAGCCTTGGCAGCACTGTGTCCTCGCGGTTCTTTGAGCCGACGCTCAGGCTGGGTGTCACGGGGCTGGCGCGTGCGGGTAAGACGGTTTTTATCACTTCGCTGGTGGCCAACCTGCTGAACCGTGGGCGGATGCTGCAACTGGATGCGGCGCGCATGGGCCGCATCGACAGCGCCTATCTGCAACCCCAGCCCGACGATACGGTGCCGCGTTTTGCCTATGAGGACCATCTGGCGGCGCTGACCGGCCCGCAGCCTTCTTGGCCTGCCAGCACCCGCGCCGTGTCTGAGCTGCGCCTCAGTCTCACCCTGCGCCCTGCGGGGCTGCTGTCCGGCTTTCAGGGGCCGCGTCGGCTGCATCTGGATATCGTCGACTACCCCGGCGAATGGCTGCTCGATCTGGCGCTGTTGGACAAATCATATGCCCAGTGGTCCGCCGAGGTGCTGGACCGGCTGCCCGTCCGCGAGGTGGCGGCGGATTTCCTGCAAGCTCTGACCACGGTCGAGGCCACGGCGCCCCATGATGAACCACAGGCACAGGCGCTGGCGGCGGAATTCACCCGCTATCTGAACGCGGCGCGCCGGGCCGGGTTTTATGACTGCTCGCCGGGGCGGTTTTTGCTGCCGGGCGATCTGGAGGGCTCCCCGGTGCTGACCTTTGGCCCCCTGCCACCACAAGAGACCGCGCCGCGCCGCAGCCTGTGGCGCGAGATGGAGCGCCGCTACGAGGCCTATAAGTCCAAGGTGGTGCAGCCGTTTTTCCGCGATCATTTCACCCGCATCGACCGTCAGGTGGTGCTGGTGGATGTGCTCAGCGCCATTCACGCCGGGCCGCAGGCGGTGGAAGATCTGCGTCTGGCCATGGGCGATGTGCTGGCGGCCTTTCGCCCCGGTCGCAATGGGTTCCTCACCTCGCTATTGCGCGGCAAGCGGGTTGAGAAAATCCTCTTCGCCGCCACCAAGGCCGACCATTTGCACCATTTGCAACATCCACAGATGACCGCCATCATCGAAGCCCTGACCAGCGATGCCCGCGACCGGGCGCAGTTCGCCGGGGCCGAAACCGCGGCGCTGGCGCTGGCGTCGCTGCGGGCCACCACCGAAGAGATGCGTCCTCACAATGGGGCAGAGCTGGCCTGCGTGCGCGGGCGACTGCTGGAGACCGGTAAGCAGGCGGCCTTTTACCCCGGCGCCCTGCCGACGGATCCGGCGCAGCTGCTGTCTCCGGCGCGTCAGGGGGCGCGGCACTGGCTGGACGGCGATTATCAGGCGATGCAGTTTGCCCCGGCGCCGCTGAGCCTGAAGCCGGGGGATGGGCCGCCTCATATCCGGCTGGATCGGGCCGCAGAATTCCTGATCGGAGACGCCCTGTGAACTCTCCACTCCCTGCTGTCAGCCTACGTCCGGCCTCGGCGCTGGATGCGGGTCCCACGGGCTGGATTCTGCACCGCTTTGCGCTCTACACCCCGTGGATGCCGGTGCTGTACTCCGAGGCGGAAATCATTGGCTTTTGCGAGGTAATGATTAGGCACGGCTGGGTCACGGTGGCTGAACATGACGGGCGGGTGGTTGGCTTTATGGCCCGCGACGGGGCTGAGATCTGCAGCCTCTATCTGGCACCGGACGCCCAGGGGCAGGGGGTTGGCAAGGTCCTGTTGCGACAGGCCAAGGCGGCGCAGCCGGCGCTGTGGTTGCGGGCCCTTGCGGCCAATACCGGCGCCCGGCGCTTTTACCAGCGCGAAGGGTTCTTTGAAACGGACCGCAGCGACGGCAGCGGCAACGACGAAGGCCTGCCGGATGTCCGCATGGAATGGCAGGCCGAGACTCACGCGTACGCCCCCCAACAGCAGGAGCAACAGGGATGAGCCAGAAACCGGTACTGTTTGATCTGGAGCAGGATGACAGCCCTCAGACTCCGGATGTCGCGGCGGCTCCGCCGGTGCCGGATGTTCTGCCGAACCTGGACCAGTCTGCGCCCCCTGCTGCGATGGAGCAGGCGGCGCGTCTGGCGGCCCGGCCGCCTTCACGGTTGGCGCGGTGGTTCTGGGGGCTGGTGCTGGGCTTGCTGGGCGCGGTGGTGTCCTTAGCGGCCTGGGATTTTGCCGTTGGGCTGGTGGCGCGGATGCCGCTTTTGGGCTGGGCGGTCAGCGCCGGGCTGGTGTTGGCCCTGATCCTGGCGCTGGTGATGCTGCTGCGCGAGCTGGCAGCGCTGGCCCGGTTGAAGCGGGTCGATGGGCTGCGTCAGGGGGCAGCGCTGGCGCATAGCGACCTTGCCGCCGCCAAGTCACATGTGGCCAAGCTGCAGCGTTTTTATGCCGGGCGCCCGGATATGGCCTGGCAATTGGCCCGGCTGTCAGAGCGACAGGATGAGGTGCTGGACGCCGATGCTCTGCTGGTGCTGGCAGAAGAAGAGCTATTGGCGCCACTGGATGCCCGTGCCCTGCAAGAGGTCGAGGCCGCCGCCCGTCAGGTTGCCACAGTGACGGCGCTGGTGCCGCTGGCGCTGGCCGATGTCACTGTGGCGCTGCTGGCCTCAGTGCGGATGATCCGCCAGGTGGCGCAGATCTATGGCGGGCGCTCGGGGCTGTTCAGCTCCTGGCGGTTGACCCGCGCGGTGCTGGCCCATCTTGCCGCCACCGGAGCGGTGGCTGCGGGGGATGATGTTCTGGAGTCGGTGCTGGGCGGTTCAGTCCTGTCCAAGCTGTCACGCCGCTTTGGCGAAGGGGTTGTCAATGGCGCCCTGTCGGCCCGCGTTGGCATCGCTGCCATGGAGGTCTGCCGCCCCTCGCCCTTCTCGCGGGCGCATCGCCCCGCGACCCGGCGGGTGATCAAAGGCGCCTTGGCCGGGCTGTTTCGCCGCGATCAGGCCCCGGAACCGTAAAAGTCGCGATAATCCAACCGCCTGTTCTGCGTAGCTCAGGCCGCGTCAGACCCACAGGCCGCGTCAAACCCACAGGTCAGGGTGATCTTTTCTGTGGAAAACCCTGTGGAAATACCTGTGCACAGTGCTAGGAGGGACCCAAAATCATAATGATATTAAGGGCCTTTACCCTTTTCTTCAGCTGAGCTGCGGACAGGCGCTAGCTGTGAGTATCAGTGATAACCGGGATCCGTTGCTTTGCCTGTCTTTGCCCCCACCTGGCTGGAACTCACCCGCTCAGCGGCCGGTGACCTGCGCAAAAATCTGGGTCAGGTGGCAGCTGCGCCATGGGAGCCGCGAGGCTCTGCAAGAGCGCTGTTTTCCACAGGTGGAGAGGTGTTATCCACAGGCGGGGCATATTTATTCACAGAATTGAGATTGCGGTGGCAGCTCTATCACGGCTATTTTGCGTTTCTTTAGTGGTGTTTTTCTAACAATTATCGCGGGCCTAACCGGAATATGGGGCGATAATTTTCCAATTCTCAACTTTGGGCACTTTGGGGTCAGTCCTGATTTCAGGTTTGGGGCCGGTCTGGACGTCGCTGTGCCTTAGAAAAGTTTGGGCGGCCCGTCCTTGGGTTGGCGCATGGCCACGATCCCCGTGCGAAAGCCCTCGCCGATACGATCTGCCAGCGTGCCCCATTGCAGCGCAATCGGCGCGGGCAGCTCGGCCCGCAGCACTTCGTGGAACAGCCCTAGCCACTGTGGGAAATGCTCTGCCTGGATTTCGGGGCGCGAGACATGCACTCGCATCGGGTTGCCGTTATAGCTCTTTTCGCGCAGGATCGCATTCCGCCAGAACCGGGCGATCTTGGCCTCATGCGCGGGCCAGTCTGCATCTGCCACATAGCGGGCAAAAATGGGCCCCAGCTCTGGATGCGCGCGGATGCGGATGTAGAACAGGGTCACCACACGGTCGATTTCGGATCCACTGATGTCAAAGCGCTTCATCGGGTGATTGGCGGTTTGGGGGGTATCGGTAGGAGAGGTCTTGGTCATGGGGCTGTCTCGCTTGCGGTCTTGGCCCAGCGGCCGGTTCCGCTGCTGCCCTCACATAGGGGTTTCCTTGGCTGATGGGTAGGGGCGGCGTTGATCTGTCGCAAGGCACAGGCGCCCGGATCCATTAGATGTAGGAGCCCTAACAGAAGGAGCCCGCCATGGTCGATCACGGACACAGCCCGCAGGAAATCAGCGACCGCATTGGCAGGCCTCCGGGGCGCGGGGTGCTGCGGGATGTGGTTTACGGTGCCATTGATGGTTCGGTCACCACCTTCGCAATTGTCGCCGGGGTGGCGGGTGCGGGGTTGTCGCCCTTTGTCATTGTGGCGCTGGGGCTGGCCAATGTGCTGGCGGATGGGTTTTCGATGGCTGCGGGCAATTATTCCGGCACCAAGGCGGAACTGGACGATCTCAATCGCCTGCGTCAGGTCGAGGAGAACCACATCAAAACCTACCCCGAAGGTGAGCGCGGCGAGGCGCGAGAGATCCTGCGGCTCAAGGGGTTGTCGGGGCCGGTGCTGGAGGCGGCGACCGATGCGATCTGCGCCGACAAAGAGGCCTGGATCAACCTGATGATGGAGGGCGAATATGGCGTCAGCCCGGTGGACCCTGACCCAATGCGCGCGGCGCTGGCTACCTTTGCGGCCTTTCTGCTGGCGGGAATGGTGCCGTTGCTACCCTTCTTGCTGGGGCTGGAATCGGCCTTTACCATTTCGGTCTGGCTGACGCTGGTGACCTTTTTTGCCATTGGCGCCTTCAAAAGCCACTGGGCCCTGACGCCCTGGTGGCGTTCGGGGGCAGAGACCCTGGCCATTGGCGGCGCAGCTGCGGCATTGGCCTATGGGGTAGGCTGCCTGTTTCAGGCCTGAGCCAGGCCGGGAGAGGCACTGCCCCAAAGGTTTCGCGTGCGAAACGAATTAGCGGTCTGGTAATCTTGCCCCCGACTTTCCTAAACTGGTGTGCGCAGGTGCCACAGGCGGCCTTGTGCGCTGGACAAAACCCCGGCGCTGCGCCAGCTTGCCGGGGCTGATTCAATGGAAATTTATGACAATGGCCAAGAGCACCGCCCCCAGTACAGGACCTCGGGTTTTGGTCCTTGGGGGCTATGGGTTTATTGGCGCCGCGCTGGTGCGGGCGCTGATCCGGGCGGGCTGCGCGGTTGCGGTCTTTGGCCGTGATGGCAAAATGGCAGAGCGCGTCGTGCCGGGGGTGGCGTTTGTCCCCGGAGATCTGCGCAGTTTTGCAAAGCCGCAGGACTGGCTGGCGGTCATCAGGGGCTATGATCTGGTGGTGAACGCAGCGGGGCAATTGCAGGCCTCGACGGCAGAGCTGGATCAGGTGCAGCATCTGGCGATTGCCGCTTTGGCGGTGGCCTGCGGCGATACGGGGACTGGCCTGGTGCAGATTTCTGCTGCGGGGGCCAGTACTGACAGCGCCACAGAATTTATGCGCAGCAAGGCGGCTGCAGATGCGGCGGTGGTGAAACAGGCCGACCGCACCAATATCTGGGTGCTGAAACCTGGGCTGGTTCTTGGTCAGGGTGCTTTTGGCGGCACTGCGTTGTTGCGGATGCTGGCGGCCATGCCTGTGGTGCAACCCGTGGCATTGGGGCAGGCACAAATCCAATCTGTCGGTCTGGAGGCGGTGGCCACTGCTGTCTGTCAGGCGGCGCGGGCCGCGCTGCCGCCGGGCAGCTATGATTTGGTGGAGGATCAGCCGCACAGCCTGCAAGAGATCCTGCGGCAGACCCGGGCCTGGCTGGGTTTTGCCCCGGCGCGCTGGCAGATTTTGCTGCCGCGCCCGCTGCTGTGGCTGACCACCCGGGGGGCGGATGTGCTGGGTTATTTGGGCTGGCGCTCGCCGCTGCGCCGCACTGCGGTTCAGGTGCTGGAACAGGGCATCGCTGGCGATCCCGCCCCCTACCGCCAAGCGACCGGGCAGGGGGTGGCTGCCCTGCCACAGATCCTGGGCGAGATGCGGGCGGGGCGGGAGCACCGGCTGGAAGCGCGGATGCTGCTTTGCATGCCCTTTGCGGTGGCGCTGCTGAGCCTGTTTTGGTTTTTATCCGGCATCATCGCCCTGTGGCAGCTCGACAGCGCAGCACTGCATCTGACAGCAGCTGGCTGGAGCCCCGGCCTGTCCCGCACCAGTGTGGCCTTTTGGGCGGGCGTCGATATCGTCCTGGCACTGGCGCTGTTGTGGCGCCCCCGGGCACGGCAGGCCTGTCTTGGCATGGTGGCTGTGACGCTGTTTTACCTTGGCGCTGCCAGCCTGGTGACGCCGCAGATGTGGAGCGATCCGCTGGGTCCATTGGTCAAGACATTGCCGGGGCTGATGCTGGCCCTGATCACCCATCAACTGCTGCAGGAGCGTTAAGGTGGAGTATGACCTGATCCTGCGCTGGCTGCATGTGCTGGGCGCCTGTACCCTGCTTGGCACCGGCGCTGGTATCGCCTTTTTTATGGTGATGGCGCATCGCAGCGCGGACCCCCGGATAATTGCCCATACCGCCGGGGTGGTTGTGCTGGCCGATCTCTTGTTTACCACCACAGCCGTGGTGGTGCAGCCGGTGAGCGGTGCTTTGCTGGCACATGCGCTGGGGTGGAGCCTGTGGGAAGGTTGGATTCTGCTGTCGCTGGGCCTGTATCTGCTGACGGGGCTGTTTTGGCTGCCGGTGGTGTGGATCCAGATCCGGCTCCGGGATCTTGCGCGCGCGGCGGCGACCACAGGGGCCGGGCTCCCAGCCACATACCATCGCCTGTTTCGCATCTGGTTTGCCTGCGGCTTTCCCGCCTTTGCAGCCGTATTGGCCATCGTCTGGCTGATGCTGGCGCGCCCCGATATAGGCTTTTGAAGCTCGGTGTCTCTGGCAGGGTGTCGCAGGCGGGTCGGTGCAAGCGGATTTTCCAGAAATCAAACCTTGGGCTGCGACATTCAGCGTTGGTAGAACCCCGCTTTACCCCGGGGCGTAGTCGGCCTATAACGCCTGCATGTCCAATATCCTGGCCATCATTATTCGAATTATATCCCCGGCGCTCTGATCACATGAGACGCCGGGCAAAGGCGCTTGAGCCATCGCGCCGAACCGAATATCCCGATTTCCGAACCGATTATCCAAAGGACGCCACCCATGTGCGCCGACACTGCTGATACCCCCGAATACAAACAGACCCTGAACCTGCCAAAGACCGATTTTCCCATGCGCGCAGGCCTGCCCAAGCGCGAGCCCCACTGGCTGGAGCGCTGGGCCAAGATCGGCGTCTATGACCGGCTGCGCGAAAAGACAGGGCGCACGCCTTTCACGCTGCATGACGGCCCGCCCTACGCTAACGGCCATCTGCACATTGGTCATGCGCTGAACAAGACCATCAAGGACATGATCGTGCGCTCGCACCAGATGATGGGCTTTGACTCGCGCTACGTGCCGGGCTGGGATTGCCACGGGTTGCCGATCGAGTGGAAGATCGAAGAGCAGTACCGCAAGAAGGGCAAGAACAAAGATGCCGTGGATGTGGTGGAGTTCCGCCAGGAATGCCGCGCCTTTGCCGACCAATGGGTGGATATCCAGCGCGAAGAGTTCAAGCGCCTGGGCATCACCGGCAACTGGGCTGATCCTTACCTCACGATGGATTTCCATGCCGAGGCGGTGATCGCGGCGGAGTTTCAGAAGTTCCTGATGAATGGCACGCTGTATCAGGGCTCCAAACCCGTGATGTGGTCGCCGGTGGAAAAAACCGCCCTGGCCGAGGCCGAGGTGGAATACCACGACAAGGAGAGCTTTACCGTCTGGGTGAAGTTTGCCGTCACCGGCGGATCTGAAGACCTGGCAGGCGCCCATGTGGTGATCTGGACCACCACCCCCTGGACCATGCCGTCCAACAAGGCCGTCGTGTATGGCGACAGCTTTGATTACGGCCTCTACGAGGTCACCGACGCGCCGGAAGAATGCTGGGCCGCCAAAGGCGATCGCTTCATCCTGGCCGACAAACTGGCCGCTGACGTGATGTCCCGCGCCCGCCTTGCCGAGGGCCAGTATAGCCGCGTGCGCACCGTACCAGCGGATGAGCTGGCACCGCTGCAACTGTCGCACCCGCTGGCTGGAGCCGACGGCAGCAACGGTGAATGGGATGCGCCGCGTGATTTCCGCGCCGCGCCCTTTGTCACCGATGAAGAAGGCACCGGTTTTGTGCACTGCGCGCCAAGCCACGGGATGGAGGAATTTGAGCTCTACCGTGATCTGGGCATGCTGGAGCAGGTGATCACCTATAACGTCATGGATGATGGCGGCTTTCGCGCCGATCTGCCGTTCTTTGGTGGCAAATACATCCTTAACCGCAAGGGCGGCGAGGGCGATGCCAACAAGGCCGTAATCGACAAGCTGGTCGAGGTCGGCGGCTTGCTGGCCCGTGGCAAGATCAAGCACAGCTACCCGCACAGCTGGCGCTCCAAGGCACCGATCATCTATCGCAACACACCCCAGTGGTTTGCCAGCGTGGATCGCGCGGTGGGCGACGGTCAGGACGAGATGGGCACAACCATCCGCGAACGCGCCCTGCGCTCGATCGACGAGCTGGTGAAATGGACGCCGCAAAAGGGCCGTAACCGGCTTTATTCCATGATCGAAGCCCGCCCGGACTGGGTACTGTCGCGCCAGCGCGCCTGGGGCGTGCCGCTGACCTGCTTTGTGAAAAAGGGTCTGCTGCCCACGGATGAGGGCTTTTTGCTACGCGATGACGCGGTGAATGCCCGTATCGTTGCAGCCTTTGAAACCGAAGGCGCCGATGCCTGGTATCTGGACGGCGCCAAGGAACGTTTCCTGGGATCGGATTACAAGGCGGACGAGTGGGAGCAGGTGTTCGACGTGCTCGACGTTTGGTTTGATTCCGGCTCGACCCATGCCTTTGTTCTGCGCGACCGCAAAGACGGCACCGAAGATGGCATTGCAGATGTCTATATGGAAGGCACCGACCAGCACCGGGGCTGGTTCCACTCCTCCTTGTTGCAGGCCTGCGGCACCAAGGGGCGCGCGCCCTATAAAAACGTTGTTACCCATGGGTTTACCCTGGATGGCAAGGGCAACAAGATGTCCAAATCTCTGGGCAATACCATCGTGCCTGAGGAGATCGTCAAACAGTACGGCGCCGATATCCTGCGGCTCTGGGTGGCGCAGACCGATTATACCTCGGATCAGCGCATCGGCCCTGAGATCCTGAAAGGCACCGCCGACAGCTATCGTCGCTTGCGCAACACCATGCGCTATATGCTGGGTTCGCTGCATGATTTCACCGATGATCAGCGCGTTGATGCTGCGGATATGCCCGAGCTGGAGCAATGGGTGTTGCACCGTCTGGCCGAGCTGGATCACCAGGTCCGCAACGGCTATAAAGCCTTTGATTTCAACGGGGTGTGGCAGGCGATCTTTACCTTTGCCACCGTCGACCTTTCCGCCTTCTACTTTGATGTGCGCAAGGATGCGCTGTATTGTGACGGCGACACGCTGAATGCCCGCGCCGCCCGGACCGTGCTTGATATCCTGTTCCACCGTCTGACCACCTGGCTGGCGCCAATCCTGGTGTTCACCATGGAAGAAGTCTGGCTGGAGCGTTTCCCCGGCGAGGACAGCTCGGTGCATCTGGTCGATATCCCCGATACCCCGGCAGATTGGCTGAACGAGCCGCTTTCGGCCAAATGGGCGCAGATCCGTCAGGCCCGCCGGGTGGTGACAGCTGCACTCGAACTGCAGCGTATCGACAAGGTGATTGGTGCCTCGCTGGAGGCAAATCCGGTGGTGCATGTGCGTGATCCAGAGGTGCTGGCCCTGCTGAAATCGGTGAACTTTGCCGATATCTGCATCACCTCCGACATCTCCCTCACCACTGACCCGGCGCCGGCAGAGGCCTTCCGTATGCCCGAAGTCGACGGTATCTCGGTGGTCTTTGAAAAAGCCGAAGGCGACAAGTGCCAGCGCTGCTGGAAAATCCTGCCGGATGTTGGCAGCCATTCCCACGCCGGCCTCTGCGGCCGCTGCGATACAGCCCTGAGCTGAGGCGCGCCTCAGCTTATACAGGCCTCAGCTTATACGGGCCCAATCGTATAAGGGTCTGAACTCAAAACGTGTCTGGCAGCCTGGTGCTGCCCGGCCACCCATAAAACGGCCGCCAATCTGCGGTGCGACTCGCAGCTTGGACCGGACGAACAAAAAAAACCTGTCGCGCCATGCGCGGCAGGTTTTCTTGTCTGGAGGGGAAGGAGAGAGAGGTCGTAAAACGCGGGAGGGTTCTGATGTGGAGGGCGTTACAGAGAGGCTCCATCAACCGCAGCCACAGCTTGGCTGCGCGCGGCGCGATAGCTGTCTTCTGCCATCAGGCTGCTGACAGGTTTTGGGCCCGGGGCATGGTTCGAGGTCAGAGCCAGGAACTGCGCCAACATTGCCTGTTCGGCATAGCTGACACGGCCCAGGGCCTTGTTTCTTGCCGCTTCCAGGGCCGGGCCTGCTGACTGGGGGGTGCCCATTTCGGATTGCTGGGCTTTCTCTGCCGCCTTCAGCGCTGTTTCACGCTGGATGGCCCGATCCATTCCTTGGGTCTTACCTTCGTTAAGACTTGCATCCATTTCAGGAACGCCTGCCTTGTAAGAGGCGGCAAGGTTGCTGACATTGAGATTTGAACCAATTGCAGAGATCATCATCTTAACCCATTCATTCTTTCTGAACTTGTTTTAACAGATTTTTATCAAAATTGACGCCCCCCCTTGGGTCACGGTTCGGAGGAATTAGGTTAGCGACCTATACGAAAGTGCGAATTTACTCTGTATTTACGCCCCAAATCTATGCCCTAGTGCAGGAAACCGTCCTTATCCTTACGGAGCATCTGCAATGCCGTCGGCCCAGATTGATACATTTGTCGGAATATTGAGCGTGACAGAGACCGATGGGGCGATAACCGGCCTGCGCTGGGGGCCGCAGGAACAATCCAGAACCGCGCTCCTGGACCGCGCCATAGACCAGCTCAGAGCCTATTTTGCCCGGGAGCTGCATCGTTTTGATCTGCCATTGCATATTGCCGGATCGGCGTTCCAGCAGGCGGTCTGCGCGGCAATGCTGGCAATTCCCATGGGGCAGACCAGGACCTATGGCGATATTTCCAAGGAGCTGAACATCCCGCCTCAACCCGTGGGCAATGCCTGTGGCGCCAATCCAATCCCGGTAATCATTCCCTGCCACCGGGTTCTGGCGGCAGAGGGCCTGGGCGGGTTTTCTGGCGGCACGGGGATTGAGACAAAAATAGCCCTGCTCAAACACGAAGGCGCTGCCAGCTTACTGATCTAAGGCTTTGCGCGCCCCCAATGCGACCTCTGGATTGTGTCTTTGCACAAACGTTCCGGCGGGCATGTGCTTTGACTCAGTCACAGCACAGAGGGGTTGGCCTCTTTTATATTACACCGCTGCAAACAGGGGCTGGCTTTGGCAGGACGCAAAGTGGGAGGCCAGTCACGCAAAGTGGAAGGTCAGTCACGCTGCGGAAAGATCTGCTGCGCAATGCCGACAAACAACAGATAGACAGAGGTCACAACCAAGCCCCAATGCGCCCAGCTTTCCGGGTGGAAATCCACCCAGGCGGCCCAGCCGGCAAAAAAAGTCCAGGCCAGGGCGACCGGAAGCGAGACCCGGCGCCAGCGCTCGGTGCGCACGGGATGAATGAACTTCAGGGGCAGGAACATGGCAATAGACAGCAGAGTCACCAGCACCAGTATGGTCCAATGGCTGGGTTCCAGGGCAAAGATCACCAGCACCAGCATGTTCCAGCAGCCTGGAAATCCGGAAAAGGAATTGTCCTTGGTCTTCATGCGGGTGTCGGCAAAATACATCGCGCTGGCAAAGGTGATGACAATAATGGCAAACCAGCCAGTCCAGCCCGACATCAGCCCGGATTGGAACAGGGCAAAGGCCGGGATAAAGACATAGGTCAGGTAGTCGATGATCAGATCCAGCAGCACGCCGTCAAACTGCGGTGCATAGCGACCAACCTGATAATGTCGCGCCAATGGTCCATCAACGCCGTCCACCGCAAAGGCCACAACCAGCCAAACGAACATCAAACTCCATTTGGCCTCCGCTGCGGCCAGCATGGAGAGCATTGCAAAAACAGCACCTGTGGCGGTGAGCAGGTGAACGGAGAGGGCGCGAAACTGTGGTGTCATAATCTCGTGATGGCGAATTTCACCGACGCCTGCAAGACCTCAGTGCAACCAAGTGGGGTATTCCTGACGTTGCAGGCCCATCATCACCGTGTCGTGGGCCTCATTTTGCGCAGCAAGCAAGATCATTTTTGCCTTGGGCGAATCTGGCTGGGGCAGATCGGACCGGCGAATGCGATGGGGCAGACGCGGAATGTGGATCTGCGACGGGGCCGGGGCGGGGCAAGCAGGGGCGGGATGAAACGCAAGAGTCTGTACAGTCAACTGAGCATCCTTTCTGGAGCAAGAGGAGGCTTCAGATAAGCGGCAAGGCGTTAACCACAGATGCAGCCGGAGGCAGAACTTATCTCGAATTTTAGCAATGTCACCGCCCGCTTTCCTCCGGGGTCGCTGCTGCATAAATCAAATTCCAATAATGGAATTTATTTGCTAGAGTGCCATAGAGCAAGCAAAAGACGGGGCTTTCAATGGGGCAAGGCGCGTATCATTGGGACAGGATCTATGAGGCACGGAAAACCGAATCGGTAAGCTGGTTTCAGAACGATCCGACGCCATCCTTGAGCGCGATTGCGCTCTGTGGTGGCCAAGCCCTGTCGATCCTTGATATCGGCGGCGGAAGCTCTCGCCTGGCGGGCGCCCTGGTGGAGCAGCGCCGCCATGATGTGACGGTTCTGGATCTGTCGAAACGCGTCCTGACCTTGGCCCGTGTCCGGCTTGGTGCTGACAGGCGCAAAGTGGCCTGGATCGCAAAAGATGTTACCCGGTGGCAGCCCCACCGGCAGTGGGACATCTGGCACGACCGGGCGGTGTTTCGCTTTCTGACCGAGGACCAGGATCGCCAGGCTTACCTGCAGGCCCTGGGTGCTGCGGTGCCGCACAAAGGTCATGTGATTCTCGCCGGCAGTGCGCCCGACGGGCTGCAGAGCCAGCTGGGGGAGAGCTATGATCTGGTGCACAGCTGGGCCGAGACCCATGGCACCCCGACGGGGCAGGCGCAGGCCTTTACGTGGTGTGTGTTCCAAAAACTATAACAGGCCGGATCTCCGGGCCAGTTTGGCAGGCCAGTTTGAGGGGCCTGTTTGAGGGGGCAGTATTCGCGATCAGCCTGAGGTCCGGGGCGTATCGCCAAGCGCCAGATCAGGCCTTGGGGTGGCTGCGGTTGTAGACCGCCATCAGATGAGCGGTATCCACAGCGGTATAGGCCTGCGTTGTCGACAGCGAGGCATGGCCCAGAAGTTCCTGGATGGAGCGCAGATCGCCGCCGGCTTCCAACAGATGGGTGGCAAAGCTGTGGCGTAGGGCATGGGGGGTGGCACTGGCAGGCAACCCCAGCTGCGCCCGGGCCTGGGCCATGGCGCCCTGGATCTGGCGGGGGTTGAGCGCTCCACCACGCAGGCCGCGAAACAGCGGCCCGTCGTCGTCTTTGGGATGGGGCGACAGGGCGAGGTAGCGCTGCACGGCTTCGCGGGCAGCGTCGATGACCGGCACCAGCCGTTCCTTGCCGCCCTTGCCCAGAATACGCAGGCTGGCCGGCAGGGGGGCGGCTTTGCCGGTCAGGGACAGGGCCTCGGAAATGCGCAGCCCACAGCCGTATAGCAGCGTTACCACGGCGACATCTCGCGCCGCGATCCAATCAGTGCCGGACTGCAGCTCGACGGTCTCGATGACCGCGCGGGCGGCATCCTGGTCCAGCGGGCGGGGCAATTTCTTTTGAAACTTTGGCGCTCGTGCTGCCAAAACGGCGGTGGGCTCAAACCCTTCCCGGTCTGCCAGCCAGCGATAAAAGCTTTTCACCGCAGAGAGTTTGCGCGCCAGCGAGCGCGCTCCGGTGCCGGAGTTGCGCTCCTGTGCCATCCAGGCGCGCATGTCCGAGGTGGTGATCCGCGCCAGTGCGCCAAGCCCCTGCGGCGCGCCAGTGTGCCGGGTCATAAAGGCGAGAAAGCCGCTGAGATCGCCCTGATAGGCGCTGATGGTATTGGCCGCAGCCCCGTCCAGCGCACTGATGCCCTGCAGCCAGAGCTGTAGCGCATCACGGCAAGCCGGAGAGATCAACATCTGCACCTCTGGCGTGCTCATCTTGGTGCCCCCCTCAGCATCCCACCCGGCATAGGCCGCGCCAAAGCACCTGAGTTCACATGTTTTGGTGGCACGCAGCGCGGTGCGGCAGATCCAAGGCGGCCGGGGCGCCGGGATAGGCCAGGGCGGCTCATGCCAGGGTCATGCCAGCCAGCGGCACATGGCGCGTTCAAAGACGCCGGCAAAAAAGGTCAACAGATCGGTGCCGTGCTGCGGGGTGAATTGATGCGGATCTTCCGAGCCCAGCACCAACAGACCAGGGAGGCGGCCGGCGCCGAGATTCAGCCGCAGGCAGGCTTCGGAGCGGATCCATTCGGCCTTGTCGCCATAGATCTGGCTGGTGCCGCCCTGCAGTTGGCGCAGAGTAACCTGACGGGCTGGCCCGCCGCGGTCCGATCCGGCATAGCTGTCGATGAAGCCGGGGTTGGCCACCTTGAGTATCTCGCCCATGCGCGCGGCTGCGGCACCGCCATCGTCCTGCAGGGTTTCCAGCACCAGAGAAACCGAATCCACCCGCATGATCTCGGCCAGGTCGCCATTGAGCGCCTGCAAAAAGCCCTCAAAATCGGTGGGGTCCAGCAGCCGCAGAACAGCGCGATGGATCTGATTCGTCCCAGCGAGGTTTTCATAGGCCGCCGCAATCACCGACCTGTGGGTGTCTTCCAGCCGATCCAGCCGGGCCTCCATCCGTTCCATGGCGATGCCGCGCAGGTCAACGATATTGGAACCCATGGCGCGTTCATTGGCCGAAACCAGGGCATCCATCAGGCCCTGATCTTCGAGAACCGCGTCTGGCTTTGCCAGAATCGCATCGCGCAGGGGCGTGTCTAGTTTGGCTGTGGTGCTGCTCATTCTTGAACCTCTGTGGGGCTTTGAGACCGGGTTATAACACGGGTTTTCGAACAGAGTGGCTAAAAATGTGTTACGGGCGGGAAAAGGCCGAAGAAAAGCCCCCCAAAAAGGGGAGCTCCCGCCCAGGGCTGCTGGATCAGAGATCCCTTGCCCCAGTTGGGCCGGGCGCCGGGCTGCGCCCGGCGCAAAAAGAAAGAAAAGGGGCTGAGAAGCGGTTTAAGGGCAGGACTGCCCCTAAACGCGCCGCATCTATCTTGTCAGGGAATTTGCGGCCTCAAGGGCGAGCCACGCTGGCGCGTGGGCGCCAAAGTGGCGCCCCTTGACCCCAAAAATCCCGGACCCCGAAAATCCCGGCGACCCCAAAAGTCCTGGCGCTGTTGCTACAGGATTTTGATGTCGGCTGCCTTGATGTCCTCAAGGAAGGTGGCAAGGCCCTTGTCGGTCAGCGGGTGGTTGGCCAAGGACTTGATCACGGCCGGGGGCGCGGTGATCACATCGGCACCAATCAGGGCGCTGTCGAGGATATGGTTGGCCGAGCGGATCGAGGCGGCGAGGATTTCGGTATCAAAGCCGTAGTTGTCATAGATCTGGCGGATATCGTTGATCAGCTCCATGCCGTCGAGGTTGATATCGTCCAGGCGGCCAATGAAAGGCGAGATGAAAGTGGCACCGGCCTTGGCGGCGATCAGCGCCTGATTGGCCGAGAAGCAGAGCGTCACATTGACCATATGGCCATCGTCGGACAGGACCTTGCAGGCCTTCAAGCCATCCCATGTCAGTGGCACTTTGACGGCGATGTTTTCGGCGATCTCGACCAGTTTGCGGCCTTCGGCGATCATGGTTTCGGCGTCTGTTGCGGTGACCTCGGCAGAAACGGGGCCGGTGACCATGGCGCAGATCTCTTTGGTGACCTCGATAATGTCACGGCCGGATTTTTTGATCAGCGAGGGGTTGGTGGTCACACCATCCACCATACCAAGGTCGTTGAGCTCGGCAATGGCGTCGATTTCGGCGGTGTCTACAAAGAATTTCATCGGCGGGGATCCTTTTGGGAAAGTTTGGCCTGGATTGCGCTAGCCTTTAGCGCATGGCGCGGGCATTAAAAAGCCCCGAGGTTTGGAGGCGGTACAGGTGAGCGGGCAGGAATTTTTCCATCAGGGCGACAGGGTGGCGGTGCTGACCGCGCAACCTCTTGATCGGCTTTTGGATTATCGCGCCCCCGAGGGCGGCTGTTTTCGCGGTGCCTTTGTCGAGGTGCCGCTGGGGCCGCGCAAAGTTCTGGGGGTGATCTGGGGCGCGGGGGGCGGTAACTTTGATTCGGCCAAGCTGCGCAGTGTCATCCGGGTGCTGGATCTGGCGCCGATGCGCGATGAGATGCGCCAGTTTCTGAGCAAGGCCGCCGATTATACGCTGACCCCGATGTCGATGATGCTGCGGCTGGCCACCCGCGCGCCCGGCCTGTCGGACCCGCCGTCCATGCGCAAGGTGTTGCGGCTGGGCGACACGCAACCGGACCGGATGACCCCGGCACGGGCCAAGGTGCTGGCGGTGATGGAAGAGTTCGGCGGCATGGCGTTTACGCCCAAGGAGCTGGCGGATATGGCCGGGGTGACGCCTTCGGTGGTCAAAGGCCTGGTGGGGCAGGGGGCGCTGGGCGAAGAGGAAACGCCCCGCGATCTGCCCTATCCGGCCCTCGATCCCAACCGTCCCAGCAAGGATCTGACCGAAGACCAGAGCCGCGCCGCTGCTGCCCTGTCTGAAGGGGTGCAGAGCGGCAGCTATGGCACCACTCTGCTGAAAGGTGTCACCGGGTCGGGCAAGACCGAGGTCTATCTGGAGGTGGTGGCGGCCTGTCTGCGCAGGGGGCGGCAGGCCCTGGTACTGCTGCCGGAAATTGCCCTGACGGCAGAGTTTTTGAAACGGGTGGAGCAGCGCTTTGGCGCCACCCCGGCAGAATGGCATTCCGGTGCGACCATGACCGAGCGCCGCCGGGTCTGGCGCATGGTCGGCCAGGGCAATGCGCAGCTGGTGATCGGGGCGCGCTCGGCGTTGTTTTTGCCGTTTCGCGATCTTGGCCTGATCATTGTCGATGAGGAACATGACACCGCCTACAAGCAGGAAGAAGGCGTGTTGTATAACGCCCGCGATATGTCGGTGCTGCGCGCGGCGATGTGCTCGGCGCAGGTGGTGCTGGCCTCGGCCACCCCCAGCCTGGAGACCTGGAGCAATGCGGAGGCCGGAAAGTACAAGCGCGTTGATCTGACGGCGCGCTTTGGCACGGCGGTGCTGCCGGTCATGAAGGCGGTGGATATGCGGGCTGAGGATCTGGCGCCGGCCACCTGGATTTCTCCGACCTTGAAACAGGCGATGGCCCTGCGGATGCAGCGCGGCGAGCAGTCGCTGTTGTTTCTGAACCGGCGTGGCTTTGCGCCGGTGACGATCTGCCGGGCCTGCGGCACTCAGGTGGCCTGCGACAATTGCGATGCCCGCATGGTGGAACACCGGTTTATGAAACGGCTGATGTGCCATCAGTGCGGCGAGACCAAGCCGGTGCCCGAGGTTTGCCCCTCCTGTCAGGTGGTGGGCAAGATGGCGCCGGTGGGGCCGGGTATCGAACGTCTGGGGGAAGAGGTCGCAGCGCTGTTCCCTGAGGCGCGCATTGCGGTGCTGAGCTCGGATCTGTTTGCCTCGGCGCGGGCGCTGAAGGCGCGGATTGAGGAGATCGCAGCGGGGGAGGCCGATATTATCCTGGGCACCCAGCTGGTGGCCAAGGGGCATAACTTTCCGCTGCTGACCCTTGTAGGGGTGATTGATGCGGATCTTGGCCTGCAGGGATCAGACCTGCGGGCGGGGGAGCGCACCTTTCAATTGATGCGGCAGGTGGCGGGCCGGGCGGGTCGGGCGGAACGCCCCGGTGAGGCCCTGTTGCAGACCTTTCAACCAGAGCATCCGGTAATCCGCGCTATCCTGACCGGCGATGAAGAAGAATTCTGGCGTGCCGAAGCGGCGCAGCGCCGCGAGGCCGGAGTGCCGCCCTTTGGCCGCATGGCGGGGATTATTCTGTCGGGATCAGATTTGGCGCAGGTTTTTGATCTGGGCAATGCGCTGGCGCGCAACGATGGTCCGTTGCGCCAGGTTGGCGCGCAGCTCTATGGTCCGGCGCCGGCGCCCATTGCCCGGGTGCGCGGGCGGCATCGGGTACGACTACTGGTCAAGGCGGCCAAGGGAGTGGCGCTGCAAGAGGCGCTGAGCCGTTGGGTAAAGCCTTTTCGCATGAAGGGCGATCTGCGGCTGAGCATTGATATTGACCCGCAGAATTTTTTCTAAAGGCTGGGCAGCGGATTACTGAGGCGTAAGGCAAAGTCGTTAAAATTGGGGAAAGGCTTTCGTCCAAAGTTTGTCGGCGGCCATATTTTCATCTCATTTTCTTGCAAAAGTAGAACTGGCCGGCAAGCTGTCATGCGGGTCTCTGGGCAGTGGCTCAGAATAAAGTACAAACACCAACCGAGAGCCCAGTCCTATGTGTGACCTTTGTGTAGCGACCCAAAATTTTGACCCCAGCCGACATCTCGTTTCTGGGACATTGGAATGGCCTGACCCGGAACCTGCACCTGTAGAGCCGGACCCTCTGCCAGATGGAACACTTGATCAGTTTGCCAGCTATCTTACTACGGGCTTTTGGAGTGATAACAACAGCGTGCAACATAGTTTTTCCGCGACCCCGGGGAACTCTGCCGGCTATGTGATTGAGGTCAATCTCACGGGCATCACCTCTGCGGCTCAGCGTCTAGCGCGTTGGGCGCTTGAAAGCTGGGAACTGGCAGCGGATATTCAGTTTGTCGAGGTCGAGAGCGGTGGCGACATCATCGTCGATGATGAGGAAAGCGGTGCCTTTGCACAGAGCGAATTCATGTTATCGGACCCAACCGAGATCATCACCTCCTATGTCAATGTTGATCAGGCTTGGCTCGACCTCTATGGGGTCACGCTCGATTCCTACGCTTTCTCGACCTATGTGCATGAATTTGGCCATGCGCTGGGCCTTGGGCACCTTGGCAACTATAATTTCACCTCTGGTGGAGCGATTTTTGCCAATGATAGCTATCAGTATTCGGTGATGTCCTACATTCCACAGGATCAGGTGGAAGGCGGCACTGCCAGCTATGCACAGCCAACAAGTGCGATGATGGCTGATATGGTTGCGATCCAACAGCTCTACGGCACCTCTAATGCCGCCGCAGGGGATACAACCTGGGGCCAGGGGAACACGATGTCCCGCCATTTTGCCACCCTCTATGCTGGGGTTGATGATGGCGATCCAGCGACCGAAGAACGAGATCCGATTGCTTTTACCCTGTTTGATGGCGTCAATGGTGGCACTGATACGATTGACCTCCGTAACAGCACGACCAACGACAGGCTGGACCTGAATGATGGCAGCTTTTCTGACGTTGCGGATTTGACCAGTAGTCTGGCGATCGCGCGTGGATCTCAGATCGAAAATGCTCGCATGGGCTCAGGCAATGACACAGTTGTTGGAAACGAGTTGGACAATCAGATAACTGGCCACGGTGGTCGCGATGCGTTGAATGGGGGCGGTGGATCCGACCGGCTCAGTGGCGGCGGTGGTCGCGACCAACTGTTTGGCGGCGCGATGAATGATCGGTTGTTTGGCAACCGTGGTGCGGATCGCCTGGACAGCGGTGAAGGCAATGACCTCATGGTTGGCGGTCGCGGTGCTGATGAGTTCTTCTTTGGCTTTGGTCATGATTCAGACAAGATCCGCGACTTCACTCTGGGCAGGGATGAGCTCTTGTTCTCGGCGCTGGAGTTCGACGGACTAACCGCGGAGCAATTGGTCAACCAATATGGAACCGTGGGTCGGCGGGGTGTCACCCTCGACTTTGGGGACAGTGAAGTTCTGGGAGCAGATGCCAATGACAGTCTTCGTCTGATCGGTGTTTTTGACCTAAACGCCCTGGCGGACGACATCACCTTTATCTAGGCCGCAGACACAAGCTCTTGGGCCTCCAGCCTGTTAGCTGGGGGCCGATTTGATGTATCTGCCTACCAAGGAGACTTTTTTCTTTACCTTCCAAAATTATCTATACTTGGGATGCAGGATAAAGGTTTGGTCAGGGCCTTGCTTGGCTAGGTGGTTACCGATTGCATGCGCTGGTCAATCAACAGGTCGGTTGCCATTGCTCCAACCCACATAAAGAACAGAGCTGCCCAAGCCGTTCCAACAAAAATCGAACCACCGGTAACGCCAGCGCCGATGGCACAGCCCCCCGCCAGCATGCCGCCAAAGCCCATCAACACTGCACCGATCATCGCCTTGCGCATGGTGGCGGCATCGTCAAAGGCTTGCAGCTTCATCTCTCCGGCGACCCAGGCGGCCAGCATGGCGCCGATGAACACGCCGGGAACCAGACCGATGTCGAATTCCAGAATGGCGTTGCGATCAAGGAAGAACATCAGGGTATGGGCGGAGGGGCCGGTGAAGGTAGCGCTTTCGATTTGCACCGGATCAAAGGCCACCTGCGACAGCCCGTAGGTCAGCACCCAGCCCAGAGCCACGGCAAAGCCGACCCCGGAGGCAAAAATCAGTCGGGAGGCGCTGATCTGGCTGCGGCGCGCCAGCACCAGAGCGACAACTGCAATTGCCAGCCCCAGCGCCAGCCCACCCCAGTTGGGCAGGCCTGCTTCGACCAACAGATCCATGTTGCGCCCGCCTGAGGTGACCCAGAGCGCAGCGATTTTGTCGCGCAGGGGCGATAACATGCCAGAGAGGCTCATCTGTGCCACCACGGCAAAGATCAGGCCAGAGACAACAGAGCGCAGATTGCCGGTGGCAGCCAGCACCAGCAAGCGACCGGAACAGCCACGTGCCAGCACCATGCCGACGCCAAAGATCAAGCCACCGATGATGGCTCCGGACCAGCTGCCGGGCACCGCCATCATGCGGGCATCGGCGCTGCGCATAAGCCCCAGGAGCTCGGCACCCTGGACCCAGACCACGGCGGTTGAAAAGGTCAGCAGCCAGACTGCCATGCGATCCCCCATGCCGCCACGGGCAAATTCTACCGTGGCAGCGCGCAGGCAAAAGCGAGAGCGCTGGGCAGCGACGCCAAAGGTCACGCCGGTCAGCAGACCAAAAAGCGCCGCCAAAGGCGCTTCTCCCAGGCGTTCGGCCAGGATTTCGATGAGAGTAAGCAGATCCATGACCCTGGCCCCCGTAAGAAGTAAATGCTACATTATATACACACATTCTGATTTGTGATTTGATTTAGGTCATAGGCGCGCTGCCCGTGCGTGGCTCTGTGGACATCGGTGTTTTAGACGTCTGCGATGCCCAACACTGCAGGCCCTTTTCTGTGCGTCATATGTGCGTCGATGCGGGCTAGTATGTGCGGCGGCTGCTTTGGTCTCGCGCTGGCGGAAAAAGAGGCGTAAAGGAAAGGCATGTTTAAACCTCTCTCCCTGGATGCGGCCCGTGATCTGCCGCTGTGGCGTCGCCCGACAACATTGCTGTTTGTGATGGCGATCTGCATGCCTATTGCCTTTAATGCCTGGTTTGCCCTGTTGAACAACTTTGTCATCGAGGTGGCCCAGTTTGACGGCGCCGATATTGGCCTGTTGCATACGGTGCGCGAAATTCCGGGGTTCCTGGCGGTGGGGGTGATTGCCATCATCCTGTTCGTCCGCGAGCAGGTGCTTGGGCTGATCTCATTGATGATGCTGGGCATTGCCACCATGTTGACCGCCTGGTTCCCTTCGCTGGGCGGCATTTTGATGATCACGCTGCTCAGTTCGATCGGGTTTCACTATTATGAGACGGTGAACCAGTCGCTGCAGCTGCAATGGCTGCCCAAGGACCGGGCGCCGCAGATGCTGGGCTGGCTGCTTGCCACCGGATCGGCGGCAACCTTTGTGGTTTATGGGGCGATTGTGCTGCTGTGGGAGAGTTTTGAGCTCAGCTATAATATGGTCTTTATGGCGGCTGGCGGCGTGACCACGCTGATTGCCATGCTGTGCCTACTGGTCTACCCGCAGTTTGACTCGCCCACGCCACAGAACAAAAAGCTGATCCTGCGGCAGCGCTATTGGCTCTATTACCTGTTGCAGTTCATGGCCGGGGCGCGGCGTCAGATCTTTGTCGTTTTTGCCGGGTTTATGATGGTGGAGCGCTTTGGCTTTGACGTGCATGAAGTCACCGGCTTGTTCCTGATCAACCTGGTGATCAATATCCTGTTGGCGCCTTTGTTGGGGCGGTTTGTGGCCGCTTTTGGCGAGCGCCGCACCTTGATCATCGAATACACCGGCCTTGCCTTGGTTTTTGCGCTCTATGGCGGCATCTACTGGTTTGGCTGGGGGGTCTTGCTGGCCTCCTGCCTTTATGTGGTGGATCACGTGTTGTTTGCCCTGGCGCTGGCGCTGAAGACCTATTTCCAGAAGATCGCTGACCCGGCAGATATCGCGCCGACGGCGGCTGTGGCCTTTACCATCAACCATATCGCAGCCGTCTTTTTGCCGGTGTTGCTGGGGCTTCTCTGGGTGATCTCTCCCTCGCTGGTCTTTGCCTTGGCAGCTGCGATGGCGCTGGTGTCTTTGGGGCTGTCCTGTCTGGTGCCGCGCCATCCGGCGCCGGGCAATGAGACGATTTTTGCCAAATATCGCAGCCGCGTTGCCGCCCAGTAGCCGCCCAGTAGCAGCGCGGACTGTAGAAAACAGCGCACAGAGCGGTGGAACGTGGCTCTGCTCTTGACCTCTGGCGGCCTTGGGCCTAGGCGCAGAGCACTGCAGCTGGAGATCTGACATGCCGACCTTTACCGCCCTGACCACCCTGCCTGGCAAACCCCAAGCCGAAGCTCTGGGCGAGGCGATGGAAAGCCTGATGCCGGAACCCACCGGGGTTGGCGTTTTTGAAGTCGAGGACGGATCGGGCCTATGGGAGGTCGGCGGCTATTTCACCGAAGCGCCGGACCAGGCGGGGCTGGCCCTGCTGGCGACGCTGCATGGCGCCAAGGAATTTGCCGTCTCCGAGCTGCCGGAAACCGATTGGGTGGCCCATGTGCGCCGCGAGCTGGCACCGGTCGAAGCCGGGCGGTTCTATGTCTATGGCAGCCATGACGCCGATACGGTGCCCGAGGGGCGCATTCCGCTGCTCATCGAGGCGGCGATGGCCTTTGGTACCGGCCACCATGGCACCACCTTGGGCTGCCTCAAGGCGCTGGACCATCTGATTTCAGAAGGGTTTGTCGGCGCCAAAGTGGCTGACATTGGCTGCGGTACTGCGGTTCTGGCCATGGCGGCCGCGCGGGTCTGGCAGGGCGATTTTGTCGCCAGCGACATTGACGAAGTGGCGGTGGATGTGGCCGAGGCCAACCTCAAGGCCAATGGCATGGAAGGCGCTGTCACCTGCCTGGAGGCCGCAGGCTTTGACCACCCCGGACTGAAAGAACTGGCGCCCTATGATCTGATCTTTGCAAATATCCTCAAAGGTCCGCTGGTGGCGCTGTCACCGGATCTTTGCGCCAATCTGCGCCCCGGGGGCTATGCTATTCTTTCCGGCATTCTCAACGAGCAGGCCGATAGCGTCATTTCTGTTTATGCCGAGAATGGAACCAATCTTGTGCGACGCGATGTGATTGGTGAATGGACCACACTGCTTTTGCAGCGAAACGGCTGATTTTACGAAGGTTTATGCCTAATTTTAGGTAATTCCCTTGGAATCAGATCGTTAAGATTCTATAAAGTTTTATCCGCTGGTGGGGGCTAGTTCGGAGCAACTTTATGAGTGTTCAACATCAAGAATTTCGGGGTCGTGTGGCCCGTTTGCAGAGCAAGCATGCTGGCTTTTCGCAGGGTGCGACTGCGCGCGTTAAGTCTGACGGGCTGATTGTAATCGAGCCCCGCAAAATCCGGTCTAACACCTCCGGAAAAGTTCTTATTCTGATTGTCGCGGCCTTCCTGTTGTTCAAGGCCTTCCTGATGGCGGCTCTTGGCTTTGACACCTATGATGAACGGGTGGCAAAGCTGACCGAGGGCAGCGCCATAGAGCGGCTGGGTGCGGTGATTATGCAGTCTGATCCAGTCTCTGTCTGGGCGGCGCAACAGGCCGGGCCTATTCTGCGCTAGAACAGCCATTCTCTGACAGGGCAGTTCGCGCCCCGCTTGCCGGCCGTTTTGAACCCAGCCGTTTTGAACCTGGCCAGTTTGAATTCGGCCAGTTTGAATTTGGCCAGTTTGAATTTGGCCAGTCCGCGAGCAACCACTATGCCAACAGCCAGTCTAAAACGGGCCAGTCTGATAGGGCCAGTCTAACAGCACCAGTCTGGTAGGGCGGCGCAGATAGAGCAGGGCGAATATTCAACGCCTATCAAAACAGCCAAGGCTCTGCCGGGCGGTTTTTTGCTGTCTTGCGGGACTGTGCAGCGCCTTTGGTCAAACCAAAACCGCCGCGGCCAGGATGGCGCGCGGCGGTGGGATGTGTGATCCTGACGGGGAGCACGCAGGATGACCGATAAGACCGTTTCTGTGCGTATTAGAAGACGGGCTTGCCTGTTGCGATGTCTTCGATATTGGCGCGGCTCAGGCCGATATCTGCCAATTCGCGATCGGACAAAGCATTCAATGCATTCTTGGATGTGCGGGCATCATTCCAAGCCATTACGGAGCTTGTCAGGGCGACAAAGGCAATGCCGATACGGCCAAACAGGCCGGTGGAGCCATAGGTGGTGCGGGTCGTGTCAAAAGCAGCCATATCCTCATCCTTCGTATCTGAGTGAACTGTTTTGCAGCAACGGGATGTTGATGCGATTTCGCGCATTTAGGGAGGAAATTTTGCCCGCGCAAGTAGCGAAAATTGCATGCGTCCTATGCGCGGAAAGCATAGCTTTGGTCTTTAAAAATAAGGCTAATCTGCGCCTTTTTACTCAGTGTTTGGAAATGTCGCAGCTGCCTTGGCAAAGGGTCGGTTTTGGAACAGGTTTTGGGGGTTTGCACGCAGTCTTGTCGCTGCGGGGGCATCATAGGGGCTGTGCGCAGCGCTGGGAAAGCGTTTGGCGATGTTCGCCTTTTGTGCTAATTGGTGGAAAAATACTTTGAACACATAGGCAAAGGCCGGGCAGAACATGCGCATTTTGGGAATTGATCCGGGGCTTCGCAACCTCGGGTGGGGTGTTATCGAATCGCAGGGCAGTCGGCTCAGCCATGTGGCCAATGGGGTCTGTACCTCTGATGGGGATGATCTGGGCGAGCGGCTGTTGTCGCTGCACAATCAGGTCACCGAGGTGATCGCGGCCTATCAGCCGACCCAGGCGGCGATCGAACAGACCTTTGTGAACAAGGATGGCGTTGCGACGCTGAAACTGGGGCAGGCGCGTGGGGTTGCGCTGCTGACCCTGGCCAAGGCGGGGTTGCCAACCGGCGAATACGCGCCCAACCGGGTGAAAAAGACGGTGGTGGGCGTGGGTCATGCCAGCAAGGAGCAGATCATCCATATGGTGAAGCTGCAGCTGCCGGGCTGCGATCCCAAAGGCGCCGATGCAGCGGATGCTCTGGCGATTGCCATCTGTCACGCCTATTACGGTGGCACCCAGCAAAGACAGCTCAAGGAGGTGCGGGCATGATTGGCAAACTGACGGGCCGTGTGGACTATCGCACCAGCGACCATCTGTTGATCGATGTGCGCGGAGTTGGCTATCTGGTCTATTGCTCCGAACGAACCATGATGACGCTGCCGGCGGTCGGGGAACCTGTGGCGCTCTATACGGATATGGTGGTGCGCGAGGATCTGATGCAGCTCTATGGCTTTACCTCGCTGGTGGAAAAGGAATGGCATCGCCTGCTGACCTCGGTGCAGGGGGTTGGCGCCAAGGTGTCGCTGGCGATCCTTGGCACCCTGGGGCCGGATGGGGTCAGCCGCGCCATTGCTCTGGGGGATTGGGGCAGCGTCAAAGCGGCCAAAGGTGTGGGGCCGAAGACGGCGCAGCGTATTGTGCTGGATCTCAAGGATAAGGCCCCCGGCGTCATGGCCATGGGCGGCAGCCTGCCCGATGCGATGGAGGGGCCTGATCTTGACGCGGTGGTGGAGCCGGTTGAGGCTGCCGCCGCTGCGCCAAAGCCCGGGCGCAAATCCGCCGCCAAGAAACCCTCTGGCGCGGCGGCGGCCTCTGCCGGGGCGCTGTCGGCGCTTGGCAATCTGGGCTACAGCCCTGCGGATGCGGCCTCGGCCGTGGCCGAGGCGGCGGGTGACAACCCGGAGGCCGATGAGGCGGCGCTGATCCGCGCAGCGTTGCGCCTGCTGGCCCCAAAGGGATGAGGTGCATCGTGTTACCGGAAGGCCTGCCCCTGAGTGCGGTCGCAACCGGACCCAAAGGCCAGATAATAGAAGGCCAGACAATAGCATGTCGCCAACCCCAGAGAGGCCCAGATGATCGACGCTGACCCAACCCTGCGCCCCGAGCCGATCCCCGAGGATGGCGCGAGCGATGGCGACCGCGCCCTGCGTCCCCAGGGACTGTCTGAATTTATCGGCCAGGCTGAGGCCCGCGCCAATCTGCGGATCTTTATCGAAAGTGCGCGCCGCCGCGGTGAGGCGATGGACCACACGCTGTTTCACGGGCCTCCTGGGTTGGGCAAAACCACCCTGGCACAGATCGTGGCGCGGGAGCTCGGGGTGAATTTCCGCATGACCTCGGGGCCGGTGCTGGCCAAGGCGGGCGATTTGGCGGCGATCCTGACCAATCTGGAAGCGCGGGATGTGTTGTTCATTGATGAGATCCACCGGCTGAACCCGGTGGTGGAGGAGATCCTGTATCCCGCGCTGGAGGATTTTGAGCTGGATCTGGTGATTGGCGAGGGGCCGGCGGCGCGCACCGTGCGCATTGAGTTGCAGCCCTTTACCCTGGTGGGGGCAACGACACGCATGGGGCTGTTGACCACGCCGCTGCGGGATCGCTTTGGCATTCCCACCCGTTTGCAGTTTTACACGGTGGATGAGCTGTTTGAGATCGTCAGCCGCAATGCCCGCAAACTGGGCACCCCTGCGGATGCGGAGGGCGCCCGTGAGATCGCGCGGCGCGCACGCGGCACCCCAAGGATCGCCGGGCGGCTCTTGCGCCGCGTGGTGGACTTTGCGGTGGTCGAGGGCGATGGGCGCATCACCCGAGACCTGGCGGATGGGGCCCTGACGCGGCTGGGTGTGGACAGGCTGGGGCTGGATGGCGCCGACCGGCGCTATTTGCGTCTGATTGCCGAAAACTACAGCGGCGGCCCGGTGGGGATCGAGACGCTGTCAGCAGCGCTGAGTGAAAGCCGTGACTCGCTGGAAGATGTGATTGAGCCGTATCTGTTGCAACAAGGACTGATTCAGCGCACCCCACGCGGGCGGATGTTGGCGCAGAAGGCCTGGACCCATTTGGGCATCGCCCCGCCGCCGCGCGCGACGGATCTGTTTGGCTAAGCAACCGCAATTGCCCCATGCGAGACACATCAATTTGCGTGTCTCTGGTGTTTGCGTGGCCTTGGTGTTTGGACGTCACAGGCGCTGAGAGGCAGCAAGGTCACCAGCAGGCAGGGTGATTTGGCAGGGGGGCGGTACCTCCTCGCGTCGTTTTCTGGAAGATGAGATGGCAGATTTGCCGGGCTTCGCTCTGTTCTGTACCGATTGGCAGGGAACTGAGGCGGAGGCTTCCGTAGGGGCAGAAATCACAACGCGCCAGGGAGGCCGGGACCTGAAAAAAACGGGTTTGAGTTGCTGAGAAGGCCTCAAGGGGCGGGTCTGCCCCGTGAGGCCGCATTCAATTGTTTTGCAGCGGGCGCCTCAAGGACAGGCCGCTGCGCGGGGCCTTGCGGCCTCCTTGACCCGCAGGTCTGGGCAGATATCGGGGCAGGCTGCCTGCGCGGCTGAGCGGGCTTGCCGTTTTGCGCTGTGGCGGGCATAGAGCGGCAACCCGCCTGTACCTAATCTGATGGAGTGCCGCCATGTCGTTGGATCTGACCCCGGAAGAAATCCAAGCCCTGTTTACCCGCAGCGATGGCTCCTACGGGTTTGCCCGCTGGGGGCGTCCCATCGCGCCCATTGTGTTTGGGGTGCAGGAGGAGACACTGACGGTGGTGAAGGGGGCGATTGAGGCCGTGGCGACCTTGGCGGGTCATCCGATGGCGGAAACCGACCCGGAACTTGGCTCCAACCTGATGTTCTTTTTCTTTCGCGACTGGGCTGAGCTGCTGGATGTGCCCGACCTCGGCCGCCTGATCCCGGATCTGGCGCCATTGGTGGCGCGGCTGCAAGCGGCCGACGCCAGCCAGTATCGCGCCTTTCGTTTTGATGACACCGGCGCCATTCAGGCCAGTTTTGTGTTTTTGCGCATGCAGGGGGCCATGGCTGAACTGCCGGCTGAAACCCTGGCGCTGAGCCAGGCGGCGCAGGTTATTCTGCTGTGGGGGGATCAGGCCTTTGCCGAGACCTCGCCGCTGGCCATCCTGCCAGAGACCGGTGCCACAATTCTGCGTCCCGAAATTGCCGCGATCATTGCCGCCGGGTATGATCGGATGATGCCACCTTCGGCTAATGACGCCTCCCACGCATTGCGGTTGTTTGCGCGATTGCAGGCGCCAACACAGGGGTAGGCCATGCGCTGCTTTCTAGGGCTGGCTTTGCCGGATCCGGTTTTGGATCTGCTGGAACGACTGCAGGACGAAATCCCGGTGGGGCGGCTGGTGCCCTGGGAGAACCTGCATATCACCCTGAGCTTTCTGGATGAGCAGCCGGAAGTGCGGCTGGAGGCACTGCACCAGGAGTTGCTGAGGCTGAAGGCGGCGCCGCTGCAGTTGGAACTGCGCGGGCTTGGCGTCATGGGGGGCAAAAGCCCAAGAGTGTTGAGCGCGCAAGTCACCCCGAATGCGGCGCTGACCGCGGTGCATCGCCATCTGCGCACTGTGGCGCAGACCTGCGGTATGGCATTGCCGCGCGCCCGGTTTCGCCCCCATGTGACACTGGCACGGTTTGGGGCACGCCAGCAGCCGGGGCAAGTTCAGGCGATCCATCAACTGCTGCAGCATTTTGGCGGCTTTACCACTCCGGTCTTTTCGGTGCACCAGATCACGCTCTACCAATCGACACTGCTGCCAGATGGCGCGCGCTACGAAGCGCTGGCGCAGTACCCGCTGGAAGCAGAGACAGCCTGAGAGCGCAACGGAACATGCCGCAGCAAGGCTACCGGGGCTTGTAGCTGATTTATATGGGTTTTAGGTTGCTGAGCAGAGCACAGGAGCACAGGCCAATGATCCATACCTTTCCGGTCCGCGTTTATTACGAAGATACCGACATGGGCGGTATCGTCTATCACGCCAACTATCTGCGGTTCATTGAACGGGCCCGCAGCGACTGGGTGCGTGGTCTTGGCAATGATCAAAACGCCATGCGCGATGCCGGGGTGATCTGGGTGGTGCAGCGGATTGAGGCGGATTACCTGGCGCCTGCAAAATACGACGACGAGCTGCTGATTGAGACTGAGGTGACCAAACTGACACCGGCGCGGCTGAATATGGGGCAACTGGTCAAACGCGGCGAAACTGCGCTGTTTCGGGCCCATGTTTCGGCGGTGTGTATCTCTTCTGAAACCGGGCGGCCAACGCGGCTTCCGGCAGAGATTCGCGCATTGCTGTAACATTACCGCCTTTGTGCACTGTTTGATTGGCTTTTACGGCTGAACTCCGCTAGCGTGCCTGTAAATAAGGCCGCAACAGACGGCTGATCGTGAGTGATGGCAACAAGCAGAACGTCTCGGGGCTCCTGAACTGGGGCGCGTGGCAAATACGTAAGACCGGAGCGATCCGGCAGAGAATTGAGCAGGCAAATGGAAGCAGAAACTCTGGCGCTGGCGCAGGAGATTGATTTCTCCATGTGGGGTCTTTTCGCGCGGGCCACCTTTACCGTGAAACTGGTGATGCTGTTGTTGACCGCAGCCTCGATCTGGTCGTGGGCGATTATCGTGCAAAAGCTGATCAACTACCGTCAGGCCCGCCGCCGGGCAGCGCTGTTCGATCAGGCTTTTTGGTCCGGCGAGCCGCTGGATGGGCTGTTTGACCAATTGGGGCCGGAGCCTTCGGGCCATTCAGAGCGCATTTTTGCCGCTGGCATGGCGGAATGGCGGCGCAGCCATCGTAGCGATGGCGGGCTTATTCCCGGTGCTCAGGCGCGGATTGACCGCTCGATGGATGTGGCCATTGCCAAAGAGACCGAAGACCTGCAGCGCGGGCTGTCGGTGCTGGCCACCGTTGGCTCTACCGCGCCCTTTGTCGGGCTGTTTGGCACGGTCTGGGGCATTATGACTGCCTTTATCGAAATTGCGCAGCAGCAAAGCACCAATCTGGCGGTGGTTGCCCCCGGTATTGCCGAGGCGCTGTTGGCCACCGGGCTTGGCCTGCTGGCGGCGATCCCGGCGGTGGTGTTCTACAACAAGCTGAGCGCCGACAGCGATCGTATTCTGGGTGGCTACGAGGCCTTTGCCGACGAATTTGCCACCATCCTCAGCCGCCAGTTGGATTCCTGAGCCATGGGCGCAGCGGTTCAACAGAACTCTTCGGAGACGCGGCGGCGTGGGCGGCGGCGTGGCCGGGCGCGGCCCATGGCCGAAATCAACGTCACGCCCTTTGTCGATGTGATGCTGGTGTTGTTGATCATCTTTATGGTGGCGGCGCCGCTGACCACGGTTGGCGTGCCGGTGGATCTGCCAAAGACCGAGGCGGGGGCGCTGCCAAGTGAGCAGGAAGAGCCGCTGACTGTGACGATGATCCTGGGCGGTGAGATCCAGATCCAGACAACCCCCGTGACGCGGACTGAGCTGGTCTCCAAACTGCGCGCCATTGCAGCAGAACGCACCTCCGAGCGCATCTATCTGCGGGCGGATGGTGGGATTTCCTACCGCGAGGTGATGCAGGTGATGGGGGCGCTGAACGCAGGCGGCTTTGCCAATGTTGGTCTGGTGACGGATGTGGCCGGGCCCGAGCCGACAGCTGGACCCGTCCCCACAGGCGCGCCAGCCAGCAGCGCGGATCAATAAGCGGGAGCTTGAGGCAGTTTTATGGGCCTGCAAACCGGAACCAAAATCTCTCTTGCGGGGCACGGCCTTTTGGTGGGCTGGGCGGCCTTTGGCGCCTGGCTGCCGTCAGAGCCTTTGCCGATTCCGGTACAAGAGGTTGCGGTGATCTCGGCTGATGAGTTCGCCCGGTTGAGCCAGCAGATCCAGGCGCCTGAGGTTACCGAAACCCCGAGCAACCTGACGCCACCTGACCCGGCGCAGGAACCGCCCGAGGTGTCCGCCCGCCCGGAAACCCGGCCCGAAACCCGCCCCGAAACCACTGCGCCGCAAGCCACCCCGGCCCCTGTGGTGGAAACGCCAGTGGCAGCGCTGCCAGAGCCAGAGCCGGAACCAGAGATCACCGATACGCTGCAAGAACCGGAAACCCCGCCCGAGCAGGCAACGGACGCCCCGGCGATTGTTCCCAGCCCTGTGGTCCCAGAGCAGGTCCGCCCGGCTGACCGGGTGGCCCCGGTGCCGGTGGAGGCGCCAGAACAGGAAGTGGCAATTGACGATCTGGTGCAGCCCGAAGTGAGCCCGGATGAGGGCGCCTTGAGCGAACAAGAGGTGCAGGAAGCCACCGCCCCCGAGGCTGCCAGTGACCGAATTGTCACCGAAGCCAATGAAAGCGACGAGGCAGAGCCCGCGCCACCTGTCACCGCGCCGGCAACCTCGGTCCGGCCCAGAACACGGCCACAAAGACCCAGGCCGCAAGCCACCGCTGCCGAGGTTGCCGAACCCACACCGGCCACGCCAACGACGCCGCAAGAAGAGGACCAGTCCGCAGCGATTGAGGATGCTTTGGCAGCGGCCATTGCAGGTGGTGGCGAGGTGGCAGCACCAGAGCCCGCTGGCCCGCCGCTGACGGCGGGGGAAAAAGACGCGCTGCGGGTTTCGGTCTCCAAATGCTGGAACGTCGGCTCGCTGTCCACCGAGGCGCTGAAAACCACGGTCGAGGTTTCGGTCTCGCTGGATCCGGACGGGCGGCCCAAAACCGGCACCATCCGCATGGTTTCCAGCACCGGGGGTTCAACCGGAGCTGCCAAACAGGCCTATGAGGCGGCACGCCGGGCAATCATCCGCTGTGGCGCCAAGGGGTTTAAACTGCCCAGCGACAAATATGACCATTGGCGGGACATCGTCATGACCTTTAATCCAGAAAAGATGCGCATCAAATGAGACACCAAAATTTGATCACGCCTCGGCCGGGGCTCGACTATGACAGGGGGAGGGGGGATTTTCCCCCTGCATTGACACCCCCAAGCCCCGATACTGCCCCGATAGACCGCACTGATACTCACCTCGGAAAGGACGCGACGCACATGAGGCGCACCCTGACAGGCCTTTTGGCAAGCCTTCTTCTTGTGGCGGCGCCCCTGCTGACCACTGGCAGCGCAGCCCAGGCCCAGGACGGGCCGCTGCGGATCGAAATCACCGATGGGGTGATCGAACCCTTGCCCTATGCGGTGCCCAATTTTCTGCCCGAAACCCCGGCAGCGGCCGAACTGGCCAATCAGATCACCCGGGTGGTCGCGGCGGATCTCAGCGGCACCGGGTTATTTCGCGAAATTCCCGCTTCGGCGCATATCTCCACGGTGAGTGATTTTAACGCGCCGGTGCGATTCGCCGACTGGAAAGCGGTGAATGCCCAGGCGTTGATCACCGGGTCGGTTTCGGTCAATGGCAAGCAATTGACTGTGCGGTTTCGCGGCTATGATGTCTTTGCCGACAAGGAGCTGGGCTCGGGCCTGCAATTCAACGGCACCACAGATGGCTGGCGGCGCATGGCGCATAAGGTGGCAGATGCCATCTATAGCCGGATCACCGGCGAAAGCGGCTATTTTGACAGCCGGGTGGTTTTTGTTTCCGAGACAGGCCCCAAAAACGACCGCCGCAAACGGTTGGCGATTATGGATTATGATGGGGCAGGCGTGCAGTATCTGACCAATAGCGCCGCCCTGGTTTTGGCGCCGCGGTTCTCGCCCACTGGCGACCGGGTGCTTTATACCAGCTACGAGAGCGGCTTTCCGCAGATCCATGTGCTGGATGTGGGCAAGGTGCAGCGCCGGGTGCTGTCGGCAGACAAGGGCATCATGAGCTTTGCGCCGCGCTTTGCGCCTGATGGCAATACTGTGGTCTATTCGCAGGCCGAGGGCGGCAACACCGATCTCTATACCATGGATATCGCCACCGGGGCGCGTCAGCGTCTGACCAATGCGCCCTCAATCGAGACAGCGCCGTCCTATTCGCCCGATGGCAGCCAGATTGTTTTTGAAAGCGACCGCTCGGGTACGCCGCAGCTATATGTCATGGCGGCAAGTGGTGGTGAAGCGCGCCGGATCAGCTTTGGCAAGGGGCGCTATGGCACCCCGGTCTGGTCGCCGCGTGGAGATCTGATTGCCTTTACCAAACAAAGCAAAGGCCGCTTTCACATTGGTGTGATGCGGCTGGATGGCAGCGAAGAGCGCCTGCTGACGGCCTCCTTCCTGGATGAAGGGCCGAGCTGGTCCCCCAATGGCCGGGTGATCATGTTCACCCGCGAAACCCAGGGGGCCAATGGCCGGGCCTTGCTGTATTCGGTGGATATTCTGGGGCGGAACCTAAAACCGGTGCGCACCCCGGATGGTGCTTCGGACCCGGCCTGGTCACCGTTGCAAAAATAACAGGTGGTCAAAGGGCGGACCGGCATGAAAACGCAAGACTGGAAGACCTGCATAGAATCGGCCCAATCTCTGTGATAGATTAGGGCTAAGAAACCAAAGGAAAAGACACTGTCATGAGCGGTTTTAAGAAGGCATTTGTGCTTGTTGCGGCCTTGGGGCTTTCAGCCTGTAGTAACACCTCCTGGGACGATACCGGAGCGGGCGGCGCCGGCGGTCCTGGCGGCATTGGCTCCAACCTGGACCCGGCCAGCCCAGCCTATTTTCAAGAAACCATCGGGGACCGTGTGCTGTTCCTGGTGGATCAGTCGAGTTTGAACCCCACAGCGGAAGCCATCCTGCAAGGCCAGGCGCGCTGGTTGACGGCCAATCCAGATTACACCGTCACCATTCAGGGCCATGCCGATGAACAGGGGACGCGGATCTACAACCTGGCCCTGGGGGAGCGTCGCGCCAATTCCGCGCGGGAGTATTTGATCTCGCAGGGGATTGCCGGCTCACGGATCCAAGTGGTCAGCTACGGCAAGGAACGCCCGCTGGAGATTTGTTCTGCCGAAAGCTGCTATGCCAAAAACCGCCGTGCCGTCACCGTGCTGGCGGGTGGATTGACGGGGTAACATGATGCGTCTGATGCGAGCGGCCTTTCTTGTCGGTGCTTTGTTTGGGACTTCGGTTCTGGTCTCGCCGGCCTTTGCACAGGATCAACAAACCCTGGCGGACATCCGTCAGGAGCTGACCGTGTTGCACGTGGACATCCAGCGTCTGAAGCGCGAGCTGTCGACCACAGGCGGGGTGAATTCCACCGTGGCCGCCAGCAGTTCTGTTCTCGACCGGGTTGGGGCCATTGAGGCTGGGTTGCAGCGGCTTACGGCGCAGACCGAGCAGCTAGAGTATCGCATCAACCGCATTGTTGCCGATGGCACCAACCGGATTGGCGATCTGGAATTCCGCCTGGTTGAGCTGGAAGGGGGCGATATCGGCGCCCTGGGCGAGACCAGCACCCTGGGCGGCGAAGAAGCCCTGGCGGCGGGCGGCACATCGGGCGGCGGCCAGGCGGCCACTGACAGCGGCAGCGAACTGGCGGTTGGGGAGCAGGCCGATTTTGACCGGGCAATGCAGGATTTGGACGCGGGCTCCTACCAGGTGGCGGCGGAAAAATTTGCAATCTTCACCCAGTCTTATCCCGGCAGCCCGCTGGCACCAGAAGCCGATTTCAGCCGCGGCAAGGCGCTGGACGGGCTGGGGGACACGCGGGAAGCGGCGCGCGCCTATCTTGCCTCCTTTACCGGCGATGCAAATGGCCAGACCGCGCCAAAGGCGCTGTTTGAATTGGGCGCCGCCCTGGGGCGTCTTGGGCAGCTTGATCAGGCCTGCATTACCCTGTCAGAGGTGGGCGTGCGGTTTGCGGGGGGCGATATGGTCGCGCCGGCTGAGGCCGAAATGACCGCGTTGGGATGCTCTTGACGCAGCCCAATGCGGCTGGCGGTTTGGGCAGGGATGATTTGGTCAGTGCCCTGCGCCAGCAGTTTCCCCCACCGCTGCCTGCGCGCATCGGCATCGCGGTGTCCGGTGGCGGCGATTCCGTCGCGCTGATGCATCTTCTCAAAGACTGCTTTTGCGATGACCCGGTCGAGCTGATGGTGGCAACCGTCGATCATCAGCTGCGCCCCGAATCACGACAAGAGGCCGAAGAGGTTGCGCAGATGGCGCAACAGCTTGGTCTGCGCCATGACATTCTGACCTGGGGCGAGGGGCCTGAGCCTACAGGGAACCTGCAGGATCAGGCACGCCGCGCCCGTTACGCGCTGTTGACCGCCTGGGCGCGGCAAAACGGCATTCCGGTATTGGCGCTTGGCCACACCGCGGATGATCAGGCTGAAACAGTGATTATGCGCCTGAAGCGCGCCGCTGGGGTGAATGGCCTGGCCGGTATGGCGCAGCGGCGAACCCAGGATGGGGTCTCCTTGCAGCGGCCGCTATTGGGTCTGCGCCGCAGCGACCTGCGGCACTACTTGCAGGCTGAGGGGCGGCGCTGGATTGAAGATCCGTCAAACGAAGATGAGACCTACGACCGGATCAAAACCCGCAAGGCGCTGGCTGTTCTGGAAGATCTGGGACTGACAGTGCCCGCTTTGGTCACCGTGGCGCAGAACATGGGCAAGGCGCAGACCGCTTTGGGCTGGTATGCCTTCTTAACAGCGCGGGATCTTGTTGAAATCAAGGCCGGGGCGGTGGTTTTTGAGCTGCGAAAATTTCGAACTCTGCCGGATGAGATCTCGCATCGGTTGATGGTTCAGGCACTTTTATGGGTTTCTGGTGGCCAATACGCGCCGAGGCGACAGCCAATGATCGAAGCTGTCGCTATTGCGCAACGGGGCGGTTCATCCACCCTGGCGGGCTGCCGCATCCTGAGCCAGCGGGACAAAATCTGGATTTGCCGGGAAGCTGCCACCGTGCAACAGGCGGCTGGCGATCCTGGTGAGGTGTGGGATCAGAGATGGCGGGTTTTTGCAGGAAAATTAGAGGCTTGCGAGGTGCGCCCCCTGGGTGCGGCGGGGGTGAAGCTCTGCCCCGACTGGCGGGCAGAGGGCTGTCCTGCGCCGGTTCTGGAAGTCACCCCATCGCTGTGGCGGGAGGGCAACCTGATGGCCGCGCCACTGGCTGGATTCGCCAATGGATGCAGTGCAGAACCGATAAATAGTGCAGAAGAGTTCTTCGCATCGCTTTTATCGCATTGAACCTGCCTGAATGTTCCTTATTTTATGCGCAACGAGGGCGTCCTGAGAGGGCGCCCGGATATTAGGAGATATTCCTTGGGTAACGCACGTAACATCGCCTTCTGGGTTGTTCTGTTCGTCTTGATTCTGGCGCTGTTCAATCTGTTCAGTGGCTCAGGCGGTACGATGCAGAGCAATGAGCGCTCTTTCTCGGATTTTGTCACCTCGGTGGAAGCTGGTCAGGTCAGCACCGTGGTTCTGGATGGCGAGCAGGTTCGCTTTTCCACGTCCGATGGTCAGAAGTATGTGACCATCCGGCCGTCGGATGCGGAAGTCACAAAGCTGCTGATCGACAATAACATTCCGGTGCGCGCTGAAAAACAGCAGCAGTCTGGGTTCCAGTCTTTCCTGATCACCCTCTTGCCCTTTGTGCTGTTGATCGGTGTCTGGATCTATTTCATGAACCGGATGCAGGGCGGTGGCAAAGGCGGGGCCATGGGCTTTGGTAAATCCAAGGCTAAGATGCTGACGGAAAAGCACGGCCGGGTCACATTTGACGATGTTGCCGGCATTGATGAGGCCAAGGAAGAACTGGAAGAAATCGTCGAGTTCCTGCGCAACCCGCAGAAATTCTCGCGGCTCGGCGGTAAGATTCCCAAAGGCGCGCTGCTGGTGGGCCCTCCCGGTACTGGTAAAACCCTGCTGGCCCGTGCCATCGCAGGGGAGGCCGGTGTGCCGTTCTTCACCATCTCCGGTTCTGACTTTGTTGAGATGTTTGTTGGTGTGGGTGCATCCCGGGTGCGCGATATGTTTGAGCAGGCCAAAAAGAACGCGCCCTGTATCGTGTTCATTGATGAAATCGACGCTGTGGGCCGTCATCGTGGCGCCGGCTATGGCGGTGGCAATGACGAACGTGAGCAGACGCTGAACCAGCTGCTGGTTGAAATGGACGGGTTTGAAGCCAATGAGGGCGTCATCATCCTTGCTGCCACCAACCGTAAAGACGTGCTGGATCCTGCCTTGCTGCGTCCGGGTCGTTTTGACCGCAATGTCACCGTTGGCAACCCGGATATCAAAGGCCGCGAAAAGATCCTCGGCGTGCATGCCCGCAAGACCCCGCTGGGGCCTGACGTGGATCTGCGCATTATTGCCCGCGGTACTCCGGGTTTCTCGGGGGCGGATCTGGCCAATCTGGTCAATGAATCTGCCCTGATGGCAGCCCGCGTTGGCCGCCGCTTTGTCACCATGGAGGATTTTGAAGCCGCCAAGGACAAGGTGATGATGGGGGCCGAGCGTCGCTCGATGGTGCTGACCCAGGACCAGAAAGAAAAGACCGCCTACCACGAGGCAGGCCATGCGGTTGTTGGCTTGAAACTGCCGGAATGTGATCCTGTCTATAAGGCCACTATCATTCCCCGTGGTGGAGCCCTGGGTATGGTTGTGTCGCTGCCGGAGATGGATCGCCTCAACTGGCATAAGGATGAGTGTAATCAGAAGCTGGCCATGACCATGGCAGGCAAGGCGGCTGAGATCATCAAATACGGCGAAGACCATGTGTCGAACGGTCCTGCGGGCGATATCCAGCAGGCCAGCCAATTGTCTCGCGCGATGATCATGCGCTGGGGGATGTCCGATAAGGTGGGTAACATTGACTATGCTGAGGCCCATGAGGGCTACAGCGGCAATACCACCGGCTTCTCTGTTTCGGCCCATACCAAAGAGCTGATCGAGGAAGAGGTCCGTACCTTCATTCAGAACGGCTATGACCGCGCCTTTGAGATCCTGACAGAGCATCAGGACGAATGGGAGCGCCTGGCGCAGGGGCTGTTGGAATATGAGACCCTGACCGGAGATGAGATCAAGCGGGTGATGAAGGGCGAGCCGCCGCATGAAAAGGGCGACGATTCGGATGAAGATCAGGGAAGTTCCTCGGTCACAGCCATTCCGAAAGCCAAGCCCAAGAAACCCTCCTCAGATGGGGAAACTGATTCGGGCCTGGAGCCGGAACCAACTTCCTGAGGTCCTTGAACCGCACTAAAACGTAATAAACCCCGGGATGCTGCATTGGCGTTCCGGGGTTTTTCTTTTGGCGGTGTTCTTTAAGGATCTACGCTTTGGGGGTGGCGCAGCGGCGGCGGGCAGCTAAAGCTGCCCGCCGCCGCTGCGCCCGGGTCGGATCGCTTTGCGATCCGACCCGAAAGAGGGCTTTCTCTTGCTGGGGATAGTCTTATTGTCGCCAACAAAAGCCTACGTGGTATCTGGGGAAAAGGGGCGAGACATGCCGGTATTGTTGGAAACAAAATTCAAAGGTGAAGTGGTCTGGGCTGGGGAAACCGGTGCCGATAGCGGTATTGCCTCCACGCAGGTGGCGGCTCTGACGCTTGGTTTTCACGGGGTGAGCGGGGAACGTCACCAGGGTGAAAACCGCGCTTCTTGTGTGCGTATGCGCAACCTCTACCCAGAAGGGACCACCATCCGGAACGTGAGACAGCTGAGCATCCTGTCGGAGGAGGAGCTGGCGCTGATCGCGGCGGATATGGGGTTGCAACGGGTCGATCCTGCCGCCCTGGGGGCCAACCTGGTGCTGCGTGGTATCCCGGATTTCACCTATGTGTCGCCCTCCTCCCGGCTGCAGGGGCCCGATGGGGTCACCCTGACCGTGGATATGGAGAACCGCCCCTGCATCTTTCCGGGGCGCGAAATTGACAAAGATCACGCAGGTTTTGGCCCCAAGTTCAAACCTGCGGCGCGTGGGCGCCGGGGAATCACTGCTTGGGTTGAGCGCCCGGGGCAGTTGAAACGCGGCGACAGCCTGCAGCTGTTTGTGCCAGATCAGCGCGCCTGGGCGCCCTAGGGGCAACCCATCGGGGACAGAACTTTCGTTTTGGCAACTTTCGTTCCCTCAAACTTTGGGGGACGCCGCTTCACGGCCGGAAAATGTCGGAAACCACGCGCGCAAGCTGCCACATTCTGACTAAATCTGAGACAGAACCGGTAAATTCAGGCCGGTGTTCGTTTTCTCACATTCAGGAACCAGGCCATGAGCTACAAGAGTGACATCGAGATCGCCCGCGAGGCGAATAAGCTCCCGATCCAAGAGATTGGTGCCAAAATCGGAATTTCGAGCGGTGATCTGCTGCCCTATGGCCACGATAAGGCCAAGGTCAGCCAGGAGTTCATCAACTCGGTGCAGGACCGTACCGATGGCAAGTTGATCCTGGTGACCGCGATCAACCCGACGCCTGCGGGTGAAGGCAAGACCACCACCACCGTGGGGCTGGGCGATGGCCTGAACCGCATTGGCAAAAACGCCATGGTCTGCATCCGTGAAGCCTCGCTGGGGCCAAACTTTGGCATGAAGGGCGGCGCTGCTGGCGGCGGCTATGCACAGGTTGTGCCGATGGAGGAGATGAACCTTCACTTTACCGGCGATTTCCATGCGATCACCTCGGCGCATTCGCTGCTGTCAGCGATGATCGACAACCACATCTACTGGGGCAACGAATGCGACATCGACATCCGTCGCGTCGCCTGGCGTCGTGTGGTCGATATGAACGACCGCGCCCTGCGTCAGATCACTGCCTCCCTGGGTGGCGTGTCCAACGGTTTCCCACGTGAAACCGGGTTTGACATCACCGTCGCCTCCGAGGTCATGGCGATCCTCTGCCTGGCCACCGACCTGAAAGACCTGGAAAAGCGCCTTGGCGACATCATCGTGGCTTACCGCCGCGACAAAACCGCCGTCTACTGCCGCGACATCAAAGCAGAAGGCGCCATGACCGTGCTGCTGAAAGACGCGATGCAGCCAAACCTTGTACAGACCCTGGAAAACAACCCAGCCTTTGTACACGGCGGTCCTTTTGCCAATATCGCCCATGGCTGTAACTCGGTCATCGCCACCAAAACCGCGCTTAAAGTCTGCGACTACGTTGTGACCGAAGCGGGCTTTGGTGCTGACCTTGGTGCAGAAAAGTTCATGAACATCAAGTGCCGCAAGGCCGGTATCGCGCCGTCGGCTGTGGTTCTGGTTGCCACCGTGCGTGCGATGAAGATGAACGGCGGCGTTGCCAAGGCAGATCTGGGCGCTGAAAACGTCGAGGCAGTGAACAATGGTTGTGCCAACCTGGGTCGCCACATCGAGAACATCAAAAGCTTTGGTGTGCCTGTTGTTGTTGCCATCAACCACTTTGTCACTGACACCGAGGCCGAAGTTGACGCGGTCAAAGCTTATGCAGAAACCCATGGTGTTGAGGCGGTTCTGTCGCGCCACTGGGAGCTGGGTTCGGAAGGCTCCGCGCCGCTGGCCGAGAAAATTGTTGAAATCGTCGATACCGGATCTGCCAACTTTGCGCCGATCTATCCTGACGACATGTCACTGTTCGACAAGATCGACACGATTGCCAAGCGCATCTACCGCGCGGACGAAGTGCTGGCTGACAACAAGATCCGCAACCAGCTGAAAGAATGGGAAGAGGCAGGATACGGCAACCTGCCGGTCTGCATGGCAAAAACCCAGTACTCCTTCTCGACCGACCCAACCCTGCGCGGCGCGCCTGTTGGCCATTCGGTTCCGGTTCGCGAAGTACGCCTTTCGGCAGGGGCTGGTTTCATCGTCGCAGTCTGCGGTGAAATCATGACCATGCCGGGTCTGCCCCGCACCCCTGCAGCAGAGAATATCTGCCTAAATGACGACGGCCAGATCGAAGGCTTGTTCTAAGACGCAAAATGCGCTTTCTGCGGCCCGAGACACTCTCTCGGGCCGTATGAGTTTTAAGCGATGACAGATTTGACCCCGGCGCAGAACTGCGCTGACATGACCGAACTGCGGGCCCAGATTGATGATCTGGACCAAATGCTGGTAGAGCTCCTGGCGATACGCGCAGGGTATATTGACCGGGCGGTTGAGCTCAAAAGCCAGAATGGCTGGCCGGCACGGATCCCGGCTCGGGTTGAGGAAGTCATCAGCAATGCCCGCGCCAAGGCGGGTCAGTCCGGGCTGGACCCGGATCTGATCGAGGGCCTGTGGCGCCAGCTGGTGGAATGGTCGATTGCGCGTGAGGCGCGAGTGATCCACGAGAGATAAGGCGAACCGGTTTGGTTTCGCGGTAAAAGGAAGAATGCAATGGCAGCAAACATCATTGACGGCAAAGCCTTCGCCGCCACGGTACGCGAAAAAGTCGCAGGGCATGTTGCGCGGCTGAAGGAAGAAAACGACATTACTCCCGGTCTTGCCGTGGTTCTGGTGGGCGAAGATCCTGCAAGCCAGGTCTATGTGCGCTCCAAGGGCAAGCAGACTGTTGAAGTCGGCATGAACTCCTATGAGCACAAGATGGAGGCCGATACCTCGGAAGAGGATTTGCTGGCGGTGATCAATGGGCTGAACAACGACCCTGCCGTGCATGGTATTCTGGTGCAGCTGCCGTTGCCCGATCATCTGAACGAAGACCTGATCATCAATTCCATCGCGCCGGAAAAAGACGTGGACGGGTTCCATATCTCCAACGTCGGCCTGCTGGGGACTGGTCAGAAATCCATGGTGCCCTGCACCCCGCTGGGCTGCCTGATGATGCTGCGTGACTATCACGGCAGCCTCTCTGGCATGGATGCGGTGGTGATTGGCCGCTCCAATATCGTGGGTAAGCCGATGGCTCAGCTGTTGCTGGGCGATAGCTGCACCGTCACCATCGCGCATAGCCGCACCAAAGACCTGCCAGAGGTGGTGCGCCGTGCCGATATCGTGGTGGCCGCTGTTGGCCGTCCTGAAATGGTGCCGGGCGACTGGATCAAAGAAGGCGCCACCGTCATCGACGTAGGCATCAACCGCATCCCGGCGCCGGAAAAGGGCGAAGGCAAGATGAAGCTGGTCGGCGACGCTGATTTTGCCAGCTGTTCGGAACGTGCCGGTGCCATCACCCCGGTTCCCGGTGGCGTTGGCCCGATGACCATTGCCTGCCTTTTGGCCAATACGGTTACCGCCTGCTGCCGCGCCAATGGTCTGGCAGAGCCCGAAGGCCTGACCGCCTGATCCTGCCGACCTTTTGGATTTAACACCAGCAGGGCGCCCTAAACAGGGTGCCCTGTGTTGTTTCAGGCCAAAGCTGCGCCTCTGGTGCTGGGCCAGGTCAGGATGCGCAGGGGCCGCCCCAGAAAACTGCCAGAGGCCAGCCCCAGCAGGGCCGGGAACAGGATCTGATAGACCAGCCCTGCGGTCAGGTCCGGCGCCACAGCGGCAAAGACGCCATTGGCAAAGTTGGCCCAGAACAACAACATCATGACGCAGAGGCTCAGCCATTCTCCGGTGACCTCAGCCCGCAGCCCGGTGCGGGTGATGATCCAGCGCCCCTGCAGCCGATACCCGCCAAGGATACCACAGAGATAGGCCAGGCCCCAGGCGGTCAGGGCCAGCTCGGGGCGTTGTTGCGCCATCAGGGTAGGGACGGTGGTCAGCGCAATCAGTGGCATCAGGAAATAGGGCAGGATCGAAATTTTGCGGTCCCGGCTACAGAAAATTCCCAGTCCAATCAGCAAAAACAGCAGCGGCCAGATCCAGATCGGGGCGCCCGTTACAATGCCGGTCACGATGCCAGGCAGAAATTCAGTTACAAAGTTCATCACCATATTCCTTGTTCAAAGACCAAAAACAACGGCATGCATCAGCCGCCCAGGCAGCAGGGTAAAAACGCCAGCCGCCGTCAAAGAGCCATAGGTGAGCCAGGTCATCACCCGGCGATGCCGCCCCATGCGCTTGCCGCGCGCGGCAGAGACAGCCACGACCAGCGACACCAGGGTCACCAGAGACAACAGGTGGATGGGGCTGAAGCCGCCAATCAATTGGATCTCCTGGATCCAGAAACTCGACAGGGCGACGCAGGCCATCAGCAAAACCCAAGCCCAGCCAAGGACCCTGTGCAGGCGATTGCCGCGCACCAGGGTGAACAGGGCGATGGTCAGCGGGATAAGGGCCAGGGCGGCACAGGCGTGAACCTGAATGGGCCAGGGCACAGAGAAAAGCGGTGAAAGTGTCATTGGAGGTCCATGGTTGATATCTGCCCTCAACCCATGGCAATTTCAGCGCAATATCGGCAAAGTGATTTACGCCAGAGGCCGGATGGCTTCGTGAAATGCAGGGAATTTTGTGGAAATGTCATTCACGATGCGCCAACAACCGATGACAGTTTGGCTGCTTTTGCTCTGGGTTCTGGTGACGATTTTTGCCGCCTCGGCCGGACCCTTTGGCACATTTGAAGGCCTGGGGTTTGGGGGGCGCCTTGGCTATTGGGCGGTGATTGTGGGCCTGTCGATCTGTCTGACCCGGCTGCAATTGCATCTGTTGCGCGGTCGGCCACAGATCCTGCGCTTTGCCAGCCAGCTGCCCTATGGGCTGGCGCTGGCGGCGATTGCCCACGGCATGAATATGGTGATCTTTGCAAACTGGGGCGGCTGGTCCGATTTTGGCTTTTTGGCCCTGGTGACGCTGAGTGTTGTTTTGATGATTGAGGCGGCGGTGTTTCTGGCCCGCAGCTATGCCCAGCCGGTTGTGCCGCCGGTGGTGCCGCCGACAGCTGAGCCCGACAACCCGGCGGCGCCGCCTGATCCCGGTGCTGATTGTGAACCTGACCCGGCGGTTCTGTTCCAGCGCCGTTTGCCACTGGAAAAACGCGGCGCTTTGATCCGGCTGGAGGCGCAGGATCACTATTTGCTGGTGGTCACCGACCAAGGCAGCGACACCCTGTTGTTGCGCCTTGGCGATGCCGCTGATGAACTGGCTGAGGTAGGGGTGCGGGTGCATCGCTCCCATTGGGTCAGCTGCGCGCAGGTGCGCGGGCACAGCCGCCAAAAGGGCCGTGATTTTCTCAAGATGGCGGATGGGCAGCAGGTGCCGGTTAGCCGCAGCTACAAAGAGGCCGCGCAGGCGGCGGGGCTTTTCTAGAGCCCTCGCTTAGGGCTTAACCGGCATCATGGTGCCTTGCAGCACGGCGATGAGTTTCTCCTCTTGGCCGGTGACGGCATGCACCTCGGCGCTGACCACAACAAGCCGGCGCCCGGGTTTGATTACCCGGCCCGTAGCGCGCAGATAGTCCCCGGCGCCGGGGGCCAACAGGTTGACCTTGATTTCAGCTGTCATCACCTCCTGATCTGGTGACAACAGGGTGAGCGCCGAATAGCCCGCAGCGCTGTCCCCTATGGCAAAGGTCAGCGCGGCATGGGCAAAGCCCTGCTGTTGACGGCTGGTGGCCAGGATGGGGGCTGTGATCACCACCTCTCCGGGGGCAATGCTGCTGAGACTGGCCCCGAGTGTTTCCATCATGCTCTGACGGGCAAAGCTGTCGCGAATGCGCTGTTCCAAAGGCGGGTCCTTTTGTTGCAAGTCGTGAATGTTCAAACGCCAAGCCTAAAGCAGGACAGGTCGCCTGCGCAGGTGACGCTGCGTGCCGATCAAGCGCGCAATGGCCTGCGGGCGGTGCAGCCCTGCATAGCCGCAGGGTGACAGCAGGGGCATTGTTTTACGCATCGTGACCCGCTCCTGGGCTGGGGGCTACGGCAGGTTGTCAGGTGGTGTCGGGATCCTTGGCAAGCTGCTCGGCGATGGCCTTGATTTCCTCCGGGAACCGGGTTCGGCCAATGGGGCCGGCCTCTTCCGTCCATGCGGCGAAGCGTTCGAACAGCGGCACAAACAGCGCGAGCTCTTCCTCGCTCCAGCCGGATAGGAATTCCCCAAGGATCAGAAACTTGAAGCGGCGCACAGCCTCGATGATGGCAGTCCCACGGTCTGTCAGCTCTACCAGAGTGCGGCGGGCATCGCGCTGGCTGGCGGTGCGCCTGGCCAGCCCGCGCGCGATCAGGTCACTGACAACGCGCGAGGCGCGCGAAGGGTCTATGCGCAGGCGGGTGGCGATGGTGGCCACCATTACCTCTTCGGTTTCGTCGTCGCCGCCAAAGGCGCTGGCCGGGGCCCAGATCGCCATCATTACATCCAGCTGCGCCAGATCGATTTCATCGTCCAGCCCAAAGGCCGCCAGGGCCGCCGCGCCCAGTTCGCGCTTGTTCACCCGGCGCCGCCACTGCTGCAGGACGCCATCGACCTCCAGTGCGGCTGTTCCGGTCCGGCTGTCAATTCCGGCCTGTTCCAGAAATTGCGTCAGTTCAGTGTCGCGTCCGCCTATAGCTCCGCCCTCCCGGTTGCTGACGCCCGCTGGGATCGTCATGTGAAAAATACATGCCGTTGACATGTAATTGCTAATATCATACATCTGCCACCAACAGATGAGCCGTTGCAGGACAGATCGCAAGCAGTCCGTTGGGATGGCATCTTTCCAGTCCACGGCCAGAGCAAGGATTATCATGTGAACGGACCAATCCCAAGTCCTCCCGCGCCCCTGGATGACCGGCAGCTGAAATTGATGATCGGAGCCATCGCTTCGGTTCTGTTTATTGCTTCGCTGGGGCAGACCGTGGTGACCACCGCGCTGCCAACTATCCTAAGTGAGCTGGGGGGGCTGGCGCAGATTACCTGGGTGATTACGGCCTATCTGATGGCGGCAACGGTGGGGGCGCCCATCTGCGGCAAGCTGGGCGATCTGTTTGGGCGTAAACCGGTGATGCAGGGCGGCATTGCGGTGTTTTTGCTGGGGTCGTTGATTTGCGCGCTGGCGCCCAACCTGTGGGCGCTGGTCGCAGGGCGGTTCGTACAGGGGATTGGCGGCGGCGGTTTGATCGTGGTGTCGATGGCCACCGTGGCCGATATGGTGCCGGCGCGGGAGCGGGGCCGCTATCAGGGGCTTCTGGGCGGCGTTTTTGCGGCCTCCACCGTGGTGGGGCCTTTGGCCGGGGGCTTTATCGTGCAGCATTTTGCCTGGGAGTGGCTGTTTCTGTTGAACCTGCCCCTGGGGCTGGCTGCTTTTGTGGTGCTTTCGCGCTCCCTGACCTCGGTGCCGACTGGTCGGCGTCCCTCAATTGACTACGCGGGAGGGCTGAGCCTGGCCCTGCTGCTGTCCTTGGCGGTCATCTCGGCAAGCCTGGGGGGCAGCGTTCTGGCCTGGAACAGTGCCGAGATGCTGGGGCTGTTGCTGGCGACAGCTGTGGCGTTGCTGGCCTTTGCGGTGATCGAGACACGCGCGGCAGAGCCGATTTTGCCCCTGGGGCTGTTTCGGATCAACACCTTCCTGGTGTCAAACGCAGTGGGGTTGATTGTCGGCTCTGCGATGTTCGGGACGATTGTTTTTGTCCCCTTCTTCATGCAGGTGGTCAAGGGCATGTCGCCGGCGCTGTCGGGCATGTTCACCTTCCCGATGATGATCGGCATCATTCTGGGCTCGACTATTTCGGGGCGCATCATGGTGCGGACCGGGCGGTATCGCCGGATGCCAACAGTGTCTACGCTGGTGCTGGCCGTAGCCATGGCCTCTTTTGCGCAGATGACCACCCAGACGGCTGATTGGTGGATCGCCGTATCCATGGTTCTGACCGGGCTGGGGATTGGACCTGTGATGGCAGTCGGGGTGACGGCAATCCAGAACGCAGTCCCTGTCTCTATGGTGGGGGTGGGCACGGCCAGCGCCAATATGTTTCGCATGATCGGCGGCTCGGTAGGCACAGCAGTGTTTGGTGCAGTCTTTGCCGCAGGTCTGACGCGGGAGCTTGGCGGCGCGCTTGGCGGGGTAAATCCGCGCAGTCTGAGCAAGGATGCCATTGCCGCAATGCCGCCTGAGCTGCGCGAGATGGTGGTGAGTGGCATCGCACAGGCTTTGCATCCTCTGTTCTGGGCGGCGGCCGTGATGGCCTGCCTCGCCTGCTTGATTTCGCTGTTTCTGACAGAAATCCCCTTGGAGGATAGACTGGCCCCCAGGGGCGCGGACGCCGCTGAATAGCGACCGGGCCTGCGGCAGCTGAGGCGGCAAGTGCTGTGCCGCTGAAAGGTCAGGCCGCAGTCAATATCCCTTTGGGCCGGAATGGCACCGGATTAAGACAGAGGCCCCAGAGGGCAAGGCAGATTGTGCGCCATTCTGGCAAAGAGGCGCGACGGAAATCTGGTGGCGCTGCGTTCAGACATAAAGCAAGTCAAATACAGGAGCTTTATGATGTCTGCGTTACGCACATGGGCCACGCCACTGACCGTCGCAACCTTCTTTTTTATGGGGATGACGGGGATTTTGATGTTCTTTCATCTGGATAGCACGTTGAACAAGCTGCTGCACGAATGGGGCGGCTGGCTGATGGTGGGGGGCGTACTGGCGCATCTGGTGCTGAACTGGCGTCCCTTTACCAGCTATCTGAAACGTCCCATCGGCCAGGGCATCATCGGGCTGGGGCTGGTGGTTCTGGCGCTGTCCTTCTGGCCGGTTTCCAGCGATGGCAGCCCGGTGCGCCATCTCATGCAGGCGGTGGCGCAGTCGGATGTTGCCACGGTCATCGCGCTGAGCGGCCAGCAGCTGGATGCGGGACTGGAGGCGCTGGCGGCGGCCGGGCTGCAGGCCGATCGCACCACCACCATGGCAGAGCTCACCGGTGGCGCGCGCGGGGTGCAAATGCAGGTGATTGATGTGTTGTTTGCCGCGGGCGACTAACCGCCCCTTTGCCACGATGGCGCGGCGTTTGGCCCGGCTCTGCGGCAGTCTGCAGCGGCGCTGCCAAATGGCTGCAGGGGCAGGGCTCAGCTAACAGGAAAGCAGTATTCGAGCCGGTATTGTTCAAGCAGAGAGATGAAAGTATTCGATTTTTCAGGGCTTTCCAGCTTCTCATGCAGAATAAAGAAACTGGTTTTGTCCTTGTAAACATAGCTGTCTGCCCCCTCTCTGGGGGAGGGGGTAAAGGGCGGTTTGGGAGTGCGGCGCATTGCCATTTCGTGGCGGGCAAAAGACCCTTTTTCCATGGTGAACACCATGATGGCGGCGCCTTTTCCATCGCCATAATCGGGGATCCAGGCGGAGCGGTGTCCGTCGCGGTCTGGGTCCTGCAGCTGCAGATCCTTCAGGTTGAGCAGAAAAGACGACCACAGGACCTTGCCGTGGTCCTGCCAGTCTTCATAGACATAGGTGGTGAGGCTACAGTGCTGCAGGCGCACTTCATGTCGGCGCTCTGCGGTCTCATGAAAGCCAGCGGCTTCCACCTGGGCGGCCAGGGCTTGCCTGTGGGTGCCCGCCAAAGCAAAGGAGGCCCCAATGGCTGTCTGACCTGCCAGCAAAGCAACACCGAGACGGGCCAAGGATGCCACCGTCATTTGACGATATGCTCGTCTTTGACAAACATATTGGCCCAGGCGCGGTCGATCAGGTCTGGTGACATCTGATAGGGAATGCCTTCGAATTCGCAAATGGCAATCATCTGGTCGATCAGGAAGATCGGCTGATAGTTGGCGTAGACATTGTCGATGGTCGGGTATTTTGCTTTCAGCAAATGCACCAGCGCGGTCTCGTCCAGGGGCATACCGCGTTTGCGCGCCACCATGGCAAAGATCTTGAGGAAGTTTTCCTGGCTTGGGCCGTCGATCTTGATCTTGAAGAAGATCCGCCGCAGCGCCGCCTGGTCAAAGATCTCATTGGGGTGAAAGTTGGTGGAAAAGATCACCAGGGTGTCAAAGGGCACCTCAAATTTCTCCCCTGATTGCAGGGCGAGGATATCCTTGTTTTCTTCCAGGGGCACAATCCAGCGGTTGACCAGGGTCTGCGGCGGTTCCGCCTGGCGGCCAAGGTCATCGACGATGAAGATGCCGCCGGCGGATTTCAGTTGCAGCGGCGCCTGATAGGTGCGGGCCGTTGGGTTGTAGACCAGATCCAGCATATCCAGCGTCAGCTCACCGCCGGTGATCACCGTGGGGCGTTCACATTTCACATAGCGGCTGTCAAACCGTTTGGGGCGGCGCAGGGCGTTTGGGTCCTCTGGCGCCTCTTCGATCAAGGTATGCACAATGGGGTCATAGACGGTGATCACCTGACCGGCATATTCGATGGCACGCGGCACATAGACGTGATCGCCCAGGGCGTCGCGGATCCCGTTTGAGATCGAGGATTTACCGTTGCCGGGCGGGCCATACATCAGGATCGAGCGGCCAGCGCTGACGGCGGGCCCCAGATGGTCCAGCAGGCTGTTGGGCAGCACCAGATGGCCCATGGCGCTGACCAGCTGATCCCGTGTCACCATGATATTGCGGATCGACTGGCGTTTGATCTGTTCGCGGTAGACGTCCAGCGGCACCGGCATGGCGCCAAAATACTCAGATTGGCTCAGCGCGTCCTGTGCACGCGCCTTGCCCGCATCGGTCAGCTGATAGCCCATCTCATTACCGCTATTGGCGTTGAGCGTGCCGGTGGCCTCCAGCAGTTTTTGCTCGCGGGCCATGTCGATCAGCTCTTGTGTTACCGGCATCGGCAGGCAAATCGCCTCGGCCACTTCGCTGACCACATTGACGTTCTTACGGAAAATCGTCTTGAGCAGGATGTCCCGCATCATCACGATGGGTAGCTGCATCTGCTCTAATCCCTTGGGGGTTGGAGGTGCAGTGACGGGGCTGTTTTGCATATTCATCTGTTGGCCTGCTCATCTGATCGCGAAGGTGCCGGGGCCTGCAAAGGGCAGGGGGGGCTTGCGCAACAGTCTATTCACCACTGCGGCAAGACTGAGGCAAAGCCAGAGCAATTTAGCGGTGGAGTAGAACAGATTTGAAATGGATTGCAGCCAATAGCTGAAGCCAGCGTCAGGGGGCATCGTCAGCGCGGCCGGGGGGGGGATACAGCGTTCCGAGGTTCTGTCGACAACACAATGGTGCAAGGGCTGGGAGAGCTTGACATTACCCAAAATGGCCTCGGCTGTAGTTGGTTCGCAAAGGTCTATTTTGTCCAAGTGATTCTTAAAATGTACAGCTGTGGTCATGGCCTGACTGTACTTATTAGGGGAAACAGCTCTCGCTCCTATACGAAAGAGGGGTCAAATACGCCAAAATCTCTACCCTGAGGTGAAGTAAGGAGTGTTACTACTTCCCAGCGCAGTGTTCACATACTGCTCCTTTGTAAAGCGTTGTTATCTTGGGAAAAGGTTGATGAAAATGTTCAGGTCAAAAAGACGCGCAGAAGTCATGGAACTGGCTGAGAAACGATCCTTTATGGAGGTCATCGACCGTACTCAAGCGGTTATTGAGTTCAAAACAGATGGAACCATCCTGAAAGCAAATGACAATTTTCTATCTGCGCTGGGCTACGATCTGGATGAGATTGTGGGGCATCACCATTCAATGTTTGTCGACCCTGAGTACGTCAAGACAGAGAGCTACGCCGCTTTCTGGAAAGACCTCGCTGCGGGTGAATTTTTCACCGATCAGTTTCCAAGGGTGACCAAGAGCGGAGATGAAATCTGGATCCAAGCGACCTACGCTCCTGTTCTGGCCGCTGACGGAACTGTCGACTACGTTATCAAGCTCGCCACGGATGTGACCCAACGCAGAAAAGATACCGAAGACATCGCCAATGGTTTGGCAGCAATGGCCAGTGGGGATCTCGCACACCATGTTCAGGTATCGAGCATCGAAGACCTGAGCGTTCTGGGTAGCTCGCTGAACCAGGCAATGAAACAGCTTTCACAGGCCATGGATACTGTCAAATCCGTGTCTGTGGCTGTGTCCTCCACCGCTCACGAAATCAACGGATCAACATCGGACTTGTCCAACCGCACCGAAACCCAGGCGGCGACCCTGGAACAAACCGCTGCTGCGCTTGAAGAACTGACAGCCACCGTACGCTCTGCTGCGGAGGGCGCAAAACTGGTCGAAGACATTGTTGCCAACGCAACTGCGGCAGCCAAAGGCAGCAATCTGGTTGTGCAAGACGCAATCGTGGCCATGGATCAAATCCAGGGGTCCTCGGACAAAATTTCCCGTATCATTTCAGTCATTGATGACATCTCCTTCCAGACAAATCTTCTGGCGCTCAATGCCGGGGTCGAAGCGGCCCGCGCAGGCGACGCCGGACGTGGCTTTGCCGTGGTTGCCTCAGAAGTTCGGGCGCTGGCGCAGCGATCCACAGAGGCGGCTGGAGAAATCAAACAGCTGATCTCAGAAAGTTCCAATCATGTGAGCCAAGGGGTGGATCTGGTTGGGAAAGCCGGGGTTGAGCTGAATGCGATTATCGAGAATGTCGGCAATATTTCCGGGCATGTGTCTAATATCGCTCGCGGTGCACAGGAACAGTCGATCACGCTTGAAGAAATCAATACCGGTGTAAGTCAGCTGGATGCGGTGACGCAGCAAAACGCAGCCATGGTGGAAGAAACGACGGCAGCAAGTCAAATTTTGGCAAACGATGCGGCAAATCTGGCGCAGCAGGTGGATAAGTTTAACACCCAGGCTGGAAACGTCGTAAAGATGCCTTCTGCTGCTGCTTCAGGTGGGACACACCGGTATGACCGGGTTGCTTTTGGAACCTGATACGCCATTGCGAAATCTGCGCCTGAACCCGTTGTTTTAGGCTCCGTTGCGCGCTCTTGGCGATTTTACGGGCGCAGATTTTTCGAAACCCTGGCGGCACTATTGTCCAAAGAATGCCACCAGGGTCAGATAGATCGCCAGGGTGCCGCCAAGGCAAAAGCCCATGGGGAAGTTCTTGCCGACACTCCAGCTTTGCCATTGCGGCGCCAGGCGGCTGAGCGGAGTGTGTTTGGCCAATCTATGGGTCGCAAAGGCCGCCAGCAGGTTGGCTGCATAGATCATGATCAGGGCAGGGAGATCGGCCAGCACCACCAGTGGCGCGGCAGCGCCGATGAATTTGGCGTCTCCCCCGCCCATGACGCCAGCCGAGAAAAACAAAAAACCGATGGCAACGCCAATAGGTAGATGCAGCAGCTGCCAGCCATAGTCGGCCCAGGTCGGCATGATAAACAGCCCCAGGATCACATAGACCGAGCCCAGGATGTCATTGATCCAATTGGGAATGCGCATCGTCGACAGGTCGGTGTAGGCAGCGGCAAAACACAGCGGCAACACAAAGGGCAAAAACCAACGCGCCACCTCTGCCGATCCGGCCATAAGCTGCATGATCAGCTGTTCTCCAAAGCGCTCAGCGCCTTGGCGGCGGCTTCAAAATACTGCGGATGGGTGGCAACCGCTTGGCGCAACAGGCCCTCGCCAATTTTGACATCGCCCTGTTTGACTGCCGAAAGTGCCAGTGTGTGCAACAACTTGGCCTGTTCTGTCTGGGTCATGGAGATCACCGGCAGATCGTAGTTGCGCTGGGCGCCACGGGCCAGAACCAGGTTGTTCTTGGCGGTGAACAGGCTTTGGTCCTGGTGGATTGCTTCGCCAAACAAACGCTCTGCTTCGCTGTAATCGCCACGGGTCAGCTTGGAATAGCCCCAGTTGTTCATGATCTTGGCAGGCCGGGTGGTGAGCCCAACAGCGGTTTCATAAAAGCTATCGGCGCGTTTCCATTCCTGATTGGCATCGGCGACCATGGCTTCCAAGCGATAGCGCTGGTAGGTTTCATGGGTCGGGGGGATCGCATTCAGGGCGGTTTTTGCCAGATCCCAATCGCCGATACGGATCAACGAGTCCGCAAGCCCAAGACGATCTTCACTGGTGACCTCGGGCATGGCAACAACCTTTTTCCAGGCTGCGGCGGCCTCGGTGTTGCGCTTGGCCCGGATCAAAGAGATCGCCAGGCCACGCTGCATATCGATCCGTTCGGGGTTGTTTTTCACACTGTCCCGGAAATAGGTCACCGCCTGATTAGGATCGGCCACGGTCAACATCACATCATTGAGATTGGTTTCATCAATGACATTTACGTCCTGAAGGGCGCGTTCGACGGTTTCTTCACCGTCCTGTTTACCACAGGCTGACAGCGCAAGAGCGCCTGCCAGACATGCAGATACTAGAAATACGTGGCGCATGTTCCTGCGTCCTTTTTCTGCTCAGCCTCTAGAGGTCGGGGTTTTTGTGAAGCGCATAGCTTCCCCCGCCTTGTTGCACCAACTTGTACGCGTTGTTTTCTGTGCTTTGCCCGTCACTATGAGGGGTATTTTCATTTTTTTCGAGAGCCAAGCGCAAATTATCCCGGATTGCGTCACTTTCGCCATTGTTCAGCGCAAAGGCCCGCTTGAGGATCTGCACCGCCTCAGCGGTTTTGCCCCGTTCCATCAGCACTATGCCTAGGTTGTTATGGGGCTCGGCCCAGTCGGGGGCCTGTTTGACCGCACGCCGTAGCAGCTCCTCGGCCTGACCCATTCGGCCAAGACCGAGATTGGCCGAGCCCAGGCTGGACAGGATCTCCGGGGTCAATCCATGGTCCAATGTGGCGCGGGTAAAGGCATCCAGCGCGAGGTCGTATTCCTGGGCAGCCATCAAACGGTGGCCGACCACGAGCGGATCTTCCCCTTCTTGGCGGCTGTCGATGCCTGGAGCCCAGCTGTTGGAATTTTTCTGTGAGAGGCCCGCCGGAGAACAGCCAACCGCCACCAATGCAAAAGCAAAGGCGGCGGCGCGCGGTACATATTGGCGAACAGGGATACCCCGTTCGAATTTCGTCATCATCAGTTGCCTGCATTGCCCATATTGGTGATGTTCTGCACCGATGGGCCAACCAGAATGATCAGCAGCGGTGGAACCGTCAGCATCATTGTGGCAAGGGTCATCTTCACTGGCAACTTATTTGCGGCCTCTTCGGCCCGCATCACGCGTTTGTCCCGCATTTCCGCGGCATAGACCCGCAGTGCCTCGGCGATCGAGGTGCCAAAGGCGGCAGATTGGATCATCACGGTGGTAAAGGAGGAGATATCCTGCACGCCACAGCGGGTGCCCATGTCGCGCAGCACCTTTTCCTTGTCTTTACCGGCCTTCATCTCATGGGCGACAATGTCGAATTCATAGGCAAGCTGCGGGTAGGAGGCTTTCAGCTCCGAGGCGACGCGGACAATGGATTGATCCAGTGACTGACCTGCCTCAACGCAGACGAGCATCATGTCCAGAGAATCCGGGAAACCGGATTCGATTTCTTCTTTGCGTTCGGCAATGCGCCGGGTGACCCAATATCTGGGCAGCATATAGCCGGCGCCACCTGGGCCAATGATCCGAATGACCAGCGCCTGGGTTTCGAATTCAAAACCGGCGTTCATCACGTAGACATAGAACAGACCCGCAGCGAGCCCGATGAGGCCAAAGGCCATTTGGGCAAAGTGAAAAATCCGCACTGCATCCTTTGAGTGATACCCCGCCTGGCGCAGCTTCAGCTCCATCGCCGACAGTTCCTCGGCGTTCTGGGGCTCCAGGAAACTGGCAAATTTCTGCAACTGTTCGTTGCGGTTGTGCTGACGCAGGCGTTCTTTTTGCGGTGTTTTCTGGCTGTCCGTGGACAGGTCACGTTGCAGTTTCTTCAGTGGATCTTCGGGCTGGTTGAGCAGCAGAAGCGCTGCAATGACCACCATCAGCAGGCCCAAGAGGCCCAGCGCCAGCAGCGGACCAAAGGCACCAAACTGATCCGTGAGATAGGTTTCGATATTGGCAAAGATGCTCATGGTCTCCTCCTCACACTTTGATGTTGGTTAGGTGGCGCATCACAAACAGGTTCACCGTCAACATGATGCCGACAAAGAAACAGGCTGGAATGAACCAAGGGTGCCCCATCACTTCGTCGTAATAGGTAGGATCCCGGAGCAGGGTGACCATTAGGGCCAGCAGCGGGAAGGCCGAGAGGAATTTACCGGACCATTGTGCCTCGGCGGTGATGGCCTTGACCCGGCGAAACAAACGGAACCGGGCCCGGATAACCTTGGCCAGACCAGCCAGAACCTCAGCCAGGTTGCCGCCTGATTGCTGCTGAATGGTCACCGCAACGGACAAAAAGCGCAGATCCTGAATATCGAGCCGTTCGGCCATTTCTTTCAGCGCTTCGCCAACATCCCGCCCATAGGCGCTTTCATCGGCAATGATGCCAAATTCGGTGGCCAGGGGATCTTCGATTTCATGCGCGACGATTTGCACGGTCGAGTTGAACGGGTGACCCACCCGCAGGCTGCGCACCATCAGCTCCACCGCATCTGGCAGTTGCTCTTCGATCATGGCCATGCGTTTGCTGGCCTTCCGGTTGACCCAGAAAAACACTCCGCCCACACCCATGACGATCGCGGCCAGAACCCGCAGGGGCAGGGGGGTATTGGTGCCGATGCTGAGGCCAAAAAAGGCAAGGGTGGCGACCCCTGCCATGATCATCATCAGCTGTTTGGGACTAAAGGCGATGGCCGCCTTTTGCGCCTTTTCGGCAAGAATGGAATAGAGCGGGATGGTCTTGGATTTGCCATGCTGGCCCAGTTCCTTGCGCAGCTGCTCCAACACTTGTTCGCGGCTGCTGCCCTTCTCCATCATTTCCAGACGGCGATTGACCTGATTGTTCAGCCGAATGGATTTGCCAAAGGCTACCAGATAGATGCCCTCGACCAAGACCACCACACCGACAAAGATCAGGATATAGATGACCGGTTCTGCACTCAGTTGCATCTTCAGACCTCCACTTGGCTGGGTTCATAAATTGAAGATGGCAGGTCATAGCCCCAAAGACGGAAGCGCTCGGAATAGTGGCTGCGCACGCCGGTGGCGGTGAAATGGCCGATGATCTTGTTGTCGGGGGTCAGCCCGACACGCTGAAAGCGGAACAGCTCCTGCATCGAGATCACATCGCCTTCCATGCCGGTGATTTCGGTGATCGAGGTCATCCGACGCGAGCCATCCTGCAGACGCGAGGCCTGTACAATGACGTTCACCGCCGAAGAGATCTGACTGCGCACCGCCTTGATCGGCATTTCCATGCCGGCCATGGCGATCATGTTTTCCAGTCGGGAAATGCCATCGCGCGCCGAGTTGGCGTGGATTGTGGTCATCGACCCATCGTGGCCGGTGTTCATCGCCTGCAACATGTCGATGACTTCTTCACCACGGGTTTCCCCGACGATGATCCGGTCCGGACGCATCCGCAGGGCGTTTTTCAGACAATCCCGTGGCGAGACTTCGCCTTTGCCCTCAACATTGGGCGGGCGGCTTTCCATTCGTCCCACATGGGTCTGTTGCAGCTGAAGTTCCGCAGTATCCTCGATCGTCAGAATACGTTCGGCGTTATCAATAAAGGACGAAAGCGCGTTCAGCGTGGTGGTTTTACCAGACCCGGTCCCGCCTGACACAATCACATTGAGCCGGGTGGAAACGGCAGCCTGAAGATAGGCGGCCATTTCTTCGGTGAAGGCGCCAAATTCAACCAGGTCATCAATGCCCAGCTTGTCTTTTTTGAACTTCCGAATCGACACCAATGAGCCATCCACCGCAACCGGCGGCACCATGGCGTTGAAGCGCGAACCATCAGCCAGACGGGCATCCACATAAGGGTTGCTCTCATCCACACGACGGCCAACAGCCGATACAATCTTGTCGATGATCCGCATCAGGTGCTTTTCATCTTTGAAGGCGATGTTGCTCAGCTGCAGTTTACCGCTGCGTTCGATGAAAATCTGGTGCGGGCCGTTGACCAGAATATCGCTGACGGTTTCATCCTGCAAAAGCGTCTCAAGCGGGCCCAGGCCGGTGACCTCATCATAGAGCTCTTTGTTGAGCGTCATGCGGTCTTCGCGGTTGAGCACAATACCCTTTTCTTCAAGGATTTCAGCGGCAATGGCAGAAATTTCGCCGCGCAGCTCTGCTTCCGGGGCGGTTTCCAGGGCAGCCAGGTTGAGGTTTTCCAGCAAGTCGCGGTGCAGCTGAACCTTGATCTCGCTCAGACGTTCCTGGCGCTTGCGCTCCTTGTCATGGGCGGAGGCTTCGGCAGCTACGCGGGTGATCGGACGCCGCAGGCTGGGTTTTGCAGCCGGGCTGGGCGTCGCTGCTGCAGCGGCTTCGACGACCGGTGCTGCGGCCTTTGGCTTGGATGGTTGTTTCTTGTACTTCGAAAACATGAGAGACCCCCCGGGTACTCAGTAAAATGGGACGGTAGAGGCTAGGCTGCTGCCTCGGCCTCGTTTGCCCCCAGGTCGTGCAGGGAGCGCGCCAGTTTGGCGATTTCCTTGCGCAGGGGGTTCTTGGCGTTTGATGTTGCCAGTGGTAGCCCGTGATCGCAGCTTTGGGTGATTGGTTTGCCGCCATCGGGCAGTTGCAGGTCAATCGAGATGCCAAGGCTTTCGGCCATGCGTTTGACCCGGCTTTTGCCGCTGAGGTCGGTGAATTTTGGTGCCCGGTTCAGGGCAAAGCGCAGTTTGTCAAAGGGCAGGCCTTCGGATTGCAGGGCCCGTTTCAGGCGCAGGGCGTTCTGGGCCGAGCGCATGTCCAGCTCGATCAGGGCAAAATAGACATGGGCCATCTGCAAAATGGTTTCCGACCACTGCACCAGCGTATGGGGCATGTCGATGATGACAAAATCAAAATGGCTGCGGGCCATTTCCACTACGCGTTCGATGTCTTCCACTGAGATGAATTCCAGCGGGATCATGTCACTGGGCGCGGTCAGAACCTGCAGTTTTTCCTCAAAGGGCAGCAGCGCCTGGCCAAAAATATCGGCATCCATCTCTTCGGTTTCGCTCCACATCTCCATCACGACCTCGCGGCGCGGCAGATCGAGATAGGTCGAAATCGACCCCTGCTGCATGTCAAAGTCCAGCAGGCAAACCGAAGGCGCCTTTTGGCTGCTCATCTCGGCGAGCTCCCAGGCGAGGTTCACCGCCAGCGTGGTCGAGCCAGTGCCACCGGCCAAGCCGTGACAGACGATAACCGCGCCTTCACGGCGGGCATCCGGTTGCAGAGCATGTGGATTGTTTTGCGCTGCTGGCTCGGGCTCGGGTGTGCTGAGCCGGTCAATGGCGGCCTGCAATTCGCGCTCTGGCAGCGGATAGGGAATAAACTCATCAGCTCCCTGTCGCAGCAGGGTGTGCAGGGCGGCGGGGCTGACTTCCTCGGCGATCAGAATCACCTTGATGTCGCGGGCCTTGGCCTGAGTGATGATTTCGCCCATCTGCGCCAGGTTGGCTTCATCCTCACTGTCCATTGCCAGGGCGACAAATTCCAGGGTCTCGGCTTCGGGCTGGGCAAAAAAGGCCAGGGTTTCGTTAAACCCAAGATCGCCCCAGGCCTCGCCCAGTGCTGTTTCCATGTCTTCAATCAAGAGGTCGAAATTCTGCACGTCGCGGCTGATTGTGCAGGCAACAATGGCAGCTGTTTCAGTTTGTGGCATTTCACCGCTCATCGACATCATCCTCTTGGTTCCAAAGCGGTCTGGCAAACGACGGATTGCCTGACTGCTTCTGAGGATCAATGTCGGTGAAGATCTGGGCGAGATTGGGGCCAAAAAGCCCCAATTATTGGGAATTGTTAAGGGTTCCTAAAACTCTAAGAACTTGGCGGGCCGTTAGGGCCAGATTATTCCCCAGCGGTGGGCAGAGATTGCTCAGCGGTCAGTGTTGTGGGGACAACGGCGCTTTCGACGTAGTCGCGATAGACGATCTGCGCATATTTGCCATCCAGCACCGAAGGGTGGCGTTTCAGGAAGCCGCTTACTTCGGTGACGGTGCGGCGATTGCGGCGCTCCGGTTCCTGGGTCAGGATCAGCGGCTGGCTTTCCCCCTGCGACACCATGGCCTCCAGGCGGCGGCGATCAATGCCACGGCTCACCAGGTGATTGACGGCAGCGCGGGCGCGGCGCAGGCCAAGCCGTTTGTTGTAGCTATTGCCGCCAACGGCATCCGTGTGGCCATAGACCCGGAAGCGGACTTCGGGGAATTGCTTGATCCATGCCGCTTGGCGATCCAGTACCGCGCGGGCTTCACCATCCAGGCGGGCCTCATTAAAGCCAAAATTGATAGTGGTTGGCACTTCTTCGGCAAACCGGGCGGCCAGCTGAATGGCATATTCGCCTTCGCCGCGCATCATCGCCGTGTTATTGGCGGTGGCTGCGCCCATCAGGCTGCTGTCCAGCGGTTCACCCGCCTGATTGTGGCTACAGGCTGTGGCGCTTAGGAACAGCCCCAGGATCGCTACGCTTTTGATCATTTTCCCGGTCATCCTTTGCTTTAGTCCATCACATAGCCGTAAGAGCCGTTGAAGTCTTGCTTGGCAACTTCACTGGCAGGGCCTTTTTGGGAATGAACCGTGCGGCCCAAGAGAAAGAGCTCGGACTCACTTGGGGGTTTGATGCGGTCGGTTGGCAGGCTCAGGGCCTCGCCACGGGTGGGGGTGACCAGGTGGGCGCTGACAATAATCACCAGCTCTGTTTGATTGCGCTGATAATCGGCGCTGCGGAACAGGGCGCCCAGCACTGGAACATCGCCAATCCACGGCACCTGTGAGGTCTGATCCAGAAAGTCGTCCTGCACCAGTCCGGCAACAGCGAAGCTCTCACCGTCGCGTAACTCAACAGTGGTCGAGGTTTCGCGGCGCGAAAACGCAGCGACATTGAGGCCATTTGCGGTGATGGTGTTGGTAGAATCGACCGCAGAAACGGCGGCCTTGAGCTCGAGATTGATCAGATCGCCATCCACGACCCTTGGAATAAAGTTCAACTCAATACCAAAGGGTTTGAATTCGATTGCGACGGTGCCGCCTTCCTGGGCGACGGGAATAGGATATTCGCCACCGGCCAGGAATTTGGCCTCTTGCCCGGAGAGAGCAGAAAGGTTCGGCTCGGCCAGGGTGCGCACCACGCCTTTGCGTTCCAGGGCTTCCAGCAACAGTCCAACCTGAAGTGATCCGACGCCAAATTGAAAGCCAATTGCCCCGGCAATGCCGTCTTTGACTTCGATGGCGTTGCCGAGCCCATTGTCGCCAAACAACCATTGGCCGGTTTCTCCGGCGGTGCCGCTGCTGCCGCCTAGAGCAACCGAGGAATGCAGGGCTTTGGAGACGGAGCGCTGCATTTCGGCAAAACGCACCTTCAGCATGACCTGCTGCACACCGCCAACGTTCATCAGGTTGCTCACCCGTTCGGGGGCATAACGTTCGGCCAGATCCAGGGCGCGTTGCAGACGCGCCGCACTGGAGACATTGCCGGACAGAACGATCCCGTCGTTTGCGGTGCGCACTTCGATTTGTTCACCCGGCAGGATCTGGCGGAGGCGTTGTTTGAACTCCGAGACATCTGCAGCCACCCGTACATTTACATTGGTGATCAGCTTGCCCGAGGCATCCAGCAGGGTCAGGGTGGTCAGACCGGGGGATTTTCCCAGCACATAGATGGTGCGGTCGGACAGCGAAGAGATATCGGCGATATTGGGGTTGGCAATGCTCAGCTCGGCAAAGGGGTCATCGCTTTCGACCACCACGGCGCGGTTCATCGGCACATCCAAAGTAACAGAGACGCCGCGTTTGACCACGCGCAACCCATTGGCCAGAGACGCCTCTGGCACAGCCATACAGAGCAACGATAGCCCAGTGAGAGCTGCCGCCATAAATCCACGAATTCTCATGTGACCTGCCTTTCCGATCACGCCTCATTTTCGGGTCTTTTTGCCCGTTGTTTGGCTACACTCTGCGGCAATTTGCGAATTATTGCAAGAATCAAAGGCTTCTGGCGGAGAGTTACAGCTATTTCCCTGTGGGGCAGCGGCAACAGAAAAAAACGGGCCATCCCAAAGGACAGCCCGGTGCTGGAGGTTAATTGGTTGAGAACACAGCCCTTCCTAAATCAACAGGCCTAAACGATCTGGCCGGAAGTCGCTGGTTTGGGCACTGCTTCTTGCGCTGCGCCTTAGTTGGTGCAGGGGATCGGGATTTCCACCACTTCAGCGCCACGGCGGGTGCGGATGGTGCAGACCCGTTTTTGTTCGACCGGCGCTGGCGCCAGTTGCTCACCAAGGCCCAGAAGACTGCGCTGGTTCACTTCGACAACCGAAGCCACCGTATCATCACCGGCGCCAACCAAAGACAGTGACAGGCGCCCGGTGGTCTGGGCCTGTGCCAATGCGGCCACCTGTTCTGGCTGCACCGCAACGGTGACGGTGCGGGCAATTGTGGCTCCGTTGATTTCGCTGCTGGCGCTTTGGTCCACTGCGATCAATTCGATGCTGGGTTCAATAAGCCGGGTGATCTCTTGCCCGCCGCGATTTGCTCCATGCTGCACGCTGCCGGTCCAGTAGACATCCACATGGTCGCCAGGACGCAGGAAGCCAGACACACCTGAGGACACATCAACGCTAATCGCAAAGGCACGCATGCCACGGCGCAACTGCGAAGTAATGCCGGCATCCTGGCCTGGATTGGTCAGCTTGGCCTTCAGCAGGGCCTCATCCTTTTCCATAGTCCGCAACACCACCCGCAGATCGCCAGGATTGGCCGGGGGGAACAGGGCCTCCAGCGAGGTAAAGGCGCCTTCGGGGATAGATTCACTGGGCCAGCGTACCTTGCGCACCAGGTCTTTGGTAAGCCGTTCGCCGTATTTCAACTGGCTGTTGGCCACAAAAACGTCTGTGGTTGGGATCACTTCGCCACGATTGGCGCGTTCCCGGGCAAGTTCGTTCTGGTAGGCGGAGATGTAGTTCTTTGCCATCATCACAGCGCCGCCAGCGAGGGCGACCCCGACAATAAGGACTAATCCAAATACTGCGCGCATTGTGTGACCTTTCACGGTGGGGACCGACCCCACCTCGGGGGCGGAGCCAGCATGTTGAATAGTCTTTCAGTGACAACGTGCACCCTACTGGTGCGGTGATCCGATTGGATCAGGAGAAGTCCCAGTTTGACATAAATGCTACCAGAGCATTCACCAAACCCATTGTGCCGTTTAGCATCTGATCTGAGATCAAAACCGTGAGACCGACGATTGCAGCGGTCAATACCACCCAATCCACGGTCACAGCACCATCGTCGCTGGCGATAAATGACCAAAACTTTTTCATTTTGCCCCTCGCTCGAAACTGGCTTCGGGAAAAGGGCCGCGTCCTTCTTGTAAAGGCGCGGCCCCAAAATTGCAGACGCTACAGATAGCGACCTTTGGTCAATTACTGACCTGCGTCACCAACTGTGGTGCCTTCTTGGATCAGGAACGCGCTTGTGGCACCGGTCAGGTTGGTCGAACCAGTTTCGATGGCGGTGTAGGCAGCACCGGCCAGAGCAGCAACAGCAGCGGTCAGAACAACCCAGTCAACGGTCACGGCGCCAGAGTCGTCTTTGCGGAAGTTTTTGATGAATTTGATCATTGTATTGTCCCTCCAGGGATATCTAAGGTTTTGCGTTACCCGGCGACGTCGTTTCAGGGTCTGTCTCTCTCTCTCACCGACCCTGTGTCGCTTGGATGAATACATATAGCCGGGAGAGCGTGGCAGGAATTGGGCCGGATTCTGGAAATCGCTGCCTAATTTTAACTTTTTGACAATATCGCAGGTAAGCGTCTGTAAAATAACGATTTATGAATTTACTCTTTGTCAACCCTCGGGGCTTTGCTGGGGCGAAAGGCTGCAAATATGGCGAAACTGCCAGATTTGAGGCGGTAAAACTGGCTTTTTGCGCCGGGATCGGTGAGTCTGCCGGAAAAAAGGCCTAAGTATTGAGCGGTAAAATGACCAAGAGATCTCTATTGGGGGTGACATTTATCATTGCCCCCCTGGTTCTGGCCCTTGGGGTGGCAGAGACTGCTGCCCAACAGAGTGATGCGGGCGTGCCAAGCGCCGTGCCGCAGCCTTTTCCAAGCTTTGAGGCCAGACGCGTTGCTGCGCCCAAGCCCGGCACGCCGCCAAAGATCACCATTCAGATCGAGGAACCGCAGTCGGCGCCTGTGTCCGGGGCCGGTGACGCCCCACAGACCGCAGCCAGTGCAGCTGTCGCACCGGGGGAGATTGGCCGCTATGGCTGGTTCTGGCAGCGGGTTCCAACCGGGATCGCGGGGGAGCCGACGCACAATCGCCTGGAGCTGGCGCTAACGGCGCTCAGGACCGCACCAACCCCGGTTTCCGCACCTGGCTTGCAGCTGATGCAGCAAATCATCCAGGAACAGGCCGTGCCGATCTTGATTGCCTCAGCGGATAGCCAGGTGTCCCCGGCGCTGGTGCTGGCGGTAATCGCGGTGGAATCCGCAGGTAAGGCAGAGGCGGTGAGCAGCGCCGGGGCAGAGGGGTTGATGCAATTGATGCCGGATACAGCAGCGCGCTTTGGTGTGTCGGATGCTTTGATGGCGGATCAGAACATCAGTGGCGGCATCCAATACCTGGATTGGCTGCTTGACGAATTTTCCGGGGACGCGGTTCTGGCGCTGGCGGGGTATAACGCAGGCGAAGGGGCGGTACGGGCCCATCAAGGCGTGCCACCCTTTGCCGAAACCCGTGACTATGTGCCCAAGGTGCTTGCGGCCTATCAAGTGGCCCGTGCGCTGTGCCTGACACCGCCAGAGCTGATCAGCGATGGCTGTGTGTTTCGATCGGTGAAATGAAATGACGGCTAGACATGATGAGAGAGCCTCGGCAGATCTCATAGCGATCTGTCGCACAGGCAGGCATCACCTGCTGTCTTGATATACACAAAGGCCCCACAAAAAACGGGGCCACATGGGCCCCGCATGATGGGTGTGCCATCTGATTGGGCGCTCACCCGTAAAGGGCCCGCGCCTGCGAGAACGACAGCAGGCGTTTGCTGTTTTCATCCCACAAATGCAGGCGAGCGCAGGCCAGGCTTTCGCGGATGGTCAGCCGGTTTTTCATCGCCAGCTCGGAATGATCCTTAATCACCTCGGTGAGACGGTAAAAGGGGATACGGCTATAGAGATGATGGACCTGGTGAATGCCAATATTGGCCGTGAACCATTGCAAGACCGCTGGCAGGACATAGTAAGAGCTGCCATTGAGCGCGGCATCATGCAGCTGCCAATCGCCGGCGTTTTCCCAGTGGGTGGTTTCAAACTGGTGCTGCACATAGAACAGCCAGACACCTGCGGTGGCCGCCAGAATGGTCGAGGGCAGGAAGATCAGCAACAGCGGCAACAGGCCGCCAAAGTACCAGATCGCGCCCAGAGCCGCCAGAATGGCCAGGTTGGTGCCCATGGCACTGGTCCAATAGCGCAGGCTGTTCATCAGACCCAGCGGGATGCGGTTTTGCAGAAGGAACAGGTAGCTTGGCCCCAGGCCAAACAGTGTGAACGGGCTGCGATAGACCCGGTAGTGCAACTTACCAAAAGGCGACAGCGCCTGATACTCCGCCACGGTGAGGGTGTGCACATCCCCCATGCCACGCTTGTCGAGATTGCCCGCAGCGCTGTGGTGCTCAGAATGGGTGCGGCGCCAGACATCATAGGGGGTGAGGGTCAAAACTCCCAAGATGCGGCCAACCCAGTCGCTCAACTGTCGATTTTTGAAAAAGGCACCATGGCCGCAGTCGTGTTGGATTGTGAACAGGCGCAGCAAAAAGGCAGCATTTACCACCGAGATCGCAAAAGCCAGCCAGTAGCTGTATGACAAAGCCCACCACGCCAGCGCCCAAAGCAGGAAGAACGGTATCGCGCTGACCCCTAGTTCAAAGCCGCTGCGCAGCTCGTTGGGCTCGCGATATTTTGCCAAAATCTTCACCCAATCGCGCGAAGACCGCTCGGGAGACTGCGGTTTGGGAAGGTCATTGGAGTTTGTCATGCGCCTGCCGTGTTTTTTGAATATGTGCCTTCGGATAAACTACCTGTGTCGCTTGGCAAGTTAATTTTGCCCGCAATGTGTTCACAGCGACTTTATGCCGTCGAAAAAGGCGCATTAAAAACGACATACCCAGCATTTTTTCTGCTCTGCTCCAAAGACCCCTTGCCTTACGTCAAGGTCAGGTTTTGCGCCAGCATCCTCGCCTTTAGGTCCTGTCGAGAATCGAAAAGGGCTCATCTCAAAATGAGACGAGCCCTTTCTAACAAAGCGGTCCCTCACCAAAGCGCGGAATGACAGACCCTTTGGGTTTAGTTGACGATGGTGGCCTGGGTGGCGGCGCGCAGCTCTTCCTCAGAGACACCATCGGCGCATTCAACGATTTTCAAGCCGCCTTCAACCACATCCAGCACACCAAGATTGGTGATGATGCGGTCGACAACTTTCTGACCGGTCAGGGGCAGGGTGCAGCTTTTCAGCACCTTGCTGTCGCCATGTTTGTTGGTGTGATCCATGACCACCACAACGCGGCCAACGCCAGCCACCAGGTCCATGGCGCCGCCCATGCCTTTGACCAGCTTGCCCGGGATCATCCAGTTTGCCAGATCGCCGTTTTCGGCCACTTCCATCGCGCCCAGGATGGCCATGGCGATCTTGCCGCCGCGGATCATCGCAAAGCTCTGCGCGGAATCAAAATAGGCAGTTTGCGGCAGCTCGGTGATGGTCTGCTTGCCGGCATTGATCAGATCGGCGTCCTCTTCTCCGTCAAAAGGGAAGGGGCCCATGCCCAGCATGCCGTTTTCCGATTGCAGCGTCACTTCGACACCTTCGGGGATGTAGTTGGAGACCAGGGTCGGGATACCGATGCCGAGGTTCACATACCAGCCGTCCTGCAGTTCCTGTGCTGCGCGGGCGGCCATTTGATTGCGGTCCCATGCCATGGATCAGGCCTCCTTCTGGCGCACAGTGCGCTGTTCGATGCGTTTCTCGTGATCGCCTTTGATGATGCGATGCACATAGATGCCGGGCAGGTGAATGCTGTCGGGGTCCAGGCTGCCTGTGGGCACGATCTCTTCGACTTCAACAATGCACACCTTGCCACAGGTGGCAGCAGGCGCGTTAAAGTTGCGCGCGGTTTTGCGGAACACCAGATTGCCGGTTTCGTCAGCTTTCCAGGCCTTTACGATGGCGAGATCGGCAAAAATGCCCTCTTCCATGATATAGGTCTCAGGCTGGCCGTCGGCGCCGGTGGGGAAATCCTTGTGCTCTTTGCCCTCGGCAATCACGGTGCCCACGCCGGTCTTGGTGTAGAACCCGGGAATGCCAGCGCCGCCGGCACGCATGCGCTCAGCCAGGGTGCCTTGCGGGTTGAATTCCAGCTCCAGCTCATTGCTGAGATACTGACGCATAAATTCAGCGTTTTCCCCCACATAAGAAGAGATCATCTTCTTGACCTGTTTGGTCTGCAGCAAAATGCCAATGCCAAAATCATCGACACCCGCATTGTTGGAGGCAAAGGTCAGATCCTTGGTGCCTGCCTCCTTGATTGCATCGAGCAACAGCTCGGGAATGCCGCAGAGGCCAAAGCCACCCGCCGCAATGAACATGCCGTCATGAAGCAACCCATCAAGTGCTTCAGAGGCGCTGGAATAGATCTTCTTCATTGAGTTCTCCCATCAACAGCCAGTTGCCCCGGTTCTGGCCCCGAGGCGGCGCGGAGTCAATAATACTGATCAGCGCGCGTATTACTACGGAGCCGTCAGCCCGGCGTCCCAAAACGAGCCGTCCGCCGCATCCTACAGCAGCAGGCGTTACAACGGCTGGGTTTCATCTTACCGAAAATACCTCGGGGGAGGCCCCCCAAAAAAAAGGGGGCCGGGGGCAGCGCCCCCAACTGCGACCTTGGGGCCGACAGACAGGGGTTAGTTGCTGTCTGTGGCCTTTGTCGTGGTGGCCTTTGCGGCGGCGGTCTTTGGTGCAGCCTTCTTGGCCGCAGGTTTCTTCGCTGCGGGCTTTTTGGCTGTCGCTTTTTTGGCAGGTGCTTTTTTCTTGGCCGGGGCCTTTTTCTTTGCCCCCGATTTACCAGCCTTCTCGGCAATCCACTCCACCGCCTGTTCCAGGGTCACATCCTTCACCTCGACCTCTTTCGGGATCGTGGCATTGACCTTTTCCCACTTCACATACGGACCATACCGGCCATCCATGATCTGGATGGCGCCGCCGCTGTCGGGATGTTCGCCCAGTTCGCGCAGCGCCTTGGCGGCTGCCCGACGACCGCGGCCCGGATTGTTGCGCTTCTCGGTGATCATCTCCATCGCCCGGTTCATGCCGATTTCAAAGACATCCAGTGTCTCTTTCAGATTGGCGTAAACGGGTTTTTCCTCATCCGGCAGCTGGTGCATGATATAGGGGCCAAACCGGCCCAGATTGGCCGCAATGACGCCGCCTTCGGGGTGGGGGCCAATTTCACGCGGCAGGGTCAGCAGGGTAACAGCCTGTTCCAGCGTCACCTCATTTGGGCCCCAGCCGGCCAGGAATTCCTTGCCCTGTTTCGGCAGCGATGAGCGCGGTGGTTTTTTGTTCTCGGGCGTGGCCTCGCCGCGTTGCACATAGGGGCCAAAGCGACCGGACTTGAGATGAATTTCGTCACCGTCGTCTTCCCCCAGAACCTTTTCATAGCCCTCGGCGCCCTCACCCGAAATGGGGCGGGTATAGTTGCACTCGGGGTAGTTGCCGCAGCCGACAAAGCCACCGGTGCGCGAGGTCTTCAGATGCAGCTGGCCGGCGCCGCATTTTGGGCAGACGCGCGGATCGGTGCCGTCTTCGCGCGGCGGGTACAGCTGTGGTGCCAGGGTTTCGTCCAGCACATCCAGCACTTCCGAGATCCGCAGATCCGAAGTTTCTGAGATCGCCGCCGAAAAATCGCGCCAGAATTTGCTCAGGATGTCTTTGTAGTCGCGCCCGCCGGCACTGACGTCATCCAATTCACCTTCCAGATTGGCGGTGAACTCATAGCCCACATAGGTGCGGAAAAAGTTCAGCAGGAAGATGGTGACGATGCGGCCCTTGTCTTCGGGGTAGAGCCGGTTCTTGTCCTTGCGGACATATTCGCGGTCCTGAATTGTGGTGATGACGCTGGCATAGGTAGAGGGGCGACCAATGCCCAGCTCTTCCATCCGTTTGACCAGGGTTGCCTCGGTAAAGCGCGGCGGTGGTTGGGTGTGGTGCTGCAGCCCCAGAACCGCCTTGTTGTCCGACAGGATCGAGGCGTCTTTGCCAGCCTTGTCGGCCTGTGGCCCCATGGTGGCGGAGAACTTCATCGCTTCGCCCTGCATGATCTGCGGCAGGCGCTTGTCGTCTTCGTCGACCACGTCATCGCGGCCTTCCTCATAAACCCGGAGGAAGCCGTCAAACAGCATCACCTGACCGGTGGCGCGCAGCACCACCTGGCCATCGTCAGAGCCCAGATCAACCGTGGTGCGCTCCAGCCGGGCACCGGCCATCTGGCAGGCCAGGGTGCGCTTCCAGATCAGATCATACAGCCGACGCTGGTCCTCTTCTGAGACCTTCAGGCTTTTGGCGTCGCGGCCCATTTCGGTGGGGCGGATACATTCGTGGGCCTCTTGCGCGTTCTTGGCCTTGTTCTTGTAGATGCGCGGGGAGCTGGGAACATATTCCGCCCCGTAGCGTGTCTTGATTTCATCGCGCGCCGCCTGCACCGCCTCTGGCGCCATATCGATGCCATCGGTTCGCATATAGGTGATGAGACCCGCCTCATAAAGCCGCTGAGCGGCGTTCATGCACTGCTTGGCACCCATGCCAAATTTGCGGCTGGCTTCTTGTTGCAGGGTCGAGGTCATGAAGGGGGCAGATGGATTGCGGGAGGCGGGCTTGGCCTCTACCGATTGAGCCACCATGTTGCGGCTGGATACTGCCTGCACCGCCAGTTCGGCGGCAGTGGAATTGGCCAGGCTGTATTTGTCGAGCTTATCGCCGCCCAGTACCGTGAGGCGGGCTTCAAAATCCTGACCGCGCGGGGTGGTCATATTGGCTTTGACCGACCAGTATTCCTGCGGATTAAACGCCTCGATCTCCATTTCGCGCTCAACGATCAGGCGCAGGCAGACCGATTGCACCCGCCCGGCCGAGCGCGCGCCGGGTAGTTTGCGCCATAGAACCGGCGACAGGTTGAACCCCACCAGATAATCGAGCGCGCGGCGGGCCAGATAGGCTTCGACCAGGGGCATATCCACCTGACGCGGATTGCGCATGGCCTCGGCCACGGCCTCTTTGGTGATGGCATTAAAGGTCACCCGGCTGACGGGCGTATCCTTTTTGATCGAGCGCCGTTTGGTCAACGCCTGTTGCAGGTGCCAGCTGATCGCCTCGCCTTCGCGATCGGGGTCAGTTGCGAGAATCAGTTCGTTGTCTTCTTTCAGCGCATCGGCGATGGCTTTGACATGTTTGCGGCTGTCGTTGCCGATCTCCCATGTCATCTCAAATTCGTTGTCGGTATCGACCGATCCGTTTTTGGCGGGCAGGTCGCGCACATGGCCATAAGAGGCCAGAACGGTATAGTCTGACCCCAGATACTTATTGATTGTTTTGGCTTTGGCCGGGGATTCGACAACAACAACTGGCATGTAATTCTTTGGCCTCTTAAGTGCACTAACGGGCGTTCTATGGCTGCGCAAGTTCAGCGGCGCAAGGGGAGAATGTCAATGAGAGAGCATTGGACGCAGGAGGAGTGACTGCTGTCAGGGGCGTTTTCTGACCTGATCCACGTCATGTTTGGGGTGATTTTTCGCACCTCTCGGGGGGCGCAAAGACACGGGGCGGGCGGGTGTTGCGGGGCAGGCTATCCACTCTTGTCCCCGCGGTTGCGCCGGGTGAGCAGGCCGCCGGGAATACGGCTGATCTTGCCCTCCAGCTCCAGTTCGGTCAGCGCCGGAGTGAAAGCCTGCGGTGTCAGCTCCAGATCGCGCATCAACTGGTCGGAAGCCGTCGGGCTGGGGCCGAGGCCGGCCAGAATCATCTGATGCAAGGCCGCGGTTTCTTTCAGGCTGCGCTTTTCCGGCGGCGGCGTCGGCACCCCTGCCAGAGCCTGGGTCAGGGCCGAAAGCTGCGTCAGTTTTTCTGTCACAGTCTCCTTGCGGCCAGATGCCGCGGGTTTGGAGACCTCAGGCGCGGGTGGTGCAGCGGTTGACACGCTGCCAGTTGCCGCAGATGGCATCGGGGGCAGCGCTGCAATGACATCTTCGGCGTTGCGCACCAGTACCGCGCCGTCGCGGATCAGAGCATTGCAGCCAAATGCGCGGGCGTCAAAGGGGTGACCGGGGACCGCCATGACCTCGCGCCCCAGATCCAGCGCGTCACGGGCGGTGATCAGGCTGCCGGATCGACCGGCGGCCTCTACCACGATGACGGCCTGGGCGAGACCGGCAATGATGCGGTTGCGTTTGGGAAAATCACGGGCCTGGGGTGTGCGCTGCATGGGTTGTTCTGACAGGATCAGGCCCTTGTGGGCGATATTTTGGGCCAGGTCGGTATTTTGCGAGGGATAAATCACATCACAGCCCCCGGCCAGAACGGCAATGGTGCCGGTTTCCAGGCTGGCAAGATGGGCCGCAGTATCCACGCCCCGCGCCAGACCTGACACCACGGTAAATCCCGCTGTACCCAGATCCCGGGCCAGGCTACGGGCCATGCGGGTCCCCAAAGAGGAGGCATTGCGGGCGCCGACCACGGCAATCATTGGTCGGGTCAGATGCTGCAAATCGCCAATCGCCCAGAGCAGCGGTGGCGCTGAGCTGAGCTGCGAGAGGGCAGGGGGGTAGAGCGGAGCATCAAAGCACAAAAGCCGCGCTTTGGCGGCTTTTGCGGCGTTTACTTCTGCGGTGACCGCACTTGCAGGGCATATTTCATATCCTGACATTCCGGCGGCACGTGCCATTTTTGGCAACGCATCCAGCGCGTTCTGCGCTGAACCATGCTCTGCGAGGAGGCGGTGAAACGTCACCGGGCCTACGCGTCGAGAGCGCAAAAGGCGGAGCTTGGAAAACCAGCTATCTTCCGTGGTGGGTGGGAGTGGGGGGTGAGTGGAAGAATGTGCTTCCTCGGTCATCCGTCGCTCCGCCTATTTGCAGTTAAAGGGATACCCTAGAAACAGTTAACAGGCGGTGAATATTTGAAAATTATCCAAAGATTTTCGACAACCTGAGCGTGATTTTTAGAGATCCTACGAAAACCCTTTGCAGGGCATTGAAAACTAACAGTAAAGATTCGTGCTTCTGGCGCCAGCTTGCCTGTTTTTCCTTGTAATAGCCCGCAAAAATTCCAAAAAAACGCGCCCAGATCGGCCGCGTTTTTGGTAAAGAGCCCGCGTATCCTCGCGATTTATGATGGGTTTTTGCCGTCCTTTAGGGGGCGGGTTTTGGCCTTTGCGAGCGGCGGGCTGGGGTTGAGAAAGTCGCCTGCCGTAAAGCACGGCGCGTGATCTCAAGTTGCCGAACCGCCAACCGTCAGCCCATCCATCAGCACGCTGGGTTGCCCCACGCCAACCGGCACCCATTGTCCGGCCTTGCCGCAGTTGCCCATACCCGGGTCCAGCTGCATGTCATTGCCCAGTGCCCGGATTTGTTTCAGCGCGGTGGCGCCATCGCCAATAAGCGTGGCGCCTTTGACCGGGGCGCCCACCTTGCCGTTCTCCACCCGGTAGGCTTCGGTGCAGGAAAAGACAAATTTGCCATTGGTAATATCAACTTGGCCGCCACCAAACCCAACGGCCCAGATGCCGTCTTTGACGCCGGCAACCAGATCGGCGGGGTCTGTTTCGCCGCCCAGCATATAGGTGTTGGTCATCCTGGGCATTGGCGCGTGGGCGTAGCTTTGGCGTCGCCCGTTGCCGGTTGGCTCAACCCCCATAAGACGGGCGTTCTGGCGGTCCTGCATAAAGCCCACCAGAATGCCGTCTTCGATCAGGGTGTTCTTTTGTGATGGGGTGCCTTCGTCATCCACGGTGATCGAGCCACGCCGGTCCGCGATGGTGCCATCATCCAGCACAGTAACGCCGGGGGCGGCAATGCGTTGCCCCATCAGCCCGGCAAAGGCAGAGCTGCCCTTGCGGTTGAAATCGCCTTCCAGCCCGTGACCAATGGCTTCGTGCAGCAAAATGCCGGGCCAACCGGGCCCAAGCACCACCTCCATGGCGCCCGCCGGGGCGGGGATCGCCTCCAGGTTGACCAGGGCAATGCGCAGTGCCTCTTTGGCCTTGTCGGCCCAGGCGGCGGGATCTATCAGCCCGTCCAGCCCGACACGGCCTCCGCCGCCGGCCGATCCGCTTTCGCGCCGCCCGTCCTGTTCGACAATCACCGACACATTCAGCCGGGTCATCGGCCGGGTGTCGCGCACCCGCACCCCATCGGCGCGCAGGATTTCGATTTCCTGCAGCGAGGCGGCAATCGAGGCGGAGACCTGCACCACTCTTTGATCTAGATCACGGGCATAGGCATCAATCTCGCGCAGGGTCTCGACCTTGACGGGGAAGGGCAGATCGCCAATTGGATCAGCATCGGTATAAAGCCTTTTGTTGGTCGCCTGTGGGGCATCTGCATAGGTGCCGCCGCCGTCCCCCACGGCCAGTCGCGCGGTTTGTGCCGCCCGTTTCAGGGCGGCAATGGAAACCTCGGTGGAATGGGCGTATCCGGCCACCTCGCCGTTGACCGCCCGCAGGCCAAACCCTTCGGAGGCATCATAGCTGGCGCTGCGCAGGCGACCATCGTCAAACATCAGGGCCTCTGATTTGTGACGCTCGGCAAATATCTCTCCATCTTCGGCGCCTGCAAGGGTTTCGCGCAGGATTGGCAGGGCCTCATCCTCGGGGAGGAGGGTTTCAAAGGGTCGAAAGGCTGGGTTTTCCATGTCACGGACCTCAGGTTTTTTTGATCTAAATCAAGAAAGCGACGCTTTGACGCTCGCCTGCCTCTTTATCTGTACGCCTGAATATGATTTTAAGCAGCATCAAAGACAACGGGTACGAGCGCGATTTGTGGAATCAACTCTCCATGGGGCGCAATCGGCTGTAAGAATAAATCGATCACAAACGATCAGGACATGATATGAAGAATGCTTTGATGCTTTCGGGCCTTTTTGCTGGCCTTTCCAGTCTTCCAGCCATGGCGCAAGAAGCACTAGAAACAATTGGCAAGCCAACCAACGGCGGCCTGAACTTCCAGCCAGCGGGGACTGAACTGGCGGAGGGTATCCACAAACTCGACTGGATGATTCTTGTCATCATCACCGTGGTCTGCGTTTTTGTTGCGGGTTTGCTGCTGTATGCGATTGTACGGTTCAACCGTCGCGCCAATCCAACACCTGCCGCCTTTACCCACCACACACCTATCGAAATCGCCTGGACGCTGATCCCAATCCTGGTTTTGGTTTTCATCGGTTCCTTCTCCTTGCCCGAACTGTTCCGCCAACAGGAAATCCCAAAAGGCGACGTTACCATCAAGGTGACAGGCTATCAGTGGTACTGGGGCTATGAGTATGTCGACCACGGCTTTGGGTTTGAAAGCTACATGTTGGGCAACCCCTCGACATTGGATGAAACAGTCCGCGCAGCAGATGCCGATGTGACCCCATTTGTTTTGGACGATGCGATGCGCGCCAAGCTGGTGGATGCGGGTTTCAACGAAGATGAATTCCTGCTGGCCACAGATACTTCGGTTGTTGTGCCGGTTGGCAAAACCATCGTGATGCAGGTGACCGGTGCCGATGTGATCCACTCCTGGACCATTCCCGCCTTTGGCGTAAAACAGGATGCGGTTCCTGGCCGTCTGGCCGAGCTGTGGTTCAAAGCGGACAAGGAAGGTATCTACTTTGGTCAGTGTTCCGAGCTGTGCGGCAAGGACCACGCCTATATGCCGATCACTGTGAAAGTGGTCAGCCAAGAGGCCTATGACGCGTGGCTGCAAGGTGCGATCGACGAATACGCCGGTCTGCCCCAGTCTTATCAGGTTGCTTCCAACTGAGGCACGCCTCACCAATCTGCTCCCCCGGCGCGCTGAAGGGCGCCCGGAAGGGGTTTGAAACCAGAGAAATGCGCAGGGTTCTGCGCATTTCTGGTCGGCAAAAGGGTCTATGATGAGCGACGCAAGCATCAACGCCAGCACTCCCCGTGAAGACGAGGCCAGCTTTGGCGATTATTTCGCCCTGCTCAAGCCGCGGGTGATGTCACTGGTTGTCTTTACGGCCTTTGTTGGCCTGTTGGCGGCCCCTGTCGGCGTGCATCCGGTGATTGGCTTTTGTGCCGTATTGTTCATCGCTATCGGCGGCGGCGCCTCCGGGGCGCTGAACATGTGGTGGGACGCCGACATCGACCAGGTGATGAAGCGCACCAAATCGCGCCCCATTCCCGCCGGCAAGGTCGAGGCAGGCGAGGCGCTGAGCCTGGGGCTGGCACTATCGGGCATGTCGGTGATCATGCTGGCGCTGGCGACAAATGTCTTTGCCGGCGCTTTCCTGGCCTTTACCATCTTCTTTTATGTGGTGGTCTACACCATGTGGCTGAAGCGGGCGACGCCACAGAACATCGTTATTGGCGGTGCCGCGGGGGCGTTCCCCCCGGTGATCGGCTGGATTGCCGCCACCGGCACCATGTCGGTTGAGCCCTGGCTGATGTTTGCCCTGACCTTCATGTGGACGCCGCCGCATTTCTGGGCCCTGGCCCTGTTCATGCGCTCGGATTACGATGATGCGGGCGTGCCGATGCTGACCGTGACCCATGGCCGCCGCGCCACCCGGGTTCATATCCTGGTCTATACGATCCTGCTGGCCATTCTGGCCATTGGAACATCCTTTTCTGGCATCGGCGGGCCGATTTACCTTGCCGTCGCTGTTGTCATGAATGCCTTGTTCCTGCTCGGCGCCTGGAAGATTTTCCGCCGCGATGAAACCAATTCGGAAGAGGATAACTTCAAGGCGGAGCGCAGGTTCTTCAAGCTGTCGCTGCTGTATCTTTTCCTGCATTTTGGCGCCATCTTGGTAGAAGCATCGCTGAAACCCTATGGATTGGGAGGCTGGTAAGATGGCTTTGAACAAAGAACACGACCTGCACAAACGCCGTTTTGGTCGCAATATGGGCGTTGGCCTGTTGCTGGGCAGCTTTGTGGTGCTGGTGCTGGCCTTGACCATCGTCAAGGTGACCTCGAACGGGTTCCAGTTCCCGCAGACACAAAGTGAGCAAAACTGATGGCGCTGCAGGGGCCACAAAAAACAGTTTTGCAGCTGGTGGGTGTTGTCGTCACCATGGGCGCATTGTCCTGGGCCTCGGTGCCGTTTTACGACTGGTTCTGCCGGGTCACCGGCTTTGGTGGCGTCACTGGCGTGGCCGAGCGCGGCTCTGATACGGTTCTGGATAAGACGGTCACCATACGGTTTGACGGTTCCAAAGAACGCGACTTTGCCTGGGAATTCAAACCCGTGCAGCGGGAAATGGAAATCCAGATCGGTGATACTGGTCTGGCCTTCTACGAGGCCTACAATCCAACGGACCGGCCCATTGCCGGCCAGGCCTCTTACAATGTGACGCCCTATTCCGCAGGCGCGTTCTTTGAAAAAATCGACTGCTTCTGCTTTACCGAGCAGGTGCTGCAACCAGGGGAGCGGGTGGAAATGCCCGTGACCTTCTTTGTCGACCCGGAAATCGTTACCGACCGGGACGGGAAATTCGTGCATACGATAACGCTTTCGTACACGTTTTATGAAATCGATCTGCCCGAGGGCTATGCCGCCCTCGATACCGGGGACAACACCGGGGCAGATCTTACTACGAACCAGGCCGACGGGTGAGGGACACTTAAATGGCACACGCTAAAAATCACGATTTTCATATTTTGCCTCCATCAATTCTGCCGTTTCTGGCAGCTGCTGGTGGTTTCATCATGCTCTTTGGTGCTGTTCTGTGGATGCAGGGTATCACGGCCTGGATGTTCTGGGGCGGTCTCGTCATGGTGCTCTATGTCAGCTTTGACTGGTGGTCCCAGATGGTCGTCGAGGCCCGCCAGGGCGATCACGCCCCAGTGGTCCGCATCGGGCTGCGCTACGGTTTCATTCTCTTCGTGATGTCCGAAGTGATGTTCTTCTTCGCGTGGTTCTGGTCGTTCTTCAAACACGCCATGTACCCAATGGAAGAATACTTTGGCACCGAATATGCCAAGCCAGAGATCTACGGGGTGGACCCGTTCCACCTGCCTTTGATCAACACGCTTGTGCTGCTGCTGTCGGGCTGTGCTGTCACCTGGGCGCACCACGCGCTGGTGCACAACAATGACCGCAAGGCGCTGATCCAGGGCCTGTCCATTGGTATCGTGCTTGGCATTTTCTTCACCTTCCTGCAGGGCTACGAATACGCCCACCTGCTGCACGAAGGCTGGCAGTTTGGCGGTGATGAGTTCTACTCCAACTTCTTCATGGCAACTGGCTTCCACGGCTTCCACGTCCTGTTGGGCACCATCTTCCTGATTGTGTGCCTGATCCGTGCGATGAAGGGTGATTTCACCCCCGAGCAGCACGTCGGTTTTGAGGCCGCAGCCTGGTACTGGCACTTCGTGGACGTTGTCTGGCTGTTCCTGTTCTTCGCAGTCTATGTCTGGGGCACCTCGGGCTTGTAATCATCAATCCAGTGCCCGGTGGAATGTACCGGGTACATGTTTGAGGTTTCAAAACGACGCAACAGACCGTATCAAGCACAGCGCATGGGGCAACTCATGCGCTGTTTTTTGTGGCAACGGAACTGACATGCAGCGACTGATTTTCCTTTCCGCCATTGGCGGGCTTGGACTGGCGATCCTGCTGGGACTGGGCTCCTGGCAGGTGCAGCGTCTGGCTTGGAAAGCGGATCTATTGGAGGTCATTCAGACCCGCATCGCAGCGGCGCCTGTGGATGTCCCACTGACGCCATCCGAAGCACAAGACCGCTACCGTGCCGTCACCGCCGCAGGGGAGCTGGGGACGCAGGAACTGCACGTCTTCTGGGTCACCAAAGAGGCCGAAACGGGCTATCGTGTGATCTCTGCCCTGGAAACAGGCGATGGACGCCGTCTGCTTCTGGATCAGGGCTTTGTTCCGGCGGCTGACAAGGATACCCGCCGCAGTTCCGCAGCGGTTTTGGTGACGGGGAACCTTCTGTGGCCGGATGAGGGCGACTGGTCCACGCCGGCGCCGGAAGTCGATACCAATATCCTTTATGCACGTGACCTTGCCTATATGGCCGAACAACTGGGCACCGAGCCGGTTTTGATTGTTGCCCGCAGTATCACGCCCGAAACAGCCGTGACACCACAGGCTGTGACGGCTGAGGGCATTCCGAACAACCACTTGCAATATGCGATCACCTGGTTTTCGCTGGCCTTTATCTGGGCCGCGATGACTGCCTCTTTTCTATGGCGTTCGCGCGCCAAATCCGAAGGCTGAAGCGATGAAATATATCTCTACCCGTGGGCAGGCGCCCGAGCTGACATTTGAAGAGGCCATGCTGACCGGTCTCGCCCGTGACGGGGGGCTGTATGTGCCCGCCGAGATCCCAACCCTCAGCCGGGATGAGATCGCTGCCCTGTCCGGCCTGTCCTATGAGGAAACCGCCTTTCGGGTGATGAAGCCCTTTCTGGGCGATTGTTTCACCGACGAAGAATTTCGTGGCATCATCGAACGCGCCTATGCCGGGTTCAACCACGCCGCCCGCGCGCCGCTGAAACAGCTGGCGCCAAACCACTTCCTGTTGGAACTGTTCCACGGGCCGACGCTGGCCTTCAAAGACTTTGCCATGCAGCTGATTGGCCAGCTGTTTCAGGTGGCACTGCAGCGCCGCAACGATCGCGTCACCATTGCCGGCGCCACCTCTGGCGATACTGGATCCGCCGCGATGGAGGCCTTTCGCGGGCTCAGCAACGTGGATGTCTTTATCCTGTACCCCCATGGCCGGGTGTCCGAAGTGCAGCGCCGCCAGATGACCACGCCTGCGGATCAGAACGTACATGCGCTGGCGCTGGAGGGTGACTTTGATGATTGCCAGGCCCGGGTCAAAGACATGTTCAACGACTTTGAGTTCCGCGACGGGGTGAAACTCGCCGGGGTGAATTCGATCAATATCGCGCGGGTGCTGGCGCAGGTGGTCTATTACTTCTCCTCCGCTGTCAGCCTTGGGGCACCGGAACGGGAGGTGAGCTTTACCGTGCCCACCGGTAACTTTGGCGATATCTTTGCAGGCTACATTGCCAAACAGATGGGCCTGCCAATCAAGGATCTGGTGGTGGCCACCAACCAAAACGACATTCTGCACCGCTGTCTCGAAGGTCAGGGCTACCACAAGGGCGATACCGTCCCGTCGATTTCGCCCTCAATGGATATCCAGGTCTCGTCCAACTTTGAACGGGCGCTCTATTTTGCCTATGACAAAGACGCCAGCGCTGTAGCGCAGCTGATGGAGGAGCTGAAGAACGGCGGTTTTGAGGTCAGCCAAGGGGCCATGCAGGCCCTGTCGGAAACCTATAAATCGGGCCGTGCCTCGGAGGAGGAAACCCTGGCGACCATCAAATCCGAGCTTGCGGCCTCGGGTGAGTTGTTGTGCCCCCATGGCGCGGTTGCGGTAAAGGTCGCAGCAGAGCAACGGGCGGCTGATGTGCCTATGATCACCCTGGCGACAGCGCATCCGGCAAAATTCCCGGCAGCGGTGGAAAAGGCCTCTGGTCAATATCCGGACTTGCCGGACCGTATGGCGGATCTGTATGAGCGTGAGGAACGGCTGAGCCGGATCGACAATGATCTGGCGGCCATCGAAGACCACATCAGAAAGAATATCGCATAATGAGATCTATTCAGTGAGCGTCCAACAGCACCATCTCGCCAATGGCTTTCGCATCGTCACCGAGGCCATGCCGGGTCTGCAATCGGCCTCGATCGGCATCTGGGTGACCGCCGGTGGCCGCAATGAACGCCTCGAGCAGAACGGCATTGCGCATTTTCTCGAGCATATGGCGTTCAAGGGCACCAAGCGGCGCAGCGCCTTGCAGATCGCCGAGGCGGTGGAGGATGTGGGCGGTTATATCAACGCCTATACCTCGCGCGAGGTGACTGCCTATTACGCGCGGGTGCTCAAGGATGATGTGCCGCTGGCGCTGGACGTGCTGGCAGATATTCTGCGCAATCCGGTGTTTGACCCGCGCGAGATCGAGGTGGAGCGTGGCGTCATCCTGCAAGAGATCGGCCAGGCGCTGGATACGCCGGACGATGTGATTTTTGATTGGCTGCAGGAAGAAAGCTATCACGACCAGCCGCTGGGCCGCACCATTCTGGGCCCGGCTGAACGGGTCAGCGCCTTCACCCGCGAGGATCTGACACAGTTTGTCTCGGAACATTATGGCCCGGGCCAGATGATCTTGTCAGCAGCCGGCGCGGTGGATCACGACGCACTGGTCAAACTGGCGGAGGATCTGTTTGGCGACATGACGGCGCGGCCAGCGCTGGTGATGGAGCCTGCGCAGTTCACCGGCGGTGAGGCCCGTCACACCAAGGATCTGGAGCAGGCGCATTTTGCCCTGTCCTTTGAAAGCCCAGGCTACCGCGATGACGCCATATATACGGCGCAGATCTATTCGGCCGTCATGGGCGGTGGTATGTCCAGCCGCCTGTTTCAGGAAGTGCGGGAAAAACGCGGGCTTTGTTATACCATCTTTGCCCAGGCTGGCGCCCATGCCGATACCGGCAGCACCACGATCTATGCCGGCACCTCTGCGGATCAGGTCGAGGAACTCGCCCATATCACTGTGGATGAGATGAAGCGCGCCGCAATAGACATGTCGGATGCCGAGGTGGAGCGGGCCCGGGCGCAGATGAAGGCAGGTATGCTGATGGGGCTGGAGAGCCCCACCAACCGCGCCGAACGTCTGGCACGTCTGGTACAGATCTGGGACCGGGTGCCTGCGCTGGAGGAGACGGTGAAACTGATTGATGCCGTCAGCACTGCCGATGTGCGCGCCATGGCCGAACAGCTTGCGGTACGCGCCCCGGCGGCGATGGCGCTCTATGGGCCTGTTGAGGGCGCCCCCAGCCTCGCCGCGCTGCAGGAGCGCCGTGTTGCCTGATGCTGCTGAGCCGTCGCAAACTTCGACTTGAGACCGAGCGGCTGACGCTGCGCCCACCGGTACATTCCGATTTCCAGGCCTGGGCGGCGCTGCGCTTGCAAAGCCGCGACTACCTGACCCCCTGGGAGCCCGCCTGGGCGCCCGATCATCTGGGCCGCAAGAGCTTTACCAACCGGGTGTACTGGGCGCAGCGCTCGGTTTCTGGGGGGACGGCGCTACCGCTGTTTCTGATCCGGCGCGAGGATCAGGTGATCGTTGGTGCCATTACCCTGGACAATATCCGCCGCGGCCCGGCCATGGCCGGCACGCTGGGGTACTGGACCGGTCAGCCCTTTGGGCGTCAGGGCTATATGCGCGAGGCCATTGGCACCGTGGTGCACTACGCCTACGGCAAGCTGGATCTCAGCCGGATTGAGGCGGCCTGCCTGCCGGAAAATGCCGCCTCACGCGGGTTGTTGGAAAAATCCGGGTTCAAATACGAAGGTGTTGCCCAGTCCTATCTGCAAATTGCCGGACGCTGGCGCACCCATGTTCTATATGCCGCTCTGCGCCATGACCGTCGGGGCCGCACACAGGCGGGGTAGCTGCTCTTACCGATGGGGGAAGATATTGGCTGGGTATCTTATCAGACCTGATTGCGGATAAAAGGGGGGGGGGCTCCCGCCCTTTTGCGATAGCCCCCTGCCTGACGGCCCGGGTCTGTCACATAAGCGTTGGGCCCGGCGCCGCGCAAGCGCGCGGCGCGGGTGCTCCCAGTGCCAGCAGACTGGCAGCCTGAGTGGTAATCAGTCTGGCACCCCGTGGCGCATTTTGGCGTTTTTCAAACCGATGATCTGCTTCTTAACCGGGATAGGTCGGCGAGAAAAGCTTGCCACGGGGGCTGGGATTGGAGATGCAGGGGCATGAGCTATTCACCTGCAGATGCCGCCTTCGCCGCCAGCCTGACCGCTTCCTTGCCCGAGGGGGTGTTAGGCCCCTGCGCGCCGAGATACCTGGAGGAGCCGCGCGGGCGCTACCAGGGACAGGCGGGGCTATTGGCCAAACCAAACAGCACCGCAGAGGTGGCAAGGCTGTTGCGCGCTGCCAACGCCGCCCGTGTGCCGGTGGTGCCCTACGGGGGCGGCACCGGGTTGGTTGGCGGCCAGGTGAAGCCGGAGGGGGCAGCGCCCCTAGTGATCTCACTGGAACGCATGTCCCGGATCCGTGCTGTATATCCACAGGAAAACGTTATCCTGGCAGAAGCCGGCGCTATTTTGGCTGATGTACAGCAGGCTGCTCTAGAGCAGGAGCGGCTGTTTCCATTGTCCTTGGCGGCGGAGGGCACCGCCCGCATTGGTGGCAACCTGGCCACCAATGCGGGCGGGGTGAACGTGCTGCGCTATGGCAATGCCCGTGACCTGTGCCTGGGGCTGGAGGCTGTTTTGCCAAGTGGCGAGATTTGGAACGGGCTGACCCGACTGCGCAAGGACAATACCGGCTATGACCTGCGCAACCTTTTGATCGGTTCCGAGGGCACTCTGGGGGTGATCACGGCTGCGGCGCTCAAGCTGTCGCCGATCCCCGCCCATCAGGGTGTGGCTCTGTTTGTGGTGCCGTCGCCAGAGGCGGCAATCGCGCTGCTGGCATTGGCGCGGGACCAACTGGGTGAGGCGGTGAGCGCCTTTGAGCTGATGCACCGGCAAGGGCTGGCGTTTCTTGCTCAGCACCTGCCGCAGCTGCGCCAACCCTTTGCCCAAGCGCCGCAATGGTCGGTTCTGATTGATCTGGGGCTGGCCCGTGGACAGGATCCGGTTGCTGCCTTGTCCGATCTGTTTGAAGCTGCGGTTGAGGCTGGATTGGCTGAGGATGGGGTGATTGCGCAGTCAAAAGCGCAGGCTCAGGCACTCTGGGCGGTCCGCGAGCAAATTCCGGAGGCGAACCGTCTGGTTGGGTCGATTTCAAGTCACGACATTTCGGTGCCGATCTCGGTTATTCCCGAGTTTATCCGACGCGGGGCCGAAGCAATTGCTGCTTTGGGGCAGGGGGAAATGCGCATCAACTGTTTTGGTCATTTGGGTGATGGCAACCTGCACTACAATGTCTTTCCCGCAGAGGGGCGGTCGCGCAGCGACTATGACGACCTGCGCGGTGCGGTGAAAACCGTGGTGCATGAGCTGGTGCAGGATATGGGTGGGTCTTTTAGCGCAGAACATGGCGTGGGCCGGATGAAGGTTGCCGACCTGCAGTCCTATGGTGATCCGGTGAAGCTGGCAATGATGCAGGCTATCAAACAGGCACTGGACCCTCGGGGGATCATGAACCCTGGCGCAGTCCTCCCGTCACTGGAGCCTTGAAACCAGAGAACCAGCAGCTTGAAACAAGAAAAGGGGGGCCTCCCGCGCAGCCTGCTCCCTCCTATTCGGAGGAAGGGTTGCTTGGGCCCGGCGCCGCGCTGACGCGCGGCGCGCCTTTTTGGCTCTTTGAGCCAAAAAGGCCATGCCCAACGGGAAGGTTTCCCCTTTAGGGGAGACCTGACGGGCGGGAGCCCCCCGGCTGCTGTAAACTGGCGTGCCGGTGGGCGGTACTGTGCCTGGCTCTACAGCCTATTCGCAGATGTTTTGTCTATTCGCCGTCAAATTCACACAGAACATGTACATCCAGGCCAAGGTCTTCCAGAACCTTGCGACCGCCCAGATCCGGCAGGTCCACGATAAAGGCGCAGGAGATGATCTCTCCGCCCAGTCGTTCGATCAGTTTGATGCCGGCAGAGGCCGTGCCGCCGGTGGCCAGGAGGTCATCCACCACCAGAACCTTTTCACCGGGCTGGATCGCGTCTTCATGGATCTCCACAATGGCTTCGCCGTATTCCAGCTTGTAATCTTGGCTCAGGGTGCGGCCCGGCAATTTGCCCTTTTTGCGGATGGGAACAAACCCAACACTGAGCTGATGGGCAATGGCGCCACCCATGATAAAACCACGGGCCTCCAGCCCCACCACTTTGTCGATCCGCTCTCCAGCATAGGGGTGCAGCATCTGATCAATGGCCATGCGAAATCCGCGCGGGTCGGCAAAAAGCGTGGTGACATCGCGAAACATGATCCCCTCGTGAGGGAAATCAACGATGGTACGGATGTAGTCTTTCACGGCGGTTTTTTTGGGCATGGGCAGGCTTTCTCTTGCTTGGGCAGGTCTTGGCAGGTCGGCGACGATACGGCTTTGTCCCTGTTGCATCCCAGTCAACAGGGACGGGCAACAGGAACGGTCACCGGGGTTTGGCCAGCAGGGTTTGGCGCAAGCTGTCCCCGCGTGCAAGGGGCAAGCAGGCTGCCCCCCGCGGGAACGTCAGGTCGGGCGGCGCAGCAGCGCGGTGGCCAGTCCCATAGCGATGAGCGCCCCGCCACCGACCCGGGTCAGGTGTGCAATTGCCGTGGGGCGCGCAATCCAGCGCCGCAACCGATCCGCCAGCAGCGCATAGGCCATGGCATTGACAGCGGCCAGGGCCACGAAGGTGGCAATCAGGGCCACAAACTGCGGTGCCAGCGCCTCGCTTGGGCGGATGAACTGCGGCACAAAGGCGATGAAAAAGGCAATGGATTTTGGATTCAGCGCGGTGACCACAGCCATGTGGCCAAAAACCCCGCGCGCGGTGACCGCATCCGGGCTGGCCAGGTGCTCCAACCCGCTGCTGCCAGAGGCGCTTCGCCACAGCTTGACCCCCAGCCACAAAAGATAGGCCGCCCCGACCCATTTCAGCGCGGTGAACAGGGTTGCAGAGGCCATGACCAAGGCGCCAAGCCCGGCCAGGGATGCGGTCATGGCGATCAGATCACCAAAGGCCACGCCCAAAGCAGAGGCCATGGCCACCGGGCGCCCCTTGGACAGGGCATAGCTCAGCACCAGCAGCACGGTGGGGCCAGGGATCAACAGCAGGGCTGCAGAGGCGGCGGCAAAGGCCAGCCAAAGTGTGACGTCCATTGTATCCCTCTCTTCTCTGCACGCTCAGCACAGCAAAGACAGCGGCTTTGAGGCAGGTCAACGGAAAATTTCAGAGACCCGCCGCATCAGGGCTTCGAGGGGGCCACGGGGAGTGAGGAGCGTCCAAACCCAGGTCAGCATCATCGACAGAGCGCAAAAGCCGAGGCTAAAGCCAAAGATGGCCTCTGGCGACAGCGACCCATCCAGCTGTCCCATGGCTTCAAGCGTGCCCATGCCAAGCAGAATATGGGCGACATAGAGGCTGAGCGCCATACGCCCCGGCGCTGCCAGCCATTCGGCCAGGCCGAACCGATCCAGCAGACCTTCCAGGCGCAACAGGGCTCCGATCATCACACAGGCACTGCCGCTGGCGGCAATCAGGTAACAGGGGCCCGGCGGCAGCGAGGCGGTGCCCAGGAGCTCAGCCAGTTGTGGATCCTTGATAATCATGCCTGGGAGTGCGGCAAGCAGGCTGGCGGCCAGCCCCCACAGGATCAACCGGTTTTGCGTTGCCTTTTGTGCCAGATCCTGGCGCCCGATCCACATGCCCAAAAACACAAAGCTGACCCAGGGAAACACCGGATGCCAGCCGTTAAAAAACGAGTGCCGCAGAAAGCCCTCCAGGGTCCAGAAATCCGAATAGGCGAGGGTCTGCCAATTCCAGTGGGCCTCATAGTCGAGCAAAATCAGGCCGGCAAAACCAAGCGCCATTGCGGCAAAAGCAGCCAGCAAAAGCCGCTGTGGTGCAGCGTTTAGAAAGGGCAGGGCAACCAGGAAATACAGGGCGTAAAAATGTAGGATATCCGCCTCAAAGATGGTGAGATTTGCCAAGCCCAAGACAAAAAGCACCCCGGCCCGGGCTGCAACAACCCGTTTGGGGGGCTGGCTGAGGGTCAGACCGATCCCGGCCAGAATGACAAAGAGGGCGGCGGCACGCCCCTCCAGTGCATTGGTCAGGAGTGAGGCAAAATCGCTACCTAGGCTCACCTGGGCTGCAATTCTAAAATTCACCAGCACCATGCCGCAAAAGGCAATAAATCGGGCGATATCCAATCCGTGAAGACGCATGTTGTTATTATCTCGTCAAAAAACTTGGGGTCGCGTGCTGTCTATCAAGGGATGAAACCGTGGGAAATAAAGGGGGCGGTCGAAAAAAACCGCCCCCTCTGTGGTGTTGCCGGGGGTCTGTTGGCGGCAGATTAGCCCAAGACACGCCCAGCCACCGCGTCCAGTTTGGCCAGCAGGGCGGGGTCGCGTTTGTCAGGTGCCGTCATCACGGCAAACTCCAGGGCACGATCGCAGCCATGGGGGCAAAGGTCGCGCTGTTTGCCCAGCAGAGCGGGCAGGCGGCGCACCAGGTCGCGGCCATTGTTGGAGTTGCCCTGAAGGGTGGCCAGAATGTCGCTGATATCCACCGCGCCATGCTCAGGATGCCAGCTGTCATAATCGGTGACCATGGCGATGGAGGCATAGCAGAGCTCTGCTTCGCGGGCCAGTTTGGCCTCTGGCATATTGGTCATGCCGATAACATCGCAGCCCCAGCTTTCGCGGTACATCTTGCTTTCGGCCATGGAGGAAAACTGCGGCCCCTCCATACAGAGATAGGTGCCGCCGCGATGCACGGTGACCCCGGCCAATTTGGCGGCTTCTTCGGCCGCATCAGAGAGCCGCGCACAGGTGGGGTGGGCGGTGCTGACATGGGCGACGCAGCCGGTGCCAAAAAAGCTTTTGTCACGGGCGAAAGTGCGGTCGATGAACTGGTCAACGATGACAAAATCCCCCGGTGCCATTTCTTCGCGGAACGATCCGCAGGCAGAGACGGAAAACACATCTGTCGCGCCCAACCGTTTGAGCGCATCAATGTTGGCGCGGTAGGGAACTTCGGTCGGTGAATGCACATGGCCACGGCCATGGCGCGGCAGAAAGGCCATTTTGACCCCATCCAGATGCCCGGTGAGGATCTGATCCGAGGGCGTACCCCAGGGGGTGTCGACAGAGACCCATTCAGCGGCTTCCAGCCCGTCGATTTCGTAAATGCCCGAGCCGCCTATGACGGCGATCATGGTGTCCTGTGTCACGTGCTACACTCCTGTTTTTCCACTTTACTGGCGCTATACTGGGTTGTGCCTGCCCAGATGTGGTTTGACAACTGCCGGGACCGTGGCTGCAGTGTTTTTGCGCCTCCGGCGGAGGTATTTTTGGCAAGATGAAAGGTTGGGTGCCGCGCGCAGGGGGGCGGTGTTTTGGTTGGCGGGGTCAAAGGCCGCGTGCCCTACCCAGGGTTCACCAACGCTGGTCATGGTGTCGGGGCTGGTGCCTGGTAGGGTGTCTGTTATGGTGTCTGGGGCTGCGGTTGGCAGCGCAGCTGGCGATTGCTGCCTGGAAGTGACGGTTTGCGGACCTGCCTTTGGTTGCGGCGCGGCAGGAAGGGCTCTGCCCTTGTGCAATCGGCGAATTTCCGCTAGGGGCGGGCAGCGAACACCAAGCTCCTCCAATCACAGGTATCCCCCATGAGACGCGCCGCCATGGCCCTGCTGGCCAATCATATTTCCCCGCCGAACCTTTCGATCATGCAGGACGAGGGCTGGTCAGTTGCCCGCGTGCGCACCGAGATCCTGTCAGGGTTCACTGTTTCCCTGGCTCTGGTCCCCGAGGCGGTGGCCTTTGCCTTTGTTGCTGGGGTGCATCCACTGGTGGGGCTATATGCTGCTTTTCTGGTGGGGCTGGTCACGGCGCTGATTGGCGGGCGTCCGGGGATGATTTCTGGTGCCACCGGGGCGCTGGCGGTTGTCATGGTGGCTTTGGTCGCAGAGCACGGGGTTGAGTATCTTTTTGCCACTGTAGTTTTGATGGGTATCCTGCAGGTGATTGCTGGGGTGATGCATTGGGGGAAATTTATCCGCTTGGTGCCACATCCGGTGATGCTGGGGTTTGTCAACGGCTTGGCGATTGTGATTTTCCTCGCTCAGATGACCCAGTTCAAAGTGCCGGGCACAGGGGGCGCTGAGTGGCTGTCGGGCATGCCGATGATGCTGATGCTGGGCCTTGTTGGGCTGACCATGGTGATCATCTGGGCGACGCCACGGATCACCTCGATCATTCCGGCGCCATTGGCCGGGATTGGCATTGTGGCCGGGATTGTCATTATCTTTGGCCTGGATGTGCCCCGGGTGGGGGATATGGCCTCGATCAAGGGGGCTTTGCCGTCCATTCACAATCCCTTTGGCTCCGGGCTCGGCATCTATGGTGACATGCTGGCGCCGTTCAATCTGGAAACCTTGAAAATCATCCTGCCCTATGCGGTCATTCTGGCCGCCATTGGTCTGATTGAGAGCCTGCTGACCCTGAACCTGGTGGGTGAAATCACCGGCAAGCGTGGGGGCGCCAGCCAGGAATGTATCGCGCAGGGGACTGCCAATGTGATCACCGGCTTCTTTGGTGGCATGGGCGGCTGTGCCATGATCGGCCAGTCGATGATCAACGTAAAATCTGGTGGCCGTACCCGGATTGCCGGCATTGTGGCGGCGCTGTGCCTGCTGGCCTTTATCGTGGTGGCCTCGCCGCTGATTGAGCAGATTCCGCTGGCGGCGCTGGTTGGGGTGATGTTCATGGTGGTGATCGGAACCTTTGCCTGGAACAGTCTGAAGATCATGACCAAAGTTCCGCCCATGGATGCCTTTGTAATTGTGTTGGTGACCGTGGTGACGGTGATGAGCGATTTGGCCATTGCGGTTGTAGTGGGTGTGATTGTCTCGGCCCTGGCCTATGCCTGGAGCAACGCGCGCCGCATTCATGCGATCACCCGGCAATCCGAAAGCGAAGCGGGGGCCAAGGTTTATGAAATCGAAGGGCCGCTGTTCTTTGGCTCTACCGACGGGTTTATTGAGCTGTTTGATGTTGAGAATGATCCGGACAAGGTGATTGTCGAGTTTGGCCGCAGCCGCGTGGTTGATCAGTCGGCGCTGCAAGCCATTGAGGTGATTGCGGGCAAATATGAGGCTGCGGGTAAGGAGCTGATGTTGCGGCACCTTAGCCGTGACTGCCATGAGCTATTGACCAAAGCGGGCCATTTGATGATCGATAGCGACGACGATCCAGAGTATCAGGTGGCGGCGGATTATTCTGTCAAGACCGGGGTCCTGGGGGGGCACTAGCGTCCCAAGCCACCCTGCTGTTGTTGAGCGGTCGCGCCCCAAATGGGGCGCGGCTGTTTTGTTTCAGAGACAGGCCTCTGAAGTGTTGGACCAAACAGCGGGTTGGAGCTGCTGCTGATGTTGGAGGCCCTGACAAGCTGGAGGCCCTGTCAGTCAGGGGCGAGGCTTTCCAGCATCTCCAGATCTCCTGCCAGCAGCGCGGGTTCGGCGCGAGCCAGCAGCTCTTGCGGCCAGTGCCACCATTTCAGCGACAACAGGCGGGCGATCTGGGGCTTGGAAAAGCGAAATCGTTGCAGGCTGGCCGGGTTGCCGGTGACAATGCCATAGGGCGGGACAGTACCCCGCACCACAGACCCGGCGCCGATGATAGCGCCATCGCCGATACGGGCGCCGGGCAGGATCAGGGCGCCATAGCCAATCCACACATCATTGCCGATCACGGTGTCGCGGGTGTCTGGCTGAAAACCGGCCATCTGCGCCGGATCAAACACCGGGAACGGATAACAGCTGATGCCATCCTGCGCGTGATTGGCGGAGGCGGTGATAAAACGCACCCCATGGGCAATCTGGCAGAACCGCCCGATCACCAGGCGTTCGCGGGCGCCGGCAAAAAGATAGGGCGCTAGATGGCTGGCCCAGTCCTGCGGCGGCGCAAAGTCCGAAGCGTAGCTGAAGTCGCCAACCTGAAAGTTGGGGTGGGTGATGGCCTGCGACAGCATCACGGTGCCGGCATGGGCCTGGCCATCGGGGAGGACAATGGGATTGCGTAGGGCGGGATTTGGGAGGGGCATTAGTGGGGCTCAATCATCAGGGCGCGCCAGCGAGAACACATCCCGCACGGCGGTATAATCACGGTAGCCCATACGGGCCAGGGGGTGGAAGGTTGTGACGTCAAAAATGCCATCGCGCAGGCAGTCATCGCGCAGGTGAATGCCGGTGACCTCGCCAAAGGCGACGCGGTTTGCCACGCCGGGCAGGGTGACGATCTGGGTCAGTTTGCATTCCAGGGCTGCGGGGGCACCTTCAATGCGGGCGCAGTTGATGGTGTCGCATTCCACCGCTGTGAGACCTGCATGGGAGAACTCGTCCACCTCTTTGGGCAGCATCTCGGAACTGGCGTTCATCGCGTCACGCATCTCGTAAGCCACGATATTGACGCAGAACACGCCGGTGTCTTCGATGTTTGCAAGGCTGTCCTTGGTGCCGGGTTGGTCGTCCTTGCTACCGGTGGAGGCAAACATCACCTGCGGCGGCGTATAGGCGACGCCGTTGAAAAAGGAATAGGGGGCCAGATTGTTACTGCCATCCGCTGCGCGGGAGGATATCCAGCCGATCGGACGAGGGGTGATCAGGGCATTAAAGGGGTTATGCGGCAACCCATGGCCGTCTTCGGGGCGGTAGAACATGGCGCGTCTCCAATTGTTTGCCCCAGACTTACGCCCGTGCTAGGGCGATTTCCAGCCCCTTGAGGTGAGGGCAGGGACGGAGAGCAAGCGGCGTGATTGAACTCATGGCAGAACAGCCCGGCGATCGCTGGGAGGTGGAGGCGCTGTATGATCTGTGCTTTGCGCCGGGACGAGAGGCTTTGTCGTCTTACCGGCTGCGCGATGACGTGCCACCTGTTCGGGGGTTGAGCCAGGTCGCTCGCGACGAATTGGGCATTCTGGCCGGGGCCATCCGATTCTGGCCCGTCCATATCGAGCCCCCGAGCCCGGCTGCAGGGGATTTACCCAGCACGGCTGCTGATCCGGTAACCGCACTGCTGTTGGGGCCGGTGGCGGTGCATCCCACCCACCAAGGCGAGGGGCTGGGCGGCTCGCTTATCCGTGACAGCCTGGCCAAGGCAGCCGAGCAGGGCTGGCACCGGGTCATGCTGGTGGGGGACGCCCCCTACTACAGCCGTTTTGGCTTTGAGCGGTTGTCGGATGTGGAAATGCCGCCCCCCACCAACCCGGAGCGGGTGCTGGGGCTGGGCGCGCAATCCGGGGCCTGGGAAGGGGTCCGGGGCCGGGTTATCCGCTGGCAGGGAGCAGAACGCACGGCCTGACAGACTTGAAACCGGCGCGATGGGAGCCAATCTCTTTGACAGAGAGGGCCAAAGCACATGAGCGAAATACTGCAGCAGTCCCGCAGCCTGTCACCCGGTGAAATAGAGGTCGAACTGGATGCCCTGGCGCGGCGCTACCGGGCGGCAAGCGGTCTGGGGGTGAACCTGCTGAATGTGATCGGCGGGCAAGTCGAGAGCTTTTTGGCGCAGATGCCCGCTGGGGCGCGCGCCCAGATGGGGCAGGCCACCGAGCGGGCCTTGCATTTGGCGATGCAGGCTGCGCGACAGTCACGACGCGTGGTGCCGGGGCAATCGCGTCGGGTGAACCGTTTGGTCAGCACCGCGATGGGGGCAGCCGGCGGTGCTGCCGGATTGCCAGGGGCCCTGGTCGAGCTGCCCGCCACAACCGCCTTTTTGCTACGCACGATCCAGGATGCCGCTGCGGCCGAAGGATTTGACCCGAATGCCCAGAGTGTCATGTTTGATTGCCTGCGGGTCTTTGCCTCGGCGGGGCCGCTGGCGCGGGATGATGGCAGTGACACCGCTTTTGTCTCTTTGCGGTTCAGCCTGTCTGGCCAGGCGCTCAATCAGATCATTGCCACTGTGGCGCCGCGATTGGCCACTGCGATGGGGCAAAAACTTGCCGCTCAATCGGTGCCCATCCTTGGGGCCGCTGCTGGGGCGACGGTGAACTATGTCTATTGCGGCTACTACCATGAGGTCGCCTTGGTGCATTTTGGCCTGCGCCGCCTTGCGATCGAGGCGGATCAGCCAGAGGCGGAGCTGCTGGCGAATTTTGTCCGCCGTTTGCCAGTGAAAGGCTAGGATCGAAAACCGGCCGCGGATCACCTGCCTTGCCACCAAAGGCGTGAGGTCCGTTGGGTTGCGGAAACAAACAGCGTCCTTTGGCGGGGCATCAGGACAACACCCGGACGGGGCTGCGGCATATTTCCCCTCTTGATCTTGTATTTGTTCGCCCGTTAATCAGAAAAGCCTGCTACGAGTAAGAGAATGATAAACTACAGCCTTAAATGCGCCCAAGGGCATAGCTTTGACAGCTGGTTTCAATCCGCGTCCGCTTTTGACAAATTGGCGGCAGCCGGTCTGGTCGCCTGTGCCTATTGCGGCAGTAGCAAAGTCGAGAAAGCCATCATGGCGCCACGGGTGCGCACCGGACGCAAAGCGGTGTCTGGTATGGGGGAGCCAGAGCAAAACCTGCCAGCGACGCCAGAGCATCAAAATACGCCCTCTGCTTCCGCCCAGGGTGATGCCCCTGCAGGGACTGCTGGCCCTGACAGCAGCCCAGACCGTGGCGCTGAGCGTGGACCGGGCGCGCTGAGCACCCCGATGAGCAGTGAGGCGGCAGAGATGCAAAAGGCCTTGGGCGATTTGCGCCGCAAGGTGGAAGAAAACTCTGATTATGTGGGTAAGGATTTTGCCAGCGAGGCCCGTGCCATGCATCTGGGTGATGCGCCGGAACGTGCAATCCATGGGGAGGCCAAGCCGGAAGAGGCCAAGGCCTTGATTGAAGAGGGGATTCCGGTTGTGCCGCTGCCCTTTGGGCGCAGTCGCAAAACCAACTAGAGGTCTTCACCAATGAACCACCCACAGTTTTACCTGTATGACCAAGTGAGAGGCAAATTCTTATGCATGTAGTGATTACCGGTGCAAATCGCGGAATTGGCCGCGAGATGGCGTCTCAGTACAGTGGGGCAGGCCATGTGGTGACAGGAACCGCCCGCGATGGCGCATCTGAGGTGACGCTGGATGTGACCGACCCAGATCAACAGGCTCAGTTTGCGGCGCATCTTGGCGATCGTCCGATTGATTTGCTGGTTTGCAATGCCGGGGTCTATCTCGATAAGGGGCTGGCACTGGAAGATTATACAGCCGAGATCTGGAGCCAGAGCATGGCCGCAAATGTGACCGGGGTGTTTCTGACCGTTCAGGCGCTGCTGCCCAATCTGCGGTTGGGGACGGCACCAAAGATCGCAATCATTTCGTCGCAGATGGCTAGTCACGCGCGGGCACCTGGGGGCAGCTATGCCTATCGGGCTTCCAAAGCGGCTGTGCTGAACCTGGGGCGCAACCTTGCCACCGATCTTAAGCCAGAAGGCATTGCTGTTGGGATCTATCATCCGGGGTGGGTGCGCACGGAAATGGGTGGTGAGGCAGGCGACATCAGTGTTGAGGAATCTGCCTCTGGCCTGATCCGGGAATTTGATGCACTAACCATAGAGATCACAGGCTGTTTTCATACCTGGGACGGGCGTATTCACGCCTACTGACAGGCGGTCGGCGGATGGTTTTGGTGGGGGGTTTTGGCCACCGCAAGGGCAACAAAAAAGACGCTGGTGGGATGTCCACCAGCGTCTTTTCTTTGTGATCCCCAGAGCCAGCGCGGTGTGCCGCCTCTGGGGATGGTATAATATCAGGCTAAGCGTGCTTATTCCCAGCAGCTGACCAGAACTGTCATTCCGGTGGCCCGGTTCACCAGGGCCTGGGTTGGCAGGGCAGCACCTGCGAGCTGGGTCTGAACCTCAAGACCTGCAGCCTCCATGGCGCCGCGAATGGTCTCGGCATTTGCTGCAAAGCTCACCCCGGCGGGCAGCTGACGGCCTTGTGCTGTTTGGGGCAGCAACATGCCAAGCACCGCACCCGAGGCATCCACCACCGGGCCACCCGCGTCACCAGGCTGGGCGGCAAGCTCCAGCCGTGCAACACTGGTATCCCCTTCCAGGCTTTTGACGTCGGCCAGTTTTCCCCAGGTCAGGCTGGGGGCCCCCAGCACACCTTCGTAGGAAAAGCCGGAAACGGCGATTTCGGATTGCAGCCGTGGGCTTTGCGGGCTCAACTCGGCCACCGCGATCGGCGCCAGGGACTGGGTCGACCGCAGGATCGCCATGCCGGATTGGGTGTCGGCGCTGACAACTTCAGCGCGGTAGCCGTAATCCAAGGTGACTCGGGTGCAGCCCTGAACCACATCGGCGGAGGTCACAACCACACCATCGCTGCTGACAAAAAAGCCAGAGCGCGACATTTTGGGTTTGCGGATTTCCAGACCGGACAGCAGGTCAATGTCCTGCTGAATATCGGCGCCTGCGGCATCGTCCAGCACGCCTTCGCTGCGCTCAAAGCTCGCCTGCATGGCGGAGAGAACGCGGCTGCGACGGGCCTCATCGCCGGCTGGCCAGATGAGGGTGAAACCCTTGATCTCACCGTTTTTGAGGCTGGCCTGGGTAAAGGAGACAAAGCGGTTGTTGCGCCCTTCCAGGGTGAAACTGTCGTTTTCACGCTCGCGCGGGCCTTCCAGGGGCACAATTTCCAAAGTCTGCATGATGTCATACAGGCCATAAAGCGTGCTTTTGTCGCCGCGCTGGCTGATCAGCAGCACCCGGACACCCAGATCGCCGGAGCTGTCGTAATGGGCAAAGGGGGGCTCATATCGACTAAAGGTGACTTCATCTGCGGGGATTTCCAGCGAGATACCAGCCTGCGTGTCGATAATGCGGCGCATGCCAACCGAGATCAGCGGCGCGTTGTAGTCGTCCAGCAGAATCTGGCGCTGTGCCGTGGTCAGAACGCCGGTGATCTCAAACCCCTTGGCGGCTTGCCAATCGGACATGGAGCTACGGGTGCCGCGGCCAAAGGCGCCATCAATGGCCGAGTTGTAGAACCCGGCGGCCTGGAGAGCGATTTGCAGTTCTTTGCGCTCATCTCGGCTCAACGTCCGCTCGCTGCGCCGGGCTTCGGCGGGGCTTTCGTCGGGCAGGGCTGGGGGGCTCGGTTCCGCGATCACCACGGGGTCTGCGGTCTGCGTCTGTGGTGCTGTTGTCGCCTCAGCAGTGGCGCCCGTTGCTGGGGCCTGGGCTGGCTGGGTGGTCTGCGCAGTGTCTTCCCCCAAAGGGTAGAACTGATTGCGCAGGTTATTGGGCAGGGCGATAAAACTGTCGCGCGGGATCTGCCCTTCAGAGCGGTAGACCTGCAACACACGATTCGCGTCTTCGCGGGTGTAGGGGCCGATCAAGACACCATACCAGCCACCGACAAGCGAGAAGCCGGCAACATCAGGGATCTTGGCGGCAAAAACCTGTGCTTCTTGGTTGGCCGAGGCCAGGGTGGGGCGTGCCGCCACCTGGATCCAGACTGTGTCCTGTGGGTTTTGCTGCGCTTGCGCTGGTACAGCTAGAAGCATGGCAAGCGCATTGAGCGACAGGACCAATGCGGCAATCATTTTTCTCATTCTCAGGACCCTATCCCGGTAAACCAAATTATTGCCGCGCAGATAAGCATTTTGTGGCGGCAAAGGAAACGCCCCTTGCAGGGGGGAATTCCACACTTGATGCAGCAATCTGGTGATTATGGCCTTAATGCCACGACAAAATGTCATGTTGAGACGCCCTGTGGTTCCTTGGTCACTGATCTGCGCCGCATTGGCTGCTTCTAGCCGTTGACCCCGCCGGGGGGCTTGCATAGGAAGAAAGCCGCATTTGCTGCTTATACGAGGGATTTGGATATGACCCAGACCGCCACCCCGACCGCCACCCAGGCGACCGGTCAGACCGTGGGCCAGACTGTAGGCCAGACGGGCACGATGACAGCTGGCGCGACCAGATCCACTCCGCGCTCTTTCCAGGAAATCATCTTGCGGCTGCAAAGCTATTGGGCCGCCAAGGGCTGCGCCATCATGCAGCCCTATGACATGGAAGTGGGCGCCGGTACCTTTCACCCGGCGACAACCCTGCGCTCATTGGGCAGCAAGCCCTGGGCCGCAGCCTATGTGCAGCCCTCGCGCCGCCCCACTGATGGGCGCTACGGTGAAAATCCCAACCGGTTGCAGCACTACTACCAGTTTCAGGCCCTGATCAAACCCAGCCCGCCCAATCTGCAAGAGCTGTATCTGGGCAGTCTAGAGGCGATTGGCATTGATATGGATATGCACGATATCCGCTTTGTCGAGGATGACTGGGAAAGCCCGACGCTGGGCGCCTGGGGCCTGGGCTGGGAAGTCTGGTGCGATGGTATGGAAGTCAGTCAGTTTACCTATTTTCAGCAGGTTGGCGGCCACGACTGTCACCCGGTTTCCGGTGAGCTGACCTATGGCCTGGAACGTCTGGCGATGTATGTGCTGGGGGTTGACCATGTGATGGACATGCCCTTCAACGACCCGCAGGCGCCAATCCCGCTGACCTATGGGGATGTGTTCAAACAGACCGAAGAAGAATACGCCCGCTGGAACTTTGACGTGGCCAACACCGAAGTGCTGCTGCGCCACTTTGAAGAGGCCGAGGCCGAATGTGCCACCATTCTGGCGCAGGACCATGTGGATCCCAAGACCGGCAAGCGCATCATCATGGCGCATCCGGCCTATGATCAATGCATCAAGGCCAGCCATATCTTTAACCTGCTGGACGCGCGCGGTGTGATCTCGGTGACAGAGCGTCAGGCCTATATTGGCCGGGTGCGCACACTGGCAAAACAATGTGCAGACGCCTTTGTACAGACCAGCGCGGGCGGTTTTTCGGGCTAACCCAGGTTTGGGTGTCAATTGGGCCATGCCCCACCTGTGCACTGCTGGGCGGGGCATTGGTATGAGGCTGGCGACAGAATAAGGGCGATTGCCAATGTTGGGTAAGTTTCTTGCGATTGTACTTGTGGTCTCCGGCCTCGCAGCTGGCGGGGCGATGTATTACCTGCAGGTCTATGGCTATTATGACGAGGTGGCGCTAAAGCCGGGCCAGGATGTCGTGCTGCTGCCACTGGGCAAGGACACCCCCTTGCCGATCGCCTATGGGGATTTTCAGGCGATTGATGCCAGCAGCTCGCCTATCCGCTATCGGGCCTGTTTCAGCACTTCGCTGAAGCCTGAAGCATTGGAGCAGTTGTTTCAGGTGTCAGAGCAAAAGGTCCCGCGCAATGCGCCGGGCTGGTTTGACTGTTTTGATGCCGAAGCCCTGGGGGTGGCTTTGCAGGCAGGGACCGCCACCGCCTTTGTCTCGGTCAAGAATATCTCTTACGGGGTGGATCGCATCGTGGCTGTCACCGATCAGGGGCTGGGCTATGCCTGGCATGAGCTGAACGCCTGCGGTAAAAAGGCTTATGATGGCACCGTTGTTGGGGAAACCTGCCCACCGCGCCCGCAGAATACTCCGCCTGCAGAATAACTGAATGGAGCGATCTGCCGCCTTGGCGCGTCAGCTGTGGGGTTTGGCAGATCGACTCAGGCGCTCTTTGTTGCCGTTGTGAATATGACCGAAGTGAGCAAAGCCTATGGACCCTCTCCTGTTGCTTTTGTAGTACTTCCCCTGCTGTCCGCGCCTTGTGTGGATATCGCCAATGCCATCGTCATCCAGGCGATTGTGAACTTCTGAGGACCCCAGATGCCCGACCTGCTGATTGAACTGTTTTCCGAAGAAATCCCGGCCCGCATGCAGGCGCGTGCGGCTGAGGATCTGAAAAAGCGCATGACCGATGGTCTGGTCGAGGCAGGTCTCACCTATGCAGGCGCCGCCGCGTTCTCGACGCCGCGCCGTCTGACCCTGGCACTGGAGGGCCTGCTGGCCGAAAGCCCGACCCTGCGCGAAGAGCGCAAGGGGCCAAAGGTTGGCGCGCCGGACAAGGCAATCGAAGGCTTTTTGCGCGGCGCTGGGCTGACCCGCGATCAGCTGGAAGAGCGCGATACGCCAAAAGGCGCGGTCTATTTTGCTATGATTGAAAAGCCCGGTCGTCCAGCCGCTGAAATCATCGCCGAGGTGCTGGAAGCAACGGTGCGCAACTTCCCCTGGCCCAAGTCCATGCGCTGGGGCGCCGGATCTCTGCGCTGGGTGCGGCCGCTACATTCGATCCTCTGTCAGCTCAGTGATGAGAACGGATCCGAGGTGGTGCCGCTTGAGATCGACGGAATTGTCGCGGGCAATGTAACCCAGGGCCACCGCTTTATGGCGCCGGGAGAGATCACGGTAAATGGGTTTGAGGATTACGCCGCCAAGCTGAAGCGCGCCAATGTGGTGCTGGACCCGGCAGAGCGCAGCCAGGCGATCTGGCAGGAGGCCGGCAACCAGGCCTTTGCCCGTGGGCTGGAACTGGTCGAAGACAAGGGGCTTTTGACCGAGGTGGCTAGCCTAGTGGAATGGCCCGTGGTGCTGCTGGGTGATATCGACGCTGAGTTCCTGGAGCTGCCGCCGGAGGTGCTGCAGACCAGCATGCGCGAGCACCAAAAGTTTTTCTCGGTGAAGAACCCAAAAACCGGCCGGATCGAGGGCTTTGTCACTGTTGCCAACCGTGAAACCGCAGACCATGGCGCGACCATTCTGGCGGGCAATCAAAAGGTTCTGAGCGCCCGTCTGGCCGACGCCAAGTTCTTTTGGGAAAACGATCTGCGGGTGGCCAAGTCGGAAACCGGCATGGAAGCCTGGACCGCGCAGCTCAGCAATGTGACCTTCCACAACAAGCTGGGGATGCAGTCGGAACGGATTGACCGGATCGCAGCCCTGGCGCGGGAAATCGCGCCGGTGGTGGGCGCCGATGCGGATCTGGCAGAACAGGCAGCCCGGGTGGCCAAGGCGGATTTGTCCTCCGAGATGGTTTATGAATTCCCCGAACTGCAGGGGCTGATGGGGCGCTATTACGCCCAGGCGGCTGGCCTGCCGCAGGAGGTCGCCAATGCCTGCGAGGCGCATTATTCGCCGCTGGGCCCCTCTGATGATGTGCCGTCCGAGCCGGTTTCGGTGGCTGTGGCGCTGGCCGACAAGATCGACACGCTGACCGGGTTCTGGGCGATTGATGAAAAACCCACCGGATCCAAAGACCCCTTTGCCCTGCGCCGCGCCGCGCTGGGGGTAATCCGGCTGGTGCTGGAGAATGGGGTTAAGGGGGCGCTTTCTGAAGTCATTAAAAAAGCAACTTACATCCTAGCCTACTTAGAGGCTTGCAAGGGGACGAAAGCCTATGAGCAGATTGAAGCCGAAGGAATTTCCGGTGAACGATTCTTCCGGCATTTCGATCGCTGGCTTGCCGGAGGTTTTGATCCAGAGTTCACTGCTGAGGCCGTGTCGAAGTCTGACCACTACGATGAAATGATTGAGGACTTCGTTTTCTATTCGATTTTGGATAAATATCGGGAGCTTGAATCAACTGACGATCTCCTCTCCTTCTTCCACGACCGCCTCAAGGTCTTTCTGCGGGATCAGGGCATTCGCCATGATGTGATTGACGCCTGCATTGCCATGGACGGCAATGACGATCTGACGCTGCTGGTGAAACGCGCCCGGGCCCTAGAAGATTTTATGAAGACAGAAGATGGCACCAACCTGTTGCAGGGCTTCAAGCGGGCCAACAACATCCTGACCCAGGCTGAGGAAAAGGACGGGGTGGAATACTCCTATGGCGCTGATGTGAAATTTGCCGAAGACGAAAGTGAAAAGGCTCTTTTCACCGCGCTTGCGGCGAGCGAGGGAGCGATCTCCACGGCCATCGAGGCCGAGGATTTCGCGGCCGCCATGGGCGGCATGGCGGCCCTGCGGGCGCCGGTGGATGCGTTTTTCGAAGCGGTGCAGGTGAATTCGGAGAAGGAAGTTGTCCGTCGCAACCGGTTGAACCTGCTGAGCCAAATCCGCAAGGTCTGCGGCCAGGTTGCGGACCTGTCTCTTATCGAAGCCTGAAGTCGGGCGCATTATCAGAGTTTCCAGAGTTTAGGGGGGGCTGCGTTTTGGCGCGGCCCCTGTTTTTGTGCGGAGGCGTGTTTTGGGCGGGGCTCGGCCTTCCCGAACGCCAGCGCCCCCCTTTGGCCCTTAAGGGGCGTTCAGGCTGAGCCCGCTTTGACCCGATTGGCGCTCTAAACCGGTATTGTGGCGCGAGGTCTGCGCTGTGGCATGGAAGAGAGCCTGAGGTAAATTCAGCGGCGGCTTTGGGCTTGGCTCTTGCGAAGGTGGCTGGCGTGATTATGCTGCAGACAAATAAAAGGTGCCGCAGTGCAGAAAAAACCATGTCTGAGATCCCGCTTTCTACGTTGATCACCGCCACGGCCCCAATTGAGGCCGCAAATCATGGTGGGCGTGCCAAATGCCTGCAGCGCTTGGTACGGCTGGATCTTCCCGTTCCCCGCACTGTGGCTCTGTCTTTTGCTGCGGTGCAGCAGGTGGCCTCGGGCGAGTTGCCGGACATTCGTGCCATTCTGGCGGAGTTCTCGGAGGATGCGCTGCTCTGTGTGCGGCCCTCGTCTGAGGTGCCGGATTGGGGCGGGCCGAGTGCGATCCTGAATATCGGTATGAACGACGCCCGCTATCTGTCCCTGAGCGAGGTCTTGGGGCAGGCGGCTGCTGCCTCGCTGTATCTGCGGTTTGTGCAGTCCTATGCGGTGCATGTGGCGCGGCTGGATCCGGATGTTTTTGATGACGTCGAAGACGGCGGGCCGGATGCGCTGCGCGAAATCCTGCAGGCCTATGAGGCCGAGACGGACGAGGTTTTCCCACAGGATCCCGGCGAACAGCTGGCGGCGGTGCTGCGTTCAATGGCGCGGGCCTGGGAGGGCACCTCGGCGCGGCTGTTGCGGCAGGCCAAGGGGGCTCCGGCAGATGCCGGTCTGGGGCTGGTGGTGCAAGAGATGATCCCCGGTCTGGGCCAGGGTGAATGCGGATCAGGCGTGTTGCAGCTGGTGGATTCTGATACCGGGCTGCCGCAGCTGACGGGCCGCTATCTGAGCCAAAGCCAGGGGCGCGAGGCATTGGGAGCAGGCACTGAGGCTTTGTTCTTGGAAAAAGATGCGCGGGGGCCCTCGCTGGAGGAGCTGGCGCCAGAGGCTTTTGCGCGGATCAAGGCGGATGCCGCGCTGATGCGGGTGCGCCTGCGCGAAGAAATGCAGGTAGAATTTGTCATCCAGAACGGTGCATTGCATATCCTGGATGGGGTGCGGGTGCTGCGGTCTTCGCGCGCAGCGGTGCGGATCGCGGTGGCGCTGGCGCAGGATGGGATCATCCCCCCACATGAGGCGGTCATGCGGGTGGACGCCCATGTGCTGAGCGAGCTGTTGCACCGGCAGGTTGCCCCCAGCGCAGCCCGGGATGTGATCGGGGCCGGCATTGCTGCCAGCCCGGGTGCCGCAACGGGGCAGTTGGTGTTTACGGCGGCGGATGCGCAGTCCAGCGCCGCCCGCGGTGAGCCTTGCGTTTTGGTGCGCCGGGAGACCTCGCCGGATGATGTGCGCGGCATGCATGCGGCGGTGGCGGTTCTGACGGGCAGGGGCGGGATGACCAGCCATGCGGCGGTGATCGGGCGTGGGCTTGGCCTGCCCAGCATTGTCGGGGCGTCGAACATGACCTTTGATTCCCGCAAGAAACGACTGATTTCCGCCAGTGGTCAGGTCTTTCACGCTGGCGACATCGTGACCATTGATGGCAGCCGCGGAGAAGTCCTTGCGGGGGAACCTGAAATGCTGGAAGCGGCGGAGGACGATGCCTTTCAAGCCTTGCTGGCCTGGGCGGATGAGGCGCGCGATATCGACATTCGCGCCAATGCCGATACCCCGGCAGATGCGCAGACAGCGCGCAATTTCAACGCCCAGGGCATTGGCCTGTGCCGGACCGAGCACATGTTCTTTGATCCCGGGCGCCTGACGGTGATGCGGGAAATGATCTTTGCCGAAACCTCCAGTGGGCGGGCTGCGGTGCTGGCGCGGCTGTTGCCAATGCAGCGTGAGGACTTTCTGGAGCTGTTTCGCATCATGGAGGGCTTGCCGGTCTGCATTCGCCTGTTTGACCCGCCGCTGCATGAATTTCTGCCGACCAGCAAAACGGGCCAGCGCGAACTGTCTGAGGCTTTGGATATTCCGGTGAGCGATGTTACCCGGCGAGTCGAGGAAATGGCGGAGTATAACCCAATGCTGGGTCTGCGCGGCGTGCGCCTGGGCGTCACCGTGCCAGAGATCTATGACATGCAGGCGCGGGCCATTTTTGAAGCCACACTTTTGGCTTCAAAAGATGGGGCGCCGGTGGTGCCGGAGGTGATGATCCCGCTGGTTTCGGCCAAGCGTGAAGTTGAACTGGTCAAGGCGCGCATTGATGCGGTTGCTGCTGCGGTTGCCGCGGAACAGGGCGAAAGCTTTGACTACCGTCTTGGGGTCATGGTGGAAACACCGCGGGCGGCGTTGCGGGCGGATGAGATCGCCCCGCATACCTCGTTCCTGAGTTTTGGGACCAACGATTTGACCCAGATGACCTACGGGTTGTCGCGCGATGATGCGGGTCGGTTTATGTCCAATTACGTGCAGCAGGGGGTCTTTCCCGAGGATCCTTTCCACGTGCTGGATGTGGACGGCGTTGGCGAGCTGTTGAAGCTGGGTGTGCAGCGTGGACGCAGCACCAATCCCGAGGTCACCCTGTCGATTTGTGGTGAGCATGGGGGCAACCCCGAATCAATTGCTTTTTGCCGTGAAGCTGGCTTTGATTATGTGTCCTGTTCGCCTTTTCGGGTTCCGGTGGTGCGCTTGGCTGCGGCACAGCTGGCAATTGGCGAGAAAACCGGCGCAGTTTCTCCAACATACACATAAAATTAGGAAAAATTTGTTTTTTCCGACCCCGACATAGGCAGGCCTGTGATCGGGGTTTTGGGCGTCTCAGGGGGGCGGGAGCCCCGGAACTGGACGTTTTGGCCGAATGTGGTTAAAGGAGGCGATCGCATTGGACTGGGGAGGCTGTGCGGAAGTGGAAAATTTGAGGACCCCTGACATGAAATTCCTGACCTTGGCTGCCCTGGCGGTAGCAACAACAATGACGGGACAAATGGCCAAGGCCGAGACCGGCTTGAGCGCTCTGTTCAAGCGTGAGCAATCGACCCTCAATTCGGTTCCAGGCTCCCGTCTGTCGAGCTTTCTTGGTTTCAAAATTCGCCCCAAGACAACGGCCCCAGAAGATATCACCTTTACCAAGGCCTGGCTGGCTGAACAGCCCGTGGCCACAGGGGGAGAAAACTTCGCCTGCCTGGCCGAAGCCCTCTACTTTGAGGCGCGCGGTGAGACCGTCAAAGGCCAGTTTGCAGTGGCTGAAGTGATCATGAACCGGGTGAAAAGCGCCCAGTTCCCCAACTCGCTGTGTGGGGTGATCAACCAGGGGACCGGCCGACGCTATCAGTGCCAGTTTACCTATACCTGTGATGGCCGTGAAGAGGTGATCCGGGAGAAAACGGCCTATGTGCGGGGGGCCAAGATTGCACGTATGGTGATTGACGGGGCTGCGCCTGACCTTACCCAGGGGGCGACGTATTATCATACCAATGCCGTCAGCCCGCGTTGGAGCCGTAGCTTTACCAAGACCACGCGTATCGGCGTACATTTGTTTTACCGCGATGACCGCTACCGCACCGCCTCTAATGACTGAGGACACGCCTGTCGGTATGCTGTGCTGGGGTCCAGCTGCCGCCGAGGCTGGCTATTTTTGACAGTGCGGAGCCATGCTGCGCCGCATTCAGGGCCTAGTCGGACGTAAGCGGGCCTGTTAAGGCACGGATCAACGCTTAGACTAAGCCCTATGCGTTGAATGACGTTCTACCTCTTGCCAGCCAAAGGCCCGTTTGCCATGTCTTCAGAAGTTCGCCTCGCCTTTGAACACCCCTCCGAACGCGCCGCTGCGACTGCCAGGCCGGGGCCTCTGGACCGAATTTCCCTACGCGACCATATGGTCGAGGTTGAGATTGGCGCTTTTCAGGCCGAACGGGGCAATACCCAGCGGATCAGTTTCAATGTCGTGGTTGAGGTAACGCCTCTGCCTGCGGATCTGGACGACGATGTGGATCGGATCCTGTCCTATGACAAAGTGACCGAAGCCATTGCCTATGAACTGGCGGCAGAGCGGCTCAACCTTTTGGAAACATTGGCGGAACGGGTTGCAGAACGGATCCTGCATGAACCGCAGGCGGTGCGGGTTTTTGTGCGTATCGAAAAACTGGACCGTGGCCCCGGCGCTCTGGGGGTGGAAATTGCCCGGTCCAAAGATCAGGTGAACCACAGCGTCGAGGAGGACGAGCCGCCGCATCCTCGGTTGATGTATCTGTCCAACGCGGCGATCGAGAGCGCAAATTTCAAGACATGGATCGACCAGATGGAAAGCCGCCAGCGACCGCTGATTCTCTGCGTCGGGGCACATCCGCTGGAGGTGCCCAAAACTGGCCATAAAATGACTCAGCGTCGAATTGATTTACTTTCTATCGAACAAAATGCTTGGCGCCTGGCGGCCAAAGACGACCGCTGCGTGGTGGTTGCCACCCGGACCGAGCTCGATTGGGCCATGAAAAATGGCCAGATCTGCGTCTGGGCGCCGTCAAAGATCGTTTTGGACGCTGTGGATGGTCCGTCAGAAGCGCCTTCTGAAGCGGTTGCATTGGCAGCCTGGTTTGCGGCAACCTTTGAAGCGGGCGAAATGATTGTTATTGGCGCTGAGTCTCCTGAGAGCCCGCAGGTGCCACTGCGCGTCGTCAATGTGGAGCAAACCCAGTTGTGATGTATTACCGGCCACTGGTGCGGCATGGAGAGACACGACCCGAAGGCGCGCTGCCGCTTGCAGGCGGGTCGCTTTGGTTTTCAGAAGTAGAATTGTTGAGCCGGGAGGCGCCGCCACGGATTGTACCGGTTGGTTTGGTCCCGGCTGAGGTGCGCCACCGGTTGACGTTTCGGCGCGCGGCCATTGCGGGCCTAGATATGACCCGCCCTAAAATCATGGGTATCCTGAATGCGACCCCGGACAGTTTTTCCGATGGGGGGCGTCACATTGGCGTTGCAGCTGGTGTGGAGGCGGCGCAGCGTATGGTGGCAGAGGGCGCTGATATGCTTGATATCGGGGGGGAATCCACCCGCCCGGGGGCGGCTTTTGTGCCCGAAGAGGAAGAAATCGCCCGCACCATCCCAGTGATTGCCGCTATTCGCGCCACATCTGATGTGCCGATCTCGATTGATACCCGCAAGGCAGCTGTGGCCATGGACGCCCTGGAGGCGGGGGCGCAGCTGGTCAATGATGTTTCGGGATTTACCTATGATGCGGCCCTGGCGCCGCTTGCGGCCCAGGCAGGCGCCCCGGTTTGCGTGATGCACTCGCAGGGGGATCCGGAAACCATGCAGAAAGATCCTCGTTATGATCACGTGCTGCTGGACGTCTATGACTACCTGGAAAAACAGGTGGACCGGCTAGAGGCGACGGGGATTCTGCGCGATCAGATCGTGGTTGATCCCGGCATTGGGTTTGGCAAAACACAGGCGCATAATCTGTCCCTTATCAAAGGGTTGAGCCTGTTTCACGGGCTGGGTTGTCCAGTCTTGCTTGGGGTGTCCCGCAAGCGGTTCATTGGCGATATCGGGCAGGAGCCGCAGGCGGACAAACGGGCGCCCGGTTCGATTGCTGTTGCCTTGGCTGGTGTGGCCAAAGGCGTGCAGATGCTGCGTGTGCATGATGTGGCGGAAACCGCACAGGCCCTGCGGCTGTGGCAGGCAACGCGCTAGACCATAGCCCTAGCTGTGCTGGGACCGGGTGAACAATCGGGTCAGCGCCCCCCATTGGCTGATGCACAGGCCGGTCAGGATCAGCGCCATGGCCAGCATCATCGAAGCGGGCAGCGCTTCATTCAGGAACACTGCACCCAGCAGCACCGCCCAGATCGGCACCTGATAGTTGGTGAGGGTCATAAAGGTTGGCCCGGCTTCGCGCACTACGATCACCCGCAACAGATTGGCCGCTGCGGTGGGGATCAACCCGAGCAGGGCAATAAGTGCAAGCGTCTGATGGTTTGGCAGCGGCGGCGCGCCTTCGATGCTCCAGACCACGGGCAGGATGATCACACTGCCAATAAGCAAAAGAACAGCAGCCAGCCCCACCGGATCCACCGGCGGCAGGCGGCGGGTCAGGATCGAGCTGACAGCATAGCAGCCAGCGGCTGATACGCAGGCAAGACGTCCCCAGAGTTCCAGCTCTGAATGACTGCTGGCAAAGGCCTTGCCGCCGATCAAAATCGCCACGCCGACAAAGCCAATGACAAATCCAACCAGGCGGCGCAGCACCATTTGCTCTCCGGGAATAAAGAGATGCGCCAGGGGCAGGACGAGCAGCGGAATTGCCGCCATGCTCAGCCCGGTAAACCCGGCCGAGACATGTTGTTGCCCCCAGTTGATCAGCATGAAGGGCAGGGCCGTGCTGAAGGCGCCGATAATCAGCACCGCCGACCAGTTGCGCGCCCCCTTGAACAGGGCAAAGCCACGCCAGGCCCAAACAGCGCCCAGCAAAGCAGCGGCAAATCCGATCCGTCCGGCAGCAAGCCAAAAGGGGGTAATCCCGTCCAGCGCAAGCTTGATCAGTGGAAACGTCCCACCCCAGACAAATCCAAGCGTGGCAATCATCAGCCAGTATTTTCCCATTCGATCTGGCATAGATTCTCCGCTTCTGTCAGGCCTGTACAAGACGGTTTTGCACCCGGCAGGTCAATTGCAATTTCGGCCCTCTGTTGGGCGGCATCAGGGGCGTTGGCGATGCACCGGTGCCCGGCTGAGCAACAAGCCCCCCAGGATCAACCCCAGGGCGGCAAAGAGTTGCGGCGGGAGGGTCTCGTTGAGCAGCAACGCGCCAAAAAACACTGACCAAACAGGAACTTGATAGTTCACCGTCGACAGAAAGCTGGGGCCGGCGCTGCGCGCCACCTGGACCAGCAGCACCTGTGCAAATGCAGTGGGAACCAGCCCAAGATAAAGCACAGCCAACAGGGAGCGCCCTTCTGGCAGGCTGGGCAGGCCCTCTTGCCACAGCGCGGTTGGAACGATCATCACCGCCCCGCAGCTCAGCGCTGCCGCAGAGAGCGAGAGCATATTCACACCGGGGCACAGCCGGGTGATGATCGAGCCAATCGCGTAGCACAGCGCCGCCCCCAGACAGGCCAGCCGGGCCAGAGATTCAAAATCACTGCCCGCAGAGGCAAAGGCCTTGAACCCGATCAGTGTCAGCACGCCGCCAAACCCGATGGCGAAGCCGAGGGTGCGGCGCAGGGTCATGCGCTCTCCGGGCACCAGGAAATGCGCCAGTGGCAGCACAAACAGCGGCACCACCGCCATGCAGACCCCGGCAAAGCCACTGGCCACGTAGGTTTGCCCCCAGCTGAGCAGGGAAAAGGGCAGCGCATTGCTGAAGAAACCCATCCCCAGCGCACAAAGCCAGACAGTGCGTCCGTGGCGGGTGTTGAGCGAGGGCAGCTCAATCCGCATTATGGCGGTGATGAGCAACAGGGCGAGCGCACCGACCGTGATCCGTGTTGCGGCAATTGTCATCGGCGCGAATCCGTCCAGCGCGATGGAGACCGCCATAAAGGAGGACCCCCAGATCAGGCCGAGGATAAGTAGTTTGATCCAGTTGATGGCGCCAATGGTGTTGCTCATCTGAAATTTCCTGTTGCGCTGGGGAGGGGGCGCCATCCGGGATCAGGCGGCGCCAAAAAGTTCGGGTCCGGGTACATAGGTTCTGAAAGGTCAGAAATACACCGAAAAATAAGGGCGCCCCAATTGCTTGGAGCGCCCCGTCGTGTTCAGGCTGCGGTCTATGCCGCGGGCGCCTTAGTTCTTTGCTTTGTCGACCATTTTGCCAGCAGAGATCCACGGCATCATGTCGCGCAGTTTCTGACCAACAACTTCGATCTGGTGCTCGTCGTTGGCACGACGCGAGGCTTTGATGGTGGGCTGGCCAACGGCGTTTTCCAGCATGAAGTCACGCACAAATTTGCCGGACTGAATGTCCTGCAGCGATTCTTTCATCGCCTTTTTGGTCTGCTCGTAGGGCAGGATGCGGGGGCCGGTGACATACTGGCCGTATTCGGCAGTGTTGGAGATCGAATAGTCCATGTTGGCGATGCCGCCTTCATAGATCAGGTCAACGATCAGCTTGGTTTCGTGCAGGCACTCAAAATAGGCCATCTCTGGCGCGTAGCCAGCTTCAACCAGAGTTTCAAAACCACAGCGGATCAGCTCAACGATACCGCCGCACAGAACTGCCTGTTCGCCGAACAGGTCGGTTTCGCATTCTTCGCGGAAGTTGGTTTCGATGATGCCGGAGCGACCGCCACCGATGGCGGAGCAATAGGACAGGCCGATTTCCAGCGCTTTGCCGGTGGCGTCGGTGTTTACAGCCACCAGGCAAGGCACGCCGCCGCCTTTGGTGTATTCGCCGCGCACGGTGTGACCTGGGCCTTTGGGCGCCATCATGATCACGTCGATGCCTTCTTTTGGCTCGATCAGGCCAAAGTGCACGTTCAGCCCGTGGGCGAATGCAATGGCGGCTCCTGGCTTGATGTTGTCGTGGACGTATTTTTTGTAGGTTTCGGCCTGCAGCTCGTCGGGCATGGTGAACATGATCACGTCACACCAGGCTGCGGCTTCCGCGATACCCATAACTTTCAGGCCTTCGCCTTCGGCTTTCTTGGCAGAGGCAGAGCCTTCACGCAGGGCAACAACCAGGTTTTTGGCGCCGGAGTCGCGCAGGTTCAGCGCGTGGGCATGGCCCTGGCTGCCGTAGCCCAGGATGGCCACTTTTTTGTCTTTGATCAGGTTAACGTCGCAATCGCGGTCGTAGTATACGCGCATATCAGAGTTCCTCTTGGTTGTCGTTTGCAAGCATCATAAGGCGCGGGCTGGGATATACAGCGCTGCCTTTGGCAAATATTTTGGAAATTTTGCAGTAGTCATTCGTCATTTTGACAAGTACTGGTGTAATCATGCTTGATGATCTGGATCGGCGCATATTGCGCCATATGCAAAGCGACCCGGAACAATCGATTCCGGACCTTGCCGAACGCTTGGGGCTAACCCCGTCACGCCTGTCGCGGCGGCTGGAAAAGCTCCGCGAGGGGAGCATTTTGCTGGGCAGCCGGGCGATGATCGACTGGCGCGCCCTTGGCTACACGGTGGAGGTCTCGCTGCGGGTCACCCTGGACAAGACCAACCCGCGCGCCTTTGACGAATTTATTGCCCAGGCGCGTGACATCCCCGAGGTGCTGGAGATCCAGACTTTTCTGGGCCAGGTTGATGTTCGCCTGTCGGTGATTGCGCGCGACATGGGGCACTACCAGCAAATCTATCGCAGCGCCATTCTGACCCTGCCACATATCGCAGATATAGAAGCCTTGATGCATGTGGCCCGGATCAAGAGCAACGAAAGCCTGCCATTATGACAGATCTGGATGAGATTGATTTTGGCCTGTTAAAGGCCTTGTCGCGTGATGCAAATCAGTCCGCCGGGGCATTGGGGCGCGCGCTTGGGCTCAGCCAGCCGGCCACCTGGCGTCGGATCAAACGGTTGCAGGAACTGGGCATCCTGTTGGGGCGTCGGCTGGACCTGGACCGCGAGAAACTGGGCTTTGGCGTCACGGTGTTTCTGGGGGTCAAACTGGGCACCAAAGGCCGCGTCAGCCTGGAAGATTTTGAACGCGCCGTCTGTGCCATCCCCGAAGTCCAAACCGTGGAGCATGTGCTGGGGCTGTATGACTACCGGTTGCGGGTCACCGCCCGGGATATTGCCGATTTTGAACGGGTGCTGCGTCGCCGGGTCATGCTTTTGCCCGGGGTCGGCTCTGTGGATGCCAATGTTCTGCTGAGCGAAGAACGCCGCCCCGGCCCATTGGGCTAGGTCGTGTTGTCTCGGGAATTTGAAACAGCTTTTGCGCAGGGCCGGGTTTTCGTGCGACAGCGAATTTAGTATGTCCGCAGGTAACGGTCCGGCGCATAGCGTGCGGGGCAGCGGCAAACAGATCGGAGACTGCAATGGCACTTTTGGAAACCGTGGACCCTCAGGGGTTGGATGAATTCTCGGTGGTCTTCACCGATCGCTCGCTCAACCATATGTCAAAGAGTTTTCAGCAGGTGATGCTGGACATCAATGCCTTGTTGAAAGAGGTCTATCAGGCAGATGCGGTAGCCCTGGTGCCCGGTGGCGGCACCTATGCGATGGAAGCGGTGGCGCGTCAGTTCGCGCGGGGGCAAGAGGTTCTGGTGGTGCGTAATGGCTGGTTTTCCTATCGCTGGAGCCAGATCATTGAAACTGGCGGGCTGACAGCTGCGACCACGGTGATGAAGGCGCGACAAAGCGGAAATGAGGCCCAGTCGCCCTTTACACCCGCTCCAATCGAGGAGGTCACTGCTGCCATTCACGCGCAAAAGCCGGGTATCGTCTTTGCCCCACATGTGGAAACTGCTGCTGGGGTGATCCTGCCTGACAGCTATATCGCCGCGATGGCCGAGGCCGCGCACGCGGTCGGCGCGCTGATGGTGCTGGATTGTATTGCCTCTGGCTGTGCCTGGGTTGATATGCGAGCCAATGGCGTCGATGTGCTGATTTCGGCGCCACAAAAGGGCTGGAGCGCCTCTCCCTCGGCCGGTTTGGTGATGTTGTCACAAAACGCCCTGGCGCGGCTGGAGGAGACCACATCCGACAGCTTTGCCCTGAACCTGAAACAATGGCGTGCCATCATGCAGGCCTATGAAGATGGCGGCCACGCCTATCATGCCACCATGCCCACGGACGCGCTGCAGGCCTTTCGCGATACCATGTTGGAAACCAAAGACTACGGGTTTGAAAAACTGCGTCAGGCCCAGTGGCAGCTTGGCAATGAGGTGCGCGCAATGTTGGCCGCAAAGGGGGTCACTTCGGTGGCCGCCGAGGGCTTTGGCGCTCCGGGGGTCGTGGTCAGCTACACCTCAGATCCCGAAGTGCAAAACGGCAAAAAATTCGCCGCCCTTGGCATGCAGATCGCCGCAGGCGTACCGCTGCAATGTGATGAACCCACCGAGTTTTGCACCTTCCGCCTGGGGCTGTTTGGCCTCGACAAGCTCTACGATGTCGAGGCGACGCTTGGCCGTTTGCAAAAGGCGGTAGATCAGGTGCTCTGAAGGTGCCCTGACCCGGGCTACTTTCTGCGCAGGGCGGGCTGGCCAGTGGTTTTCGCGGGCCGCCCCTTTCATCTTGCCTTAAATACCTTCGCCGAAGGCACCGGTTTTCCCATTTGGGAAAACCGGGTTCTATTTTACCCCCAGTCCCATCTGCATCAGGGTTTTGCGTACGGGCGCCAGGGAATAGAGCGCGTTGAGGCCAAAGGCGCGCAAATCCCGCAGGGGGCGCGCCTCGATCATCGAACTGCGGTTGAGCAGGTCGATGCCTTTCACCCGCAGCATGATCTCATTGTGACGCGCCTTGTGATAGGCGCTCAGCATCTGTGCGTCCCCCAGACCCTCAGGGCGGGTCTCCGCCAGCTCCAGCAATACGCGCAGATCGCCCAGTGACATATTCAGGCCCTGGGCACCAATTGGCGGCACCACATGGGCGGCTTCGGCCATCAGCGCCAGGCGTTGGCCATCCATACGCGCGGCGGATTGGCTGATGATTGGCCAGATACTGCGGCGCGAGGCCAGGGTCAGGTCGCCAAACAGCCCACAGCTGCGTCTTGTCATTTCCGCCTCAAACACCTGCGGCGCCTGCGCCAGCAGCTCTTCGGCGCGCGGGCCGCGCTCCATCCAGACCACCGCAGAGGAGGGTTTGCCCTGATAATCCGGCAGCGGCACCAGGGTGAAAGGGCCGCCAGAGCGGTGGATTTCGGTGGAGACATTGTCGTGCGGCACTGGGTGGGTAACGGCAAAGGCCAATGCTTTTTGCCCATAACGGGTGGTTTTTACCGGAATGCCTGCGGCGTCGCGCATTGGCGAGGAACGCCCATCACAGGCGACAACCAGCTTGGCGCGGATTTGATCGCCATCGCTCAGGGTGACCCGAGCCTCATGGTTGCGGGTGAACAGCGATTTTGTGCCAGTGCCGGCGCGAAACTCCACATTTGGAAGCGCCGCAATCTGGGCCAGTATTTCGCGTCGCAGCAACCAGTTGGGCAGGTTCCAGCCAAAGGGCATTTGCGAAATATCAGCGGCGTTGAAATCCTTGATCACCCGGGGTTCCGGTTCGGCGCCGCCCGCATCAACGATACGCATGATCTGCAAGGGGGCCGCATGATCCGCCAGTTGCTCCCAAAGGCCAAACCGCTGCAACAGCGCCTGCGCCGGTTGCAAAAAGGCAGTGGTGCGCAGATCAGACCCCGCAGCATCGCGTGTGGTCACCGGCGGGGTCGGGTCTACACAGATCACCTTGAACCCGGCGGCCCCAAATGCTGCCGCTGCCGTTAGTCCGGCGACACCGCCACCGGAAACCAGAATGTCACATGTTTCAGCCATTGCCCTGCCTTTCGTCTCTCTTCCTCAGATAGGGCCGAGGCCAGGGCAATGACAAGCGGCATGTGGTCCCAGTGGCCACCTTGGGCCGAGTTTGGCCACTAGCCGCGCGAAATGGCGATAAGCAGGGTAAACATCACCGGCACAAGCGCCACTGCCGGCAGGTAGAGACCGGGGATGCCAAACAACAGGATCGAGCTGCCCCAGAGGCAGATCAGAATGGCCAGGGCATAGTAGAAATTCTCTTCCTCTCCATAGGCCACTTCTTTTGAAATCCGCCCCAGCAGGGGAATGGCAAAGAGGAAACGTTGCCACAGAGGCAGACGGTCAGGGAGAGTATAGGCAAGGGCCATGCGCGCGATCCTTTAGGGTTGTTATCGCTGCCTATGTAGGGCCTTTGGGGGCAGAATTTGAGACCAGTTTGCCGGTCTTTTACCGGTCTTCCTGCGACAGAGTGTCCCCGTTTTGCGGGCGTGGGCCGGGCCTGTTTACAGGATCTTGGCGAGGAACCCGGCCAGGTCATCGGTGTGATGGTGAATGTGGCTGCGCGCCTCAGCCTGGCCAAGCGCTTCTGGCGCCACATGGACAGTGCGCATCCCCATCGCATGAGGGGCCGAGAGATTGCGGGGGTCGTCTTCGAACATGGCGGCGGTTTCGGCGTGAATGCCTGCCTTGTCAAACACCATGTCAAAGGCGGCGCGCTCGGGCTTGGGGCGGTAATCGGCATGTTCCACACCAAAAATCCCGTCAAACAGCCCCGACAGCCCACGTGCGGCCAGCACCCGTTCAGCATAGGGGGCGCTGCCATTGGTATAGACAATACGTTTGCCGGGCAGCGCCTTGATACAGGCGGCCAGTTCCGGGTCTTTGGGCAGATGATCCATTGAAATGTCATGGACTGCCTCAAGATAGGGCACAGGGTCCATATCATGTTCGCGCATCAGCCCTGCCAGGGTGGTGCCATGCTCTTGCCAATAGCTGCTGCGCAGATGGTCTGCTTCTGCCTTGTCGACCCCCAGCTCTGCCATGACATAGTTGGTCATCTTGACCTCGATCTGATCAAACAGTCGGGCCGAAGGGTGATAAAGTGTGTTGTCCAGGTCAAAGACCCAGTGGCGCACATGAGAGAAAGCTTTTTTGACCATGGGCAGCACCTAGGCAGACTGGAATTGTTTTGCAATGAGGATTTGACGTAGACCGGGTGAAATTGCTTTGGCTTCTTTTGTCGTATTCTGGCCCCAAAAATCTGGCAAAGGCTTGATTGCCAAGGCGTGAGCTGTAGGAATACAGACCTACCATTTGAATGGGACAGCAGATGAACCAGAGCCGCAACACCCAGAAAGACGCCTATTCTCTCATTCTGGAAGCCATTGACGTGGGGGTCTACAAACCGGGGGATCGCCTGGTGGAAAGCGACCTTGCGGAACGGCTTGGGGTGTCTCGCACCCCGATCCGCGAAGCCCTGCAGCGGCTGGAAACCCAGTCTTTGCTGGAGCGGGACGGGCGTTCACTGATCGTGGCCTCGCTGGATCACAATCAGATGGCCGAGCTGTATATGGTGCGCCGCGAGTTGGAGGGGCTGGCAGCCAGCCTGGCTGCGCGTCATGCCACCGAAGAAGAAGTGCGGGTGCTGAAAGACATGGTGCGTGAGGATGACGCACTGGTTGATAAACCTGCAGATCTGGCCAAGGCCAACCGGCGCTTTCACGAACAGATCCATCTTGCCTCTCACAACCGCTACCTGGTGCAGCAACTCAATCTGGTGCATCGCTCCATGGCGCTTATGGCCACCACCTCTTTGGCGGCAGAAGGGCGGGGAGAAATCGCTCAGACAGAACACAAAAAAATTGTTGCCGCGATTGAGGCGCGCGATGAAAAGGCCGCAGGTCAGGCGCTGAAGGATCATATCTCGGTGGCCTTTATGACCCGGTTGAAACAGGATGCGGGGGACCGTGGCCAGGGACGCTAGCAGTCACCGCGCCATACCAGCTTCAGGTCTTAGAGATCCGGCATTGCGGCTGTGAAAAGCTACTGCCCCGCCGGCTTTGGACCCGTCTGATTTAGGCCTGTTTGGTTTAGGCCCGTCTGATTTAGGCCCGCCTGCTATGGGTCTTGTTCCGAAGCGACGTGTTCCTGCGCGTGGCGATCCGGGGGATGCATGCCGTGACTGGTTTTGTCCCAAAAGAACGGATTATAGAGCAGCTCATAAAGCGCTTTATAAACCGCGATCGGCCCCATCAGATAGTAAAGCGGCAAAATCGGCACCCAGAGCGCAAGCCGGGGGCGACCGGAGGCAAAAGCGCCACATGCAGCTATGCCCATGCCCAGAGCTTCAAAGCTGATCAGGGATGAGACGCCAAGAAACAGGAGCATATCCGGCAGCACAGCCGTGCTGGGATGTGGAAGACCCAGGAACACCAACCAATAGGTCCACAGGAACGGCGCCAGTAGAAACTGGCCGATAGTGCCCAAGAAAAAGGCCTGAAAGCCAAGAAAACCGCGCCAGCCCAGTCCCCGTGCAAGATGTAGCGGTTGCCGCATATGGACCAGATAGGTGGCCATAAATCCCTTGAGCCAGCGAGAGCGCTGACGCACCCAGGGGGCTATATGGCAGCTGGCTTCTTCATAGGTGGCGGTGGCAAGCATCTGGGTGCGATAGCCAGCACGATACAGGCGAACGCCAAGGTCGGCGTCTTCGGTGACATTATGGGCATCCCATCCCCCCAGTTTGTCCAGCACAGCCCGGCGCACAAACATGGTGGTTCCGCCCAAAGGCACCACCAGCCCAAGCCGGGCAATGCCCGGCAAAACAATGCGAAACCAGCTGGCATACTCCAGGGTGAAGCAGCGTGAAATCAGATTGGCGCGCGGGTTGTAATAGTCCAGAACCCCTTGAAAGCAGGCCACCTCGGGTGAGGCTGCGGCAAAGGCTGCGGCCACTTTTTGTAATTGATCCGGTTGTGGTGCGTCCTCGGCGTCCCAGACCCCGACAATCTCACCTTGGCAAAAGTTCAGCGCATAGTTCATCGCCCGCGGCTTGGTGCGCAGCTCGCCCCAGGCGGGGACCTCAATGGCTGAGATCCAGGGCGGCAAAGTTGCCTCTGAAATGGTTTGCTGAGTGAGGCTGTCGCCTGCTTCCAGAACCAATAAGACCTCCATTCGGTCCTGCGGGTAGGTGAGGCGCGCCAGCCGTTTGAGCAATGCCGAGCTGATGGCGGATTCTTTGTAGAGCGGCACCAGGACCGAGATCTTTGGCAGGTGCTCTGGGGGCTGTTTCTGTGGATGGTGCAGCGGCAGCGATGCTGGGCCGCTGTTCAGCTTTGGAACAAGATGCGCGACAAGGCCGCAGAGCTTTAAACCCGTGAACATCAGCAGAAAAAGCAGCGCAGCGCCGCAGCAAAAGGAGAAGACCGTTAGCGGGAACAGTACCGAGAGGCAGAGAAACGCGGAGACAGGCAGCAGTTGCTTTAAGCGCTTGGAGTGCTGGAACAGCGTTCTGCTGCTGAGGTCGGGGGCGATACTGTTGCTTGCCTGCCGGGCCATTGCTGTTTTGAAATGGGCCTGCAACAGGGGGGAGATCTGCGCTGCCGGAGCGAGAACGGGTATGAAGGGGCCAAAACAGGCGCTCAGGGTTTGTCGCTGGCTCTCGGCTTCTGCAGCGGAGGCAAAGGCAATGGCGATGGTATCACCGAGTTGCACCCAGGGAATCGCGCAGTGACGCAGCCAGAAACTGGCGGGCATCCGGTTTAGCAGGGGGGCGCTGGGCCTGTGTTTACTGAGATCCACAGACCGCAGGGCCAGCGCCTCGGCACGGAAAACCCCGGCGACAGACTGCGACGCAGCGCGATCTTCTTGGTGCGCCGGGTGATCTCCCCGCGTGACGGCACCGGATGCAGGTGCGGCTAAGGGGGCGGTCGTTTGCGCTCCGGGGGGCGCTTGCCGCCTCAATTTGGTCGCAGCGGGCGTTCCGGGGGGCGAAGATTTCGAACAGGTTTCAAAGACAGGAAGCGGCTCTTCGCGCCGTTGTTTTTGCCCGCGAAGGTAAACTTGTCGCGCGCTTTCCTGCGCTGTATTTTTTGGGTCGGCCAATACAGAGGACGCAGCGCCCGGCTGGGTAATCCAGATAGGGCGGCGAAGACGTTTAAAGCCGCGAGACTGCAAACCGCGCATTCGATCACTCAAAACAAAAACCCCAGATGCATTGCGCATCTGAGGCTGAAGAGGGTGGCTTAACAGTGTGTTAACCACAATATCCGTGTCGCGGTTTTAACCGGGAATTATTAGACTCTTTACGAGGCTTTACGCTCCGCCATGGCTGCAGCAAAGCGCTCGAACAGATAGAAGCTGTCCTGTGGGCCGGGGCTTGCTTCGGGGTGGTGCTGTACCGAATAGACCGGGCGGCCTGCCATGCGAATACCGCAGTTGGAACCATCAAACAGCGAGATATGAGTTTCCTCGACGCCTTCGGGCAGGCTCTGGGCGTCGACGGCAAAGCCGTGGTTCATCGAGGTGATCTCAACTTTGCCGGTGGATTTTTCCTTGACCGGGTGGTTGGCACCGTGGTGGCCGTGGTTCATCTTGACGGTTTTGCCGCCAAGCGCCAGCGCCAGCATCTGATGGCCCAGGCAGATGCCAAAAACCGGCAGAGTGGTGTCTTGCAGAATGCTGGTGATCATTGGCACGGCATATTCGCCGGTGGCAGCGGGGTCACCGGGACCATTGGACAGAAACACGCCGTCTGGGCTATGGGCCAGGACCTCTTCGGCCGTGGCTGTTGCCGGCAGAACGGTGACATCACAGCCAGCCGAAGCCAGGCAGCGCAGGATGTTGCGTTTGGCACCATAGTCAATGGCGACCACCTTGTGCACTGGAGATTCCTGACGCGAATATCCTTCGGGCCAGGCCCAACGCATTTCGTCCCAGCGATAGCTTTGGGCGCAGGTGACCTCTTTGGCCAGATCCATACCTTCCAGCCCAGCCCAGGCGCGGGCCTCAGCCACCAGGGCCTCAACGTCAAAGTTGCCCTCGGGATCATGGGACAGGGCCACATGGGGCGCGCCCAGTTGGCGGATGGCGCGGGTCAGGCGGCGGGTGTCAACACCGCCAATGGCGATCCGGCCAGTCCGGGTGAGCCAGCTTGTCAGCTCTTCGGTGGCGCGCCAGTTGGAGGCCAGCGTCGGATCCCATTTTACCACCATGCCAGCGGCAACCGGATCTGCGGTTTCGTCATCCTCTGGGGTGACGCCGGTGTTGCCGATATGGGGGAAGGTGAAGGTCACGATCTGCCCTGCATAGGACGGGTCTGTCATGATCTCTTGGTAACCGGTCATCGCGGTGTTGAAACACAGCTCGGCGACGCAGCGACCAGTGGCGCCAAACCCGGCTCCATAAAAGACGGTGCCATCGGCTAGCGCCAGACATGCGGTTGGCTTGGACGGTGCAGTATCGGCCATGACAGAGACTCTCCTGAGGGTGAAATTCATCGGCTTTTAGGGCCGGGCGGGCATGGGGTCAAGCCTAGCAGAGCGGCAAGGGGGACAAGAAGCATGAGGTAAATTGCCCCTAGGCGCGCCGCCCGCGGTTTTGGCTCGGCTGAAACGGCCATGCAGTTGACCTGACGCAAGGCGAGGTGGGAGAGCAGGCGCTTGAACTGAGCCAGTCGATTGGATAGAGGTGCCACTTCCGGTTTCTTCTGCATGGATAAAAACGATGGATACGCGAACCCTGGTCAACCAGGCTCTGAAACGGGCGATGAAAGACAAGGCTGCCCAGCGGGTAAGCACGCTGCGCCTGATCAACGCCGCAATCAAAGACAAAGAAATCGCAGCCCGTGCCGAGGATGGCGAGATCGCCCTCGGCGACAGCGAAGTCCTGGCGATTCTTGGTAAAATGACCAAGCAACGCAACGAAAGCGCCCGCGCCTATGAGGAGGCCAGCCGTCTGGATCTGGCCGAGCGCGAACTGGAAGAAATAGCAATTATCGAAGAATTCCTGCCCAAGCAGCTCGACGCCGACGAGGTCCGCGCTGCGGTAAAGGCCGCAGTGACTGAAAGCGGTGCAGCCTCGATTCGCGACATGGGCAAGGTGATGGGCGCATTGAAGGCGAAATTCACCGGCCAGATGGATTTCGGCAAGGTCGGCCCCATGGTCAAGGACGAGCTGTGCAAGGACGGCGGCTGCTGAGATAGGGCGCCGCTATTATTGCGGCGTCGCGAAGTGCCTCCCCAATCGAAACCTCCTTGTCTTTTAGTTGCGCTTGGCCTCGTCCAGTATGTGTGCTCGGATTTCGGCTGCATGGGCATTCCGGGGAGCTAACCTCAGTGCATGTTCCGCTGAAACTAGCGCGGCTTTGTTGTCTCCCATTTCTAGAAGAGAAAATGCACGTCCAATGTAGGGAAAAACATAGTTAGGCTCTAGCTCTGTTGCTCTGTCATAGTCTGCGATCGACCGTGTGTACCTATTCATTCCAAAATAAACATTACCGCGATTGTAATATGCCTTTGCGAACCGAGGGTCAATTTCTAGAGCTTTGTTGTAGTGCTCCAGAGCTAGTTTGTAGTTTTTGCGGTTCTTGCTGATAATTCCAAGCTCGATGTAAGGATGTTTATAAGACGGGTTAATTTCCACTGATCGATGTAAGTCCTTCAGAGCACGACGTGTGTTCCCGAGCCGATGATGGGCATTGCCTCGAAAGTAATAGGTCATTTCAGATTTTTCTGGCAGCAAATTCAACTCGATGACCTTCGAGCAAGCTCTGACTGAAAGCCTCAGATTGTTTTCTTGAGAACAGTCTTCGATCGGGCCTGCGTAGGCGAAGGAAGTGGCTGCTACGGTGCAGAAAAGGCCGACGATACAGCGGACAAAAATCATAGATCGAAAACTCCCAAGTGCTCTTGCCTTAAACAAACGGTAGCAATTAATGGTTGTAAAGAGCGATTGGGAATGTAGTCTGAAGTGGTGCCCTGCAAACAGCAGTGGCAAAGCTGACGATGGTGTTTGCGCTCATTGCATGGTTCTCTGCAACTCATCATATAGCGCCTTGCGCTCCTCCTCGGACAAAAACGCGCCGATCTCTACCTCGCGGCCACCTCCGCGCAGGGTGACGTAGTTCGGAACTGGGCCGTCCTTGGGGTGCAGCTCCACGGCAACCCAGTAGCGATTGCACTGCCAGCTTTGCTGGGTGCCATTGGCATTGCGCCGCTCTAGGCGGGCCTCAGTGGCGTCCAGGGTCAAGACCTCGATCACCTGCGCATCGCGGCGGTTGCGGTCCAGGGCGTATTTCAGACCAAAAAGCGCCAGCAGCAGAAACGGTAGCAGCCCCCAGAACACAATAGATCCTGCAAAGGATAGCAGCGGCAGGGCGATCAGTAGCGCGGTTACCCCAATGAAGCGGGCGTAGCCCTGGGGCGGCAGCGATTGGTGCGGCCACAGATGCATTTCGCCGGGGGCATCGGCCACGGGGGACGCTGGGGGAGGGGTGATCCAGGAGTAGGGCATCTTTGGTCTTTGTCAGGGGCGGTCTGAGGGCGGTCTGAACGGAGGGTCTGATTATTTATGTCTGTCGCAGACAGGTTTTCAAGCGGGCAATTGCGCGCGCCGTGCTGCAAAAGGAAAGGCCCCGAAAGCGTCTGCTTCGGGGCCTTTCTGCGTCTGTTACGTCACCTTAGTGCGCGTGGGGTTTGTCCCAGTCTTCCTGCTTTGGCAGGATCTCGAAGGTGTGCTCTGGTGGTGGGCAGGGCAGGGTCCATTCGAGAGTGTCAGCATATTCATTCCAGTAGTTGTTCTGGGTGATTTTCGCGCCGCGCAGCAGCGAGTAGATCATCACACCAAAGAACAGAATGAAGGATGCAAAGGACAGGAAGGCGCCATAGGACGAGATCTTGTTCCAGTAGGCAAAGCCTTCGGGATAGTCGATGTAGCGACGTGGCATGCCCTGACGACCCAGGAAGTGCTGGGGGAAGAAGGTCAGGTTGGCGCCGATGAAGAACATCCAGAAGTGAATCTGAGCGCCCAGCTCGTTGTACTGACGACCGGTCATCTTGCCAAAGTAGAAGTAGATACCCGAGAAGATCGCAAACACGGCACCAAGGCTCATCACGTAGTGGAAGTGAGCAACCACATAGTAGGTGTCGTGATAGGCGCGGTCGATGGAGGCCTGGGACAGAACCACCCCTGTGACACCACCAACGGTGAACAGGAAGAGGAAGCCAAAGGCAAACATCATTGGCGCTTTGAACGAAATCGATCCACCCCACATGGTGGCAATCCAGGAGAACACCTTAACGCCGGTGGGCACCGCGATGACCATGGTGGCCAGCATGAAGTAGGCCTGTTGGTTCAGCGACATGCCAACGGTGTACATGTGATGCGCCCAAACGACGAAGCCCAGAACACCAATGGCGATGATCGCCCAGACCATGGGCAGGTAGCCGAACACAGGCTTGCGCGAGAAGGTGGCAATCACGTGAGAGATGATACCAAAGCCCGGCAGGATCACGATGTAGACTTCGGGGTGACCAAAGAACCACAGGATGTGCTGATACAGGATTGGATCGCCGCCACCGGCAGGATCAAAGAAGGTGAAGCCAAAGTTGCGGTCCATCAGCAACATGGTGATCGCGCCCGCCAGAACTGGCAGCGACAGCAGGATCAGCCAGGAGGTGACAAAGATCGACCAGCTGAACAGCGGCACCTTGAACAGGGTCATGCCAGGGGCACGCATGTTCAGGAAGGTGGTGATCATGTTGATCGCGCCCAGGATCGAAGAGGCCCCAGAGACGTGAACGGCAAAGATCGCCAGATCCATCGAATAGCCGCCTTCGTTGACCGACAGCGGTGGGTACAGAACCCAGCCCACACCAGAGCCAAGCTGACCGTTGCCGCCAGGCGACAGAACCGAAGCAACCGCCAGCGAAGTACCAGCCACATAGAGCCAGAAGCTGAGGTTGTTCATCCGCGGGAAGGCCATGTCAGGCGCGCCGATCTGCAGTGGCATGAAGTAGTTGCCAAAGCCGCCGAACAGCGCCGGGATCACCACGAAGAACATCATCAAGATGCCGTGCGCGGTGATCAACACGTTCCAAAGGTGACCGTTCGGGGTACATTCGCTTGAGGCATCCGCAAAGAAGCGGGCGCCTTCTGCACACATGTACTGAACGCCTGGATCCATCAGTTCAAGCCGCATATAGACGGTGAACGCGACGGAGATGAAACCTACAAGCGCCGAAACGATGAGGTAGAGTATGCCGATATCCTTATGGTTCGTGCTCATGAACCAGCGGGTAAAAAATCCGCGCTCGTCTTCGTGGCCGTGACCATGAATGGCTGCGTCTGCCATTAGGTGCCTCCTGTTGCAAAACTTTCTGGCCCCAGGAAACACTCCGGGTGGCCATAGACTCATATGCGGTTTTAGTGTGCCGTGTGGTGGCCTTCAATGGCGGAGTTTGATCTGGATCAAGATTAATTGTCGCGGGCACTTGTTTTTTGTAGCGTTTTCCCCAGTTTCATCCGCATTTGTTAGGATCTTGCTGATTTGTCCTGAATGCCTGGTGCCGCAGCTGGGAAAGGCGCCGTTTGGCTCGCCAAAGTCCAAAGGCTTGACCACGGAGCGCATGCACCGCAAAACCCCACTACAGTGCGCTGCAAAACAGATCCGAGCAACCTATGGAGACCAGCTAGATGACTGCCTATGATCCCGAGAACATTTTTGCCAAACTTCTGCGCGGAGAAATCCCGGCGGCGCGCGTCTATGAAGATGAGCAGACCCTCGCCTTTATGGACATAATGCCCCGTGCCGATGGTCATCTGTTGGTGATCCCCAAAACCCCCTGCCGTAACGTCCTGGATGCCAGCCCGGAACAACTGGCGGCGGTCATGCAAACGGTGCAGAAACTGAGCAAAGCCGTGATCAAGGCCTTTTCGGCCGATGGGGTCACTTTGCAGCAGTTTAACGAGGCGGCCGGCGGGCAAGAAGTCTTTCATCTGCATTTTCACATTCTGCCGCGCCACGAGGGAGACAAAATGCGCCCCCCTGGAACAATGGCAGAGCGCGACGTTATCGAAGCCCATGCCGCGCAGATCCGCGAGGCTGTTGCGACCCTTTAGGTTCGGGGCTGGTGAGTTCCTTTCGACAAGGTATCAGATGAATACCCGGTGATGCGCACCGGGTATCCTATACCGTCCTGTTTGCGATCATATTGAGATTTCTTTCAGCGCAGGGTTGATTAAGTATTTTGTCGCGTAGTATTTCTCAAAATGAAACTACAGCTTTTTGAAATTTGAGATCACTGAAGGCTGGCATTGAACGACAGTTCGCCTGTGGCGCTTGTGCCCCTTTGATCTGATGCAGTGCTGAACTCTGGTTGCGATGGGGTTCGCGCATTTTAGCGGGGCGTGTCGCCGTTTAACGTCAATGGGCAGGGCCGCGGGGCGGCGGCTGGTATTGTTTTCGGGCACCTGATTTGTGTGTCGCTTTTTTGTAATGGGTGAGGTGCGTGTGACCGATTTTCAGCCAGATTTCCTGCCCTCCAGAGAGCAAATTGCTGCGGCTATTTATGAAACTGTTTTGCGGCCGCAGTTTTTTGACAGGTTCAGCGTCGCGCATCAGTCTGGCTCAGCTTTAGGCGCAAACCCCATAGCTGATGGACCCAGCCGGATCTTCGAAGCGCCGGAAATACAGAGCCATTTTGCCCGTGCTTTGGAAATTTTGGAACAAAAGTGGGTAAAGATGGGGCGACCAAACCCGGCGATGATATGGGCAAACCCGGCCGTCCCCGGCTGGGAGGGCAAGACCGCCTGCGAGGATGAAATCTGGATCCTGGTAACGCTCGAGGCGGAGCTATTAGAAACGCAGGCACCGCCGCTCAGGGACACGGATCCGCGTGCGCGCGCAAAACAGGAAACGCTGTCCTGGGTGAGACAAGCACAGCGTGTCGACGGGGAGTGGCACGGGTTCGTAGATCGAATCAGAGCGCAGGATTTTTCCTGGCAAGACATTTTGGTTCTTGAAACATCGGTGCCGAACAAGAAGCTTCTGTGCCGCCCGGTTTGTATGGGCGCAGACGCTGGCACGGCTGGCCCGCCTGTCGCAATATCGGTTGAACTTTTGGAGGTCGATTGGCCCCGCAGTGCCGATAGCTTTATCGCCAAGACCTTTGGGCTCAGCTCTGCCGAGGTGCATAGTCTGCGAACCCTTGTGCTCGGCTCAGAGCAGGAGCGGTCTCAGGCGCAGGACCCGGTAAGAATTGCCGCCAAGGCCGGCGCGCCTGGTGCTGCGGAGCTTGTCCGTCTTATCGGGTTCTTATTACAGGAACATGCGCGCGATATGGCAATTTCCCGCGGCGTGTGTCTGCCGGAAAGTGTGGAAATCCGCGACAGCCAGGGGCGGGTGACCCAGTGCTTCAGACTCGGAGCCGAGACGGGCCAGCCCGTTATATTTGTGCATGGTATGTTGGATGGGATTGCAGGAGTGCAGCAATTGCAGCCGCTGCTGCGCGCCGGCGGCTTTCGGGTCTATGCGCCCCTGCGGGGGGGCTATGGTGGCTCACATCCGGCGCCGGAAAAGCACCAGCAGCTCGACGCTTTTGTGGCGCAGATTGAGACGCTTATTGATCAGGAAAACCTGCGTCGGCCGCTTCTGTTGGGGCATCGCAGTGGCGTCATCTTTGCCCGGGCGGCGGCGTTGCGGTTGCGCGGCAGAGTGGGGGGGCTTTTGGGGGTCGCACCCGCTCCGCCGCTCGCCCAGGCCCGCGACTACCGCCGTAACCACCGCTCTTTGGCGCTTTGTGCCCAGTTTTTGCCGCCCCTTATCCCCTTGGTTCTAAAGAGCTGGAGCAAATCGATTCAGCGACAGGGGGCTGCAGTTCTGGTGCGCAACCAGGCGCGATCAGGCAGCAAAGGCTTGGAGCGGCTTCGGGGCAAAAAGCTAGAGGACCTGCTTTCTTTGAGCCTGTCGATGATCATGCAACAGGACGGCGCGGGAATTCTGGCTGACCTGAAGCTGCAGCCCGAGGATTGGCGTGAGCAAATGATCGGTCATGCAGACCAGGCGGTGTATCTGTGCGGCGCAGAGGATGCTTTGGTCCGTCAGAATGGGCTGTATCCCCAGGTGTTGGGCGCCGAGAAAGTCCAGCTTCGCGTCTGCTCCGGGGCGGGAGATGTGCTGCTGTATGCCTGTCCGGAACTGGTGCTTTCGGCGCTTGACGATTTGTCTTCGCTTCCTCCGTCGCAGTTTCGCCAGGGGGGATGAGGTCAGAGGTGGCGATATCGCGTCCGTTTGCAACGGGATAGCTGTCTAACCCCAGGCAGGAAAAGGCAGCTGCTGATCATTCGATCTCTGCTGCAAAGACTTCGTAAAAGCTGCGTTTCAGGGCGACATCCACGTCCGAAAGGGTAACGGGAAGGCCGAGATCGACCAGGCTGGTCACACCATGCTCCTGAATGCCGCAAGGCACGATACCCCCAAAATGCTCCAGGTCCGGTTCGACATTGATCGAAATCCCGTGAAAGCTCACCCATTTGCGCAGTCTGATGCCGATAGCTGCGATCTTGTCCTCAGTCAGGGCGCCATCGGCGCGGCGGGGCTTGTCAGGCCGTTCCACCCAGACACCGACGCGGCCCTCGCGGATGTGGCCCGTCAGGCTGAATTCAGCCAGCGCCTTGATCACCCAGGCTTCAAGCTCTTGCACGAAACGGCGCACGTCATGGCCCCGTTTGGCCACATTCAACATCACATAAACAACCCGCTGGCCCGGCCCGTGATAGGTATATTGCCCGCCCCGCTTTGAGGTATAGACCGGAAAGCGATCCGGCTCTGTCAGATCTTCGATCCTGGCCGAGGTGCCAGCCGTGTACAGCGGCGGGTGTTCCAGCAGCCAGATACATTCAGGGGCTGTGCCCGCGGCGATTTCGGCGGCGCGCGTTTCCATAAAATCAATCGCCTCGTCATAGTCGACCGGACGATCAGATGTGATCCATTCAACCATGAATAATCTTCCTGCTTGGTAAGGGGCTATAAACCCTGCAACCAGATTAACGGCGAAATTGCTAGGTGAATAGCGCCGAACTGGCTATCGTGATTCCATTCAACGTATCTATAGGGGGTGAGTGGCATGTTATCAAAGTCACTTAAGACGGCCTTAGCCGCATCAATCATTTTCACATCTGGCGCCGGATCTGTGGCGGCTGACAATCTTGGCGCGGCACTTGTTGGCGGGTTGATTGGCGGTGCAATCGCCAACGGCGTGCAGCGCAATAACCGCACCACGACGCGGCGCAGCACCTATTCAGCAGCAAGGGTACAAAACCGCGAGACCCAGACATCGCTGAACTATTTTGGCTTCCCGGCCGGCACGCCCGATGGCGTCATGGGGCGCAAGTCGCGCACCGCGATTGGGCAGTATCAGGCCTTTATGGGGTTTCCCACCACCGGGCAGCTGTCACCTTATGAACGCGACTTTCTGGTTTCATCCTATAGTCGCGCGCAGATTGGCGGCCCGCAGGTCATCAAGGCAATGCAGGGCGGCAATGGCGTACGCGGGTTGTTGCATATCTGGCGCGACGAGGCCGCAGGCGTGCGCACCACGGGTTTGAGCTATAGCGGATCCGGGTATGGCGGCATGCCCATTGAGGTCAGCCAAGCGGTAGATGAAATTGCCGAAAGCGCCGAACCTAGCGCCGAACAGCTGTTGCAGCGGTCGGGCTTCATGCATCTTGCCGATCTGAACGGCGACGGCAAAAACGACTATATGATCGACACCTCGGTTTCTGGCAGCTCTTTCTGGTGCGGCGCATCCCATTGTTCTGTCATGGTCTTTGCCTCGACACCGCAGGGCTATCAACGCAATGATTTCATGGCCCGCGGCGTGACCACGGCTGATTTTTCGTGCCACCAGGGGATTTGCCGCATGAACGAAGGCACTGGCACCCAGATGGCCAGCGCCGCAGCCCCCAGCGCAGCTGTACCGGGCGGCACTGTCATGGCGGCTGCGCCCGCCCCTGCGGCACCCGTGCCCGCGCCGGTTACTGCTGCCGCACCCGCACCGGCACAACCGCTTGCAGGTATTCAACTGTTTGCGGCCCCCGCCGCACCTGCCGCAACCCAGTCCCTCGCCAGCCACTGCAGCAAGCTGAGCCTGCTGACCGGATCCAACGGCGGCTATATGACCGTGGCAAACATGACCGACCCGGAACTGGCCCTTGGCGAACAATTCTGCCTGGCCCGATCCTATGCTATCAACTCTGGAGAAGGCATGGTGGCCAAGCTCGGCGGTGTCACCCAGGCGCAGGTCGATAGCCAATGTGATGCCTTTGGCCCAGCGGTTCAGCCCTTCCTGGCCAAGCTCGGCACCTCCTCAAGCGAAGCACTGGTGGCAGAGGTGCAGAAGTTTGTCCTGCAATCGAACATGTCGATTGAGCAGCTCGCCAATACCGCCGGGATCTGCATGTTCTCGGGCTATCGCCGCGACAACATGGAGGTTGCCCTTGGCGCCGCGCTGATCATGGTGGGTATCGGCCAACGCCCCTATGGCGAACTGCTAGGTCATCACCTGTCTCAGGGCTTTGGCGTGGCGAAGTCTACTGCGCAAGCGCAGGATTGGTACGGTCTGGCCCTCACCTCGCTAGAAAGCGGTGCCGAAGCGGTCTTTGCGCCCGGGCAGCCCGAACGCACGGCTCTGATCAAAGCCGCTTCCTCCGGTCTGACTGGCGGGGCAATGGTACAGCCTGTACCCGCAGCCGCCAGTAGCTCAGCCCTGCCCAGCTTCTCTTCCAACTAGCGTCGGCAGAACTGAGCACAAGCAAAAACCCAACGGCCGCTCCTCCGCTCCGGCCGTTGGAATTCCGATTGTGCCAAAAGTTGCACAAAGGTCCATTTAGCCTCTTCACATCTCTGCCCCCCTCGTCTAATACGCCCACACCAAGCCTAGACAGTGCGGTCGTGGCGGAATTGGTAGACGCGCAGCGTTGAGGTCGCTGTGGGGTAACACCCGTGGAAGTTCGAGTCTTCTCGACCGCACCATTATCCAAAGTTAAGCAATTGTTTTCCCTTAGTTTTCAACTCCGGAGAATGCAACTTGGAACACATCAAGCACACAATTGAACGCAAAGGCACGTTTTACTACAATCGTAGAACGCCAAAGAATGTTCGTTATCTCTACGGATCAAGCATTCGTATCGCACTCGGGCCTTGCAGCAAGAGAGCAAAGGCAACGGCTGAACGTTTGACGTTCCTACTAGATGAACCCAAGCGACCGCGTGACCTTCTACGGGATGGAGAAGAACCCGACGACGATCCGCCTCGCCAAGATGAACCTCGCAGTTCACGGGCTTGAGGGCGACATCAGCAAGGCGATTTCCTACTACGACGACCCGCACAAGGACAAAGGCCCGTTTGATTTCGTCATGGCCAATCCGCCCTTCAACGTGGACGAGATTGACGCCGAGAAAATCAAGAACGACGACCGCCTCGAATTCGGCCTGCCCGGTGTGAACAAAGGCGGCAAGGTGTCCAACGGTAACTATGTCTGGATGTCCTTCTTCCATTCTTACTTGTCCGACACGGGCCGTGCAGGCATCGTTATGTCGTCTCAATGTTCCTCAGCTGGTGGCGGCGAAGCCAAGGTGCGCGAAGCGCTAATCAAATCCGGCGATGTCGACGCCATGATGGCCATTCGGGGCAACTTTTTCTACACTCGCTCTGTCCCGTGTGAGCTGTGGTTCTTTGACAAGAACAAGCCAGCCGACCGCAAAGACAAGGTGTTGATGATCGATGCGCGCAATGTGTACCGCAAGGTGACGCGCAAGATTTACGACTTTACCCCGGAACAACAGAAAAACCTCGCCAGCATCGTCTGGCTGTAGCGGGGGCAGACTGATCGGTTTCTGGCGCTGGTTCAGGACTATTTGGAAACTGCCTATACCTAAATGCAGAACTGCGATTTTGCCGGGTTTGGAACCGCATTAACCGCCGTGACAGCCGCGCATGACGATGCCGATCTGCACGCGCTGGCCAAAACCGTGACGACGGATATCACCGCGCTGACAGCCAGCGCCAAAGCCGCGCAGGCCGCGCATTGGGAAAACGCCCATCGCGACAATGACGGGCTGAACGCCTCTCGCGCCGCGTTTGAACCGGTGGCGGATCAGGCCAAGGCCTTGGTCAAAGAAATCGACCACCTGTTTAAACTAGCAACCCGTGTGCATGACGCCGATGTGGCGGCGGGCACCAAAGCGGCCGAGGGGAAAAAGCGGCTGAACGCATTGGATGCCGCGCGCCATGGCGTGACCGAACATTTGAAAGACGCGCGATATTTCCACACACAGGCGGATTGGCTGCAAACCCGTTTTCCCGATGCCACGCTTTGTGATGTTGAGGGGCTGGTGAAGCTGGTCGATCACACGAACCTAGAAGAAAACGACTGGAGCCTGACGCCGGGCCGCTATGTTGGCGTTGCGCCCGAAGAAGAAGACGAAGATTTCGACTTTGAGGAGGCCCTGCGCGATATTCACATCGAAATTGACGGTTTGAATGCCGAGGCGGCGGAACTGGCGGAGACGATCTCCAAGAATTTTAAAGAGTTGATCGTATGAGTTGGGATGATTGCACGCTTGGTGACGTAGTGACGCTGAAAAAGGGGGCATGACCTACCTAACGCGAAACGTGTAGCGGGCACAGTTCCTGTCGTTTCTTCATCTGGGTTTACTGGGCTGCATAATGAAGCCAAAGCCAAGCCACCCGGCGTTGTGACAGGTCGATATGGAACAATCGGAGAAGTTTTCTACGTAACCGAGCCTTTTTGGCCGTTAAACACTGCCCTGTATGCGATTGATTTTCATGGAAACGATCCTTGCTTCGTTTCATATTTCTTGCGAAATCAGTTGAAGGATTACCAAAGTAACAAAGCAGCGGTTCCTGGAGTGGATCGCAACGTTCTGCACAAATTCCCTGTGCGTTGCACCGATTCTCAAACCCAAAAACACATCGTTTCAGTTCTCTCCGCCTACGACGACCTGATCGAGAACAACCGGCGGCGGATTGGGTTGTTGGAGGAAGCTGCGCGGCTTTTGTTTCGCGAATGGTTCATCCATTTTCGCTTTCCCGGCCATGAACAAGTCAAGATCATCGACGGCGTGCCCGAGGGTTGGAAACAACATACCTTTGGATGTTTGTTCGACTTTTCTGGCGGTTTTGCATTCAAGAGCTCAACTTATACTGACGATGGCAGGTTTAGCGTCGTTACAATCAAGAATGTTCACGACGCGGAATTTGTTCCAGAGTGTCCTTCGCGGGTTGATGAAATCCCGCAGAAAATGAAAACAAGGTGCCGCCTTTCCACCGGTGAGATTCTGCTTTCTCTAACCGGTAATGTTGGGCGCGCATGTGTTGTTTTCGGGGAAAACTATCTTCTCAACCAACGGGTCGCAAAGGTGGTTGGCAAAGAAGGCATATCGGATCAGTTTGCTTACTGGACATTCAGCAATTCAGATACACAGAAGCAATTGGAAAATCTTGCATACGGCGTGGCGCAGCTAAACCTGAGTCCAGTAAAGCTTTCCGAAAGACCGTTTGTCCGTCCTTCGCAACATCTCATGGACGATTTTACGGACATTACAGAACCCATTTTTGAGCAATTGATTAAGATAAACCTGTACACCCAAGAGCTCACCAAAGCCCGCGACCTTTTACTCTCCTGTCTGATGGACGGCAGATTAGAAATTTGAAATTATGAACGATTATACTGAAGACAGATTAGCCCAAGCCACCCTCGCAGATTATTTGCAGGACGAGCTCGGCTGGGAGTCCGTCTTCGCGTTCAATACCGAAACCTACGGGCCGGAAGGCACGCTTGGCCGCAAGTCCGACCGCGAGGTAGTGCTCACCCGCCACTTGGGAGAGGCCTTGATCCGCCTGAACCCTGGCTTGCCGGATGAGGCCTACACCTACGCCCTGCGCCAGATCACCGATACGCTGGCCTTTCAATCCACCGTCCAAACCAACAATGAAAAATACAAGATGATCCGCGATGGGGTGGTCGCCAGCTACAAGAAGAATGGCGAGATCAAGAAAACGCGTCTGAAGATCTTTGACTACGCTACCCCCGAGAACAACAACTTTCTGTGCGTGAGATGTGGGTGAGCGGCCCTAACGGCCACCGCCGCCGCCCCGACATCGTCGGTTTTGTCGACGGTCTGCCGCTGATGTTCGTGGAGTTGAAACGCCCCGACAAATCGCTTCGCCGCGCCTATGACGACAACTTCAAAGACTACATGGACACGATCCCGCATCTCTTCCACTTCAACGCCTTTGTGGTGTTGGGGAATGGGATTGAAGCCAAGGTCGGATCGATCAGCGCCAAGTACGAGCATTTCATTGATTGGAAGCGTCTGGCCGAGGGCGAAAAGGGCGTCGTTTAGATGGAAACCCTTGTGAAGGGTATCTGCACCAAAGCCAACTTCCTCGACATCTTTGAGAACTTCATTCTGTTCGATGACAGCACCGGTAAGCTGGCCAAGATCGTTGCGCGTACAAGACGCTTCAAGATGATCGTGACAGTGGGGATACTTCTGAAACAATCCAGAAACTGAATGCTATCGTCAGTAATGCGATCGACGTGAGGGCCGATGCTGAATACGATGACAAGGTCTTTGATATTTCAAGAATCAATTTCGATCAGCTTCGGAAAGAGTTTTCGAAAAGCGAAACCCAACGATCCGACGTACAGGACATGAAAACGGTGGTTGAGGATCGACTGCGGAAAATGCTGGAGCAAAACCCATTGCGTACTGATTTTCAAGAACGCTTCGATGAGATTGTTCGAGACTACAACAAGGAAAAAGACAAAAACACGATTGAAGCCACGTTTGAAGCATTGATGCGATTAACTGCTGAGATGAGTGCAGAATCCAATAGATATGTGAAGGAAGGATTGGAAAGCGAGGAGCAGCTTGCTGTCTTCGACATGATTCTGAAGCCTGACTTGTCCAAATCAGACATCAAGAAAACTAAGTCGGTCGCGGTTGCGCTGCTCAAGTCGCTCGAACAACAAATGCATGATGTTCAGGATTTATCCGGGAAGTCATCCACACGTGATCGCTTCCGTCAGTCAATTTATGATCATCTTTATGATGATAGAACTGGCCTTCCTGTCGATGCTTACTCCGAATCCGATCTTTTAGAAAAAACTAATCGGTTGTTTGAATTTTTTCTCAACGAGAATTAGTGAGCATGGCGCGCCCTTTGGGTAAGTGAAAGCACATAACCGTGCCGCGAGATGTGGGTCCGTGACCCGTTTGCGCTGCGATCCCTTCGGACACCTTACAGTTAAGAGTAACTGCAAGATGTGTGTGGTAGTACCACACGATCTTGACAAGGGGGATGCTGCGCTCCCCCGTTGTATCTCCTCCGCCGCCGAGTAGGTCTGGCGCGTCTTGCGGCGGATGCTTTCGACCAGTTTGTCAGCTGCGTCTTTCGATGTTCCGGGCTTCTTGTTCATCTTCGCTCCTTAAAGGCTACGATGAACCAGAAACCCTCCGTTGTTCAAATCCTCAGATCTGTTCCAAAGGGGCTGACGTCAGACAGGCTGGTGGAATACGTGCTGACCCGGAAGCTAGCCTAGAAACACCCTCGTCTGGCTTCGTGCTGGCCGGGGGCGACCACTTTTCTTTTTTTCTACGAGTTCAAAGACGTGTTAGACAAACAGGAAATTGTCGCTGTCCGCTATTTCACTAACAGTCATATCCTCGACAGTAATCTCAACATTGCGGAAACTTACTAGAACGTCGTCACCTTGCTGCTCAAAGTCTAGCTGACGCAGCCTCGATGCACCTCGTCCGATTTGAATGTGATCGATGCCGACCGCAAAGTCCGTGATCGTGTCGTGTCCGTCGCCGCGATTGAACACGAAAGCATCGCGACCAGATCCACCTGTGAGTACATCACTGCCTTTTTGGCCCTGCAGTACATCACGGCCCCCACCGCCGTTCAGGAGATCGCTGCCCTTTCCCCCAAACACCTTGTCACTCCCATTGCCGCCAAACACCTTGTCATTCCCATTGCCGCCTTTCAGAGTGTCACCTCCGCTACCGCCAAAGAGTTTGTCCCGACCGGAATTGCCAGATATCGTGTCGTTCCCGACATGTCCCTTCAGTGTGTCGCGGCCTGCGCCGCCACCCAATTTGTTGTCAAATTCATTTCCGGAAATGCGATTATTCTGTTCATTACCGATGCCCGCGATGGCAGCGTTTTCCCCAACCAATAGTTCCAGGTTTTCGATATTTGAATTTAGAGCGTTGATAGAGACGGAGGACCGCACCAAATCGGTACCTGCGTCAGTGTGTTCGAATGCTATGTCACCGCCGTCAATCATATAGGTGTCATCGCCTAATCCGCCGGACATAGAATCATTGCCACCCCGGCCGTCTAGAAAGTCGTCACCGTCACGCCCAAACAAGAAATCGGTTAATGATGTTCCAACGATGGTATCGTTAAGATCGCTGCCGGTAACTTCGATAACATCTGTGAAGTTTTCCCAGCCGATGAACGAAAACCCGGACAGATCGGCGCTCCCGTCAGTAACCTGCACGATCAGGAACTCTCTGGACCCCGTCGGAACTAGGGATTCGAACACTGCGTCTGGGGAAAAGCCAGCAGAATTGATCTGGCTTGAGTCCAGGCGAACGGTTGTTCGGCCCGAAATATCGCCCATTCGCACCCCTTCAACCGAGGTAAGGTCTACACTTGTGAAGTCATAATCCCCCTGAAAGAAGATAACAAATTCATCGGTGCCTTCACCGCCGTCATAGATTTCACCGGCCACCAATTCAGATGGGTCGACCAAGAGGAAAAAATCGTCTCCACCTTCTCCAAACTGCCTGTCCAGCCCTGCGCCGCCTTCTAGGTCGTCATCGCCGCCGCCGCCCCTGAGCGTGTCGTCCCCCAAACCGCCAAACAGCCTGTCATTGCCGCCGTTGGCAGTCCCTATGCCGTCAATGATGCGCTGATCACCGAACAGTTGATCATTGCCTGCACCGCCAATCAAACTGTCATCACCGCCAAATAGCACTGCGCCATCCTCGACCGTGCCAACGTCGCCAACCAAGACATCGTTGAGGTCAGTGCCGGTAATTGTGTCGTTACCACCTGTTGCAGTCGTGGCGTTCGATACCGCATCGCCAAACGCGGTCACAGCCCGCGTACTGGTGGAGAAGTCCATAATGTCATTGCCACCAGTCAGCGTTCCGATGGCCCGCTCAACATCACCAGACGCAATGTCTTTTGGTGCCAACCCCGAAATGCTGTCGTTGCCGCCCTGCAAGGTGGCAGAAAAACCAACGGTGAAAAAATCTCCGAAGTACTGCGTACTGCTATATTCGAAGCTGCCATCAGTCGTGTTCAGAGGCGGTTGAGGCTCAGATTCAAATAGGCGCATGACATCATTGCCACCTGTCACATTGCCTGAATTCAGGTCTCGTCCGTCACCGGCAACTTCGTTGTCTACGCGCTGATTAAGCGTGAAATCGTCGTCCCCATCAAAAATGAGCGACCAAAGCTCGTCTGTATCGAGGCCTGGAAGTGAGGCCACATCGAGATCTAGATCACTTATTGTGAGGCTGGATTCACGGGTCTCAACACCTACCGGGCGGCGTACGCGCACCCCCCATTCCGTTCCAACAATGAGCGTGTTGATGTTCCCGGCCGTTGGGAAAACCAGGTCACCGACATCCTCGCCATAAACAAACCCGCTCCCCTGAAAATGGGCCACAGTTTCTACACTTCGGGCCGTGAGGACGCCTTTGAAAGCTGTCAGCCTGAGCTGGATGGTGGCCTGAAATTCGTTCTCGTTGGCGATTTCGCGCACGTCATCCCCGGTCGCGCCCTCCGGTATCGTTCCATTGATCGCGAGAGGATCGTTGTAGAACATCGATTGGCCAGGTGCCAATGATTGGGAAATGACGGTGGCCATTGGAAGAATCCTCTTCTTGCGCTACTAGTTAACACTTCAAGTTGCTTTGGCAGGGCGAACCTTGTCGGCTGAAAACTCATAGGTTCCCCCCATGTACTGGAACCCCATTTTCGACAGAAAACGATGCGTTTGCTTCAACCGAAACCCAGACGTCACTTGCACGCCAATCTTTTTTGCACCGCCATTCACTGCGCGGCGCATCAGCGATCGCAATAGCATGAAACTAGCTACGGTATGTCGGGCTTCGGGCTGGACATAGAGCGCCTGACAGGACACCATGATATCTTCAGAAAAAAAGTCTTCCACAGCAATGGAGTACAAAAAACCAGCAAGGTGTTCGTCCGCGCCTTGTCTGCGCGAGGCAACCAGACTGAGATCGCCATTTTTGCCTGTCAGAGCGTGTTCAAAACCGCGATCAAACTTACTTTGTTTCAGGTGTTTGTCGGGACCAGAGATTTCAGCGTAGGCTGATCGGCATAACCTTAGGATCTCCGCGCGATCCCTTTCTTCGAGTTTGCGAATTTCGATATTTGAGTTTCCGAGAACACGTCGAGCTTGGCTGCGAGCAGAGTATTCCAACTAGAAGTTCTCCATCAAAAGTACTTACCCCCTTCAGGGGTGTTCGAAACAAGTTAGCTGATAAAATTTTGATGAATCCTAGGGTGAGCTTGGGAAATAGTCCACCAAAATGATCTAGTGAATCGCCCCGAGTTTGTCGGAGACCATCAACTTAGGTATGGATGATGGTTCTGACAAAAAGCAAAATGGCAAATCGCTACTCGCCTGAGGTCCGCGCCCGCGCCGCCCGTATGGTGTTTGAGCATCAAGGCTCTTATGAGACGCAGGCGGGTCCGATCGCCGCCATTGCGCCCTAGATCGGCTGTATTCCCCAGACCTTGAGTGGATGGGGCAAGCAGGCCGAGACAGACAGTGGCATACGCGACGGTGTCACGACCGCGGAACGTGATCGCATCAAGACCCTGGAACGAGAGAACAGTGAACTGCGCCAGGCGAATGAAATTATCCGCAAGGCGTCAGCGTTTCACCCGCCACTCGAACCCGTGGCGTGACGGGGTCTACTTTGCGCAGGCGGAACTCGACCGCCCGCTGAAGCGATGATCGCCTTCATTCACTGCCCGGCAGGGCATTGCGCAGCAATCTCCCGAGAGGGAACATTCCATCACCGCCTGGCATGCCTCGCTGATCCGTCCAAAGCTTTGGCGCGGCATCAGCGTGACACGGAGCTGCGGCCTGAGATCAAAAGGGTCGCCACGGGCAATATCTATCCATTCGCTATACCGAGCGTTTGGCCGAAGCAGGCATTGAACCATCGGTCGGCAGCGTCGGGGATTCTTACGACAACGCCCTCGCTGAGACGATAAATGGTCTCTAAAAAACCGAACTGGTCCACCGCCAGAGGCTATGGCGCAACATGCAGGATCTGGAAATGGCCACTCTCGGCTGGGTCGATTTGGACCTGTCACGGTTTGATGCCGCTCCTTTGATAGCAATTACTGCAACAAAGCGCTCCACATACTGGTGGACGTTTGTTTTGAGCGCCATCGAGACACCGTGACGCGCGGCTAGTTCGGGATCCAGTTGGGTGGGTTCGCTGACGACAGGCAAAAGCTCCACCGCCCCGTAAACAAGCGCGGTGGAGGCCTTTTGACCCTGGCTCAGGTCAAGTCATGCGACGCCCAGATGTTCGGCGAACCATGCACATTGCGCCGGGGCCGAGATATCGAACGGCGCATCGGTATAGGCCTCGAAATGTGCGCAGTCGAGGATCAAGAGTTTCTTAGGCTCCATGGCATTTTCATAGGCCCGCAAGGTCAGATCCGCTGGCGTCAAATGATCATGACGGCCCGCGACCAGCATCAAGGGCGTGGGCGCGATGCGCGACACCCAGTTTCCGGGCTCATATTCGGTAAACAGCTCCATCGACCGCAGGGTGATGTCGTTTTCCCATGCGCCGCGGTCCTGGTCGCTCAAGCCAAAGAAAAACTCCCGGCTGTCATCTGTCGGCAAGGCGCAAGGGTCGCCTTCTTTCTCACCAACGACCGGCAGGCGGAGCGGCGCGTCGCCGTTCAACCGCCCGGTGCGATCTGCTGCAAATCCGGCACGTAGGCCCGCCCAGTGATCGGAACGCACCAGCCGCTGCGCATTTTCCAGACCATAGACAAGCGGTACCTGGCTGACGACGCATTTGACCCTTCGATCCTTGGCCGCGATCACCAGAACATGCCCGCCAGAGTAGCTGGACCCCCAAATGCCGATCTGCTCGGCATCGACGGCATCCAGTTGCTGCGCATAGGTAATCGCGTCGCGATAGTCCGAAATCTGCTGGTCAGGGTCGATCTCGCCGCGCGGCTGTCCGCCGCTGCTGCCAAGGTTGCGGTTGTCGTAAACCAGCACGTTCATGCCGGCTTTCTGGAACGTCTCGGCAAAGCCTGACAGGTGCATTTCCTTGGTCGCCGAGAACCCGTGCGCCATGATGATACAGGGCGCTAGGGTCGCTTCGGCTTGGTAGAACCAGCCGACAAGTTCGGTGCCATCTTCGGTTTTGAAGCTTACATCTTTTCTCATGAAATCCTCCCATTTCAGATACAGCAGTGTGCATGCGATGGACGCCCCGATCTTGACTGTCAGTGCATTATTGTTTGATCGTGGGTGCAAGTCGGGAGGGAAATTGATGGCCATAGAGCGCTGGACCAACGCCTTGGAAGACAAGGCGCACCAGTTTGATGCGTGGAGTGAAGGGTTGAATGCTTCGCACCATACCTGGTCTTTGGGTGCGAGCCGGGGGCACCGCGCGGATGGGTTTAAGGCGAATGTCTCTTCGCGCGTTGGGTCAGGGTTTTCGATTATCCAATGTGGTTGTGATCCGTGTCATGGCACCCGTGGGCGCCGGGAAATCGGGTACAGCGATGACGCGTATTTTGGCCTGCTTGGACTGAGGTCTGGTCGTGAACACGTGGTTCAGGAGGATCTGCCGGTGACGCTTACGGCGGGCGATATGATGGTCTGGGATGCCTCCTTGCCGTGCCATTTCAAAACCGAAGGGCCGATTAATAAGACAACGCTGTTCATTAGCCGGAAACTGCTTCGCGATATCACAGGATCTGACGCCTTGACCATTGGCCGCTTGGATGTGTCCGGCGGATGGGGCGCGCTGTTGCGGGACAGGATCCTGTCGCTGCCGCCCGTGCTGAGCGACATGGATCCGGCTGCATTCTCGCGGCTCGGGCGAACCTTGATCGAAGAGGTCGGTTTGCTGGCGCAAGTTAGTCGCGATGTAGCCACGCCACGAGCCGCTCTTATGGCGCGGGTCGACAGCGCAATTGGCAAACACTTGCACGACCCCGATCTGGGTCCCGCTGACATCGCGGCCAGCGTTGGGATATCGGTCCGTTACCTGCACCACCTCTTCGTTGATGAGCCTGATACCTTTCGGGTGAGGCTGATCGCAAAGAGACTTGATGCGATCTCAAGGGTGCTGCGCCAAAGTCCAGAGCGGTCGTCATCTTTGACTCAGGTTGCCTTTGCGCACGGCTTTTCAAGCTCCGCCCATTTTAGCCGCGCGTTCAAACGCCGCTTTGGTGTCAGCCCGAGAGACTATCGTCACGCGAACTAAGCGTGTCGCACACTCTGAGGGAGTTTCTGGGGAATAAGTCGCTAAACTACTGCCCCGCAATGGGTAGGCGTCAAAACGGGCGATGTGTGCTTGCGAGCAGCTGAATTCCTCGCTGGATCCCTAACGTCCAACCATAGCTTTCCTGCCCTATCCCCCCTGAAACAAGTACCCAGGCTCGCTAACCTCATGATCCTGTTCTGCCCAGTCACGATATCGGTCATTCGTCACGACCCTAGGCTATCCCCGTTCCACATACTCCGCCTATGATTCCCGTTTCAATTCAGACTGAACAGATCGACGATGACGCTTGCGTTGCGGCGTTGGCCGGTTCCCACGAAAAGGGTGCGGTTGACCCAGTTGTAGCGCTCGTCTCCGGTTTCCAGCAGGGCGTGGGTGCGCATGTAATAGCTGTCGTGCGGCACGTCCTCGCCCCGGGCAATCGCTGCGATCACCTCGGGCGGGCCATGGCGAAAGCCATAGTTGCGGATCTCGATAGTCGCACCGTCATCGGTTTCCATCGCGTAGCGGGTGTCCAGCTCGGCGGTGCCGTCCCCGAAGATGGTTTGCCAGTCGGCACCAAGGTTGAGGATCGTCCCGTTGACCTTCGGGCCGCTGACCGTACCGCCGATGATCGGGATGATCCGGCGATGACCAGCCCGTCCGGGGCCCATTTCGCGGATCGGACCAAGCTTCACTTCGAGGCGGAAGGCGAATTCAAGTAGGGGCGGGTTCATTTGACCTCCGAGACAGAATAATATGCAGACTGATCAGCGACAGCCCGGCGACAATGCCGACCCACATGACGGGATCGGTCTTCCACATGATGAGAACCGCAAGGAGCAGCCTGCAGGCAATTTCCCAAGCGCGCATCGGGCCACGGTCAAACCGCGCCAGCGCCGAGGCCACGAGATACAGCGCCAGGATCAGCCGCAGCGACAAAAGCCCAAGGGCAGCCAGTTCGACCTCGCCGCTATACCCTTCGATCAGGGTCTTGGCGCCGCTTTCGTCGGTGATCATCACCGCCTCGGGGATCAGCAAAAGCTCGGGGTACCAGGCAAAGATGAAGGGGATCGTGAACATGACGATTCCCACGCGGACGGCGGCAAAGCCGGTGCGCATCGGCTCGGCCCCGGTGATCGAGGCTGCGGCAAAAGCAGCGACGGCGACGGGCGGCGTGATTGCTGATGCGACCGCGAAGTAGAAGACGAACATATGGGCGGTGAAGAAGCTGACGCCAAGGTTGGTGAGCAGCGGCCCTAGCAGCAGGGCCACGTTCACATAGGCCGGAACCGTGGGCATCCCCATGCCCAGCAGGATCGCGCAGAACATGGCGCAGGTCAGCGCCAGCATCAGGTAGACGCCACCGACGATCGGTACTTCTAAGCCAAAGATCCGCAGCACCTGCGCCTTCTCCAGCCAGGAGGTCACAGCGCGCGTCAGCTCTCCGGTCAGGCCGCTTTCGTTCAGGAAGGCCGAGATGATCGACACCGCGAACAAGAGCAGGAACAGGCGCGAGATCAGCAGCCCGCCATCAGCCAGGGAGGCAAGGATCTTTGACGGCTTAGCCCGCGTCTCGGGGTCCAGCAACAGCAGCGGGATCAGGACGGCGACCGCCCACCAGCCCGCCGACACGGCGTCGCCAGTCGAATTGGTGATCGTGCGGAGGGCCGCGTCCGGCAGGATGGCAGCGAGCAGGCCGCCGCCGATGGCGTCCTTGCTGCCCAGAAGCAGAAACAGGATCGTCGCGATCGGCACGATGATGATGATCAGGTTGTACCAGTCCTGCCGGACCATGATCAGGTCGTCGGGGACCTCGCGCATGGCCTCGACCTTCTCGCGCCGGGCCTGGAACATGACGGCCAGGAAGATCGAGAAGAAGAAGAACATCGCGGGCAGGAAGGCGGCGGTGATGACCTTGGTGTAGGGCACCGCCGTCAAAGCCACCAAGACGAAGGCCGCGACCCCCATGACCGGCGGCATGATCTGCCCGCCGGACGAGGCTGCGGCCTCGACCCCGCCGGCGAACTGCGGTGAAAACCCGTTACGGCGCATCATCGGGATTGTCAGGCGACCGGTGGACAGCACGTTGGTCACTGGACCGCCGGTAATGGTGCCGAACATGGCAGAGGATACGATGGCCGCATGCGCGGGCCCGCCGCGCAGGTTGCGCGTGGCCCGCACCGCCAGCTTGATCAGAGATGTGCCGCCCGCCGAGGTGCCGAACAGAGCACCAAGCACCACATAGGGAAAGACCTGGTTCACGACGATGTCCATGAAACGGCCCATGAAGCCGTCAGGGGTCACGAAGACGTTTGTCGCTTTCTGGATCGCGGCGGCAGTCGGATCGCCGCCCTCGGCGCCCAGCTTGGTCAGCAGGAAGTTGTTATCCGACAGATCGAAAACCCAGATCAGCGCCGTGCCCACAGTGTACAGCACGACGATGCTGGCCACCGCCACAAGCGGCAGGCCCCAGATGCGAATGTTGTAGAGGAAGAACAGCGTGATGATCGTGAACAGCAGCGGCAGAATCCAGACCCCGAAACGGGCCTGACAGGCGGGCACCTCGGCCTCGAACGAGATGCCGGGGATCGCCCCTGCTGAGCGTTCCGCCGCGTCCTGGATCAGCCGCGCGCGTTCACCGGTGATCTGGTCGATCAGGCAGATGGAATCGATTTCGACCAGAAAGCCGAAGGCGGCAAGAAAGGCCGCGATCACCAGGCCGACATCCAGCATCAGCCCAAACCAGGCGAGTTGAGGTTTGTCCAGCTTCCACGCCCGGTAGACGCTGGCATCCAGCGCCACGATCACCATCATCAGCATGAAGACGGGGGGGTAGAAATACTCGGGCGGGAAGTTCGACACCCGGAAGAACGGCCGCCCTGTGACATCCCGCGCCCAATCCTGCAGGCCGGGGATTTCGGGCATGGTGTTGGCCATGCCGACAAAGACCAGCACCAGCGACAGAAGTATCGCGATGCGCCGGCCAAGCGGCAGGATGATGGATGTCTGAGATGTCATTGCGCACAAGTCCCCAAGGGAGAGGCCGAAAACCAGCCCCTCCATGTTGTTCAAGCAAGTTCAGGCGTTATGGACGCAGGCAATCGGCGACCGTATGGCCCGCCTCTTCAAAGGCGCGGATCGCGCCGGCGTGCATCTTGACCTGCACAGCTCCGCAGGCGCCTTGCGACACGCCGTCGATGTCCCCGAAACTGAGCCGCGAGAACGGACCGCGCGGCGATCCTTCGATGAACCGGCGTTCCCCGTCCAGGTAGGCTTTGGTGATCCGGTAGGCCAGATCCTCATCCATCGAGGCGTTGACGATCTGTCCGAATGCGGTGGCGTAGGTGTCGAAGGTATCGTCGTCGGTCACGACGGTGATGTCATTGCCGGCATAGGCGTTGCGGAAATCCTCGACCGGCAGCGAATAGGGTGCGTGGCCGGGCGCTGCAACGATCTGCTGGCCCAGCGTGCTGGCCAGAAGATCGGAGGGGATATCATGCATCGTGATTCCGCCCGCCGCCGCGATGGCGATCTGTCGCCCCGAGGGCAGCCCCTCGGGTGAGGTCCAGGCATCGGCGCCGCCACCGGTGATGGTCGATACCGCGTCGGGCCAGGGGGTCTGGATGCCCTCATAGCCCTCGCCGTCCTTCAATCCCGACAAGAGCTGAACCATGGCCCGGCCCGAGGTCAGCGCGGCGCCGCGCGGCGGGCCGTTCCAGATCCGCAGGCCGTCCAGGGCACGGATGTCCTCGACCGGGTTGTTGTTGTAGTAGGCGAAGATCTGCGCCGACCCTGAATTCCAGAAGATCACCCGCAGGTTTTCGGCCAGCCTAGCGCCATCTTCGGCACCGATACCGCTATAGGGGCCAATGCCGCGGGATAGCAGGAATGGCAGGATCAGCGGCGCGGGGGCCATGTCAAGCTGGCCCTCGGCAACGGCCTGCACCGAATTGGTTAGCGTTGCGCCTTCGGTGATCTGAAGCGTCGCAACGCCCGCACTGTCGAGGATCCCGGCCAGAGTGGTGTCGATGTAATGCGGGGTCGACCCCGGCGTGGTGGTTTCCGCTGTCAGCGTCGCCTGTGCGGTCGCCGCTATGGGCGCGATTGCTAGCGCGGCCCCGATTATCACTGTCTTGATCATACTGTCCTCCCTTGAACCCGTGCCTTCCTCCAAAGGCACGCAGGCCCGGTTTCCCGGAGCCCCACACAAAGGCTTGCAGAAATTATATGACTTGTCACGCAAAATCTTTTTCTCCATGATTTGCCAGATGACCAGATGAGAGGAGAAGCCGTGACCGAACAGGGAAAAATAGACGCCGACCAGGTGCGCGCCCGGATGGAGCGTGAAGGCCTGAACATCTTTTCGCGTCTGCCGGCCGTCTACGCCGCGTCACGGACCCAGGGCCGCAAGTTCCTTGACCTCGCCGGGGGGCTGTCGATCGTCGAATGGCGGACACTGTGGGATCTTGTCGAAGCCGGGCCGATGACCATCCGCGATCTTGCCGCGATCCAGCGCGCGGATCATTCGTTGCTCAGCCGCGCCCTGCCGGACATGCGGAAAAAGGGCTACGTCGCCATGCAGCGCAGCAGCCAAGACGCGAGGCAGACTATGGTAGAGATCACGTCGCAAGGGCGTGCCGCCTATGATCGGGCGGCCCCGGTCATGGCCCACCGCCGCGCTGCCCTAAGGGATGTCTTCACGGAAGAGGAAATAGCTGACTTCGCCGGCTACCTCGACCGGCTGGAACAGTTCCTGCGCATTCCGGTCGAACAGCTTGTTGCGGACGGGATTGCACGCAAGGACCCCACAAAGTGACCAAATGCCCCAACGCCCTGTGGATCATGGCGGACTCAGCAGAGTTGTTTCGGACAGATCACCCGCTAGCCTTTCAGTGAGAGCTACGAACCCTCGAAGGTCGTGTCGCGAAGGTGGTGGAAATTTGAAGGTGGCGTAATCTCCGGGTGAACTGAACCCACCCAACCGGCGGCAGCAACCGCCAGGGAGATCACGCCATGAAGAACAATACCGACACTGCCGCGCTTTCGCTACTG
>CAJQNB010000008.1 GCA_905479575.1 uncultured Pseudophaeobacter sp.
CACCTTACCACACAAACCACCCCCACACCCACACCCCAAACACCCTCAAAAACAGCCCCCACAAACCACAAAACAACCAAAATCCAACTTACCCACAACATTACCCACAGACTCAACAAAAGGAATCAAAACAAACAACACAATGCCCCAGAGAAAAACCCGAAAGAGCTGCACCGGAAAACCAAATGCCTTGTGCGGGAATACAAAAAGAGGCCCGGCTAACAGCCGAACCTCTCAGAGCTTTTGGAAGGACAACCGCCCCAGGCAGAGACATCAAGCCTTGGCGGCGGTCACCAGGAACTCTACCAGGAACTCCGGCAGGGCCAGTTTGGCCTCACCACAGGCGCGGGCCGGCGCATTGCCCTCGGGGACCCAAGCGTCCCAAACCGCATTCATTTCCTCAAAGTCGGCCATATCGGCCAGCCAGATGGTGGTCTGCAGGATGCGGGTCTTGTCAGACCCGACCTCAGCCAGCAGGGCGTCGATCTTATCCAGGCAGTCCTGGGTCTGCTGGGCCACGCTGGCGCCTTTGGTACCGACCTGCCCGGCAAGATAGATGGTATCGCCATGCACTACGATCTGGCTCATGCGGGCGCCGGTGTGGAGACGGGTGATTTCAGTCATGATTGTATTCCTGGTTGAAAAGAAAAAGCTACGATCGGAGAAACCCCCGACGCATATCTAAGAGAGACACCTTCGCAGGAGGTCAGGTCTCGGTTATTGCGACAACAGCCACTTGCCACTGGCCTGCCGACAGAAGCGACGAGAGGCGCTTACCGTCGCAGCTCCGCCATTGGGGTGAGTCACGTGTTTCAGCGAAACGCAGGCGCCCTGCTTTGCTGTCACGTTGACCACACCATGGGAGCGCGTTTGCGGGTTGCTCCACTTGACCGAACTGCCAACTGTTACCCTCGCATGCTCATACAGCGCGGATTCGGCCGCGCGCATCGTGTCAAAATCGACAGGCGACAGCGGCGATTGGGCTAAAATTCGGCTCAGGGGCTTGGCCGTTGCCGGGACAGAGGCAAATACAACAGATGCGGCAACAACAAGCGCAGGGAAGAAAGCAGCAGATTTGATCATGGATGTCTTAACCTGAAAGGAAATGTTCAAAACAGCCCCTAAGACCTACGACAAGGCAAGAGCTGACGGGCCCAACATGACGCAAGCCGCCTGCCCTGTCCATCCACCACAGCGCATGGCCCGCGCCTCAGGAGAACTTGCGAAACAGCCGCGTGGTGTCAAAGAGTTCATCCAGGCGATCATAGCGCTCTTTGGTCTTGTCCCAGCTTTCCTCCTGGGTGGCGGCAATCATCGCCTCCAGCAACATCATGGTCGAGATATTCGAATCCCAAGCCGAGGGGATTTCAACCCAGCAATTGAAGGCATGTTCAGCCACCGCAGTCACCGGACTGGCCCATTGATCGGTGATCAGCACCACTTTGACACCCCGCTCGGCAGCCAGCTCAGCAAGCCGTTGCAGGTTGGTCTCGTAGCGGCGCACGTCAAACATCAGCAGGGTATCCCCCGGCTCCATGTCCAACACATAGTGCGGCCAGGTGGCGGAGGAAGAGGTCATATGTGTCACCCGCTGCCGGATCGCCTGAAAATGGGTAAAGGCATAGTCAGCCAGCGCCCGAGTGATCCGACCGCCAACCACATAGAGCCGCGCCTCGGTATTGGCGAGCTGCCGCACAGCCGCATCAAACTGGCCGGTGTCTACATTGGAAAAGGTCTGACTGAGGTTATCGGTCACCGCCTGGGAAAACCGGTTGAGCAAATGCCCCTCTGGCGCCTCGGCAGCCCAGTTTTCGCGCCGCTGTGTCGGCCCCGAAACCTTAGCCTCCAGTTCCTTGAGCAGGGCCTGGTGAAACTGCGGGTAGCCTTTGAACCCCAGCTTTTGCACCATTCGCGCCACAGTGGGCGTGGAGACATCGGCGTTGGAGGCTACAATAGTGATCGAGGCCAATCCAGCCACTGGATAATTCTCCAGCAGCGAATTGGCAAATTTGCGCTCTGACTGGGTCAGCGTTTTATATTGATCCCGGATCAACTCTCGCACGGTGAGCGGCGGTTTGGTCACAGTGGCATCCCTCCTCGGGGTGATCAAAAAACAGGCGGCAAGAGGCACAGTATACCCGAAATACCGCCGCGGTTACCAGTATCGCAGAAATCCCTTCTGAAATAATATTGACAGAAATATTGCTTCGTGAAAAGATTTTTTCAAAACGAGGAGAGATGAATGACGTTGAGCGATTCCCACGCTCCCTGTGCGGCTTACGAAGTGTTCAACGGCACCGGCCGTGGTGAGGCTTTGATCCTGTGCGAGCACGCCAGTCATCACATCCCGGATCGCTACGGCGATTTGGGTTTGGTGGGGGCCGATCGCCAGAGCCACGCAGCCTGGGACCCCGGCGCATTGGCCGTGGCAAAGGCTCTATCTGACGCCCTTGACTCGCCTCTGATTGCCTCGTGCATTTCCCGTCTTGTCTATGACTGCAATCGCCCCCCAGAAGCGGCTTCGGCGATGCCGGAGAAATCTGAACTGATTGAAGTGCCCGGCAATGTCGCGCTGACGGAAGCGCAGCGTGCGGAACGCGTTGACACGGTTTATCAGCCTTTCATCACTGCGGTTGACCAGATGATCGAGCGACGCAAGGCCGAAGGGCTGCAGACCGCGCTGATCACCATTCACAGCTTTACACCAGTGTACTACGGCACCCCCCGCGCAGTGGAAATCGGCATCTTGCACGCCAGTGACACGCGGCTTGCCGATGCCATGTTGGCGCAGGCCTCTGCCCTGCCCCAGCGCCAGGTGGACCGCAATGAGCCTTACGGGCCAGAAGACGGCGTGACCCATTCTCTGCAAATTCACGGGCTGGAAAACGGGCTCCCCAATGTGATGATCGAAGTCCGCAACGACCTGCTGCGCACCCCTCAGCAAGAAACCCAGATGGCGGATGAGCTGTTGGCCCTGCTGCGCCCGGCGCTGGCAGCCCTAAAGGCCGAAGGAGGCACCAGTGCCTAAACTTATCCTGCGCTACATTCGCGCCGTGGAGGCGATGAACAGGGTGATTGGTCGTTTTGCCATGTATCTGATCTTTGCCCTTATCGCGGTTCTCTTGTGGTCCTCGGTCTCCAAGACCTTTTTCAATCCCTCGCTTTGGACGCTGGAGATGGCTCAGTTCATCATGGTGGCCTACTACATTCTAGGCGGACCCTATTCGATGCAGATGGGATCAAACGTGCGGATGGATCTGTTCTATGGTGGCTGGACCACCCGGACCAAGGCTCTTGTCGATGCCTTTACCGTCTTGTTCCTCATGACCTACCTGGGCATCCTGCTTTATGGCGCGGTCAGCTCGATGGCCTACAGCCTGGGCTATTTTGGGCTAGAGCCGTTCTCTTTCTTTGGCGATATCATCGTGACCTTCTTTACCGAGGGCCCAAGCGCCGCCTGGGGCAAGATCGGCTATATCGAGCGCAGTTCCACCGCCTGGCGCCCCTATCTGTGGCCGGTGAAATCTATCCTCTGCTTCGGTGTCTTTCTGATGCTGTTGCAATGCCTTGCCGAATTGTTCCGCGATATCGGACGTCTTCGCGGAGTTGAAATCTGATGCCTTATGAATTGATCGCCGTTGTCATGTTTGCCGGCATGATGCTGATGCTGATGACCGGCCAGCGGGTGTTTGGCGCCATCGGATTTGTTGGCGCTGTGGCGGGGATGCTGCTTTGGGGCACCGGCGGGGTCGAGATCCCCTTTGCCGCCTCCATGAAGCTGATGAAATGGTATCCGCTGCTGACCCTGCCGATGTTCATCTTCATGGGCTATGTGCTGTCGGAATCCAAAATTGCAGATGATCTTTACCGGATGTTCCACGTCTGGATGGGTCCGGTACAGGGCGGTCTGGCCATTGGCACCATCGGGCTGATGGTGCTGGTTTCCGCGATGAATGGCCTGTCGGTGGCCGGTATGGCCATTGGCGCCACCATCGCCCTGCCCGAATTGCTGCGCCGGGGCTATGACAAGATCTTGGTCACCGGCACCATCCAGGCCGGGTCCTCTCTGGGCATTCTGGTGCCGCCTTCGGTGGTTCTGGTGCTCTATGCGATGATTGCGCGTCAACCCGTGGGGCAGCTCTGGCTGGCTGGTGTCGTCCCCGGCCTGCTGATGGCCACCATGTTCATCATCTACATCTATATCCGCGCCAAGATGCAGCCTGACCTTGGCCCCGCCATGAGCCACGAAGAACTGGCCGAATATGATGAGATCAGCACCCATCCGCTGCGGCTGAACTTCATCGTGCTGGCCGGGATCGTGCTGGTGCCGCTTTTGGTGAAACTGGACGTTATCGCGCCAAAATCTGCCATTGGTTTTGCCCTCGGTGCGGCCGTTCTGGGCTTTGCCACCCGCGCCATGCCGCTGTTCTACCGGGATGTCTTCCTCAAGGAAAAGCACCGGCTGCTGTTTTCCGGCGTCCTGCCCCTGGCGATCTTTGCCACCATGATGGTGCCCTTTGTAAATGGCTGGACTTCACTGGTCGAAAGCTCTGCCATTGGTGCCATGACCGCCTTTATCGCCGCCATCCTCAAAGGTCGGATGAACAAGGCGGTGTTTGAAACCACTGTTCGGTCTACCCTGGGGATTTCCTGCATGTTCATGTGGATCATCCTGGCAGCCCTGGGCTTTGGCGCCATCTTTGACGGGCTGGGCGCGGTAAAGGCCATCGAGGATCTGTTCACCGCACAACTGGGGCTAAGCCCCTGGATGATCCTGATCCTGATGCAGCTGAGCTTTATCGTGATGGGAACCTTCCTGGACGACACCGCCATGCTGGTGATTGTTGCGCCGCTTTATGTGCCACTGGTGGGCGCCCTTGGATTTGATCTGATCTGGTACGGGGTGCTATATACCATCACCACGCAGATCGCCTATATGACGCCCCCCTTTGGCTATAACCTGTTCCTGATGCGCGCCATGGCCCCGCCAGAGATTGGCCTGAAGGATATCTATATCTCCATCATCCCCTTTGCCGCCGTCATGGTGGTGGCACTGGCCCTGATCATGGCCTTCCCACAGATCGCCCTGTGGCTGCCAGACCTGGTCTACGGCAGGTGATGAAACACCCGAATAAACCAAAAAGAGCCCCGCGCGGGGGCCTGATTTCACAACCGAGAGTCAACAAGGAGTGAGTGTAATGACAACAAGACGTAAGTTTCTGCAAACCGCTGGTGTGGGGGCAATGGCCGCCCCGCTGGCGACACCAGCCCTGGCACAATCCACCATCAAATGGCGGATGCAGACCTATGCCGGCACAGCCCTGGCCGAGCACGTGGTGAAACCCGCCATCGACATGTTCAACCAGATCGCAGGCGACCGCATGCAGATCGAGCTGTTCTATGCCGATCAACTGGTCCCCACAGGTGAGCTGTTCCGCGCCATGCAGCGCGGCACCATTGACGCCGTGCAGTCGGATGATGACTCGATGGCCTCGCCCACCGAGGTCACCGTTTTTGGCGGCTACTTCCCCTTCGGCTCGCGCTACTCGCTCGACGTGCCTGTGCTGTTCAACCAGTATGGCCTGAACGAGATCTGGGACGAGGAATATTCCAAGGTTGGCGTCAAACACATCTCTGCCGGCGCCTGGGATCCTTGCCACTTTGCCACCAAAGACCCAATCCGCAGCCTCGCTGACCTCAAAGGCAAGCGCGTCTTCACCTTCCCAACTGCGGGTCGTTTCCTCAGCCAGTTTGGCGTCGTGCCTGTCACCCTGCCCTGGGAAGACATCGAAGTCGCCCTGCAAACCGGCGAACTGGACGGGGTTGCCTGGTCGGGCATCACCGAAGACTACACTGTTGGCTGGGCCGATGTGACCAACTACTTCCTGACCAACAACATCTCTGGTGCCTGGGCGGGATCCTTCTTTGCCAACCAGGGTCGCTGGAACGAGCTGCCCGAAGATCTGCAGACCCTGTTCCGCGTCTGTTGTGACCAGTCGCACTACTACCGTCAGTGGTGGTATTGGGGTGGCGAAGCCTCCCTGCGGGTCAATGGCCCCAAGATGGAGCTGACCTCTATTCCAGACGCGGAATGGAAAACCGTCGAAGATGCAGCGGTCAAATTCTGGGATGAAATCGCCGCCGAAAGCCCCACCAAGGCCAAGGTTGTCGAGATCTTCAAGAAGTATAATGCTGACATGCAAAAAGCCGGTCGCCCCTACCGCTACGGCTAAACCCATCTGTCCCGGCGCCGCTGGTGCCGGGACACTCTATCTAGACAGGAAAATGCCCCATGACTGGTGTTCTGAGTTTTGACGATCTGAAAGCCCAAGTTGCCGCTGGCGAGGTGGATACCGTGCTGGTTTGCCTTGTGGATATGCAGGGCCGCCTGATGGGCAAACGCTTTCACGCCGGGCATTTTGTTGCTGGCGCCTGGGAAGAGACCCATTGCTGCAACTATCTGCTGGCCACCGACCTGGAAATGGCAACGCCCGATGGCTTTGCCTCGACCAGCTGGGAATCCGGCTATGGCGATTATGTGATGAAACCCGATCTTGCCACCCTGCGCCCCCTGCCCTGGCTCGAGGGTACGGTGATGGTGCTGTGTGATGTGCTGGATCACCACAGCCACGAAGAGATCCCCCATAGTCCCCGCGCCATTTTGAAGAAACAGATTCGCCGCCTTGACGCGCTTGGCTTTGACGCCATGACCGCGACCGAACTGGAGTTTTTCCTGTTCGAGAAAAGCTTTGACGAGATCCGCAAATCGGATTTCCGCGATTTGCAGCCTATTTCTGGCTACAACGAGGACTACCACATCCTGCAGACCACCAAGGAAGAGCACGTGATGCGCCCCCTGCGCAATCACCTGTGGAACGCCGGGATCCCGGTGGAATGCACCAAGGGTGAGGCCGAAACCGGCCAGGAAGAGCTGAACATCAAATATGGCCGGGCGCAGGACACCGCCGATTTCCACACCATCGCCAAGCACGCCACCAAGGAGATCGCCTGGCAGCAGGGCCACGCGGTGACCTTCCTGCCGAAATGGCGTCACGACAAAGTGGGCTCCTCCAGCCATGTGCACCAGTCCCTGTGGAAAGATGGCAAGCCCGCCTTTTATGACGCGCAAGATGCGCTTGGCATGTCCGATCTGATGAAGAATTATATGGCTGGCCTGCTGAAGTACGCGCCTGACTACACCTATTTCATGGCGCCCTACATCAACAGCTACAAGCGCTTCATGAAGGGCACTTTTGCCCCCACTCGCATCATCTGGTCGGTGGACAACCGCACCGCCGGATATCGTCTTTGTGGTGTTGGCAGCAAATCAATCCGCGTCGAATGCCGCATTCCGGGGTCGGATATGAACCCCTACCTGGCGATGGCAGCCATGCTGGCTGCTGGTATTGCGGGTATCGAAGAAGGGCTGCAGCTGCAGGCGCCCGCAACGGGCGATGTCTATCAGGGCGACAGCGGGATGATCCCGGAAACCCTGCGCGACGCCCGTCTCAGCCTTAAAGACTCTGCCATGCTGCGCGCTGCCATGGGCGATGATGTGGTGGACCACTACACCCGCGCCGCCGAAGTTGAGATCGAAGATTTTGACCGCGTGGTCACCGACTATGAAATCGCCCGTGGGTTTGAGCGCGTCTAACGACGCGCGGCCTTCGGCGAAGGTATTTTTAGCAAGATGAAGGGGGGGCTCCCCTTTCAAACGAGATGAGGATGAACATGGGCCAGACCCTGAAATGTATCTCTCCGATTGACGGATCGGTTTATGCAGAGCGCCAGACCCTGTCCCGCGAAGAGGGATTTGCTGTCGCCACTGCGGCGCGCGCGGCGCAAAAGGCCTGGGCTGCACGCCCAGTGCAGGAACGCATCAAGCTGGTCATGGCAGGCGTAGCCGCTGTTGGCGCGATGAACGATGAAATCGTGCCCGAGCTGGCCCATATGATGGGGCGCCCGGTGCGCTATGGTGGCGAGTTTGGCGGCTTTAACGAGCGCAGTTCCTACATGGCAGAGATTGCCGAAACTGCGCTGGCAGATATCGAAGTTGGCGATGATGCTGACTTTAAACGCTACATCAAGCGCGTTCCACATGGGGTTGTCTTCATCGTGGCCCCCTGGAACTATCCCTATATGACGGCGATCAACACGCTGGCACCAGCCCTGATTGCCGGCAATACCGTGGTGCTGAAACATGCCACGCAAACCCTGCTTGTCGGGGAACGCATGGCAGCGGCCTTCCAGGCTGCTGGGGTCCCTGCCGAGGTGTTCCAGAACGTATTCCTGGACCATGACACCACTTCGGCCCTGATTTCGGACCGCGCCTTTGACTTTGTCAATTTCACCGGGTCAGTTGGCGGCGGCCAGGCAATGGAACGCGCTGCTGCTGGTACATTTACCGGCGTCGGCACCGAGCTGGGCGGCAAAGATCCCGGTTATGTGATGGAAGATGCCGATCTGGATGCGGCGGTGGATACGCTGATCGATGGCGCCATGTTCAACGCCGGCCAGTGCTGCTGCGGTATTGAACGCATCTATGTGCACGAAAGCCTTTATGATGATTTTGTCGCCAAGGCGGTCGAGATCGTCAAAGGCTACAAACTGGGCAATCCACTGCAGGAGACAACGACCATGGGCCCAATGGCCAATGTGCGTTTTGCCGCTGAAGTGCGCGCCCAGATTGACGAGGCCATCGCCGCGGGCGCCGTGGCGCATATCCCCACCATGGCCGAAGACGATGGTGGTGCCTATCTGACCCCGCAGATCCTGACAAATGTCACCCATGAGATGCGAGTGATGCGGGATGAAAGCTTTGGGCCCGTGGTTGGCATCATGAAAGTGTCTTCCGACGCCGAGGCTATCGCGCTGATGAACGACAGCGAATTTGGCCTCACCGCCTCGCTCTGGACCCGAGATCTGGACCGCGCCGCCCGCATCGGTGATGAGATCGAAACCGGCACCGTGTTCCTGAACCGTGCGGATTACCTCGATCCCAGCCTGTGCTGGACTGGTTGCAAGAACACTGGCCGCGGGGGAGGTTTGTCCGTCATCGGCTATCAGAACCTCACCCGCCCCAAAAGCTATCACCTGAAGAAACGCACCGCCTAGCAGCCTTCATCTTACTACAAATATCTCGGGGGAGCTTGCCGCAAGGCAAGCGGGGGCAGCGCCCCCTCTCCCGCTCCATCACAGGAAAACGCTTATGAACCTCGTTGGAAACTGGTCCTATCCGACCGCAATCAAATTCGGCGCCGACCGGATTAAAGAACTGGGTGAGGCCTGTGCCTCTGCCGGGATCAAAAAGCCACTGCTGGTCACCGACAAGGGGCTGGCGGATTTGCCCGTCACCAAAAGCACTCTCGACATCATGGAGGCCGCAGGCCTGGGTCGGGGGATCTTTTTTGAAGTAGACCCCAACCCAAATGAGAAGAACCTGGAGGCCGGTGTCGCGGCCTATAACGCAGGTGGCCATGATGGCGTCATCGCCTTTGGCGGCGGCTCGGGTCTGGATCTGGGAAAAATGGTCGCCTTTATGGCAGGTCAGACCCGACCAATATGGGATTTTGAAGACATTGGCGATTGGTGGACCCGCGCCGATGCAGATGCCATTGCCCCGATCATTGCAGTGCCCACCACCGCAGGCACCGGGTCCGAAGTCGGGCGCGCCTCGGTGATTACCGATTCTGTCAGCCATGTGAAAAAGATCATCTTTCACCCCAAAGTGCTGCCCACCGTGGTGATCTGTGACCCGGAACTCACCGTTGGGATGCCAAAGTTCATCACCGCTGGCACGGGTCTGGACGCCTTTGCCCATTGTGTTGAGGCCTTTTCCTCACCGCATTACCACCCAATGTCGCAGGGCATTGCACTGGAAGGCATGCGTCTGGTCAAAGACTACCTGCCCCGGGCCTATGCCGATGGCAGCGACATCGAGGCCCGCGCGCAGATGATGTCAGCCGCCGCCATGGGGGCCACTGGTTTCCAGAAAGGTCTCGGCGCTATCCACGCCATGAGCCACCCGATCGGAGCCCATTTCAACACCCACCACGGCACCACCAATGCCGTCTGTATGCCGGCGGTGCTTGAGTTCAACGCCCCTGAAATTGCCGACCGTTTCAATATGGCAGCCGCATATCTGGGGATTGAGGGCGGCTTTGACGGCTTCCGCGCTTACGTGCAGGAGCTGAACGACAGCATGGGCATTCCGCGCGGCCTGTCGGATCTCGGCGTCACCGAGGCCTCGATCCCCGATCTGGTCAAAGGCGCACTCATTGACCCGTCTTGCGGCGGCAACCCCATTGAGCTGACAGAAGAAAACCTGACGCAGCTGTTCAAAGCAGCACTGTAAACCAAACGATCCTTCACGGTTCCTGCTCCCCGGTCCATGGCCGGGGAGTTTTTAGTTGAGAGACGGACCGCGCGGATCTGAACACTGCGCCTACAAGGACTGGCCCAGACTGATACGCGGGCTCAGCGCTTCGCATATGGGCGCCAGTTCTTCTGCGCTGTCACGCGCCTGCAGCAGAATTTCTGCGGCCCGTTCGCCAATGTCACGGCGGCAGGCATCGGTGGTCGCCAATTGCAGCGGCAGTCCCGATAGAATCTGTAGATTATTGAACCCCGCCAAGGCCACATCCCCGGGCACCGACAGCCCAGTGGCAAGGCAGTGCATATAGCCGCCGACGCTCATCACATCGCTGGAATAGTAAATACAGTCCAGATCCGGCTGGCGCGCCAGCATATTTGCGGTCAGCGCACGCCCGGTTTCTATCGAGCTGTCGCCGGCGTAGTGCTCCAGATCCACCAGTGTTACCCCCTGCGCAGCGAGCCCTTCGGCAAAGCCATCAAAGCGTTTGCGGGCGCGAAAATCCTGCGGCATCTTGGTGCCGATAAAACCGATGCGCCGATAGCCCCGCGCCAGGATTTGCGCCGCCATATCCCGTCCCGCCTGCAAATGCGAAATACCAACGCAGTGGCGCAGTGGCGTGCCATCAACATCCATCACCTCGACCACCGGACAATCCGCCTGCAAGAGCATCCGCCGGGTGGCATCGTTGTGCTCCAACCCAGCCACGATCAGGCCAGAAGGTCGCCAGCTCAGCATCTCGCGGATGACCTCCTCTTCCTCATTCAGCTCATAGCCGGAAATACCAACAACGGGCTTTAGCGGGCTTTGTTTCAACACCGAAGAAATCCCGGACAGCACTTCGGGAAAGACAAAACTGTTGAGCGAGGGGACCACCACAGCCACCAGGTTCACCGATTGCGACGACAGAGAGCCGGCAATGCGATTGGGCACATAGCCATGGGCGCGGGCTATCTCCTCGACCTTGGCGCGGGTTGATTTTGAAACATCCCGGGCGCCACGCAGCGCGCGACTGGCGGTCATTTCGCTGACACCGGCAAGCCGGGCAACATCCTTCAGGAGCATTTTTTTTGTCATGCGCACATGGTCTTGTACTTCGTGCTCCACCGCAAGTGCTGCTGAGCAAAACTGCAAGATTGAGGATCTTACGAACGCATTGGAGACGCCGGACGTTCTGCATCCCCTCAGTGGTCCGCGTCAGGCTGTCCTGCTTCAAACCACAAACATTAGCCCCAGACCGGTCCCTCGACGCAGAGCACACGAAGGTTCAAAACGCGGACAAAGCTGCCGTCCATCTATGGCAGCTTGTCGACCAAGATAGCGTTTAGAAAAGAGCCAGATCGTCGCAAAATCGCGAGCGCTTGAAATTCATCTGAAGCCCAAAATCGTCGGGCATGTTCCCGGTCAGGGAACTCGATGATAAAGGCGGCATCTGGCAATTTGCTTTCCCCTTCCAGATGTTCTGGATCTCCACCGCGTACTATAAACTTGCCCGAATTATCAGATACCACAGTGGGGATTTTTGCAAAATACTCATCCATCCAGTCGCGGCTTTGGATGTGCATTTGTCCAATTACGAACGCAGTCATTTTTTAATACTCCTCCAAGTAGCCGTTTGGCCAATCTCACAACAACTTACCATTTAAGATGACAAATTCCGACCGCCGAATTCCCTCAAACTGGAACTCAGCAAGTACCGTCACTGTGGGCTCGTTCCCGCCATACGCTGGGATCTGCGCGAGGGGCCGGTTTCTATTGTGGGGTCAGTTCAAAACCTGAAGATCACAGTCACCTGATCTTCAACAGGGTTGCTTTTCGATTTCGTTAGCGATAACGGTTCGAGCAACGTTATCGCTAACAATATAACTCATCCACGAAACGGAGCCTCCATATGACCCTCAAAATCGCAATCAATGGATTTGGCCGCATTGGCCGTGGCGTGATGCGCGCGCTTTTGGAAAATGGCACCGGGGATATGGAAGTGGTGGCGATCAATGATCTGGCCTCGGTAGAAACACTGGCGCATCTGCTGAAATATGACTCGGTGCACGGGCGCCTGAAAACACCGGTTGAAACGGGCACAGACCACATCGTCCTGGCCGGAAAGACCATTCGCCTGACCGCTATGCGTGACCCCAAAGACCTGCCCTGGTCGGATGTGGACATTGCCCTGGAATGCACCGGGCATTTCACCAGCCGCAACGCAGCTGCCGCCCATTTGGCCAATGGCTCCAAACGGGTGCTGCTGTCGGCACCGGGCAAAGACATGGACCGGACCGTGGTTTACGGCGTCAACCACACCGCGCTTACCGCGGAAGATCTGATTGTCTCCAATGCCTCCTGCACCACCAATTGCCTGGCGCCACTGGCCCAGGTGCTGGATCAGAGCTTTGGCATTCAGACCGGGTACATGACCACTATTCACGCTTACACCGGCGACCAGCCCACCCATGACAGCCCCCATAGCGATCTCTATCGGGGGCGCGCGGCCGCCCTGTCGATGGTGCCCACCTCAACCGGGGCAGCGCGCGCCATTGCCGAGGTTTTACCGCAGCTCAAAGGCCGCCTCGAAGGCTCCGCCATCCGGGTGCCCACCCCCAATGTATCCATGGTGGATCTGAGCTTCATGCCTGAGCGCCCCGCAACGCCAGAAGCAATCAATGCCGCCGTCCAGGCCGCAGCTGAAGGGCCACTAAAAGGCGTGCTCTCCTATGAGCAAGACCCGATGGTGTCGGTTGATTTCAACCATGATCCCCATTCCTCCTGCTTTGCTCCCGCTCAAACCACGGTAACGGCTGGGGGCCTGGTTCGGGTGGTGAGCTGGTATGACAATGAATGGGGATTTTCCAATCGGATGCTGGACACCGCGCGGCATATGGGCAGCCTGATCTAGACCACCTAGCACCCGGACCGAGATCCTGTCAGGCGTCTCAGCGCCTGGCTTTTCCTTGCAATTTTGCATCAAGAAATGGCACTCTGGCAGGATGCAAACAGAGGGCTGGATCGCCCCACCAGGGGAGAAACGCTGCTGAAATCCGTCCGTCTCAGATTGCTCCTGCTGGCTCTGTTGCCCCTTGCCGTGCTGATGCCATTGCTGCTGACACTGGCGATGGCCCGGTGGAACGCCGATTACGATGCGGTGCTCATCGCCAAGGTCGAAAGCGATTTGCGCATTGCAGAGCAATATCTGGGCCATTTGCAGATTGGCAGCGCAGAAAGCCTGCGCAGCATTGCCAATTCTACTGCCTTTCATCAGGCGCTGGCCAAAGGCCCCGCAGAGGTTCAGGCCCACCTGCAGGCGCTGCGCGATGACCTGCAACTGGATTTTCTGGACTATCTCACCCTCTCTGACCTGACACCTGACTTGGGGGACTGGCCAGTCATTCAGGCCGCATCCAGGGGCCAGCGCGCGTCGCAGATTGATATTTTCTCCGCGGATGACCTTACCGATGTCGCCCCCCATCTGGCAGACCAAGCCCGAATTTCCCTGATCGAGACCGAAGCCGCCGCGCCGACCTCGCGCCAGGTCGAAGATCGCGGCATGGTGCTGCATACCGCCGCCCCGGTTGCCACCCTTGGCCATCACGGTGTGCTGCGCGGCGGTCGGTTGCTCAATCGCAACCTTGGCTTTATCGACACGCTCAATGCGCTGGTCTATCTCGGCGGCCCGGCTGAACAGAACCGTCAGGGCACTGCCACCCTGTTTCTGGACGATACCCGCATCTCAACCAATGTGCGCCTGTTCGAGGACGTGCGCGCCCTTGGCACCCGCGTTTCAGCGGTGGTGCGCAACAAGGTGCTGGGAGAGGGGCTGACTTGGCTGAACCGCGCCTTTGTGGTCAATGACTGGTATATTTCCGGCTATCTGCCCCTGACCGACAGCTATGGCACCCGGGTGGGCATGCTCTATGTCGGGTTTCTCGAAGCGCCTTATACCGCCGCCAAAAAAGAGGCCTACTGGACAATTGTTGCGGTGTTCCTGGCTGTCTTGGCCTTGTCCGCCCCACTTTTTTTATGGCTGGCCAAGGGGATCTTTTCGCCCTTGGAACGGATGAGCCTGACAATGAAGCGGGTGGAACGTGGCGACCTGACAGCGCGCAATGGCAGCACCGGGCGGCAGGATGAAATTGGCCAGGTGGCAGGGCATCTCGACAGTCTTCTGGATCAGATCCAGGAGCGTGACCAACGCCTGCGCGATTGGGCAGGGGAGCTGAACCAGCGGGTAGATCGGCGCACTGTCGAACTGCGCGCGGCGAACAAGAAACTGGAAGAGACCTTTCAACAACTGGTGATGAGTGAAAAGCTCGCCTCGATCGGAGAAATCACCGCCGGGGTCGCCCATGAGATCAACAACCCGGTAGCGGTAATCCAGGGCAATGTGGATGTGATCCGCATGACCCTGGGCCCCGATGAGGCACTGGAGGTGGGGACCGAACTGGATCTCATCGACAATCAAGTGATGCGTATTGGCGCCATCGTCAGCAAGCTGTTGCAATTTGCCCGGCCCTCGGAATTTGGCACCTTTGAGGAGTGCCTGGATCTAGCGCCTCTGGTCACTGATTGCCTGGTGTTGGTTGATCATGTGATCGCGCGACAGGCAATCCAGGTGGAAAAACGGTTTGATCAGGAAACGCACCCTGCCCCTCCGGTCCGCATCGATCCGGGCGAGCTGCAACAGGTGGTGATCAACCTGATCCTCAACGCCGCCCAAGCTATGGAGGGCGACGGCACTTTGACCCTATCCCTGCAGGGCGCTGACCGCGACGACCGCTACGGTGCCCTGCTCACGGTTGCCGACAGCGGCTGCGGCATCCCCGAAGATCATCTCGCGGCGGTGTTCAATCCGTTTTACACCACAAAACTTGGCGAGGGCACGGGCCTGGGGCTCTCGATCAGTCAAACCCTGATCCAGCGCGCCGGCGGTATTATTTCCGCGCGCAACCGCAAGGCCGGCGGAGCCGCCTTCTCCATTTGGCTTCCCGCCGCAGAAGCTTCACAAGCCGCTGAAACCACATCCGCCGCCCAATAGCCGACAGATCAATACCCTGTCTTAGTATTCTGTCACGCAATTGCTGAATACCCGCGCTATGGCCCGCACTGCGCGCCCGGCCCAAGGCCCATCGGCGCGGTTCTGGCCTCGCGCTCTCCAGAACAAAGACTGGGCGCGGGAGAGCCACCGTCTGCAACAAATGCTATGGACGCAAGCACGGTCAGACTTCCCAGCTGGAACACTTCCGGTCAACTGTTTTGCGCGACACTCCCAAACGGCGGGCTGCCTCGGCCCGGTTGCCATCACAGGCATCCAGCACATGCATAATATGACGCTGAGTGACCAGGTCCAGGGATTCAACCGCCGCCACACCGGTAATGCCGCCCTTGCCGGCAAACTCCTCGGGAAACTCCCCCAGGATCACCGAGCGTTCGATAAGATTGCGCAGCTCCCGCACATTTCCCGGCCAGTCATAGCGTGAAAACTTCAGTAAAGTATCTTCATTCAGCTCCAAGGCCGCCATGCCAAGACTGCTGGCAAATTGCTCCATGAACAGGGCAGCCAACTCGACAATGTCTTCGACCCGATCCTTCAGCGGCGGCATCTGGATCTCAACCACATTGATCCGATGATAGAGATCAGCACGGAACCGCCCGTCTGCCACGGCCTGTTGCAGATCCGCGTTGGTGGCAAAAAGAAAACGCAGGTTGAGCGGGATATCCCGTTCCGCCCCGACCGGGCGCACCCGCTGATCCTCCAGCACCCGCAGCAGTGCCGCCTGAACCTGATCCGGCATCTGCGCCACTTCATCCAGAAACAGCGTGCCGCCATCCGCATGCAAAAACAGACCATCCCTGCGCCGGTTCTGATCGTCAATCTGCCCAAACAGCTCATGGGCAATGCGGTCCGGCGCGATCGCCGCGCAGTTCACCGCCACAAAGGGTTTTTCCGCACGGTCCGACAGCGAATGCAGGGTCCGCGCCGCGATCTCCTTGCCGGTGCCGCTGGCTCCGGTGAACAAGACCGGTGTCGGCAGCGGCGCCAGGCGGTGCAGCATATCGCGGGCCTGGCTGATGGCTGCGGATTTGCCCAACAACCGTCCCCGCCCCGTCGCGCCCTCTGCCGAGAGTTCGTGCTTCAGCAGATAGTTTTCCCGCCGCAGGTATTTGCGGTCCAGCGCCCGGGCGATCGAGTTTAGGATCTGATTGGCCCGAAACGGTTTGAGCACAAAATCCGCCACCCCAGCCCGCAGGGCCAGGATCGCGGTTTCCAGATCGGCATAGGCGGTGACCAGAATAGTGTCGGCAAACAATCCCACCCGGCGTTGTTCCTGCACCCATTCCAGGCCGGTTTTTCCGGGCATGAGATTATCCAGAATGATCAGATCAAAATGCGCCTGATCCAATATGGCCGAGGCCGCAGCCGCCGAAGCCGCCTGCTCCACCCGTTTGCAACGCGGCGCCAGGATTTTGGTGAGGAAGTTGCGCATGCCCGGCTCATCATCAATCACCAGGATCGAGGCCCCGGCGAGGTTCTCACCATATTCATCGCTCGTGCTGTCAGCCGGACGCATTGCCGTTCCTATCCCGTCTCTCATCCCGGTCTCCCCCACCTGAGCCTGACGCCTTTACCCGCAAAAATCAAACCTCTGACTTTACGGCTCACCTATTCGGCGGGCGTGGCAGCGCTATTTTTAGGGGCCTGCGCTTGGTCGCGCTGCACCTCTTCCAGCCAGATCGAGTGGTGCTGTTTGGCCCAGGCCTCGTCTACCTCGCCCGACCCCATGGCATCATAAGCGCCTTCCATGCCCACCGAGCCGATGTAGATATGGGCAATGATGATCGCCATCAGCACAAAGCCCAGAATGGCATGCCACGCCTGCGCCAGCTGCATTTCTTCCTGTGGCGCCAGCTCAACCGGCAACAGGCCCAATCCCAACAGCTCGGACAGGCCCGAGGCGTTCAGCAGGCCAAATGTCTTGGCAAAGAGCGGCAATTCATAGGGGAACAGCAATGACACACCCGACAGCGAGATTGAGGTGCCAAACAGCACAACGGACCAAAATATCATCTTTTGTCCGGCGTTGAATTTCTTGGCAGGTGGGTGGGCTGAACCGATGATGCCGCCGAACTGGCGCAGCCAGACCAGGTCCGTACGATTTGGAATATTGTGGACCGCCCACATCACAAAGATCATCACCAACCCGAGAATAAACCCCCAGGCCACCGTGTTGTGCAGCCATTTGCTCAGGTCCAACAGCGCCGCATTGGGCGCTTTGCCCAAATAGGGCGCAATGACCAGTCGGCCAAACAGGGACAATAGCCCGGTCACCCCCAGCACGATGAATGACCCTGCCAACAGCCAGTGACCAATGCGTTCGATGGCTTTGAACCGCGTCACGGTGCGCCCGGTTTTTTCGCCATCAATGCGAATTCTGCCGCGCAACACAAAGAACACCAAAAGCACACCAATGGTGCCCAGCAACAGCCAGCCGCCATACTGGCGCAAGGGACCTTCACGGAACGCGAGCCAGCGCATGCCGCCGTCCTGCACCAGCACCTTGGCAACCTCGCCGCCGCTGGAGACCTTCACATCGGCAGTGCCGTAGCGCAGCTGCCGCCACAGTTCAGGGTCGGAAACCCCGCCCAGGGTGCCCAGCTGGGCGCTTATCGCCGCTGCGGATTCGGGGTCCCCGGTGTTGTCTTTGCGAAAACTGTCATCCAGCGCCTGCCCCCGTTGCCGCGCCAGAATATCATCCAGAGTCTGCGCGCCACCGGTTGCACTGCGGTCCACTGCCCCCGCCGCGTCTGTCGTGACCGCCTGCGCCACCGCTACGTCGGAGATCAGGAAGAAACACAGCGTAAGCTGCACGAAAAATAGAGATGCCAGGCGCAGCATGGGCCACACTCCTTTGCAGGTCACAAATTTGAATACAAGAGATCGCGGACGGCCCACATCACGCAGGCCGCCCCCGTATCACGCGAACGTCAAAGGCGGTTAACCGCCCTTTTGTTCATAGGCTGTGCCCCAGCCCCAAGCACCGGAGCCAAAGCCACGTGCCACGATACGTTCCCGGTAGATCGCCGAAACAGTATCGCCGTCACCAGCCAGCAGAGCCTTGGTGGAACACATCTCGGCGCAGATGGGCAGCTTGCCTTCGGCAATCCGGTTGCGGCCATATTTGGAGAACTCCGCATTGGAATTGTTCTCCTCGGGGCCACCGGCGCAGAAGGTGCATTTGTCCATCTTACCACGGCTGCCAAAGCTGCCGGCCTGTGGATATTGCGGTGCGCCAAAGGGGCACGCATAGAAGCAATAGCCGCAGCCAATACAGAGATCTTTGGAGTGCAGCACCACACCGTCATCAGTCTGGTAGAAGCAGTCCACCGGGCAAACGGCCATGCAGGGCGCATCGGAACAATGCATACAGGCCACCGAGATCGAACGTTCACCGGGTTTGCCATCATTGATGGTGACAACGCGGCGACGGTTGATCCCCCAGGGGACTTCGTGCTCGTTTTTACAGGCGGTTACGCAGGCATTACATTCAATGCAGCGTTCGGCGTCACAGAGGAACTTTGCTCTTGCCATGTTTCTCTCTCCTTATGCTGCAGTGATTTTGCAAAGAGTGCATTTGCTCTCTTGCATTTGCGTGACGCTGTCATAGCCATAGGTAAAGGCCACGTTGGCGCTTTCACCCAGGACGTAGGGGTCTGATCCTTCGGGATATTTGTCCCGCAGATCCTTGCCCTGGAAATGGCCGCCAAAGTGGAAGGGCATAAAGGCAACGCCCGCCCCCACCCGTTCGGTGACCATGGCCATGACCTTGACCTTGCCGCCCTCTGCGCCTTCGACCCAACACTGTTCGCCGTCACGTACGCCCAGATTATTGGCGTCGCGTGTGTTGATTTCGACAAACATGTCCTGCTGCAATTCTGCCAGCCAAGGGTTCGAGCGCGTCTCTTCACCGCCGCCCTCATATTCCACCAGTCGCCCAGAGGTGAGGATGATCGGATAGTCCTTGGAGACATCGTTTTTCTGGATCGACGCATACAGGGTCGGCAGACGATAAGACTGACGGTCCTCATATGTTGGGTAGTCTGCAACCAGATCACGACGGTTGGTATACAGCGGCTCGCGGTGAATTGGCACCGGATCCGGGAAGGTCCAGACCACGGCGCGGGCCTTGGCATTGCCAAAGGGCGCACATTCGTGCTTGATCGCCACCCGCTGAATCCCGCCGGACAGGTCGGTTTTCCAGTTGGTCTTGGGACCTGCCACGGCCTCAATCGAGGCGCGCTCTGCGTCCGTCAGGTCGCCGTCCCAGCCCAGATCCATCAGCATCTGCATGGTGAATTCAGGGTATCCGTCCTGGATTTCCGAATTCTTGCTGTAGACGCCTTCAGCCAGCAGGTTGTCGCCATCACGTTCAACGCCAAAACGGGCACGGAAGGTAAGACCACCCTCAGAGACCGGCCGCGACATATCATAGAGATTTGGCGTGCCGGGGTGGTTCATCTCGGGCGTGCCCCAGCAAGGCCACGGCAGACCATAGAAATCGCCATCCGCAGGGCCACCCACAGCCCGCAACGTGGTGCGGTCAAAGGTGTGCTGGTTGGCCATATGCAGTTTCAGCCGCTCCGGGCTTTGACCCGTATAACCAATGGTCCAGAGACCCTTGTTGAACTCCCGGGTGATGCTTTCCACCACAGGTGTCTCGGGGTCTTCCATTTCGATATTGCGGAACAGACGATCCGCCCAGCCGAACTTGTTGGCGAACTTGGCCATGATGACCTCATCCGGCAGGCTTTCAAACAGCGGTTCCACAACGCGGTCACGCCACTGGAACGAGCGGTTTGACGCGGTGACAGAGCCACGGGTTTCAAACTGGGTACAGGCCGGCAGCAAATAGACGCCATCGGTACGATCCTGCAAAACAGCTGAAACCGTTGGATAGGGGTCGATCACGACCAGCATATCCAGCTTTTCCATCGCCGTTTTCATTTCCGTCATCCGGGTCTGCGAATTGGGCGCGTGCCCCCACAGAACCATCGCCCGCACGTTGTTGGGCTGATCGATGTTGTCCTTATCTTCAAGGATGCCATCAATCCAGCGGCTGACAGGAATGCCTTTGAGGTTCTGCAGGCTCTTGTCCTTGCCGTCGGCGCCTTTCAGCATGTCGAACTGATTGGCAAGCCACTCGGGATCTTCTTCCCAGACCCGTGCCCAGTGGGCCCAGGCCCCTTTGGACAGCCCGTAGTAACCCGGCAAAGTATGCGAAAGCACGCCCAGATCGGTGGCGCCCTGCACGTTGTCGTGGCCACGGAAGATATTGGTGCCGCCGCCAGAGGCGCCCATGTTGCCCAGCGCCAGCTGCAGGATGCAATAGGCGCGGGTGTTGTTGTTGCCGGTGGTGTGCTGCGTACCACCCATACACCAGATCACCGTACCTGGACGGTTGTTGGCCAGGGTGCGCGCAACGCGCTGCAACTGCTCACCCGGCGCGCCGGTGACGCGCTCGACCTCTTCAGGGGTCCAGTGTTTCACCTCATCGCGGATCTGTTCCATACCCCAGACACGGGTGCGGATGAACTCTTTATCCTCCCAACCGTTCTCGAAGATGTGCCACAGGATCCCCCAGACCAGCGCCACATCGGTGCCGGGACGGAAACGGACATATTCGTCCGCGTGGGCCGCGGTGCGGGTAAAGCGTGGATCACACACGATAACCGGCGCGTTGTTTTGCTCCTTGGCCTTCAAGAGGTGCAACAGCGACACGGGGTGTGCCTCGGCCGGGTTGCCACCGATGATGAAGATCGATTTGGAGTTATGGATGTCGTTGTAGGAGTTGGTCATGGCGCCGTAGCCCCATGTATTTGCCACACCTGCCACAGTTGTCGAGTGACAGATCCGCGCCTGGTGGTCGACGTTATTGGTGCCCCAGTATGCGGCAAATTTGCGGAACAGATAAGCCTGTTCGTTGTTGTGCTTGGCAGAGCCCAGCCAGTAAACGCTGTCGGGGCCGCTTTCTTCGCGGATGTCCATCATGCCGCCGCCGATCTCGTCGATGGCCTGATCCCAAGAGATGCGCTTCCACTCACCGCCCTCTTTTTTCATTGGGTACTTCAGACGGCGTTCGCCATGGGCGTGTTCGCGCACCGAGGCGCCTTTGGCGCAATGTGCCCCAAGGTTGAAGGGGCTGTCCCAACCGGGTTCCTGCCCGACCCAGACACCGCTTTGTACTTCGGCAACAACCGTGCAGCCGACGGAACAATGGGTACAGATGGATTTGATCGTGTCGACAGCGCCTTGGGCTGCCGTGGCCGCCGTGGCCTGCGTGACCGTGCCGCCGGTGGCGCTAATCGCTGCCAATCCGCCAATGGCCAGGCCAGAGCCGCGTAAAAACGAGCGGCGGTCAACGGATGTTTCCGCGACCTTATTGAGGATCGAGCTCCGCTGGGGGCGTCTCGCAACCCCGTTGGTCTTTTTCCTAAGCATATAAACCTCCCTTGCTAACCCCTTCACAGTGGAAAGAGCGCGCTTGGTTCAAGGAAACCACGTGGCGGTCGGGCGTCTCGCAACCAGTTGCCGTGTGGTCAATGAATAGTCTTTTGTGTGCGACCGGTGCTGGTTAGAACCGGGTGCTTTCGTAATAGGCGCGGGTATGCGCAGTATCTTGCATCTTGTCGGATGCAAGATCAGGTGCTGCGGCTGCGGCCTCTGACCCGCTGGTGGCAACCGCCACTGCAGCCAGCGGCGCAGTTGTCGCCGCCATTTTCAGAAAGTCGCGGCGGCTGCTGGCCCCCTCATCTTTCTTGCTCATGTGAACTCCTCCTCCTGGCGCAAAATGCCAGGTTTTGTTTCACGGGTTACAGCGCAGGGCCAAAGCCCAGCGCCCTTTTGCGGATTACTCCGCGCTCATCCGAAAGGCTTCAGCTTCGATCTCCATGAACTGCCGCCCGACGGCGCCGAGCGCGGCATAGAGAACCGAAGATTTGGCACCTTCGAGATCCGAAAAGAAATGTCCGGCCCAGGGGCCGATGTGTTTGCCAAAAAACTGTTTTTGCTGGACCAGATCTGAGGCCGTGCCAAAACGCCCGGCAATCATCGCGCCCATCATCTCCATCAAAGAGGCGATGTTGTCCTCAGGCTCATAGGCGTTGGGGGCACGGGTCAGCCCGCCTGCCGCCATGTCCTGGCGCAGCTGTGCCAGTGGCTTTTCGTTTAGAAAGCCCGTCAGGTAGTAGCTGGCATAGGGCAGCAGCTCGCCCCGCCCCAAACCGATGAACAGCTTGTTGAACTCCCGCTCCGCCGAGGCAGGCTTGCTGTGGCGCGCCAGTTTGGCCAGCGCATTGATGGCCTCGCCCAGGGGACTGTCATCGCCCACCAAACCGGATGTCTGCCCCAGCAGCATTTCATCCGGGGGGCCAGCCAGCATAACGCCAAGATAGTTGTAGAGATCTGCGCGCATTTGGTCCTCTGCCCGGATGGGAGCAGATGGCGCAGGTGCCGCTGGCATGGTCTCTAGGTCTGTCATTATTTTTGGCTCCTTGCGGGTGGTCTCGCTGCTGCTCATGTCTGCGCCTCTGTTTCTGCAAATGAGAAACGCATGCGCCGGGGGGCCGCTGGGATCAAGGCCTCACCGGAGAGAGCAGCCTCTTCGTCCAGATCGGCCTGGGCTGCTGCCAGTTCATTTGCACGCTGGCCGACCTGTTGCGACGCGGCGGCAGCAACTGATGGCGCCTCCCCGGTGGCTGCGACCGCGGCCACCGAGGACGCCTGCGGGTCGTCCGCCTCGGCCTCGGCAGCGATCCGCTCGGCCTCAGCCTGCTCTGTTGCGGCATCCTGTGCCGCAGCCTCCTGGGCCAGCGCTTCGACATGTTTGGTCATGCCTTTGCCCACCTGATAGGCGGTTTGCAGCCCCTCAATGACACAGGCCGCATCGGTAAAGTCCTCGCCATAATCCACCAGCCCATCGACGCAGGCAAGCACTGGATTAGCGCGCCACAGATGCCGCAGGGCGCGGGTCTTGATGCGCGCGGGAACCTGATCGGTCAGAAAGATCTTGAAATCATCCCCGTCCTTAAGGCTCTCGGGAGCAGGCAGATCCAGCGCGGAAAGGATTTCGTCGTCGCTTTGCTCAGCAAGTTCCGCTTCCCGTGCTGCAGCCTCTGCCGCGACCTCCGCCCGCTGTTCTGCCTCTGCCTCGGCGGCCACGGCGGCCTGCCGACGGGACCAGAAATCACCCCTGCTCATTGCATGCGCCCCTTTTTGGCCAAGGAGGGCGAGCGGTATACATCCGTAAGCTGGGCAATGCGCGGATCGCCAATGCCATCTTCGCTACCGCCGATATCCTTGTTGTCCCGGCGCCGTTTCTTGAACTCTTCTTCCTGGAAATGCGCCAGGGTGAATTCACGCAGCCAGGCCACCAGCCCCGAGGGCATCGCCACCTTCTCCACCAGCTCTTCGCCACTGTCGGCATAGTCCTGCGCCTCAAACGGTGAGGCGGTGATCAGGGTGACCTCCAGCGGGAATTCCCCCTCGCTGGCCTCGCGCAGGATCACATAGACACTCGGGGGATTGGTGGTCAGCGCCTGCATGTAGGCCTCTGCTTCGGCGCGGTGCAGTTCCAGTGGCAGGGTCGCGGCATGGTATTCTCTGACACCGCCCTCGCTGCGCAACAGCTGCCAATCGGCCGCCGACGCGGCAGGCAAGAGCCCCGAGACCGTCCAATTCCATTTGGCCCAGCGGGTAACACCCGGAGAGCGGCGCAAAACCACGCCCACCGGCATCACGTCAGTTTTCTGTGTGGTTTGACTCACCCTGTCACGACACCCTTTGTCATTTCCCACTGTCACGGCTGCAGTCCAATCGCAAAACGTCGGACCGTCACTGGTTGCAGCAAGATTGCGCCGACAACGCCGCGTCACGAAAGCCCAAAAAGCAGGCAGCTGGAGAAAACCTCTGCAGCGGGACAAATTGGGGTGCTGCACATTGACCACCACCGCCCTGCGGTCGAAATGTCTATTTCGACAAAAAAGATCAGGAACCCGCTGTGCCGGCAAATGGCGAATCACCCGTTCTCCAAACCTGCCTGCGGGGCGGCTGTTGCAACTGAAACCCGGTTTACCTCGACAAAGAAACAGAGCTAGTCTGACCTCCCAGCAAGCCGTCGATCCAACAGGATTTTACCGGAAAATTCGCGAGGCAAAGAATGACCAAGCAATTGATTTTATGTGATTGTTCAGGGACACAGACCCTCAACGCTGATGCCCTCTCCAAGGCAACGGGCCTGGGGTGCAGCCGCGTTCATACTGCCCTGTGCACCACCCAGGTCGAGACCACTGCGGCGGCAATTTCAGGCGGCGATTCGGTGATTTGCTGCACCCAGGAAAAAAGATTCTTCGCCGATTTGGCGGCGGAATTGGACCAGCCAGAGCCGCCTTTGCTTGACCTGCGGGACAGGGCAGGCTGGACCGCTGATACCGGTGATTTACTACCCAAAATGTCCGCCCTTATCGCTGAAGCCTGCTTAGATGTCTCCCCGGGGAAATCCGTGGATGTGACCAGCGAGGGGCTCTGCCTCATCCTGGGGGCAGCTGACCTGGCCCTGGCCGCCGCTGAACGTCTGCAAGACGTGCTGGGGGTCACTGTGCTGCTGGATACAGATAAAAATGCCCCCACCCTGGAGCCGATGAACCTTGCCCCAGGGCGCGAATTTGATGTGGTCCGAGGCAAGTTACGGCGCGCACAGGGCGCTTTGGGGCAGTTTCAAGTCAGCATTGATGCGCTACAACAGCTGGATGTGGCGGGACGCCAGTGGAGCTGGACAGCCGCGCGTGACGGCGCCCTGTCGGACTGCGATCTCATCCTGGATCTGCGCGGCGACACCCCCCTGTTTCCGGCCCCGGACAAACGCGAAGGCTATCTGCGCGCCGATCCCAAGAACCCGCAGGCGGTTGCCGATGTCATTCTGGCAGCCTCGCAGATGGTGGGAACCTTTGAAAAACCGCTGTACCTGCGCCATGAGGCGCTGCTGTGCGCCCATTCCCGCGCTGCTCAGTCCGGCTGCAGCAAATGCCTGGACCATTGCCCCACCTCGGCGATCAGCTCTGCCGGGGATCAGGTCAGCATTGATCCGATGATCTGCGCCGGCTGCGGCGCCTGCGCCGCGCTCTGCCCCTCTGGGGCGATCACCTACGATGCGCCGGCCACTGATGACCAATTCCGCCGCATCCAGACCCTGGCCAAGGCCTACCTCGATGCCGGAGGTCAAAGCCCCCGTTTGCTGGTGGTGGCCCCCCATGGCAGTGAGATGATCAGCCTCGCGGCACGCTTTGGCCGTGGCTTGCCTGCGGATGTGGTGCCGCTGGAGGTGACAGCGCTCAATGCCTTTGGCCATGCAGAAATCCTTGCGGCGCTGGCCGCCGGTTTTGCTGATGTCTCACTGCTGCTGAGCCCCGGCATCGACCATGAGGTACAGCAAACCGAGCTGGACCTGGCGCTGGCGATTGGCGGCGCGGGCAAGGCGCGGCTGCTGGATATTGCAGACCCCGACCTGCTGAGCGATGCGCTCTATGATGCGCAGGTCTCCCAACCGCTGGCGACGCCGATCCGGCCAATGGGGTCACGCCGCCAGATTACCCGTCAGGCCGCCATGGCGCTGCAGCCAGAGGCGCAGCAGCTGCCCCTGCCCGCGCAGGCCCCCTATGGCGCTGTTCTGGTTGACCAGGACAGCTGCACCCTGTGCCTGTCTTGTGTCTCTCTGTGTCCTTCGGGGGCCCTGGGGGACAATCCCGACCTGCCACAGCTCAGATTTCAGGAAGAGGCCTGCCTGCAATGTGGAATCTGTGCCAGCGCCTGCCCCGAGGATGCGATCTCTTTTGAGCCACGTCTCAACCTGGACCCTGTCGCCCTGTCGCAGGTGGTGCTGCACGAAGAGGAGCCCTTTGCCTGCGTCGAGTGTGGCAGCCTGTTTGGGGTGAAATCCACCATCGAAAAGATCACCGAGAAACTGGCCGGGAAACACGCAATGTTCGCCCGCCCCGAAATGGCCCGAATGATTCAGATGTGCGACGACTGCCGGGTGCAGGCCCAGTTCCACCAAAAAGACAGCCCATTTGCCGGAGCAGACCGCCCCAAGGTGCGCACGACAGAGGACTACCTCAGCAAACGCCGGGACCATTGAGATCCCACATAAGATCACAGGTCCGCCCGTTGGAACCAGGAGAGGCTACAGCAATTTCACCCCCCAGCGCAGTTGGCAGATGCAACAAAGCTGCAAGTCAGATAGATAAAACAAAATGAAAGAGACCCGAGCAGGCAAAGCCAGCTTGGCCTCCCATAGCCAGACAGCCAGAGCCCCCTGCCGGGCCACCATCAAAGGAGCAAGTCCCGCGTGTCCATTACCCGAGAATCCGTCCTCGCGGCGCTAAAGAACATTTCCGACCCAGTCAGCGGCCAGGACATTGTCGCCGCAGGCATCACACGCGGCCTGTCTGTTGAGGCAGGAACCGTGTTGTTTGTGCTGGAAATCGACCCCGCCAAATCGGAGCTTTATGGCCCGGTCCGGGATCAGGCTGAGGCCGTTGTCAAAGACCTTGATGGCGTTGAGAAGGTCTCGGTGATGCTGACCGGCCATGCTGCCAAGGCGCCGCCCCCGGATTTGAAGCCGTCAAAACCAGCCACACCGCAGGGGCCACAGAAAATCCCTGGCGTAGATCGCATTATCGCGGTGGCCTCGGGCAAGGGCGGCGTGGGAAAATCCACCGTCTCTGCCAATCTCGCCTGCGCGCTGGCCGCTCAGGGACGCCGTGTTGGCTTGCTGGACGCTGATGTCTATGGCCCCTCGCAACCCCGGATGCTGGGCGTCTCTGGCCGCCCCGCCAGCCCCGACGGCAAAACCATCCTGCCGCTGCGCAATCACGGCGTCACCATGATGTCCATTGGCCTGATGACCAATGACGATCAGGCGGTGGTCTGGCGCGGGCCGATGCTGATGGGGGCGCTGCAGCAGATGATGATGCAGGTACAATGGGGCGCTTTGGATGTGCTGATTGTTGATCTGCCGCCGGGCACCGGCGATGTGCAGATGACCCTGGCGCAAAAGGCCCAGGTGGATGGCGCTGTTATCGTCTCCACCCCGCAGGACGTGGCGCTGATTGATGCCCGCAAAGGCATTGATATGTTCAACAAGCTGAACGTGCCGATCCTGGGCATGATTGAAAACATGTCGACCCATATCTGCTCCAACTGCGGCCACGAGGAACATGTCTTTGGTCACGGTGGTGTGGCAGCTGAAGCGGCCAAGCTGAACGTGCCGCTGCTGGCAGAAATCCCGCTGCACCTGGACGTCCGTCTGGCCGCAGACAGCGGCGCGCCCATCGTGGCCGCCAAACCCGACAGCGCCCAGGCAAAAGCCTTTATCGACGTTGCAGCGGCCCTGGTGGAGCGCGGCGCCGCATGAGCCAGCTCTCCTTTCCGCCCTTGATGTCTGGCCACGCACTGACCGGACAGGAAGACCCATTTGAAACCGCCTGCCAGCGGGCGATCCTGGGCTGTGACGCGGGATTGGTGACCTATAATCTGGGCGCGGACCTGCTGCGGGCCGCCCTGGTTTTTGCCCCAGAGGTACCCCTGCACAAGGCCATGGCCATGTTGCCCACATGTGGGATCGGCTTGCAGAACGCTCTGGGAGCACTGGCCCCGCCCGAAGTCGCGGTGCATCTGGAATGGGGCGGAGGTCTGCGCATCAACGGCGGGCGTTGTGGCAGACTGCGCATCGCGGCCAGCAGCGATGAGCCGGACACCATACCAGACTGGCTGGTGGTGGGGCTGGAAATGCCCCTGTGGCCGGGTCGCGATGACACCGGAGAAACCCCCGACCAAACCGCGCTTTATGCCGAGGGCTGCGCTGATGTGCAGGCCCCGGCTCTGGTTGAAAGCTGGGCGCGCCATGCCCTGCACTGGATCAACCGCTGGGAGCAAGACGGGCTAACCCCCTTGCATGCCGAATGGCGCGGGCTGGCCCATGGGGTTGGCGAAGAGACGCAGTTGAATGGCGTCTCCGGTACCTTCCTCGGCGTCGATGAAGACTTTGGCATGCTGCTGCGCGATGCCGACACAACCCGGCTTATTCCTCTGACCACACAACTGGAGACTTGATGATGTATCTCGCCCGCGCCATCCATTTTGACGAGAGCGATCAGAATGTCTTTGCCAATCCGGCCCGCACTGGGGAATGGTGTATTTCCGGCGGCTTTGAATTCTCCAACTGGGTAGAGGACGACCTGACCGGCAAACAACGCCAGGCCTTTGCCAATGGCTGGCTTGGGCTGGAAACCTCTGGCCGGGTGACCTTTGTCGCCGTTACCCAGATTGAGGAGGCTGAGCTGGAGGAGCTGACTGATGTTCTGGCTCAGCATTTTGTAGACTTCTATGGCGCCCCGGATCTTGCCAGCGCCCGCCCTGTGGCCACTGAAGAGCTGACACAAATGCGCGATCTCTGCGCTGAAAACCCGCCCAACACGCTGCTCACCGTCGCACGCGAGCTCAGCGACGCCGGTGTGAGAGAGAGCTTCCGCAGCATCGAACCGCAATCAGCAGGGCTCGAACAGTTCGCCATTCATGTCACCCCGGAAGACTGACCTCCCCCAGTAAGGGAGCTCTCCCGCCCGTCGATAGATCCTTGCGGGATCTTCTCCCGTTGGGCCCAGCGCTGCTGACGCGGCGCCGAACTCTTTTTTTCAGAAGAGACAGGTCAAGGGCCGCAACGCGGCCCTGCCGAAAGGCAGGGTTTACCCTTGAGGTGTCTCTGATCCAATAAACTAGACAGGGTCCTTGCGGGGCAAACCTGCCCCTTAAGGACCTCTCAGCAGATCTTGTTTTTTTGCGCCGCGTAGCGGCGCCGGGCCCAAGGCCGCCAAGGGGTCGCTGGCAAAGCCAGCTGCCCCTGCGGGGGCGGGAGCTCCCCCTTGCTCCGTTTAGCAGGAGATATCTGCGCGACACAGGTTTGCCAAAAACCCGGCGCAGCCCTCAGGCATATTTTTCCAGAAAAGCTTCTGCGGTGAGCTTACGGAAATCTGGCAGGCAGGTGCGCAGGCGGGCGTGGTCCCAGTCCCACCAGGCCAGCTGCATCATTTGATCAGCCACCAGCGCTGTATAGCGACGCCGGATCAGCCGCGCCGTGTTGCCACCAACAATCGTATACGGCGCCACATCCTTGGTCACCACCGAGCCGGAAGCAACAACAGCCCCATGACCAATGGTCACCTCTGGCTTGATCAAAGCACCATGGCCAATCCAGGTATCATGGCCAATCTGCGCCCGCCGACTGGCGCGATGGGCAAACCAATCCGCATCATCGGTGACATCATCCCAATACGATGCAGACCGATAATGGAAGTGGTGCAGCGAGGCCTTTTCCATCGGATGATCCGTGGCCCCGATCCGGGTGGCGCTGGCAATATTGGAGAATTTCCCCACCTGCGCATTGGCGATATCGCAGTTACGGTCACAATAGGAATAGTCGCCAATATCACTATTGGCCACGCGACTGCCTGCGCCAATCTCAACATAGGCACCAAAACGACTGTCGCTGATCTGGCATTCGGGGTGAATAAACGGGGTCTCTGGGGAGAGTTTCGGCATCGGGGCACTTTCCAATATTGGCCCTCGCCACTCCGATGGAATGGCAAGGGGTGTTACGTCAAGACGGGGTCTTTCGCTTCAGGGCAGCAGGAAGGCCTTGCCATCAGCGCGTGCCTTGCGCTTGGTCTTGCCACCCTCGCCCTTGATCAGACGACGGCGTAGCCAGCCCGACAACCAATCCATCATCATCACCATCAAGATGATCAACACGATGTAATAGGCCACCTCTTCCCAGTCCTTTTGGGTGATGATCGCCTGGGTCAGCAGCAAGCCGATACCGCCCCCGGTAATTGCCCCAATGATGGTGGCAGAGCGGGTGTTGGATTCCAGGAAATACAACAGCTGGCTCAGCAGCACCGGAGTGATCTGCGGGATCACTCCAAAGCGATAGCGCTGCGCCGGTTTTGCCCCAGTGGAGGCAATGCCTTCGATCTGTTTCTCATCGACATTTTCCAGGGCTTCCGAGAAAATCTTGCCGAAGGTGCCGGTATCCGTCACCAGAATGGCCAGGGCACCCGTCAAAGGACCGGGGCCAAAGGCGCGTGCCAGGACCACGGTCCAGATCAGCGAGTCCACGCCGCGCAAAAAGTCAAAGAACCGGCGTGCAACAAACCTGAGCGGGCCAAAGGGCGAAAAGTTGCGCGCGGCAATAAAGGCCAGCGGCAGGGCAATGATACCCGCACCAATGGTGCCGAGGAAGGCCATCAGCAGTGTCTCGGCGATGGCCCAGGCAACATCCCTATGGCGCCACATCTTGTTGTTCCAGAAATCATTCAGGATTGCCCCGGCTTCGCCTGATGCCGCGCGGGTCAGCACCTCGCCGATGCTCAGCCCATGATAGGGGCTGTCGAGGGTGAAAAAGAACAGCTCCCAGCCGTTGAAATACCGAAAGACCTCAGCGCGGTTGCGGGTGACAGTAAGGCGACCGGCATCGGTTTTGATCGCCAGACGGTTCTTGGACACACTGATCCAGTCTGGCACAGCGCCAGCGGGCAATTCTGCCTGGACACCTTTGGCGCGGGTCGGGGTCGCGCGGACCAGACCATAGCCCGGAATGTCATATTCAATGCTTTCAGCACCAAAGCGCACCAGATGACCGTTTTCCAGATCAATCGCAGTCTCAGCCCCTGCGGTCTCACCCAGAGAAACCCAGGCTGGGCTGTCACCTTCGGGATAGGCACCTTTGCGCTCGCCCTCAATGGCCACCGAGACCGAGCCATCGCGGTTGTCCCGCGTCACATGGGTTTTGTAACTATAGGTGTCGCTCACCAGGGTCTGGGCGTTCTGCCAGCTGACCCGCTGCCACAGGCCTGCCATGTCAAAGGCCACAAAGACATAACCCATATAGACCAGGATCAGGGCGGGCACGGCAAAATTCAGCAGTTTCTTTTTGAAAAACAGGCGGTCCATGTCCTGTTTCAAAGTCGCGGGGGTCAGGTCGGCCTCTAGAATGGTCATGCCTTGGCTCCATGGATCAAACGGTCACGCATGCCGCTCGAGATCTGATCGACCACGACGATGGTGATAAACAACAACAGGAAAATGGCGGCGGCCTCATCGTAGCGGCCCTGGCCCCAGGACATGGCGTTTTTCAGCTCGTAGCCAATGCCGCCAGCGCCAACGAAACCCAGAATGGCCGAGGCGCGAATGTTGATTTCAAACCGCAACAGGGCGTAGCTCACATAGTTTGGCCCCACCTGCGGGATGACACCCAGCCACATCCGCTGCCCCCAGCTGCTGCCAACGGATTCAAGCCCCTCGACAGGTTTCAGCGAGGCGTTTTCATTCACTTCGGAGAACAGCTTGCCCAGGGCGCCAGCGGTGTGGATTGCAATGGCAATCATCGCAGGCACCGGGCCGCCACCAAGCAGGAAGATCAGGACCAGGGCGATGACAATTTCAGGAATGGCGCGACAGATATCCATGATCCGGCGAAACAGCGGGATAAGGCGCGGCCAGGGCGCCATGCCATGGGTCGACAACAGCGACAACAGGGTGCCAAAGACCAGCCCCACAAGGGTAGAGGCAGCGGCGATATTCAGCGTCTCGATCAGGGCTGGAAAAAAGTTGACCAGATGACCGGGGAGCTCTGTAACTTTCTCGCTGGCTTCCGCCAGAACTTCGTTCGGGTAGTCGAAAACATGGGTGATACCGTCATAAAACGAGCCAGCATTGCGGCCGTCAGCGGTACGGAACCCTGCCATCATCAAGGCGACAAACACCACCAAAATTATGCCGCCATAAAGACGCTTGCGCCGGGTCATCTCGCCATATTGGGCGCGAATATCGGCCGTCGTTAGGGGCGCTGCGGTCAGATCTGCCATCGTTGCCGTCCTGATTTGGGAAACTGTGATCCAGGGCCGCTCCGGGCCGGTCGATCACTGGGAAACGGGGTCCGGACATTGCTGCCCGGACCCCGAAGAAAGAACCACGTGGAAGTCTTAGTTGGACTTCAGCTTGCGGGCTTCGATGATTGCCTGGTAGGCGTCGTGACCGATTGGCATAACGCCTTTGGCCTCACCGGAGAGCACACCATAGGCGCACTCAGGATCCATTGAGGGCAGCGAAGCCATCAAGGCGGTGAACTTGACTTTGACGTCTTCTGGCAGGTCTTTGCGCAGAACGATTGGGCCTTCTGGGATTGGCTTGGACTGCCAGATCTGCACCAGGTCGTTCATGTCAACCAGGCCGGCATCCACAGCGCGACGCAGGGCGCCAGAGTTGTAGCCGTCTTCCCAGTTGCCCAGACCGTCAGCCCAGGTCACACCACCGTCAAAATCGCCATTGTTGACGCCAACGATGGTCTGCTCGTGACCGCCGGAGAATTTGACTTCGCCAAAGTAATCGCCCGAGGTCATGGTGGCACCGGTGATTTCAGGGATCTCGATCGACGGGATCAGGAAGCCGGAGGTCGAGTTAGGGTCGCCAAAGCCAAAAACTTTGCCCTGCATGTCTTCCAGCGAGGTGATGCCGCTGTCGGCGCGCGCAAAGCCTACCGAGTAGTAGCCGTAGCCGCCGTCCTCGTTGACTTTAACCAGGATTGGCTCAACCGCTTCTGGGTCGGACAGGTAAGTTTTTGCATAACCGGAGGCACCCAGCCACGCCATGTCGAGGGTGCCGCCCAGCAGACCCTGGATAACACCGTTATAGTCGGCAGGGGCAAACAGCTTGGTTTCAACACCCAGCAGCTCTTCGGTTTTGGCGCGCAGGCATTCGTTGTTGTTCAAACGGTCCTGAGCGTTCTCGCCGCCCAGGAGACCAATGCGGAACTGAGTGATTTCTTCGGCCATGACAGGTGTGGTCAAAGCAGTCGAGGCCAGAGCGGCCAGCAGCAGTTTTTTCATCTTTTTTCTCCGGTTAAGTTTTCCCGCCCCCCCATCGGGTACGGGTGATGAAATTGGATGGTTCGGTTGTTCAGGCTTGCGCCATCTCAGCCCGGATGGTGGCATCCAGGGTGTCGATCTCGGTCGAGGTCGCCGCTTCCGAGAAACTGGCATCAGCGCCATAGATCTCACGGGCGACACCTGTGGTCAGCTGTTCCGGCAGCCCGTCAAAGACGATGCGCCCATCGCGCATGCCGATGACCCGGTCGCAGTAGCGCCGTGCCGTATCCAGCGTGTGCAGGTTGGCAATCACCGTGCGCCCGTCTTCTTCATGGATGCGGCGCAGCGCCTCCATCACGGTCTGTGCGTTCATCGGATCCAGCGAGGCAATCGGCTCATCCGCCAGAATGATCTTGGGGTCTTGCATCAGCGCGCGGGCAATGGCGACACGCTGTTGTTGCCCCCCAGACAGGGCTTCGGCCCGTTTGGCGGCATGTTCGGCAATGCCGAGACGGTCCAGAATGTCGATCGCCCGGTGGATGTCATCCATCGGGAACAGATTGAACATGGTGGCAAAGGTGGAGCGGCGATTGAGCGTGCCGTGCAGCACGTTGGAGACCACATCCATACGAGGCACCAGATTGAACTGCTGAAAGATCATCGCGCAGTCCGACTGCCAGGCGCGCTTCGCATTTCCCCGCAGGCCGGTAATCTCGCGGTCTTCAAACAGGATGCGGCCTTCGCTGGCATCGGACAGGCGGTTGATCATCCGCAACAGGGTCGACTTGCCGGCACCTGACCGCCCAATCACCCCGATCATGCAAGGTTTGTCGATGTCCAATGTCGCGGCATCCACCGCAATCTTGTCACCAAAACGTTTCGTCAATTTATCGATACGCAGCACAGTCGGTCCCTCTCGTTTCGGGCATTGACTAAGGCTGGCACTCAAACGATTTGTGTCAAAGGAATGAAGCTTTTGTAAATGTCATTGATTTGACTCGGCAAACAGCCCCTGTGCAGAGCGCCAGCAAGCAGCTATATGGCGGCTGAACACTCCTCTATTGTCTTTCCAAAAGGAAACCGCCCGATGTCCTTTGACCGCAAGATCAAGATTGCCCCCTCCATCCTCTCTGCTGACTTTGCCAATTTTGGCCAGGAAATTCAGGCCATCGAGGCCCAGGGCGCTGACTGGGTGCATGTGGATGTGATGGATGGCCATTTTGTGCCCAACCTCACCTTTGGCCCCATGGCGGTCAAAGCCTTCCGCCCGCATGTAAAAACCGTGATGGATGTGCATCTGATGATCTCTCCGGTCGATGCCTATATCGACGCCTACGCCGATGCTGGTGCCGATGTGCTCACCGCCCATATCGAGGCAGGTCCGCATATCCACCGCACCCTGCAGGCGATCCGTGCCGCAGGCATGAAAGCAGGTGTGGCGCTGAACCCCGGCACCCCCGCCGAAGCGGTCGCCCCTCTGCTGGATCTCACCGACTTGATCTGTGTGATGACGGTAAACCCAGGATTTGGCGGCCAGAAATTCATCGACATGACGGCCAAGGTTCGTCAATTGCGCCAGATGATCGGTGACCGCCCGGTACATATCGAAATCGACGGCGGCGTAGACCCCAAGACCGCGCCATTGGTTGTTGAGGCCGGCGCTGATGTTCTGGTTGCAGGCTCGGCTGTGTTCAAGGGCGGCTCGGTGTCTAACCCCGAGGTCTATGGCGAAAACATGCGTCTTATCCGCGCCGCAGCCGAGGGTCACTGGGCCTGACCGCACCGCGCAGGACAAGAGACCACATGTGTGTCACGCCCGGCTCTGTGGCACCGGGCATCGTTGCCCATGGGCTGTTGTTTACGGTATCAGAGCGGTCCTTTTGGGCCGCTCTTTTTGATTTAGCAAAACCGGATTGAAGATCGCAGGCTAACCTGCCCCTGTGACAGGCCCCCAGTCGCCCCAGCGTTTGCGCGTCTGCACCGACCTATCCCCCTGGTTGCAGGAGGGTCGTGGCAATACAAATTCAATTTTCAGGAAAATTAACCGAATCAAGTCACCTTGAACCTGTCGTTTAAGGTTTGGCAGTGTTTCGCCGTCTGTTTTGCAACCGCCGAATACCGGTTGCTCCGCTGGAAGCACCCTAGAGAATAGAAGGTTCGTTTAGGTGAATAAAGACTCTCTCTTGTTCAAGTTGGTTGTGCCCATCCCCCTGTGCCTGTGCCTGGGTCTTCTGCTCGCGGGGCTGCTCCTTCCCTCCGCCATGCGCAATAATGCAATTTCAGCTGCAACCGAAGCCGCTGTTGAAACCGCAGGCCAGGTCAAGACACTGCGCAGCTATTATACAAAATTCGTGGTGAGCGACGCAAAGGCCTCCGGCAGCCTGTCTTTGGGAATTGATCACCAAAACGACCCAAACGTCATTCCTCTGCCAGCCACAATGGTGCACGACGTCAGCGAACTGGTTGCTGGGGAACAGATCAATTTCTCCCTTTACAGTCCCTTTCCATTTGAAAACCGGGCCGACCGCCCATCAGACGCTTTCATGGAGGAGGCTTGGGACGCCCTGTCAAATGACCCCGCGCGCAGTTTTGAACAGACCGCAGTGGTCAATGGCAGCACCTTTCTGCGGGTGGCGGTTGCGGACCAGATGACTTCGGAAGTCTGTGTCGCCTGTCACAACACGGTGGCAGGGTCGCCCAAAACCGACTGGCAGCTGGGCGATCTGCGCGGCGTCATCGAAGTCCGCCGAAATCTTGATCCCATACTGGCCAATACACAGGCCTTGTCGCGGAACATACTCATCGGTTTGGCTGTGATGAGTGCGGTTCTTCTGGCAGTCTGCATTTCGGTTGCCCGCTCGGTAATCCGGCCAATTGACCGCGTTTGCGCAGATATTGCTGCGGTTTCTTCTGGCGATCTGAACACCGAGGTCGCATCGGCAAGCCGCAAGGATGAAATCGGTAAGATCGGCAAGGCGCTGGTCGAATTGCAAAGCGATCTGCAACAGGCCCGCGTCGGCGAAGAACGTCGCGCCGCACTGCAACAGGAACAACACGATGTGGTACAGCATCTCAGCTCCGGGCTGGTCAGGCTATCACGCGGTGATTTTTCCCAGCCGATTACTGTAGAGTTTTCCGGGGCCCACGAAAAACTCCGCCAGAACTTCAATCAGACCATTGATACCCTCTCGGTCACAGTTGCCCAGGTGATCGAAGCCTCGGAATCAATTGGCAATGGCGCCACCGAAATCAGCCAGGCCTCTGATGATCTGTCGCACCGTACCGAAAGCCAAGCAGCAACCCTGGAACAGACCGCTGCAGCGCTGGACCAGATGACCGCCTCGGTCAAGGCGGCCGCTGATGGGGCCCGCAGTGTCGAGACAACCATGGATGAGGCCAAGAATGAGGCCCGTAGCAGCGGTGAAGTGGTCGCCAATGCCGTCGCCGCCATGACCGAAATTTCCGACTCCTCCAGCCATATCGGCCAGATTATCACCGTGATTGATGACATCGCCTTTCAGACCAACCTATTGGCGCTGAATGCAGGGGTTGAAGCCGCCCGCGCTGGCGAAGCCGGACGGGGCTTTGCAGTGGTTGCCGCCGAGGTCCGGGGGCTGGCGCAGCGCTCCTCTGAGGCGGCGATGGAGATCAAAGCACTGATTGGCGCCAGCGCCGAACAGGTTGGCCGCGGGGTTGATCTGGTTGGCAAAGCAGGCCAGGCGCTCAACTCCATTGTCGGGCGGGTCAACGAGATTTCCGAGCTGGTCTCAGGTATTACCGAAGGGGCGGTTGAGCAATCCACCGGCCTGGCCGAGATCAATATTGGCGTCACCCAGCTGGATCAGGTGACCCAGCAAAACGCCGCCATGGTTGAAGAATCCACCGCAGCGGGCCATCTGCTCAAGGCAGACGCGCAAAAACTCACAGAAGTGGTTGCTGGGTTTCAGACTCTGGGCGCGCCGCGAACTGCCAAACCACCGCTGGCCAAGGCTGCAACCACAGACCCCGTCATTGCCCATGACTATCTGGACTGGGGGGAAGAGGTGGTTCAACAACAGGTCAATGGGCCGGCCGACAGCGACGACGGTAAATGGCAAGACTTCTAACCACCATGATCAAAGGCGAGGGCACTGCCCCTCGCCTTTCCTGTTAAAGCCGTCGCGCGACATCACCGAAGCTGCTGGGCAAAATGCTCCAACAGCTTATGTTTCAGAATTTTGCCGGTAGGCGCCGCCGGCAAGACCTCTGTCAAAACGATCTGCGCCGGGCATTTGTATCCAGCCAGCTGCCCCCGCACGAATTGCATCAGGTCGGCCACATCAGGCTGGTCGTCTTGTGAAACCTGCACAAAGGCCAGAACCTCCTCATCGCCCTTGCCGCGCCGCCCGACCACTGCGGATTGCACCACTTGCGGATGGGCATTCAACGCGGCTTCGACCTCTGGTGGGAATACATTGAAGCCACCATGGATGATCAACTCTTTCGAGCGACCCTCGATATGCAAAAAACCCTGGGCGTCCAGCCGTCCCAGATCGCCACTGCGCAGCCAGCCGTCCTGATCCAGCACCAGCGCCGTCTCTTCCGGATTGCGGTAGTACCCCAGCATTACATTATCACCGCGTATCAGCACCTCGCCAATGCCCTCGCCGCCACCCGCAACGCTTTCATCAATGCGCACCTCGACACCAGGCAGGGGCGGCCCAACCGAGATATCCGGATTTCCGGGGCTGCTGTTCTTGGTGGCGCACACCCCGGCCGTGGCTTCTGTCATGCCATAGCCGTTTTGCAGGGCCACACCATAAAAGGCCTCGGCCCGTCGCTTCCAATCCGGGTCGAGCGGCGCCGCCCCGGAGGACACATATTGCAACACCGGACTATCAAGCCGGTCCAGCCCCTGTTCCTTGGCAAATTGCATCACCAGAGCATGCATCTGCGGCACCGCCGACAACCGGGTCACCCCCCGACGCAGTGCCTGATAGAGCTTTTCAGCCGAGAACCGCGCCTCCAGCAAAACCTCCGCGCCGATATAAAGCGAGGCTGTCATCACTGATGCCAGACCAAAAACATGGGTCATCGGCAAAACCCCATAAATCACATCCCCCGGCACCATATCGCGCAGCTCTGCAGAGGCCTTGCCACCATAAAGCAGGTTCTTATGGGTCAGCATCACGCCTTTGGGGGCGCCAGTGGTGCCCGTGGTATAGAGCAGCACAGCAGCATCTGCGGGCGCATCGCCAGAACTTGGGTAAGGGCAGGCCATATGCATTGCGCCAAAAGAGCCGGTAATTTCCTCTGCACCCAATCGGGTTGCATGGGTCTGCGCACTGCCTTCGATCTGGGTCGAGATCAACACCACCACAGGGCGGGCATGATCCAGGATACGGTCCACTTCTCCGCTGCTCATCCGGGCATTCACCGGAACCGCCACGGCGCCACATTGCGAGCTTGCCAAAAGCGCCGCCACCACCGCACAGCAGTTTTCTGCCAGCACCACCACCCGGTCGCCGGGCCGAACGCCCGCCTGCGTGATCACCTGTGACAGCTCTGCCACCGCCGTTGCCAGCGCCCCATAACTCCAGCTCACGCCGACACTGTCGGAAAATCCTGCAGCCTCAGGACGCGCCTTTGCCTGCGCTGCCAATAGATCATGCCAGTAATTCATCACCGCAGCTCCCCACCTGTTTTTGTTTGTGTGTCTTCCGCCCTGTACTGCCGCACAGCAGTTCCAGCCCAGGGCTATGTCGCGCCAAATTCCGGCGCGCGTTTTTCCAAAAATGCCGCGATCCCCTCGCCAGCCTCGGCTGCGCCAGCCGCCTCTGCCATAGCGTTGCGCTCGCGGTCCAGCTGCGCTGACTCGCTGGTCTCATAGGCCTCAGACATCATGTGACGGATCATCCGCTGTGCCTGAGGTGGTCCCTTGGCCAGAGTATCTGCCAGCGCCTGTGCCGAGGCCAGAACCTGATCGCCGGGCACCACCAGGTTTACCGCCCCCAGCGCCTGCATCCGTTCCGCCGTCACCGGACGTGCCAAAAGACACATCTCCATTGCCAGCGGACGTGGCAGCATGCGTGCCAAAGCAGAGGTCAGGCCCCCATCCGGCACCAGCCCCGCCTTGACATAAGCCGCGGTGAACTTGATGCCTGCCTCAGCCACGATGAGATCCGCCGCCAGGGCCAGCGACAGGCCAGCGCCTGCGGCGCCACCCTCAACGGCGGCAATCACCGGCACCGGGGCTGCGCGCAGCCCCCGGATCATCCCGTGCAGCTCATCCACCTTGTCGCGCCGCTGCGCCTCAGTCAGGGTGCGCCGTTCGATCAAGACGTTCAGATCCCCGCCCGCACAGAAAAAGCCGCCTTCAGATGTCAGCAAAATGGCGCGAATGCGCGGCTCTTGCGCCAGGGCCACCGCGTCATTGATCGCAGCATAGAGATCTGGCGACAGGGCGCCGCGACGGGTGGCATTCATGTTCACCACAACAGCGCGATCGCCCTGGTCTTCCAGTCGGGCCAAAACAGTCATTTGCGAATCCTTTTGAACACGCCCGTTGCAGTGGCCAGAAGCCGACCTTCCTCGTCGTGCAGTTCGCCCAAGAGATGCGCAATGGAGGCGCCACCGCCGGTGACCCGTGCCGTGGCGGTAATCCGCCCCTGACGCACCGCCGCCACATAGGACAGCGTCAGCGATACAGTGACCAGAGCGGCATGGTTTTCAGGATCAAAAAACTGCGAGGCGGTATTGCCGCAGACCACGTCAAGAACCGTCGCAACGATACCGCCGTGCAGGATGCCATGGCGGTTCAGGTGAGGTGGCTGCAAATCCAAAGTCACCCGGCAGGACCCATCCCGCCGGTCGATTGTCGTTTTGTACCCCACCAGTTGCTGAACGCCCGGGTCTTCGATCTGAAAAGTAAGGTCGGTTTCTGACGGGCCAGCGTCACACTGGCCCGTTTCAGCTTGATCTGCCTCAGGCCGCGCTTTGGTCAATAAAACGCTCCAGCTGAGTATCGGTGTCACCAAACCGGTGGTCCGCCATCACGATGCGCTTGGCGATATGGGCCAGCTCATACTCTTCGGTCATGGCAATACCACCATGCAGCTGAATGCTTTCCTCAGCGACCAAACGGCCTGCGCGGCCAATCAGGTTGCGTGCCGCTGAAATCTGCAAGGCCTGTTCTGCAGCAGAAGAGTCCAGGTACCCCGCAGCATTGATCACCGCAGAGCGGGCCTGTTCCAGCTCGATCAGCAGGGTGGCCATCCGGTGTTGCAAGGCCTGGAACGTGCCAATTGGCCGCCCAAACTGTTGCCGTGTCAGCAGGTATTCCCGCGTCAACTCGGTTGCCGCTTCCATCGCGCCCAGCGTTTCGGCAGCCAGCGCCACCTCGGCGCGGTTGCTCGCCCGTTTCAGCGCCCCATAGGCAGAGCCCCCTGCGCCCAGTCGCGCATCCGCAGAAAGACGCAACCCGTCGATATCGACCTCAGCCGCCCGGCCACCGGCCAGCAGCGCATAGCCGCGCAGCGACAGGCCAGCGCTGTCACGTGGCACCAGGAACAAAGAGATCCCCTCTTCGTCTGCGGCAGCACCGGACTCGCGTGCCGAGACAATCAGGTAGTCGGCGGCTTCAGCATTGATCACAACGGCCTTGCGCCCGGTGAGAACGATGTCGTCGCCCTCAACCTGTGCGGTGGTTTCCACCTGCGCCAGATCATAGCGGCTGTTGGGTTCACCATGGGCCAGGGCCAGGTGCAATTCGCCACCAATCACCTGCTCCACCAGTTCTTTTTGCGTCTCATTGCCCAGGGCCGCGATCAAGCCACCGCCCAGAATGGCTGTGTCCAGCAGCGGCTCTACGGCACCGGCGCGCCCCAGCTCTTCAAACACGGTGGTGAGGTCAAAACCCGCGCCGGCAAAACCGCCGTCTTCTTCGCTGAACAGGGCACCGATGACGCCCAGCTCAGCCAGTTTGCCCCAGATCCCAGCATCAAACCCGAGAGCGTTTTCTGCATCCCCCAAACGCGTGCTGGCGCGCAGCCCGTCCTGGTTGTCCCGCAGGAACCGACGCAGGCTGTCCTGCAGCATTTGACGTTCTTCTGTCAGATCAAAGTTCATGCCCCGCCTCCCAGTTTGACTTTGGCAATGATGTTCTTCTGGACCTCGTTGGAGCCCCCAAAGATCGAAAGTTTGCGATTGTTGAAATACTGCGGAGCGGCAGCGGCGCTGCCTTCCGGCCCCATGTCGGGCTCATTGCCGCCTTCCAGCGCCTCCGAAACAAATGGCATCGCATAGGCACCCGCTGCGCGACGTGCCAAGTCGTTGATTTCCTGACGGATTTCTGTGCCCTTCACCTTGAGCATCGAGCTTTCAACCCCTGGCGCCTGACCAGAGGCGGCGCGCGAAATGATCCGCAGGTTGGTGGTGGACATGGCCATCAGATCGATCTCGGCCCGCGCCACACGGGCGGCAAAATGCGGGTTCTCACTTAGAGGTCGGCCGCGATGCATCTGGCTGCGAGCCATGCGTTTCACCGCCTCCAGGCCAGCACTGCTAAAGCCAACACCGGCGATATTGGTCCGCTCATGGGTCAGCAGATATTTGGCATAGGTCCAGCCTTTGTTTTCCTCACCCACCAGATTTTCCACCGGAACTTTGACGTCCGTAAACCAGACTTCGTTCACCTCGTGGGTGCCGTCCAGCAGGATAATCGGACGTACTTCGATACCCGGTGTGTCCATGTCGATCAGCAGGAAAGAGATCCCGGATTGCTGTTTCGCATCCGGATCCGTGCGCACCAGACAGAAAATCCAATTGGCGTATTGGCCCAGGGTGGTCCAGGTTTTCTGGCCGTTGACCACATAGTGGTCCTCCTCACGCACAGCGCGGGTCTTCAGGCTGGCCAGATCCGATCCGGCACCGGGCTCGGAATAGCCCTGACACCACCAGTCTTCGCCAGACAGAATGCGGGGCAGATAGTGATCTTGCTGTTCCTTGGAGCCAAACTTCTGCAACACCGGCGCCAGCATCGCCAAGCCAAAAGGCACAATGCGGGGCGCATTGGCGCGGCAGCATTCTTCCTCAAAGATATGGCGCTGTACCGCGTTCCACTCGCAGCCGCCAAATTCCTTGGGCCAGTTCGGCGCCAGCCAACCCTGGTCGTTCAGAATGCCATGCCATTTCTCATGGCCTTCTTTGCCAAGCTCACGCCCGACGCGAATGGCGTCAGACATTTCCTTTGGCAATTTCTGTGCCAGAAACTCTTGCACTTCGGCGCGAAACGCCTGCTCTTCAACTGAGTAATTCAGATCCATTTGGTGCTTCCTCCCAGAAAGCCGCCCCCCGGTCCGCAGGCCGGGGCGCGCCCATATGGCCCTCGATGGGGCATATGGGCGCTCCTTTGCTAGATTAAACGCTTTAGATCAGTAGATCTCAAACAGGCCTGCGGCCCCCATGCCGCCACCCACACACATGGTGACAACGCCCAGTTTGGCCCCGCGACGTTTGCCTTCACGCAGGATATGGCCGGTCATCCGCGCACCGGTCATGCCAAAGGGGTGGCCAATGGCGATCGAGCCGCCGTTGACGTTGCATTTCTCGTCATCAATGCCCAGGCGATTGCGGCAATAGAGCGCCTGGCTGGCGAAGGCTTCGTTCAGCTCCCAGATGTCGATGTCGTCCACGGTCAGGCCGTGGCGCTCCAGCAGACGTGGAACGGCAAAGACCGGACCAATGCCCATCTCGTCTGGCTCACAGCCTGCAACCGCAAAGCCTTTAAAGGCGCCCATGGCCTCGAGCCCGCGCTTCTCGGCCTCTTTGGAGTCCATCAGGACCACCGCGGCGGCACCATCAGACAGCTGGCTGGCGTTGCCTGCGGTGACAAAGTTGCCGTCACCGCGAACCGGCGCCAAGCTGCCCAGACCATCCAGCGTGGTGGTGGGGCGGTTGCATTCGTCCCGATCCACCAGCGCCTCTTTCATCGAGATTTCGCCGGTTTCCTTGTCCTTGACCGCCATGGTGGTGGTCATTGGCACGATTTCATCAGCAAAAAGACCTGCCTCCTGCGCCGCAGCGATGCGTTGCTGGCTGCGCAGACCATAAGCATCCTGCTCTTCGCGGCTGATACCATAGCGCTGCGCCACGATATCGGCGGTCTCGATCATGGTCATATAGACAGCGGGCTTGTGTTCCTGCAGCCAGGCCTCAGGAGCCGCGCGCACCTTTGGTTGCACCATCGAGATGCTTTCGACCCCGCCGGCAACCATGGGACCTGCGCCTTCGCAGATAATCTGCTGAGCCGCCAGCGCGATGGTCTGCAAACCGGACGAGCAGAACCGGTTCACGGTCATGCCCGATACGGTTACCGGCAGGCCTGCGCGCAGGGCGATCTGACGCGCGATGTTGGATCCGGTTTCCCCTTCGGGAGCGCCACAGCCCATGATGCAGTCTTCGATTTCCGCGCCCTCGATCCCGGCGCGCGCCATGGCAGCCTCAACCGCAGCACCACCCATGGTGGCCCCATGGGTCATGTTGAAGGATCCCCGGAAGGACTTAGCCAACCCGGTACGGGCGGCCGAGACAATAACGACTTGTTTCATTTGCTTTATTCCTTGTTGAGATCATCAAAGGAGCGGCCTTCAGCCACCAGTTTTTCGAGCAGGGGCGCAGGCTCCCAGAAATAGTCATCTTCCTGCGCACCATTTTTGATCGTGGCCAGAACCTTGTCCAAGCCTTCCATATCGGCCCATTTCAGCGGCCCACCCCGGTAACGCGGGAAGCCATAGCCAAACAGCAGGGTCATATCGACATCCAGCGGGCGGCGGGCGATGCCTTCGCCCACAACCTTGGCGGCCTCATTGACCATTGCCGCCATATAACGAGTGACAATTTCGTCATCGGTAAAGGCCCGGGGCGTGATGCCTTTTGCCGCCCGTTCCGCCGCAATCAAATCGGTGACTTCTGGGTTTGGCGTGCCGCCGCGCTTACCGGCCTCATAGATGTAATAGCCCTTGCCGGTCTTTTGGCCAAAGTTGCCAGCTTCGCAGACCTTATCCATATATTCGCTGTCACGATCGCGCGGGTCCATGCCTTCGGCCCGTTTGCGTTTGCGCACCGCCCAGCCAATGTCGAGCCCGGCCAGATCCGCCACGGCAAAGGGCCCCATGGCAAAGCCAAAATCAGTCAGCGCCTTGTCGATCTGATAGGGTGAGGCCCCATCCAGCACCATATGGTCAGCCGCCTTGCGATAGGTAGCCAAAATACGGTTGCCGATAAAGCCATCGCAAACGCCAGCGCGCACCGAGATCTTTTTCAGCCGCTGCCCCAGGGCAAAGCCGGTGGCAACCACGTCCAGCGCAGTCTTGTCTGCCACAACAATTTCCAGCAGCTTCATCACATGCGCGGGCGAGAAGAAGTGCAGCCCGATCACATCCTCAGGACGCGAAGTGCAGGCGGCAATTTCATTCACATCCAGATAGGAGGTGTTGGAGGCCAGGATCGCGCCCTTCTTGCAGACCGCATCCAGCTTGCCAAACACCACTTTCTTGACGCTCATCTCTTCAAAGACCGCCTCGATCACCAGATCCACATCGCTCAAGGCGTCATAGTCGGTGGCCAGGGTCAGCGCCTCTTCGGTGAGCTGGGTGAATTGCGCTTCGGAAATCTTGCCGCGCTTCAAGGCGCCCTGCAAATTGCCCGCGATGCGGCCTTTTGCGGCCTCTGCCGCCTCGTCGCTCATCTCCAGCATCACCACCGGAAGGCCGGCCAGCAGTGCTGCGGTAGCAATACCTGCACCCATGGTGCCACCACCGATAACGCCAATCGACGCCAGCGCACGCGGGGCAATGCCTTTCAGCTCAGGCAGCTTGCTGACAGCGCGCTCCGAGAAGAAAGCATGGATCATGCCCTGACGCTGATCAGTATCCATCAGTTCCATGAACAATTCGCGCTCGCGCTTCATGCCCGCGTCAAAAGGCAGCTCACAGCAGGCCTGAATACCGCGCACCGCAACCGCAGGCGCCAGCAGGCCACGGCCCTTTTTCAGAACCTTGTCATAGAGCGCATCGAAATCAACCGCCTCTGGTGCTGGCATTTCGCTCACGGGGCGACGGGTGGCGCCGCTATCAAGCAATTCCTGAGTATAGGCCAGACCAATCTCGCGCGGCTCACCCTCTTCGATGCGATCCAGAATACCCAGTGCCAGCGCTTCTTTGGCGCCAACCTGACGACCCGAGGTGATGACATCCACAGAGGCCTCAACACCGATCAAACGTGGCAGACGCTGGGTACCACCGGCACCGGGCATCACCCCAATCAGCACTTCGGGCAGACCCACCCGCGCCGATGGAACTGCAATGCGGTAATGCGAGGCCAATGCAACCTCCAGCCCGCCCCCCAAAGCGGTCCCGTGCAGCGCAGAGACCACCACCAAAGGAGAGGCCTCGATGCGTGCGCAGAGGTCGGGCAAAAAGATGCCGCGTGGGGGTTTGCCAAATTCAGTAATGTCGGCCCCGGCAAAATAGGTGCGGCCATCACCATAGATCAAAACCGCTTTTACACCGTCCTTTTCAGCCCGTTCGATCCCAGCCAGCAGGCCTTCGCGAATATCAAAGCCCAGCGCGTTCACCGGAGGATTCTGCGCTTTCAGAACCGCAATTTCCCCAATGCGCTCGTATGCGATGGCATCTGTCATTCGAATTTCCTCTCCTCTTTAGGTCTACCAAACAATCGTCCGGTCTAGCCCTAAGTCCTTTTTCATTCTCAGCACAAGCCAAGTCCCCATGCCAGCCCCGGCTCGATACCGCGATCCAGAACCCTGCGTCACGACCTCGGCTCACCCGCTACAACTTGGAGGTGGAGCAGCTTGTGCAAAAATTCCACTATGCAGAACCTAGTTCCACAAAATTGCAGGCACCTTAGGCAAGAGCATCGCGGTGATCAAGCAATAAACCTGCGCGACGCTGGGGAATGCTGCACTACGGAGAAATCCAGGCCGCCAACAGAAAAAAGGACAGCTGCTCTAAACAGATGCCCTCCTTGTCTTTTCCGCCGATGCCCCTGCGACTGTCAGGGCCACGCCAGGCAACATTCTAAAGCCCGCTGCCACAGCTCCGCCCGCGCAAAAATCGTCTCTGTCCTGTTCAGACTGGAGTTCAGATGGCCAGTTCGGGCGTCTCCGTCAGCCAGTCCAGCCGACCCTACGCCGTCGCGCGCACCAGGCCGCTTGCCATCCACCCGTCAAAGATCTCCAACACCCGGTCACAAAATGCCCCATCGTTGATGTGGCAATCCAGCTCATGCAGCGCAACGGTGTCAGGACAGAGGCTGCGGATCTCATCACAAAAAGCCGCAAGCCCCTCAGCATCATGCAGTTCGCCGCCCGGACGATCCCATTCGTTACAGCCCTGGTTTGGCAGCACAAACGCCACCGGGGCTTGCGCCTGCGACAGCTTATCGCACAGGCTCTTCGCCACAGCGCGACGCTCCCCCGGTTCGAGCACCGCAGAAGACAACAGGCGGTTATGCGCATGGGTCGGACGCCCCTCAATCTGCGGGGGAACGGCCTGCCATCCGACAAAATCCACCAGATCGTAACAGCCCGGAGCCACCAATTGCGGAATACCCGCCTGACCTGCATTGGTCAGCCGGTCCGCCCCCGCCGAGAGCCCGCCAAACATGTGGTTAGAAACCTCCTGTGGCGCAAAATCCATTACCGCCGCAAAAGCCCCCTCACGGGACAGGCTTTCAAAGGCGCGCCCCCCCATACCGGTGGCATGAAACACCGCCACCTCAAAGCCTCGGGCCTCCAATGCAGGTTTCAACGTCACCATGTAACGCAGTACCGTTTTCCCAAAGGAGGTCATGCCAATCAACGGCCGCTCCCGGCGCGGCGCTTCGACAGCACGCGCCGCCCCCAAGACCGCCCCGGCAGCCTGGCTCAGCGCCGCCTTGCAGATCGAATTCAATCCATAAAGACCGCCTGACCAGAGAATCATCTGCACATCCGCCGGAATCCGCTCCGGCGGCAGGAGCGGCGAAAACGCAACGGTAGAGACCACATATTTGGGCACCCCGAGGGGCAGGGCAGCGCAGAGATCCAGCGCCAGATCCGTCCCCATAGTCCCCCCCAAGACCACAACCCCGTGAATGCTTCCCGCACGGTACAGTTCCAACGCCTTAGCCGCAGCACCGCTGCCCATGATCTGCATCGCGGTATTCTCATCACCCGCGCCAATTGCCGCCTCAATTGAGCTGCCCCCTGCCTCGGCCACTTGATGCTTGCTGACATCTGTAGGCCGGCTGGGATCCCCCAGGACGCTCACGTCCATCGACAAGACCCGACCGCCCTGGCCATGAATAATCTCCGCCAGATAATGCAGCTCATCATCTTTGGTATCATAGGTCCCTGCGACCAGGATTGTTTTTGCAGCCATCATCTCACCCACCCAACGCCCAAGGCGCCCCCGCTTTCATCTTACTCCAAATACCTCCGCCGGAGGCCACAGGTTTTGCACTGCAAAACCTGTTCACAACATCCCTCACAACTGAATCCAGGCCGTCTTCAGATCGACATATTTATCAAGCGCATGCAGGGATTTGTCATGGCCATTGCCAGATTGCCCAACACCGCCCAAAGGCACCGTATTATCCGCCCCCCCATAGGTGTTCACATGCACAACCCCGGCCTGGATAGCCGCGACCATACGATGGGCCCGCGACAGATCCGCAGTCCAGACCCCAGCGGCGAGGCCAAAATCCGTGGCATTTGCCAGGCTCACGGCCTCGGCCTCGGTCTCAAACTTTGTGACCGACAATACCGGGCCAAAAACCTCGCGCTGGAACAGGGCATGATCGCGTGCCACATGAGTGACGATGGTTGGCGCCATATAGCTGCCGCCGGTCTCTGCCAGAATGCGCGCGCCTCCGGTGATCACCTGACCGCCCTCCGCGCGGGCCATATCCATAAAGGACAGGTTGCGCCGCAGCTGTTCTTCCGAGTTCACCGCGCCGATCTGATTGCCCAGATCCAGTGGATCGCCTACCCGCAGGGCCTCGGCCTCGGCCTTTAGCAGGGCGACAAACTCATCATGTACCGAGGCCTCAACCAGCAGACGTGATCCCGCCACACAGACCTGGCCAGAGTTGCGGAAAATTCCCATGGCGGAAACCCGGGCCGCCTTTTGCAAATCCGGCGCGTCGCCAAAGACGATATTGGGGGATTTCCCGCCCAGTTCCAAATAGCAGCGTTTCAGATTGGACCGCGCCGAGGCCTCCAGCAGTTTGCGCCCGGTGCCGCCCGATCCGGTAAAGGTCAGCACATCCACGCCCATGGACATCGCCAAGGCGGCGCCGGTCTCGGCGCCGCTGCCTGTGACCACGTTGAACACCCCATCCGGCAGGCCACACTCGACGCAGATCTGCGCCAGGCGCAACAGCGTCAACGAGGCTGTTTCCGCTGGTTTCAGCACCACCGAATTGCCCATGGCCAAAGCCGGTGCCAGCTTCCAGGCGCCAATCATCAGCGGAAAGTTCCAGGGCACAATGGCACCGACCACCCCGACAGGCGTGCGATGCACCAGCCCCAGCACATCCGGCTGCGTCGGTGCCACCTCGCCCGCAACCTTATCCAGGGCTTCGGCGTAATAGCGAAAGGTGCCGGCCGCCGAACCTGGTTCGGCCTTCAGCGCCATGTTGAATTCGGTGCCATTGTCGCGCACACCCAGCACCGCCAGTTCCACCGCTTCGGCCTCGATGCGGTCAGCGATGCGGTGCAACACTTTCTTGCGTGCGGCGGGGGACTGCCCCGCCCAACGGCCATCGTCATAGGCCCGCCGCGCCGAAGCGACAGCGCGTTCAACATCTGTTGCAGAGGCGCCCTCAAGCGTGGTTAGAACAGCCCCTTCAATCGGCGAAGTAACTTCGAGTGGCGTCCCCGAACCTCTTTCCCACGATCCTTCAAGAAAGAGTTTTTGCGGCGCGACATCAGCTTTCCGAAGCTGGTGGATGCGGTCTTGTTCTGCCATTCGGCCTCCTTCAGTTCTTTGCGATCGCGCCAGACGCGCAGGATATGACTCGCCAGAACCAAGATGATGATGATGAAAAGAATGAACGATATCGGTCGGTCGATGAAATCCAGCAGCTCCTTGACCCGGGCCATACCCGAACGCAGCTTGACCTCCATAATGCCACCCAGAACCATGCCTAGGATGATCGGCACCGCCGGTAGGGACAGGCGTTTGAGGATAAAGCCAAAGAGACCAAAGCCCGCCGCGATCAGGCAATCGGTGGCGGAATTGCGCAGCGAATACACCCCCACAAAGCTCAGCGTCAGGATGCAGACGCCCAGAAAGCGATTGGGGATCTTCACCACCTGCACCAAGGCGCGAGTGGCAAAGAGCAGAAAGCCAAGAACCAGCACATTAAGGATCAGCAACGCCAAATACAGCGCCACGACAAAATCCATGTCGTTTTGAAACAGCCCCGGCCCCGGCACCACGTTATGCACGTAAAAAACGCTCAGCATCATCGCTGTCAGCGCCTCGCCGGGAATGCCCAGGGCCAAAAGAGGCACCATCGCGGCGGCGGGCACGGCGTTATTGGCGGTCTCGGCAGCGATCAGCCCCTCAGAGGAGCCCTTGCCAAAATCCTGCGGCCGTTTTGATGACTTTTGCGCATAGGTGTAGGACATGAATTGAGCGGTGAATTCACCAACCCCGGGGATCATTCCCATCAAAACGCCAAAGCTGGCTGAAACGGCGGTGACCCGAGGATGCCGCGCCAGCTCGCGCAGCCCTTGAAACATGCCGCCGCGCAGCTTGGTGATATGAACCTTTTCGTCCTCATCCATCAGCAACACAAAGGCCTGGCTCAGCGCAAACAACCCCAGAACCACCACGATCAGGTTCACGCCGCTGCCCAAGAAATTCTGATCAAAGGTGTAGCGTTGGGTGTATTTTACCGGCTCCATGCCGATGGTGTTGAGAAAAATCCCCAGACAGGCCAGTGCACCTGCGATCAGCGCCTGGCCCCGATGGGCCACCACCACCAGGATCAACCCCAGCAGGGCCGCCAAAAAGATCTCGCGGCTGCCAAACATCGGCGCCACCTTGGCCAGCAGCGGCGCAAACAAGATCAGACAGATCACCGAGAAGACACCGCCAAAAAAGCTGGCAGAATAAGCCAGGCTCAGCGCCCGACGCGGCTCACCGCGTGCGGTCATCGGATAGCCATCATAGGTGGTCAGCGCATTCACTGCAGTGCCCGGTGTATTGATCAGGATCGCCGGGATGGCACCGCCATACATCGAGGAGCCATAGATCCCCAACAGTACTGTCAGGCCCACAATTGGATCCATAGAAAAGGTCGCCGGCAGCAGGATGGCGATGGCCACCGCCGGGCCAACGCCGGGGATGGCGCCAATCAGCACCCCACCAACCGAGCCCGCAAGCAGCGCCAGCGCCACGTCCCAGCGCATCAGGATTTCGATTGCAGAGAGGATAAGATCCATCAAAAACCCCGAGGACTAGAAATAGAGAATAAAGAAGTTGCGCAGGGCCCCGGGCAGATACTCATAGAGCAGTGCACCAGGGATCCGGACAGACAAGACGCCCTTGAACAGCAGCACAACTGCCAGGGCAAAGCCGAGACTAATTCCCATCATGAACCGACTGCGATAGCCCATACGGCGCGCCAGCAACGGGACAAAAATCAGGGTTACGGGCAGATAGCCAATGATGGGAACCAAAAGCACATAGCCCATAAACCAGAGCGCATATTCCGCGCTGCGCCCCCATTGCCGCGTCTCCCACAGGTCATAGCGCGAGGCCCGCCGCCAGGGCAGATGGTAAAAATGCAAACCCCCAAGCAGCACCATTCCGCCCAGGCTCACGGCTGGCCAGAACCGGGGCTGGGCAAAGAGTTTGGCCTTTTTGACCCAGGTGGTCTGTTCACCAATCAGCGCCAAAAGCAGCACCGAGAGGGTAAGAAACACAAGGGCAAATACCAGCTGCCCGCGCCGGGGGCCGACAAAGCGGCGTTCTCGTTCCGTGGTCATTGGGAGGATCTTTTTCGCGCTGAAACGGGAACCGGGGCCAGTTCTGGCCCCGGCAAAAGGTGCGGAGTATTACTCTAGGATCGAGCCGATTTTTGCCATGGTGGCAATGTCAGTCGCCACGCGGGCGGCGCTGTCGGGGGCGCTTTGCCAATAGACCAGCGCTCCGGTTTCCGCTGCCACGGCCTGCGCCCGTTCGCTCATCATGGTTTTCTGCGCCACGGCAATGATTTTTTCGCGCACATCCTGCGGCGTGTCCTTGGTGACAAACAGACCGTTCCACAGGGCAATGTTGAGGCCTGCGTCCAGCTCACCAATGGCGGGCGCGTCGGGCACCAGCGGGATACGTTCATCGGTGATTGAGACCAGAACCTTGACCTGATCCAGGCAGGGCAGGATCAGCTGCAGGGTGGTGTTGATCACATCCGCATCGCCAGAGGCCAGGGTATTGCAGTCCAACGCATCAAAAGCCGCATCCGAGCCCCACTCAAAGCCTGCGTTCTTGGCAAAGGCTTTGGTTACCTGCGTCGGCGTCAGCACATCGCCAAAATGGCCCAGGGCCACGTCGTTGTCCTTGGCATAGGCGGCCAGCTCTTCCATCGAAGAATAGGGCGCATCCGCCGAGGTGGCGATGACAAAGGGATAGGTGAGGAAGATCCCCAGCGGGTCGAACTTTTCCGGGGTCAGCGGCGGGATATCAATCTGATGACCCATCACCGGCACGCCGATCACAAAAGAGCCAACCGTGTAGCCATCCGCAGGCGCATTGGCCACTTCGATTGCGCCTGGGAAGGGGCCACCGCCACCGCCGGGTTTGTTCACCACAGCAGCAGCCACACCGTATTCGGCCTGAAAATCATCTGCGATCATGCGGGTCAGCACATCCTCCAGATCACCAGGAGGCCAGGGCACAATAAAGCTTACAGGTTTTTCTGGATATTCAGCCTGCGCAGCCACAGCGCTGAGGCCAAGAGCGGCAGCAACAGCGGCGCCTTTCACGAGATGGGTCAGTTTCATTTCAGTCTCCCGGTTGGTGCTGAGGTTTCAGCAAGATTGGTTCATTATTTGAACCGTTGGTTTGAATTTAGATTGACAGGCCGCTTGCTTATCTGTCAACAAAATATCAACGCAGGAGTTTTCTTTTCCAAACTCTCGCCGCGCAATTGGCCAAACGGAGCTCGGACCGGCATATGGGAACTGTCAGCAAAGCCCTTTCATTGTTAAGTTTTTTCGCCCCCGACCGAACCGAAATCGGCCTGAGCGACCTCACTCGCCTCTCGGGCATCAACAAGGCGACAGCCTATCGCCTTATGGGTGAGCTGCAAGAATCGGGCTTTGTGGAACAGGGGGAAAACGATCGCGCCTATCGGCTGGGGCCACAGGTTTTGCACCTGGCAGCGCTGCGCGAAGCCTCAACCCCGATCCTATCGGTGTCCCGCCGTGTCCTGCGCGAGCTGAGCGATGAAACCGGCGAGACGACCCATGTGTCCTTGGGGCATGAAACCTGGGTGCAGACCCTCAGCCATGCCTATTCGCCGCGCCATGCCACCAAGGTCACCATGGATGACGCCCAGACCGTGACCTATCATGCTACCAGCTCTGGCCTCGCGATCCTGGCCTATGCCGATCCGGACTTTGTCGAACAGGTGCTGGCGCAGCCGCTGAAAGTGCATACCAGCAAGACGCTGGTCGATCCTGATGAGATCCGCGCCAAACTGACCCAGATCCGCGAGACTGGCATTGCAGACACCCTGGGCAGCTTTGAGCTGGAAGTGCACTCCCATGCGGTGCCGATCTTTGGTGCAGACCATAAGGCGCTCGGGGCGCTTGCCGTGGCCGCCCCTGCCTCACGGATGTCTCCGCAACAACAGGATACTATTCGCACCGCCCTGCGCAGGGCCGGGGCCTCCCTCACCCATCGCATCGGAGGCAGCCCTCCCGCTGATTATCCGCAGGATGCGGCTCTGTAACCACTGCCCTTTTTCAAGATATCCCGGTCCCCCGCTGGACCCGATCAGGAGTTTAGCCAATGAAAGATTCCAATTTCCTCAAGGAACATAACGCCAAATCGCTGTGGCATCCCATGGCGCATCCCGCCGATAGCCTGGCCAACCCGCCCACCATCATCACCGGCGCCTCCGGCGTGCGGATCAGCGATGTGGATGGTCACGAAGTGATTGATGCCGTGGGCGGGCTGTGGAACGTCAACCTTGGGTTTTCCTGTCAGCCAGTCAAAGACGCCATTGCCGCCCAGCTGGATGTGCTGCCCTATTATTCCACCTTTCGCGGCACCAGTAATGATCAGGTGATCCAGCTGGCCGAGGTGCTGAAGGATTTTTTCGCGGCGGACGGGCTGACCCGTGCCTTTTTCACCTCTGGCGGTTCAGATTCGGTGGAAACCGCCCTGCGGCTGGCACGGCAGTATCACAAAATCCGGGGCGAGGCTGGGCGGACCAAATTCCTCAGCCTGAAAAAAGGCTACCATGGCACCCACATGGGCGGGGCTTCGGTCAACGGCAATGCCAATTTCCGTACCCAGTATGAACCACTGCTGCCAGGCTGCTACCATATCCCGGCCCCCTATACCTATCGCAATCCCTTTCATGAAAGCGACCCCGCAAAGCTGGCACAGCTCTGCCTGCAGGCCCTGGAAGACGAGATCGCCTTTCAGGGGGCAGGCACCATCGCGGCCTTTATCATGGAGCCGATCCTGGGCGCTGGCGGAGTGATCCCGCCCCATGAAAGCTTCATGCCTGGGGTGCGCGAGATCTGCAGCAAGCACGGCATCCTGCTGATTGCGGATGAGGTCATCACCGCCTTTGGTCGCACAGGCTCTTGGACCGGGTCGCGGCATTGGGGGGTGCAGCCTGATTTCATGTGCACCGCCAAGGCCATCACCAATGGCTACTTTCCCTTTGGTGCAGTGATGATCGCGGATGCGGTGGCAGAGGTGTTTGAGCAGGACAAAACCGGGCGCGCGGCCATTGGCCATGGCTACACCTATTCCGGCCACCCGGTCGGCGCCGCCGCCGCGCTTGCTTGTTTGGAGGAAACCCTGCGCCTGAATGTGGCCGAGAACGCAGCGGCCCGTGGCCAGGAGTTGCATCAGGGGCTGCTCGCTCTGCAAGAGAAACACACGCTGATCGGCGATGTCCGTGGCGGCCATGGTTTGATGTGCGCCATGGAGCTGGTGGCAGATCGCGCCAGTAAGAGCCCAATCGATAAACAGACCACTGCCACCCTGCAAGAGGTGACCTACCAGAACGGTGCAATGGTGCGCGTTTCCGGCCCCAATATCATCCTCTCGCCCCCGCTGGTTCTCACCGCACAAGACGTCCAGGGCATCCTTTCCGCCCTGGACGCAGGCTTTTCGGCGGTGCGCTAACGCAGACACAAGCGCCGCCGCAGCCGACCATAGGTCGGCTGCCACCAGATACCATGGCGGGCCCGAAGCATATGCTTCGGGCCCGCTGCTTCTCGTAGCGCCGCTACCGCGGCGCGGCTGTTCTATATGGTGAGCTAGGCTGCTTTTGCAAAAGCAGCCCTGCCATCAAGCCCGGTCTCGTCCGTGCCGTACAAAGCGCTAGACAAAGTGAACGTAGAAGTCCCGCATCCCGTCGCCTTCAAGGTCCCGGGTTTTGCGAACTTCTTTGCGCTTCATAAAGACATGGTTCGCGACCAGCTCGGCGCCAACGGCCTCTGCCAGCACCGTATCACGTTCCAGATCATTCACCGCGCCTTTCAGGTCAATCGCTGTCCCCTCCCGCGCATCGGTGCGGTCAAAGCCATCGCCCGTCTCCATCGGCGGCAATTCATAGCCCTTCTCCACCCCAAGCAATGAGGCCTGCATAACTGCTGCTACCGAAGTGTAAGGATTGGAGGAGGCATCCGCCATCCGGTGCTCCAAGCGCGCCTTGGCGCCTCCCTCTGAGCTGATCCGCGTGGTCACATTGCGATGATCGCCGCCCCAGTTCTGCCAATAGCCCGACAGCGATCCCGGCTGCAGCCGCATATAGCTGTTCGCGGTGGGCGCAATCAGCCCGGCCAGGCCTTTGTGATGCTGCAAGACCCCCGCCAGACAGCCCCGCGCCAGGTCATTCATATGCTCCGGCCCGCCCCGTGGCCCAGACGAGAGCGCATTGCCCCCGGCCTCATCCACAAAGGAAAAGTTAATATGCATGCCAGATCCGCCCGCCTCGGCCACCGGCTTGGGCATGAAGGTCAGCACAATGCCATATTCCAGCGCAATCTCCCGCGCCATCAGGCGGAACAAGACAATATCATCCACCGCCTTCACCGCATCATCAAAGGTCAGCGTGTATTCAAACTGCGGCGAGTCGAACTCTGCCGTGATCATATCCAGCGAAAATCCCATTTCATCCGCCATCGCCCAGATCCGGTCATTGAACCGCAAGGGATCCGCAAAAGGCCCGGTGCCATAGACCACGCCACCAGGCGCATCATAGGGCATCAACCGGCCCCGATCATCCGCCTGCAGCGCATAGGCTTCCAGCTCGATCCCCACCTTCGGGGTCAAGCCCCGCGCCTTCCAGGCCGAAACCGCGCGTTTCAGTGCCCCCCGCGGGCACAGCGACAAAGGCACGCCCTCGACATCAAAGAGGTCGCCCAGAACCACTTTGGTCGAGGCATGCCAGCTGTCGCGAATATCGTCATGCTGCCAGCGCAGCTCCATATCCGGCATCCCCTGCTTGACCAGGGATCCCGGCGCATCCAGCAAATCGCGATCATAATGGGTGCCAAAGACAGAGCGGCAAAACCGGGTGTCCCCATCGCCAATCTTGGAATTGGGCAGGTACTTCCCCCGCATGATGCTGAGGTGGTCGCAAAACATCGCACGCAAGCGGGTCTTCATGAGGGGAATCCTTCCGGGTTGGAGACGTCAAATTGGGTTGGTCGCGCCTGTTCTGCCGCAGCGCTTGCCAGATATTTACTTAACATATTTAGCGCCTAACAGGGACCCATTTTTGCCTGAGCTCCGCAAAAAGACACCCTGGGATAAACGCAAGATCAGCACAGGATCAGCGCCGGGTGACGCACACCGGCAGCTCCTTGATGCCGCCAACAAAATTCGACCGCAGGAATTTCTGCGGCCCATTGGCTTCGATATGGCTGATCCGCTTTGCCAGCTCCTGAAACAGCACCGTGACCTCCAACCGGGCCAGCCACATGCCCAGGCAAACATGGGGGCCAAACTGGCCAAAGGACAGATGGCGATTGGGGCTGCGCATCAGGTTCACCCGAAGGGGATCGTCAAAATAGCTCTCATCGCGATTGGCCGAGATGAACCAGTAAAGCACCTTGTCACCCTCCCGGATCAGCTTGTCATGCATCTCGACATCCCGCGTCGCAGTGCGCCGAAAATACAGCGCAGGCGTGGCCCAGCGGATGATCTCATCCGCTGCAGTCTCCCAAACCGCGCCCCCCGCCTGCATTTGCGCCAACAGCTCAGGCTGATGGCACAGGGCCTGAATCCCTGCCGCAATAGAGTAACGGGTGGTATCATTGCCCGCCGCCACCAATAGGCAAAAGAAATTACGGAACTCGGTCTCGGTTATGGTGGAGCCATCCTTGGCGGGCTGCAAAATCATATTGAGCACCCCTGCGGTATCCCCCGCCTTTGCCTTTGCCGCCATCAGCTCCTTGGCGTAGACGTACAGCTCCGCCCCGGCGGGCGAGTTAAACGGCATCATCCGGTATTCATCCGTTTGCAGCTTATCCATCACATGGGCGGTGAAATCGGGGTCGGTATTGGCAATCAGAGCATCGCCCTTTTCCACCAGCCAGGGCAGATCCGCCTCTGGCAGGCCCACGACGCGGCCAAGCATCCGCATCGGCAATTGCCGGGCGATGTCCTTTGTGGCGTCAAAGCTGCCCTGCTCCAGAACCGGGTCCAGGATCTCGGCGCAGATATCGCGGATTTCCTGCTCATACTGCGCCATCGAGGTCTTGGAAAAGGCCTTCATCAGCTTCATCCGCACCTTGGAATGCTCCGGCGGATCGGTCTCCTGAAAGGTGCGTCGCGCCAGATACTCCTCATAGCTCTGGTCTTCCATGCGGATGCCCCGCGCCGAAGAGAACACCTCAGTGTTCTTGTTCATCTGGGTGATGTCCTCGTAGCGGGTGACCGACCAAAAATCCTCGCCGCCGGCATAGGCGGTCCAATGCAGCGGATCCTCGCGGCGCAGACGGGCAAAGGTGTTATGCGGCGCCCCATTGGCAAAGGTGTCGTGGCTGCTCAGGTCGGCATAGCCGTCGTCCTGTGGTGTCCAGATGGTCATATTGGGCTTCCCGAATGGCTTCTTTATGTATATTATTTGACATCATAAATATGTAAACATAAAACTCACGAGCCAGAACATGCACTTAGCGATAATGGTCACCAACACAGACAAAAGCAGCTTTGCTGCGCAGCACCCCCTGGACGCTGAGAAATTCACCCGGCTCGTCCATTTGGCGCGACCAGACTGGCAGGCAACAGCCTTTCAGATTCACGAGGGTCAGTTCCCGACGGATCTGGATGCATTTGACGGCGTTTTGATCACCGGCAGCCCGGCGTCGACCCGCAGCGGATTGCCTTGGATCGCCCCATTGCTAGAGCTGATACAACAGATCGAGACAGCGCAACTGCCACTGTTTGGCGCCTGTTTTGGGCATCAGGCCATCGCCCTGGCTCTGGGTGGAAGTGTGGGAAGAAACCCAAATGGCTGGGTCCACGGGCTAATCCCCAACCAGATGCGCGCCCGGCCGACTTGGACGCAGCCGCTGCCCGCAGACTTCAAACTCTATGGGTCACACAGCGAGTGTGTCACACAGCTGCCAGCCCAGGCCCGGGAAAGCGCCACCAGCACCGGGTTGAACGCTGGCTTTTTCATCGGCAATCACATCTGGACCAGCCAACACCACCCGGAAATGAGCCCCGATTTCATCGCCGCGCTCACCCAGGAGATGCGCGATGATCTCGCCCCCGAACACTATGCCCAGGCCCAAAACAGCCTCTCCCAGCCTGCAGATAAGGCCGCCTTTGCCGAAAGCCTGGCGCGGTTCTTTGAACAAGCGCAATAGGCAAAAGCCCAGCCAAACCAGCAAAGGACAGCCTCTGGCCCGCCTTTTATCTTCCTAATACCTCCCGCCGGAGGCTGCCCCGCTTTCAGCCAAGCGCCGCCAGCAAATCCATCACCGTGACCTGATCAAACTGGACATGTTGTATCATCCGCCGTTCTGCCGCGGCCTGATCATGGGCATAGATCAACTCGGCAATTTCGCGGTGCTCTTTTGCCGATTGCGCAATCGAGCCCGGATACCGATAGCGCGCCCGGTAATAGGCCATCAGCTTGCGCGCGTTGGTCTTGATCATCTCAACCAAGAACGGGTTTCCCGCCCCCAGGGCCACGCCTGCATGAAACTGCAGGTTCAGCTGGTAATAGCCATTGGGGTCGCCATCTCCCTTTTCGGCAGCATGGGCTTCACAGGCCTGAACGATCTCTTCCAGCTCTGCGGCCTGGACCGCCGTCATTCGCCGCGCCGCCAGGCCAGCCGCCTGACCTTCCAGATTGGCATGCACTTCCAGGATCGCCAGAAACTCTTCCAATGTGGGCTTGAACAGCACCGCGCCCTTACGCGGCAAACGACGAATAAGCCCCGCAGCCTCCAGCTGGATAAAGACTTCCCGGATCGGCGTGCGAGACACCAGATGACGCGCCGCCAAACCGGCTTCGTCCAGCACATCGCCCGGGTTCAACTGCCCCGCGTCAATATCCGCAAGGATCGCGGTCAATAGCCCTTCACTCTGTCCTGCCACTGCTGCTGCCCTGCCCTCTGTTGTCGACTGATCTGGCTGACCATAGGTTGCAGGTCCAGACAAGGCAACAAAGCCGCCGCAGGGCAATCATTCTGGTAATCGCTCTGGTAATCGTTCTGGCAAAAGGTCTGGCGTCACTCCTCCAACAGGGCTCCAAGGCGCTCATAGGCTGTCAAAAACTCTTCCTTGAACTGCTGCACCACAGCCCCGGCGGACATTGTCTGGTTCATCAGGCCAACCCCCTGCCCGACCCAATAGGTCGCCAGATCCTGCGCCCCGGCGTGGCCGGTTTGCGAGATCTGATCTATCCGGTGCAACGCCGGTTCCGACACCAGGGTCTGCAAGGGCATCGGCAGCGGAGTGGGCGCCGCCTTGCTCTCCCAGGCCTCGGTCCAGGCGCTGACCAACTGGCGCGAGGGCTTACCCGTGCGAGAGCGCGAGCGCACCGTGTCGCGACTGCTGGCCGCCAGCATCTTTTCCTTCACCACCGGGTTGGTTTCTGCCTCTGCGGTCGTCAGCCAGACCGAGCCACACCAGGCCCCCGCTGCGCCCATCGCCATGGCGGCCGCCATCTGGCCCCCGGTGGCAATGCCGCCCGCCGCCAGCACCGGCACGCCGGATCCGGCGATGGCCTGCACCACCTCGGGCACCAGAACCATAGTTGAGACCTCACCGGTGTGGCCACCGGCCCCACCCCCTGCAGCGATGATCACATCTACCCCCGCTGCCACCTGCGCCCGGGCGTGCTGCGCCGTGCCCACCAGGGCGCCAACCGCTACCCCCTGGGCCTTGCCGCGCTCCAGCATATCTTGGGGTGGCAGCCCCAGCGCATTGGCGATCAACGCAATCGGGTGGGAAAAGGCCACATCCAGACTGCGCCGCGCCCCCTCAGCGCTGATGTTTTTACGAAACACCAGCCGGTCGGCCCGTGCGGGCTCCAGATCGCCCGGCTCCAGCCCGTGCTGTTGCAGCAGCGCACTGGCAAAATCCTTATGCCCCTCGGGGACCATGGCCAGAATCTCCGCATCCGAAAGATCCTCGCCCTTGGCCTCAAATTTGTTCGGCACGATAAGGTCAACACCATAGGGTTTACCCTTCACCTGGGCATCAATGCAAGACAGCTCTTCTTCCAGCTCGTCGGGTGACATCATCGCGGCGCCAAACACCCCCATACCGCCCGCATTGGTGACGGCGGCCACCACGTCGCGGCAATGGGAAAAGGCAAAAAGCGGAAACTCAATGCCAAGCCGCTTGCAAAGGTCCGAGTTCATGTTGTGCCCTCCTGTTTCGCGCTATCCTGTTCGATCTGCACCAGCAAATCGCCTGCCTTCACCTGGTTTGGAGCCGTGACTGCGACCTCGCTCACCGTGCCTGCAATCTCGGCCAGGATCTCGTGCTGCATTTTCATCGCCTCCAGCACCGCCAGCCGGGTGCCAATCTCAACCCGGTCGCCAGGGCTGACGCTGAGATCCAGCAGGTTGCCATGCATCGGCGCCCGGGTCGCGCCGCCCCCCGCAGCAGCTGCAGCGCCCTGGTCCGCCAGCACCCGGGTCACCTTCAAAATCCGCGCCCCGGTCGCCAGATAAAGATCATCCCCCACCATCAGATGGCGGCGCAGATCCAGTCGCAGCCCATCCAACCGCAGGCAATCGCCCTGGTGATCCAAATGATGCTCCGCCGCGCCGACCAGCACGCGGATGCCATCACGACCCTGGCGTAGCTGCACCGTCACAGGATCGCCTCCGGCCTCCAGTACCATTCGCGCCTGCAACGCCCCCTGACTGGACCAGCCAAGCAGATCTGCCGGGATGGTGGCCTGTTGAGCCATTGCCGCCTGATCGGCGCGATAGATCAGCCCCGCTGCCAGCGCCAGATCGGCGCTGGTGACCTCGGGCGGCAGAAGTGGATCAAAGTGATCACTGATAAAACCAGTGGTGGCCGCACCGGTGGCAAATTCCCCATGTCCGAGCACATCAATCAGAAAATCACGGTTGCAGGCAGGCCCAAAAATCACCGTATCGCGCAGCGCCGCAATCAAACGCTCCAGCGCCTCGCCGCGGGTGGATCCATGGGCGATGAGTTTGGCCAGCATAGGGTCATAAAAAGCAGAGACCTCCTGCCCGGAGGTAATCCCCGCATCCACTCGGATGCCCGGCCCGCTGGGTGGATGCCAGAGACTGATCCCGCCGGATTGTGGCAAAAACCCCTGGCTGGCGTCTTCGGCGTAGAGCCGCACCTCGATGGCATGGCCGGTCAGTGCCACGTCGTGTTGCGCCAGGCCCAGCGCCTGACCACGCGCCGCGCGGATCTGCAGCGCCACCAGATCGAGCCCCGTGACCATCTCCGTTACCGGGTGTTCCACCTGCAGGCGGGTGTTCATCTCCAGAAAGTAAAAAGCTCCATCGGCATCCAGCAGGAACTCCACCGTTCCGGCCCCCAGATAGCTGACAGCGCGGGCCGCAGCCACCGCAGCCGCACCCATTTCGGCGCGCAGCTCAGGCGTCATCACCGGACAGGGGGCCTCTTCCACCACCTTCTGATGGCGGCGCTGCACCGAGCAGTCGCGCTCGCCCAGGTGGATGGTATTGCCACTGGCATCAGCAAAGATCTGGATCTCCACGTGACGCGGGCGCATCACCGCCTTTTCCAGGATCATCTCATCCGAGCCAAAGGCCGACAGGGCTTCGCTTTTGGCCAGATCCAAAGCCGATGCAAAACCTTCGGGGGCGGTGACCAGCCGCATGCCACGGCCACCGCCCCCTGCCGCCGCCTTGATCATCACCGGATAGCCAATCCCTGCCGCCTCTGCCGCCAGCACAGCCGGTGACTGATCTGGACCCTCATAGCCGGGAACGCAGGGAACCCCTGCTTCGATCATGCGCCGTTTGGCGGCTGCCTTGTTGCCCATCAAAGCAATGGATTCAGCGCCGGGGCCAATAAACGTAAGGCCCGCTGCAGTGCAGGCGCGGGCAAATTCGGCATTCTCCGACAAGAAGCCATAGCCGGGGTGCACCGCCTGCGCGCCTGCCTCCTGTGCCGCGGCCAGAACCTTGGATGCATCCAGATAACTGTCGCCCACCGGACCGGTGCCAATGCAGATGGCGCGATCAGCAAAACCCACATGCGGGCTCCCTGCGTCGGCTTCGGTATACACCGCCACGCAAGTCATCCCCATTGCGCGCGCCGTGCGCATGATACGCAGGGCGATCTCTCCGCGATTGGCCACCAGGATTGAATTAAACTCGGTCATATTCTGCTCCTCTCCCATCAGGCCCGTCCCACGCCAAAGGCATTGGGGTTGAGATCACGGCGGCGCGCCTCCCTGCAGGTGGCAAGACAAAAACCAATCACCGCCCGGCTGTCGCGCGGATCAATCATGCCCATGTCCAACATCCGCCCAGAGGTAAAAAACGCATCCGACTGACTGTCAAAATGCGCCGCGATCCCGGCGCTTTGCTTGGCCAGGCGGGCCTCGTCCACCGGGATGCCCTTGCGCGCAGCGGTGCGCCGCGCCACCTGTTCCATGGTCAGAGCCGCCTGTTCGCCCCCCATCACCCCGGTCATGGCATTGGGCCAGGTGAACAGGAAATCCGCGCCAAAGGCATGACCACACATGCCATAGTTGCCGGCGCCAAAACTGGCCCCGGTATAGAGCGAGATCTTGGGCACCCGCAGGTTGGTCATCGCCTGGATCATCTTGGAGCCATGTTTGATCATGCCCGCGCGCTCATAGGCGGTACCAACCATATAGCCGGTGGTATTGCCCAGAAAGATCACCGGGGTGCCCGCCTGATCCATCACCTGCAGGAAATGCGTTGCCTTGGTGGCACCGTCGGGATCAATGGGGCCGTTATTGCCAAGAATGCCCACGGGCTGGCCCATGATATGCGCCTGCAAGCAGACCAGCGCCGGGCCATAACCCGGTTTGAAATCCCGCAGCCGAGAGCCATCCACCAGCCGCGCGGCCAGCTCGCGCATGTCATAGGGTTTGCGGTAGTCCGCCGGGATGGCCCCGGCCAACTCCTCGCTGTCATATTTGGGCGGATCATAGGCGACGGCGGGGTCGGCGCAGTTTTGCCAGCCCAGACCGGCCACCACATCGCGGGCAATCTCCAGACCATGGGCATCATCCTCGGCGAGGTATTCCACCAGGCCGGTGACCTCTGCGTGCATCTCGGCGCCGCCCAGGTCGGCATCCTCGGCGATTTCTCCGGTTGCGGCCTGCACCAGCGCCGCCCCCGCCAGCATCGCCATACCATTACCCTTGACCCCGATCACATAGTCCGACAGCCCCGGCTGATAGGCGCCGCCAGCAGTCGAGGCCCCGTGCAGAACGGTGATCACCGGATTGCCCGCCGCCGAGAGCCGCGCCAGACCGGCAAACATGCCGCCTCCATGGGCCCAGAGCTCAACCGTGTAGCGGGTCAGATCTGCCCCGGCGCTTTCGACCAGATGCACAAAGGGCAGCTTTTGCTTCAACGCGATATCAATGGCGCCCAGCGCCTTATCCACCGATTTGCCGGTCATTGCCCCGGCATTGATGCCGGCATCATCCACAAAGACCATGCAACGCACACCAGCCACATAGCCAATCCCCAGAATGATCGAGGCCCCGGGGATCGAGATCTCAGGATCCGGGTCGTCCACCAGATAGGAGGCCATGTTGTAGAGCTCAAGAAATGGCAAGCCCGGGTCGAGCAAGGCCGCCAGACGTTCCCGTGGCGACAGCTGGCCGCGTTTATCAAACACCGGGCGACGCTGCTCTGATTTTGCTGCAGCACGGGCTTCCAAGCTGCGCATCCGGTCCACCTGCGCCAACATATCGGCGCGGTTCTGGGCATAGCTGTCGCTGGCGGTATTGATCCTGCTTTGAAAAGCCTTCATCCACATGTCCTCATCGGGTTGATCGTAGAAATCGCAGCCCCAAAGCCGCGACCAGCGCACCAGAGATCCTGCTGCATCTTTTTAATGTGATACATCATTCCCCCCGCAGCCGTGCCAGCAGATCCGCATCGACTGCGATAGGTGCCGCCAGCAGCAGCTGGGCATAGCCCTTGGCCTGCGGGTCATTGCGCAGGGACGAGGTACCGCCACCGCCCAGCGCGCCGTGCAAAAGGATATTCATCGAGGCAGAGCCAGGCAGGTAGAACCGCTCTATCGCCTCCGCCCCGGCCCCTTCCAGGAAATGGCCAAACACCTGGTGCAAATGCGCTGGCGTCAGACCCGCCCAGATCCAGGGCATCAAGGCGGGATCGCGTGCCATCACGCCGATATTGGCGATATCGCCTTTGTCGCCGCTGCGAGCCCAGGCCAGGTCGACCAGGGGCACCTGGACATAGGTTGCCGCCTTCGGGGCCTGCGGCAGGTCCGGCCGCGGTGCCACAGCCACAGCAGGACCTTTGACCTCCGAGCACTGCACCTCACCTGCCTCGTCCAACAGGCGCTGCTGAACCTGCGGCTTGGGGGTAAGGTAGGAGAACAGCGCCAGCACCGGCGAGGGCTTGGGCCGCGCCCCCGCAAAGCCGCTCAACCCCGGCGGTGTTGCCAGACCCAGACCGGTGGCCTCTTTCAGAAACAGGGCCACGGCGCGGGCCTCCTGGTGGCGTACCGCAATCTTGACCGCCACCTCACGCTGGGGGGGCAGGTCGCGCTTGTTGCCAAACTGGCTTTCAGTGCCCAGCAGTTCCACACTGACATCGGTGTAATCCGGCGCCTGCATGCGCTGCAGCGCCGCGCGGCAGCGCTTTAACACCGTATCGGCAAAGAGCTGAGCCTTCTCTTCGGCTTCCAGACCATAGAAGGTGAAAATATGTCCCGAGCGAAAGCCATCGGCCCAGGTCAGGCAGGTCTTGTAACTGTCCGGCACGCCCAGCCCCCGCGCACCTGAGACCAAAACCCGGTCCGGCGCGACCTCCTGCAACACCACCTCAGAGAAATCACAAGCCACATCCGGCAACAGATAGGCCTGTGGATCGCCGATTTCATAGAGCATCTGTTCGCCGACGGTCCCGCGTGAGACCACCCCGCCTGTGCCTTCCGGCTTGCTCACCTCAAAGCTGCCATCCCGGCGGATCTCAGCGATGGGATAGCCGATCTCTGCCAGGTTTTCTGCCACCAAGCGCCAGTCGGTGAAATTGCCACCGGTGGCCTGCGGGCCGCATTCCAGAATATGCCCGGCCAGGCTACCGCCGGCCAAGGCATCCAGATCAGTGGCGGTCCAGCCAAAATGATGAATTGCCGCGCCCAGAGTCACCGCACTGTCGACACAGCGCCCGGTCACCACAATATCGGCGCCGCGATCCAGCGCGGCGGCAATGGGAAAGGCGCCAAGATAGGCGTTGATACTGGCAATCTTGTCCACTGGTGGCAAAGATGTGCCCCGAAACATGTCCCTTGGTGCGGCCTCGACGATCTGCTCTGCCTGGGCCAATAGATCATCGCCGGTGACGACAGCAACCTTTAGCGTGCCCCCCTGCTTTTTGATCTCGGCCTCCAGGGCCGCCGCGCAGGCCTTTGGGTTCATCCCACCAGCGTTAGACACAATTCGCACGCCTTGCCTGGCAATCTCGGCAAGGTTTGGTGCCATAGCAGCGCTGACAAAATCTGTGGCATAGCCCGTCTCGGGGTCTTTGGCCCGCGCCCGCCCCAGGATCGCCATGGTGATTTCGGCAAGGTAGTCATAGACGATAAAATCGAGCCCCGGAGAGGCCAAGAGCTGCGCCGTCGCAACGCTTGAATCTCCCCAGAAACCACTGGCACCACCAATGCGCAAATGCTGTGACATTCTCTCCCCCTTCTGGCAGGCTACAGGACAATACCGACCTGAAAGCCCTGAACAGACCGATCGTTCTGTTTTAATCTGGGCTAAGCATGTCCCTGCCTGCAACCTAAATCTGCCCGTGGCTCTTGACGACGTTAAGTCACTAAGCTCCCGCCAATACGTTACAGGATTACGGATCCATGCGATAAATCGTTACGTTTTACTTGCCACGAATCACCAAGAGGCATAACACCGACCCCACGGTCGGCTTATTTTGCCGATAATTCAGGAGACGCGAACACCATGGATGCATTCATCTGCGATGCCACCCGAACCCCAATTGGCCGCTATGGCGGTGCCTTGTCTCAGGTGCGTACCGATGACTTGGCAGCCTCACCCATTGCGGCCCTTGCGGCGCGCAATCCGCAGGTTGACTGGGCCAGCATTGACGACGTGATCTTTGGCGACGCCAACCAGGCCGGCGAAAGCAACCGCAACGTGGCCCGCATGGCGGCCCTGCTGGCGGGTCTGCCTGTGGATGTGCCCGGCACCACCATCAACCGGCTCTGTGCCTCTGGAATGGACGCCGTGGGAATGGCCTCACGGGGGATCCGCGCGGGTGACTATGACATGGCCATCGCTGGCGGTGTCGAAAGCATGAGCCGCGCGCCTTTTGTAATGCCCAAGGCGACTTCGGCTTTTACCCGCGCCAATGCGGTCTATGACACCACCATCGGCTGGCGTTTTTTGAACCCCAAGATGAAGGCGCAATACGGTAGCGATTCGATGCCCCAAACCGCAGATAATGTGGCAACAGACCACGACATTGACCGCGCTGCACAAGATGCCTTTGCCGCGCGCTCTCAGGAACGTTGGGCAGCGGCGGATGCGGCTGGTGTGTTTGCGGATGAAATCACCCCCGTCACGATCCCCCAACGCAAGGGCGATCCGCTGATTGTAGACCGCGACGAACACCCGCGCCCCGGCACCACCGCTGAAAAACTGGGCAAGCTGCGTGGCATCAATGGCCCTGACTTGACAGTCACGGCGGGCAATGCGTCCGGCGTAAACGACGGTGCGGCGGCGATGCTCATCGCCTCCGAGGAGGCCTCTTCGCGATTCGGCCTGACGCCGATTGCCCGCGTGGTCGCCATGTCTGCTGCCGGCGTCGAGCCACGCGTGATGGGCATCGGCCCCATCCCTGCTTGTCGAAAGGTCTTGGCGCGGGCCGGACTGACCATTGATCAGATGGATGTGATGGAATTGAACGAAGCCTTCGCTGCCCAAGGCATCGCCACGCTGCGTGCATTGGGGGTGCCGGACGACGCGCCACATGTAAACGCCAACGGCGGGGCCATCGCCATCGGCCACCCACTGGGCATGTCAGGCGCGCGGTTGGTGATGACGGCGGCGCTGCAACTGAAACGAACTCAAGGCCGCTATGCGCTGTGCACGATGTGTGTCGGCGTTGGCCAAGGCGTCGCACTGATCCTGGAGCGCGCGACCTAAATGCTGCTGATACTTGAAAGGACCTGAGACGCATGTACGCACAGATGATCAAGTCTACTGGCCAGGGCGTAAAATCCCTGGATGAGATGGAACCTGAGGAGCGCGCCTTTCAGGAGCGGATCAATGCAGGTGGCAAGATTGAACCAAAGGACTGGATGCCCGAGGGGTATCGCAAGAACCTGATCCGCCAGATCGGCCAGCATGCCCATTCGGAGATCGTCGGCCAACTGCCAGAAGGCAACTGGATCACCCGCGCACCCACGTTGGAACGCAAGGCGATCCTACTGGCGAAAGTGCAGGATGAGGCGGGCCATGGCCTGTATCTTTACTGCGCCGCTGAAACCCTTGGTGTCAGCCGCGATCAGATGACCCGCGACCTGTTGTCGGGCAAGATGAAATACTCCTCCATCTTCAACTATCCGACCTTGACATGGGCGGACATGGGCGCGGTGGGGTGGCTGGTCGATGGTGCAGCGATTATGAATCAGGTGCCCTTGCAGCGCACGTCATACGGCCCCTACGCCCGCGCGATGGTCCGCATTTGCAAAGAGGAATCATTCCACCAGCGGCAGGGTTTCGACATCATGATGAAGATGGCAAATGGCACCCCTGCCCAACACAATATGGCACAGGATGCGCTGAACCGTTTCTGGTATCCCTCGCTGATGATGTTCGGCCCCTCAGACGCAGACTCAGTGCATTCAGCGCAAAGCATGGCGTGGAAGATCAAGATGAATTCCAACGACGAACTGCGCCAGAAGTTCGTCGATCAGACCGCCCCGCAGGCCGCCTACCTTGGCCTGACGGTCCCGGATGACAAGCTGAAGTTGAACGAAGAAACCGGGCATTACGATTTCTCGGAACCCGACTGGAATGAGTTTTTCGACGTGCTGCGCGGCAATGGCCCCTGCAACACAGAACGCCTTGAGGCGCGCAACAAAGCTTGGGACGAAGGGCGTTGGGTGCGCGAAGGTCTGCTCGCCCACGCCGAAAAGAAACGCGCAGCCAAGATAGCAGCGGAGTGAACCCATGAGCAGCCCGGAATCCAGCCCCTATACCGAAACCGAAGCCGCCCCGCACGGCGCGCCGCGCAAGACCGAATGGCCCCTATGGGAGATTTTCATTCGCGGACAGCACGGGCTAAGCCATCGCCATGTTGGGTCGCTTCATGCCGCAGATGCGGGGATGGCGATCAAGAACGCGCGTGATGTCTACACGCGCCGCAATGAAGGTGTCAGCATCTGGGCTGTCGAGGCGGCGCAGATTGCGGCCTCTTCGCCGGATGAAAAAGGCCCGCTTTATGAGCCGTCGGAAAGCAAGATTTACCGTCACCCGTCATTTTTTGACATTCCCGACGATGCGGGGGCGATGTGAGCGCGGACCTGTTCGAATTTCTGTGCCGGATGGGCGACAACGCCCTGGTTCTGGGCCACAGGGTGTCCGAGTGGTGTGGCGTGGCGCCTGTGATCGAAGAGGATATCGCGTTGGCCAACACCGCGCTTGATCTGATTGGTCAGGCGACGCTTTGGCTGAATTATGCAGCCGAGGTTGAGGGCAAGGGCCGGAGTGCCGATGACCTCGCCATGGGGCGCGATGTCTGGGATTTTCGTAACCTGTTGCTGGTTGAGCAACCCAATGGAGATTTCGGACAAACGATCATGCGGCAATTTCTGTTTGATGCCTGGCATGTCGGTTGTCTTGGCGTCCTGGAACAAAGCAATGATCGGCGCATTGCAGAGATTGCCGGCAAGGCGGTCAAGGAAGCGACGTATCATCTGGAGCGCAGCTCTGACACGGTCATTGGATTGGGCGACGGGACCGACGAAAGCCATCGACGCATGCAGGCAGCACTGGACTTGCTGTGGCCCTATGCAGGTGAGGCGTTTGCGCCCGATGCGGTTGATGCCGTATTGCTGGAAGCCGGCATTGCACCTGATCCGGCCCGCTT
>CAJQNB010000009.1 GCA_905479575.1 uncultured Pseudophaeobacter sp.
GACACCATTGAGGCCCTTGGGGCGCAGATGAACCAGACCTATGCGGCAGCGGGACAGATCATTACAGACGCTCTGCGTCGTCGCGCAGCAGGACCTGAGACAAAGGATACGGCATGATCAAGGGTGACGCGAATGACCCAAAAGGGTTGATCTACGAATCCTACCGAATCGACGGCATCGGAAAGTCAGAATGCCGCTCGATTTTTCTGGACTGGGCGCTGAGCCTGCCAATCGAAAATGATACCGCTAAAACGATCTCGGGGCTTTTGGTGCAATATGGGCACGACAATCCAGACCACCCCATGACGCAGGTTTTAAACGAAGGTCTCGTGACCATGGCCGCACCGCGCAGACGGGGTGGATGGCGCAGCCGCACACGCAACTAGGGTCGGGGCTTTAGCCAAAGCAAACCCCTATTTCCCCGAGATTTGCGTTGGGGGTGCGCGAAAGCCTTTACACGCACGCCGCTAAACGGCACCACCACCACATGATTGCCTATATCGGTCTTTTTGCCTCCGCGTTGATTGCAGCAACCATTTTGCCGATGCAATCTGAGGCAGTATTGGTTGGTCTCTTGGTTGACGGCACACGCCCCATTGTCATTCTACTCATCGTCGCCACGATTGGGAATGTGCTTGGGTCTATCGTCAACTGGTATATCGGACGTTTTGCCCTGCGCTTTAAGGACAGGCGCTGGTTCCCAGCCTCAGACACCCAACTCGCTCGCGCTCAGGGGTGGTACCGACGGTATGGTCGCTGGTCCCTGCTTGGCAGTTGGCTGCCTGTTTTTGGCGATCCGATAACTGTTGTGGCGGGGATATTGCGTGAACCGTTTTTTTCATTCCTGCTGCTTGTCACCATTGCAAAAGGAACGCGGTATCTGCTTCTGGCCGCCTTGACGCTCGCTTGGCTATAGCACCCCTGGATAAGTGACTTCAGGAACCCGAAGCCGCACAATAGCCTCCAGAATAAACCTATTCTGTCTAAAACTTGCCTTAATTCCCATACAGATTGGTATCAACGATAAAAAAACCAATCAAAAGGCTATGGGCACAAAACCAAAGGCCCGGAACGAGGACAAAATGAACACGTTGAAATTGATCGCAGTACTTGGACTTGGCGCGCTTGTGTCGGCCTGTGGCAATGTCCCCGACATCGCCAGCCGAAACGCACCGTTTGAAACAACAGGGATGGCTTTGATCGCGCCGAGTGCACAAACGCAGCTGCCACAGTCAATGCGCGTCAGCGCAATCAGCGTCCGGGTGCCGCGCAACCTCAAGGTGTCCGAGGCTAACGTATATTACCCACGCGCCGATATCGTATGGCGCGGCGACCCAATTGGCGACCGCCATGCCCAGATTCAGTCGATCTTTGAAACGGCCTTTGCAAGCGGCACCAAGGACATGGCTGGCGTTGCGGACGTTACTTTGGATGTCGAAATCGTCCGTTTTCATTCCGTCACTGAAAAAACCCGCTATACTGTTGGCGGCGTACATAACATGCTTTTCCGTCTGACAGTGCGCAGCGCCGCAACCGGTGAGGCACTTGCCCCAGCGCGCGAGATTCAGGCCAATTTGCCAGCCTTTGGCGGCCGTCAGGCAATTGAAGCAGAGCGTCGTGGTCAGACCCAAAAGGTCCGTGTGACTGGATATTTGGCACAGGTGATCCGCCAGGAACTGGCAAAGCCAACGGTTACCGACGAACCGCGCACGTTTGCCTTTCGCGCGAAATAAGAAATCTGGCCTTTCGCAAGCGGTGCGAAACGACTAGAGGGGGCGCTATGACAGCGCCCCTTAACACATCCGCCTCATCCCCATCTGAAATGCCGGTCGTGCGCCTGCTGCCCAAAGCGAACGCGCGCGCGATCCGCCATGGCTTCCCTTGGGTCTATGCCAATGAACTGGTCACGGACCGCCGGACCAAGGCATTGGTCCCCGGCACCATTGCCCGGCTCGAAGACAGCGACCGTCAGGTGATGGGCGTGGTTGCAATGAATTCCAATTCCAAGATCATTGCCCGCATGTTGGATCAAAACGCCGATGCGGTGATTGATCAGGCGTGGTTTGAGGCACATATCACCCGCGCGCTGGCCCTGCGGACACTAATGTATGACGATCCTTATTACCGTTTGATCCATGCCGAAGCTGACGGGCTGCCCGGTGTGATCATCGACCGTTTTGGAGATACCTGCGTGGTGCAGCCAAACGCGGCGTGGGCCGATACGCTGCTTGAGCCGCTCTGTGCGGCGCTCGTCGCCGTCACGGGCATCAGCAACGTGTTGAAAAACGCCGCAGGGCGCACGCGCACGTTGGAAGGTCTTGATGATGTCTCTGCCGTTCTGGCGGGCAGCGCCCCGGATGCGCCGATTGCTGTCCCGATGAACGGGGCCACGTATATGGCCGACCTGATCGGCGGCCAGAAAACCGGGCTGTTTTTTGACCAACGCCCCAATCATGCTTTTGCCGCCCGTGTATCACGTGGCGCGCGGGTTTTGGATGTCTTTGCCCATGTCGGTGGCTTTTCATTGGCGGCGTTGGCGGCGGGTGCGAAAAATGCGCTGGCCGTTGACGGGTCTGCGCCAGCGCTGGAGCTGGCGACCGCAGGGGCCGCTGCGATGGGCATGAGCGATCAATTTTCGACCCGGCAAGGCGATGCCTTTGACGCGCTCACAGCCTTGCGCGCGGAAGGTGCGGAATTTGACGTGGTGATCTGTGATCCGCCCGCGTTTGCGCCGTCACGCCAATCGATGGAGGCCGGATTGCGCGCCTATGAGCGTATCGCGCGGTTGGCGGCACCTTTGGTGGCCGAAAACGGTATTCTGGGACTATGCTCGTGCTCCCATGCGGTTGACCTAAACCAATTCCGAACCGTATCGGTGCGCGGCATTGGCCGGGCAGGGCGTCGCGCGACATTGCTGCGCACCGGCTTTGCCGGGGCCGACCACCCGCAATTGCCGCAACTGGCCGAAAGCGGATACCTCAAGTCCCTGTTCTTCCGCCTGTAAACATGCGGGTTCTGCTGGATGCGTGCGTTTTGTTTCCAACGGTCATGCGCGAAATGCTGTTGGGGGTCGCTGCATCTGGTGCCTATGAGCCCCGATGGTCGGCGCGGATTCTTGAGGAATGGGCGCTGGCGGCCCGCAAACTTGGACCTGAAGGCGAGGTTCAAGCGCGCGGCGAGGTGGCCATGATCAGCGCAAAGTTTCCGGGCGCATCTGTAAAACCTGCACCGGGCCTTGAGGCGCGGCTGTGGCTGCCAGATGACAACGACATCCACGTGCTGGCCGCTGCGGTTGCGGGCCATGCGGATGTGATTGTGACGGCCAATGCCAAGGACTTTCCCCGTGGGATATTGGCCGAAGAAGGCGTCAGCCGCGCGGACCCGGATGCGTTTTTGCTCGGCCATTGGGAAGCGCAGCCCGAATTGGTCGAGACCGTCGGCGCACAAGTCCTGGCCGAAGCGCGGCACCTGTCCGGGCAAGAATGGCGAATGGGCGCGCTGCTCAAGAAAGCGCGCTTGCCGAGACTGGGCAAAGCGTTGTCTGATTAAGTGTTCCAGCGCATCTGAAGGCGGGTGAGCGCGGCGATACGTTCCTCAGTCTTTGGATGGCTCAGTAACCACGCAGGCGCGGTGCCATGGTTGGTCTGGGTCAGCGCCTCAAGTTTCTTGAACAACGATATCTGGGGGGCCACACCAATCCCGGCCTTGGTCAAAAGCGCCGCAGCATAGGCGTCGGCCTCATATTCATCACCGCGCGACAGCCGCGCTGCCAAAAGCGTGGTCAGCATATTGGCAATCCAGACGCCAAAGAACGGGATAAAACGGCCCAAAACCATCATCAGCACGGTGCGCATCGCGTTTTGTCCCGAAAAATCAATCATCCGGCGGCGCGAATGGCCAAGTGCGACATGGCCCAGCTCATGCGCAATCACACTGGCCAGTTCTTCGGCACTGACGTCACCTGCTTTAAATTTGTTGTAAAATCCACGGGTTATAAAAATGCGCCCATCCGGGGCGGCCAGGCCATTCACCGGGTCAATCTCATAGATATGTACCTTGATGCGCGGCAGATCGAGGGCGGCGGCCAATTTGTCGCTCATGTCCTTGAGCGCGGGGTCCATCAACGGCGCTGACTGCGCGTCCAATTCCTTGGCGGTGCGCCACGCAGAAAAGCGGTACATGGCGAGACCGTATAGGATGGCCAGCAGAATGGGGAGAACACGGATCATGACCTTAATATGGGGGTGTTTGGGTTGGTGGCAAGCGGTGTGCATCGGTATTTCGAACCGGATCAAGATAAAGGGTCACCATGCCACTGGCACCGATGTGGGACCGCGAAAGGCCCAGCCGTGAAAAGGCGCAGGGCCGCAGAGGCGTAGATTGGGAAAACGGTTTAGCATCAGGGGGATAGCATATTGCGCAACAAGCGTGCGGGCGGCGGCGGCCCCGGCACAGAAATGCGGACCAGCGCCAAAAGGGATTGCCGGCGACGTGTTGCGGGTCAGATCAAATTGATCCGGGTTTTCAAAGTGAGCCTCATCCCGGCAGGCCGATCCAAACATCAAAAAGACCCGGTCGCCCACATCAAATGTCACGCCCTTGATCGTGTCGCGGCGGGCAATCATGCGCGGGGCCATTTGAATGGGCGCGACAAACCGGGCGTATTCGGCAAAGGCATCCAGATAGGTCGCATCACCCCTGTCGATCATGCGGCGCTGTTCGGGATGGGTCAGTAGCGCCCACAGCAATCCAGCGATTGCATCACGTGGCTCGTTCTGACCGCCACCGATGATCACCTTGATGTTGCCGCCAATGGAATCGCGCGGCATGCCTGCGTGGTCAAGAACGGACAGAATGGAATGGTCGGGGGTGCGGCGCAGTTCGGCCAGTCGATGATCAATGGAACGGTCCACCAAAGCTGACGCCGCCATGCCTGCTGCTTCAACCTCTGGATTGGCCGCATAGTTGGCGATGGCGTCGATCATCTGTTGGCTGGCGCTGTCCATCTGCGCGGGTGTCAGATCCGTCAGCCCGGTCATCGCACATAAAGCCGCGCCAGAGACCGGCATTGCATAGTCGCGGACCAGATCGCAGCCGCCCATGGGTGCCAGGGTATCGAGCCGCTCCGCGACGATGCGTTCAAACATCGGGGCCCAATGATTGGCAACGGTGCGCGGGCTCAGTGCCGGAAATAGCGCGCGGCGTTCCGCCATGTGGTCATCGGCTTCCTTGCGCATCATGTTGAGGCCCATGATCTGCCCCATCAGGCCGCCGGGTTGGACGGATGAAAAGACCTGGGTCCGCTTTTCCTGAGTGTGAATGTCGTCGCGCCGGGTCAGCAATGTCGCGGCCAGCTCGGGCACATATGTGATGGGCGTATTGCGCCGCATGTGTGCCAAAGCGGGATAGGGGTCAGTTGTGAAGCTGCCGATGTCGATCAGGGTGATGGGGGCGTCAGACATGAACCCAGCTTAGGCGGCTCTTGGGCCAACACAAGGGCAGATCAGCGGGTGAGTTCCTTGATCCCACGGCTCAGGCCCTCAAGCGTCATGGGCACCATCGTCTGCGCGCCAAAAATCTCTTGGACCATGGCGATGGATTGGGTGTAGGGCCAGTATTTCTCTGGCACCGGATTGATCCACAGATGGCTGTGCCATTGCTCGCGTGCGCGGGTCAGCCACGTTGAACCGGCCTCCGCATTCCAATGTTCGTTGGCCCCTCCGGGATAGGCAATTTCATACGGTGACATAGAGGCGTCACCGACAAAAATACATTTATAATCAGGGCCATAGGTGCGCAGAACCTCATGGGTGGGCTGTTGTGCGTCCCACCGCCGGCGGTTATCGCGCCACACGCCTTCGTACAGGCAATTGTGGAAATAGAAATATTCCAGATGCTTGAACTCGGATTTTGCCGCGCTGAAAAGCTCTTCAACCAGCTTGATATGGGGGTCCATTGAGCCACCCACGTCCAGAAACAACAGCACTTTGACCGCATTGCGCCGCTCTGGCCGGGTCTTGACATCAAGATAGCCGTGTTCTGCCGTGGCGCGGATGGTGCCGTTCAGGTCCAGTTCTTCGTCCGCACCGTCACGCGCCCACCGGCGCAGACGTTTCAGCGCAACTTTGATGTTGCGGGTGCCCAGTTCAACGGTGTCGTCTAAGTTCTTGAATTCACGCTTATCCCAGACTTTTACGGCACGCTGGTGGCGCGATTCCTGCTGACCAACACGAACGCCTTCGGGGTTGTAGCCATAGGCCCCAAAAGGCGAGGTGCCCGCAGTGCCAACCCATTTATTACCACCCTGATGGCGGCCCTTTTGTTCCTCAAGACGTTGCTTGAGCGTTTCCATAAGCTTATCGAAGCCGCCTAAAGCTTCAATCTCGGCTTTCTCTTCTGGGCTCAGATGCTTTTCCGCCATCTTTTCGAGCCATTCGCGGGGGATTTCAACAGCTTCAAGAACATCGTCTAAGCTTATGTTTTCCAATCCTTTAAAGGCGGTTGAAAAGGCGCGGTCAAATTTATCGATGTTGCGTTCGTCTTTGACCATGGACACGCGGGCGAGGTAATAAAATGCCTCAACGTCATAGGTGGCCAGACCAGCGGCCATGCCATCCAGAAACGCCAGAAATTCGCGCATCGACACAGGGACCCCGTGTTTGCGCAACTGATCAAAGAAGGGCAGGAACATGCGCCTATGCCCCGCTGAGTACGCGGTCCAGGATCGCAGTCAGAACCATGCCAACAATAAGAAACGCCATCGCATAGCCAACTGCGTATTGCGCGATGTCCTTGCGATTTCCGCCGCGTTTGTGAGCCGTGCGCCCGCCAATCAGCGCGCCCACAATACCCGATACGATAATAATCATGAAACCTTTGCCCGTTCTATCCTTTGAGCGGGTTCAGCGATGCAATCTCGCGCAGCTTGGCCCGCACAGCCCAGTCTGGACCAAAGCCGTATCGCGCCCAGCCGATGCTGTCCAGCCTGACGCTGCGCGCCTCGGCAGTGCGGTTTTCCAACTCAAGTGCTTCTGAGCGCAGGAGCAGTAATGTCGACAACAATGCTGCGTTCTGGCTGTTGCGTGCGGTTTCAATGTGCGGGCCGATAATGCGCAGCGCCTCTTTACCCTCACCTTTGCTGACGGCATATGCCCCCAATTGCGTGGCCACATAGGCGCGGTGCAATTTAGTGCCGGGTGTGCGTGCATAAAAGTGATCCGCCGTCAGATATTGGCTTTGAGCGGCGTCCGGGTCGGTGTTTTGCAACACCCGGCCCATGGCGTAATGGGCAAAAGCACGGCGGTTGTCCTCCCATCCCATGGCGGTGGAAATACGGATCGCCTCAATTGCTGCCGTCCGGCGGTCTCTATAGGAAATCGAGCGGCCAAGGGCAGTCTGAATCGCTTGGCTCCAAGCACGCGGGGTGCGTGTGGCAAACCGACCTGACTGGCCGTTGCCGCGCGGGTTGATCCGCGCAAAGATAGCAGGCAAGGCGGCGGCAACCTGACCGCGGGTCATGCCAGAACGCAGCGCCGGATCGTAATAGGCGCGCAGGATCATCATGTCGAACCCGGTCAGAACAGTGTGCACATTGTCATCGTTGAACACGCTGTCGCGCAGGCGATAGAGATCATTGAGCGGCCCCAGAGCCTGCGCCAGTTCTTCGTGCAGGCAATCGCGTACCTCTTGCGGGCTGGCGTCGTTGGGCAAGAAGATCGCAAGTTTTTCGCGGCGTTGCATCAAGGTCCAATTGGTGCGCGGTTGTCTGCGCGCGGTGCGGTATTCAGACAGGGTGCTGACGTTGGGTGCCACAAAGCACGCGGCTTGCGGCAAGACCTTGCGGATGTCGGCGCGGCTGATCGCTTCGATCGTGATGTTCGCGTTTGGATTTGTCGTATAGTTGATGTCGATGCGCGCCTCAGAACGCAGGCGCGAAATCAGGCGGTTCAGGTCAGAGCCAAGCGTGGCAGGGGGGGCACCGGTAACGCGCACCGAGATGGGCGTTTCGAACCGGGTCAGCACAGGCAATTCGCGTCCGCTTTCCATTTGGAAAGACAATTCGATGAAGTCGAGCGCCAGATCAGTGTTGGACAGCGCAGGGGCCATGGGGCGGCTTGCCCCGAAACTTTTCATCGGGGGCAGGGTGCTGGTGGCAAAGCTCGCACGGGTGGCCACCTCAGGATGCGAGGCTGGCACACAGGCATTCAGCAACATCACGAGCGGCAGGACGATACGCCCTTTCATTCGGACACAGCCTTAGAAACACGCGCTTGAACTGGATAACTGCGTCCCGCTGCCATGCATGGCATCAGCACGGATCGCGCGTTTTGGATTAACATAAGTGCTTGCCTGCCCTTTTTGAGCGTTTGAATTTTGGTCTTTTTGCCCCTCACCCCGACCTTTGTAGGGAGCAATTAAGGCAAAAAAGAGGCAAATTGGGCGGAATAAGGCAGGTGATTCAGGCGGGCTTGGCTATCGGCAGGTACACGCCTTAATTGAGCGGGAAGGCCGGGCCACACGTGGTTGAAATGGCCTCAGTTGGCAGCTCAGGCGTTTGGAAAACCGACCTAGCGCTGACCGCGCGCCATGAATGCCAACCGTTCAAACAGATGCACGTCCTGTTCGTTCTTGAGCAAGGCACCATGCAGCTTGGGCAGGGCGGTCTTGCCGTCCTTTTGCAGATCAGCCGCATCCATGTCCTCGGCCAACAGCAGCTTGAGCCAATCCAGCACCTCTGATGTGGATGGCTTTTTCTTGAGGCCCTGTTGCTCACGGATTTCGTAGAACTGCGTCAGCGCCGTTGTCAGCAATGCCTGCTTGATCCCCGGGTGGTGGACTTCAACGATCTTTTTCAGCGTCTCCAGTTCTGGAAAACGGATGTAGTGGAAAAAGCAACGGCGCAGGAATGCGTCAGGCAGCTCTTTTTCGTTGTTGGAGGTGATGATCATGATCGGGCGGTTTGTCGCGCGGATGGTTTCACCGGTCTCATAGACGTGAAACTCCATCTTATCGAGTTCCTGCAGCAGGTCGTTTGGAAACTCGATGTCTGCTTTGTCGATCTCATCAATCAACAACACGACCTTTTCGTCCGCTTCAAAGGCTTCCCAGAGCTTGCCTTTTTTGATGTAGTTTTTGACGTCATGCACGCGCTCTTCGCCAAGCTGGCTGTCGCGCAAGCGGCTGACCGCATCGTATTCATACAGGCCCTGCTGGGCGCGGGTGGTGGATTTGACGTTCCACTCGATCATTTTCAGCCCCAGGGACTCGGCCACTTGCCTGGCCAATTCGGTTTTGCCGGTGCCGGGTTCGCCCTTGACCAGAAGCGGGCGCTCCAGTGTGACGGCTGCATTAACTGCTATTTTCAGGTCGTCGGTGGCGACGTAGTCTTTAGTGCCTTGAAACTGCATAATTTATATACATCCCCTGCTTGCTTTCTCGCGATCTGGCGCATTTAGGAGGGTTTTAACCCGGTCTGTTTACTATTGTGTAGTGACAATCGGCTTGTCAGGGGATAAACGCAGCGGCATGGGGAGCCAGGATGTATGGCGAAGACTGAAGAGACCTACAGAATGGGCGAGACCGAAGGAGCCGAAATGAAACAAGAAATGTTTCTGCCGGAAGATTACCGTCCGGCCGAAGATGAGCCTTTCATGAATGATCGGCAGCTTGAGTATTTCCGTCGTAAACTTCTGAACTGGAAGCAGGATCTGCTCGCTGAAAGCCGCGATACAATCGAAGGGCTGCAAGACAATACCCGCAATATTCCAGATGTTGCAGACCGGGCCAGTGAAGAAACGGACCGGGCACTGGAATTGCGGACCAGAGATCGCCAGCGTAAACTGGTTTCCAAAATCGACGCGGCAATTCGCCGGATTGAAGAGGGCGAATACGGCTACTGCGAAGTGACCGGGGAGCCAATTTCTCTGAAACGTCTGGACGCGCGTCCCAACGCAACGATGAGCCTTGAAGCGCAGGAACGTCACGAACGCCGCGAGAAAGTCCATCGCGACGATTGATTTCTGAACGAATGTAGAAAAACCATCACGCCGGGGCCTGTTGCTCCGGCGATTTTCGTTTATGGACATGGCATGAGCGAAACACAGCAGACAGCAATGACACTGAGACATCTCAATGTGACCATTATTGGTGCAGGGATCGGCGGCCTGGCAGCCGCGTTGATCCTGCAGCGCAAAGGTGCGCAGGTCACTGTGCTGGAACAATCCGAGGCGGTCTCGGAAGTGGGGGCCGGCCTGCAGATCACGCCCAATGGTCTGGCGGTTCTGACGGCTCTAAAGCTGAATGATGCCGTGGCGTGGTCTTCGCAACGCGCCAAGGCGGTGGTGCTGCGCGCTCACCGTGACGGCGCTGAGGTGCTGCGGCTGGATCTGGATCAGTATGCCGCCGATCTGCGCTACTATTTTGTCCATCGTGCGGACCTGATCAAAATTCTGGTCGTTGCTGCCCGCGAGGCCGGGGTTCAGGTGCGCCTGTTGCAAAAGGTCGAGCGGGTTGACTGCGGGCCAAAGCCCATCGTGCATCTTGCCAATGGTGCCCAGTGCGGCGGAGACTTGGTGATCGGTGCCGATGGGCTGCACTCGCAGGCCCGCCGCGCACTGAACGTGGCAAGCCAGCCGTTTTTTACCGGGCAGGTGGCCTGGCGCGCGATTGTGCCCAATCACAGCAAATTGCCTGCTGAGGCTCAGGTGTTTATGGGTCCGGGCTGCCATCTGGTGGCCTATCCCTTGCGCGATGGCGCGATGGTCAACCTGGTGGCGGTACAGGAACGCCGCGCCTGGGCGGAAGAAGGTTGGCATCTGCCGGATGACCCGGAAAACATGCGCGGCGCCTTTGCCGGGTTTGGCGGCGAAGCCCATCAGCTGTTGTCGCAGGTGCAGGACTGCGCGCTTTGGGGATTGTTCCGCCACCCGGTTGCCCCCCATTGGCACCGCGGGGCGGTTGCCCTGCTGGGTGACGCAGCGCATCCAACCCTGCCCTTTATGGCCCAGGGCGGCAATCTGGCCCTGGAAGACGCCTGGGTGCTCGGCGAGGCGCTGGCAGCGCAGTCTGGCGATATTCCGGCTGCCTTGGAAACCTATCAAAGACACCGGCAAGACCGGGCAACCAAGGTGGTGGGGGCTGCCAGTCGGAACGCCTGGAAGTATCATCTGCGCCCGCCATTCAGCTGGCCTGCGCATCAGATCCTGAAACTGGGAGGCCGTTTTGCGCCCCAGAAAATGGTGTCTCAGTTTGACTGGATCTACCGTCACGACGTGACCAAACAGGGCTGACCTGCAGTTTCTGCCCGGGGAAACACGTGCAAACAGGCTAATGCGCCCCGCCTAGAGCGAGCTATATCATAGAGCAAAGTGGGGCTCCCGCCCGGAGTTGGGCCGACAGGCGGCCCGACCTCCCGTTGGGCCCGGCGCCGCGCTGGCGCGCGGCGCAAAATGATCCGGTTTGGTTGCTTAGTCCCCGCGACCGGAGCGGGGATTGGGAGCGCTCAAAGGTCCAGTTCTACCCAGATCGGCACATGGTCAGAGGGTTTTTCGCGACCGCGGATTTCTTTGTCGATCTGACAATCCTGCAGCAGATCTGCCGCCTGTGGGCTGAGCAGGAAATGGTCAATACGAATACCGTCGTCCCGGTTCCAGGCACCAGCCTGGTAATCCCAGAAGGAATAATGCCCCGGCCCCTGATGCCGTGCCCGGAAGGCCTCGGTAAAGCCCAGGTTGACGATCCGCTGGTAGGCAGCACGGCTTTCGGGGCGGTGCAATGCATCCTCCCGCCAGGCCTCGGGACGTTTGGCATCTTCGGCCTGCGGGATGATGTTGTAATCTCCTGCCATCAGAGCCGGCATTTCACTGTCCAGCAAATCCCGCGCACGGGCGTGCAGCCGCTCCATCCAGTCCAGCTTATAGGCGTATTTGCCCCCGGACACAGGGCTGCCTTCGGGGGTGAGTTCAACCGGATTGCCATTGGGCAGGTAAAGGCCGCAAATGCGCAGGGCTTGCTTGCCGACAACGGTCGCTTCGATCCAGCGGGCCTGCAGGTCGGACTCATCGCCGGGCAAGCCCCGGCTTACGTCCTCCAGGGGCAGCTTTGACAGGATAGCGACCCCGTTAAAGCCTTTCTGACCGTGTGTTTCCACGGCATAGCCGCGATCTTCAAACAGCTCACGGGGGAAGGCCTCGTCGATGGATTTGATTTCCTGCAGCAGGACAACATCGGGATTGGCCTCATCCAGCCACTGGGGCAGAGCGGCGGCGCGGGCCTTGATGCCGTTGATATTGAAACTGGCGATCTTCATCTGCGTCTCCTGCCGCTGCGGTTTGGATGCTTTGGCTGATCTATCGCCCAATAGAGAGCCTGGAGCAAGAGGGGGAGAAAGGGCGAATCAGACTGTGGCTTTTTTTGAGATCTCTAAAGGTGCTTTGCAGGCCTGCGATGTACAATCCTGGCGGGAGGTTTGTGTCTTGCATCTACATGGGTGTGGATAAAATGCCCGCCCACATGGGGATTGATTTAGTTAACTGAAAAAGAACAGTTAAATCTGAATGAAAGTTAAGGTGAGTATCCTTTGACTGGCAACTTAAAATTGAAATACTCTGTTTTCAGACCGGAAATACCGTGCCAGCGTTTTGGGGTGACTACTCACAATTTAACGGAGGTTCCAATGACTGCTTTGCACAAAACTCACACGGCGACGTTCTCCTCGGCTTTGGCTGAGGTTGAGGCGGATACAAAAGGCGGCAGCCTGTTCTGCGGCGACGGGGCAGAGCTTTTCTCCTCTGGCTCGGCACCAAAAATGCACAGCTGCTGGAGTGGCGAGAACACCGCTCTGTTCTCCTCTGGTTCTGCACCTCAGGCGCGTGGGGATCTGGCCTCTGGGACTCTGGTGGAGCTGTTCTCCTCCGGGTCTGCGCCCACTGCAGAGGCAACTGTGGTGCGTGGTGATCTGTCAGGGTTGTTCTCTTCGGGCAGCTAACGGCAAAAACACGGCGCGCCTGAAATGCGGGCGCGCCAGTCCCAGGACCGGCCCACATATGCGGCTGGATCTAGCCGAGGCAAAGACAGAAGGAGGAAACGACGATGGCGCAGATCCTGAGGTTTCCAAAAAGCAATTGGCCGCTGCGTCGCGCCGACTCCCTGTCTCACTTGATCGCGGCGGTATCCTGTCATCGCCACGCCCAGGAAGATGTCTATTGGTTGAAAGAAAACGCTGAACTGCTGAATGTGCTGGAGTGTACTGCGCAGGCCGCTGGTACGGGGGGCGCGGCAGGGCGACGCGATCTGGCTGGGATTGAGCCTGCGGCGCTTGCGACGCTACGCGCCTTTTATGCTGGCGCGGACCGCCATCTTTGCTTTTTCCGCCAGTATTATAGGTTTGTTTTATCCATTTGTATGGATTTGGAAGATCTTGGCCTTGTTGACACAGAGCTTGGTGAAGCAGGCCATATAGGCACGGGCTATATACACGCAGGCCCGGTCAGCTCCACAGGACGTGGCGAAGCCCTGGCGCAGTGGGTGATGCAGCAGGATCTGCCAAGCCATGAAGTGTCCGACCTGCAACGCGCAGAGGCCCGCCGACTGGTGGCACGTCGTGGGCTGGTACTGGATTTTCCCGGACTGGACCAAAGGCTGCACGCCTTTGCCGACAATAGTGCCCAGTTTGCGGTACCCAACCGCAAGGTCGCCTATGAGCTTACACATATTGTGTTCTATCTGAGTGACTATGGGCGCAGGGCGCCAGAGCTTTCACCGGCCGCTGTTCAAAGTCTGACCCATGTTGGGCTGCTTGCCTTTCTGGATCAAGACGCTGACCTTCTGTCCGAGGTCTGTGTATCGCTGCGCTATTGTGGTGAAACGCCCTCGGCGATCTGGGAGGACTGGTTGACGCGGCACCATCAGGGATTTGCCTTCCTTGAGGCGGATAAAGCCGCTGCTCCGCCGCTGAGCCGGGACGATTATCACATGTATGTGGTCAGCAGCTGGCATCAGGCGCTCTGCGCGGGATCCTGTTTTGACGAAAGGATTCCCAAAGGGGCGCTGCGAATCCAACGCCCTGCCCAGCAGGGGGTGCTGCATCAGCTGTCGCAAGCGGTGTTTCAGGTCGGCGCACAAGCGGGAGACTGGCAGGCCTTGCGCGCGCAGATATCGGCCCGCTTGAGTGAAAGCACCTATGAGGTGCTCTGTGCCGCCGAGCGCAGCTCTGCTTGTTTTGAGACCTTCTTTGAGGCCTTTGCCCGCAGGGGCATCGCAGGTGGTCCAGTTGCGCGGGTTAAAAACGCATGAGGGGTATTTCAACGCCAGTTCTGGGTGCGATTATGATCGTGGGGTACACCGGCTTTATCTCTTCTGCGGATGGGATCATCAAACTCTTGTCAGGCGGCTATGAAGCGGCGCAGATCTATGTGCTCTCGGGGGGCGTGGTCGCTGCGCTGTCGGTCCTGGTCAACTGGCTGTGCCTGGTTCGAGACGACAAGCGCGCTGTGCCGTTCCTGCCACGTGATCACCCGCTGGGATGTAGGACGGGGGCAGGGGGGCAAACCCCATCCTTTGTAAGCCGTGCAAAACACCTGCTCGCAACATACCTGCCGTGGCGAACGGCCTGCCCGCGTGCGATGGGCTTGCGAAGTCTGGGCGCCCTGCTGGGGGCCATTTGTTTTTTCTATGCGTTCCGCCTGCTGCCTTTTGCGCAGGTTTTCCTGTTTATTGGCCTGATGCCCTTGATGGCAGGGGTTATGTCCGGGCTGATCCTGAAAGAGCGGATCAGTGTTGCGGCCTGGATTGCCCTGGGGATGGGCTTTGTTGGGGTGCTGTTTTTGTTTCCCAGCGGTGTTTCCTCAATCAAAGGGGGACATGTTCTGGCTTTGTTGGGGGCGGCTTGGGGGACGTTTTCGATGGTACTGGCGCGCTATATCAGCCGCTATGATAACAACCTGTTGCCACAGGTTTTTTATCCCAATCTAGTGCTTTGCCTTGCGTTGGTGCCGCTGCTGCCCTTTGTCTGGCAGCCGATGCCCCTTGCAGATATCGGATGGGCCTTGGGCTATGCCGTGTTGCTCTTTGTCGCCCGCTGGTTGGCAGTGGCGGCCCTGCGCCTGCTGCCTGCCTATGTGGTCACACCTTTGATGAATTTGCAATTTGTCTGGATGCTGACAATCGGGGCTTGGGTGTTTGGCGAAATGCCGAACCAGGGCACCTGGATTGGCGGCCTTATCGTGATTGGCTCTGGCCTGTTCCTGCTGCGGGGGCAGGTGGTGCAGCCCGGTGTCAGGCAGCGGGTAGCTGCCTAACAAAGCCCCCTTGCCACGCTGCGCAACCGCTCAGCAGCAGCGCGCCTGGTGAGGCGATCACGCGGTGGCTGTTACATCGAAAATGAGGTGCCGCAGCCGCAGCTGGACGAGGCATTGGGGTTCTCGATGGTGAACCGTGCACCAATCAGCTCTTCGGTGAAATCAATCACGGCGTTTTCCAAAAAGGGCAGCGATACGGTATCAACCACGACTTTTTCGCCCTGACCTTCAAGCACCAGATCATCTTCGCTGGGGGTATCAAGGCCGATCTCATACTGGAAACCAGAGCAGCCGCCGCCTTCGACAGCAATCCGCAGCGCCTGGCCTTGGGTTGCGGCGCCAATTTCGGTCAGGCGGGCAAAGGCCCGTTCGGTCACTTTTGGTGGCAGGTTCATGAGGTCTCTCCCGGTGCTGTATTGCAGCGCATTCCATTATATAGAAAGGTGCGACCCAGACGACAAGATTTCACGGGAGAAAGATTAGTCATGCATGCCTCTTTTGCCACCAAGCCGGATCAAAGCCGGGGCAGACTGATCTCTGAGGAGGAAAGCAGTTTTCGCTCTCCCTATCAGCGCGACCGGGACCGGATCATCCATGCCAGCGCCTTTCGGCGCCTGAAACACAAAACCCAGGTCTTTGTTGAGCACGAGGGGGATAACTATCGCACCCGGCTGACCCATTCGATCGAGGTCGGTCAGGTGGGGCGCACAATTGCTGCGGCCCTGGGGCTGAACCAGGAACTGACCGAGGCCGTGGCGCTGGCCCATGATCTGGGCCACACGCCCTTTGGCCATACCGGCGAAGATGCGCTGCATGCGCTGATGCAGCCCTATGGTGGCTTTGATCACAATGCTCAGGCGATCCGCATTGTCACCTGTCTGGAGCGTCACTATGCCGAATTTGACGGGCTGAATCTGACCTGGGAAACGCTTGAAGCCATTGCAAAGCACAATGGGCCGGTGGTGGGCGAGCTGCCCTGGGCCTTGGCCGAATGCAATGCTGCGATGGATCTGGAGCTGCATACCCATGCCAGCGCCGAGGCCCAGGTGGCGGCGCTGGCGGATGATATTGCCTATAACAATCACGACCTGCACGATGGGCTGCGCGCTGGGCTGTTTACAGATGCGGATATTGCCCATCTGCCAATCATTTCTGCCGCCTATCATCAGGTCGATCAGAAATATCCCGGGCTTGACGGCCTGCGCCGCCGTCATGAGGCCCTGCGCCGGGTTTTTGGCGTCATGGTTGGGGATGTGATTGATACAACCCGCAAAAACCTGCGTGAGAGAGGCGTTCAAAGCGTCGAAGAGGTGCGCGCCCTGGGGCACCCGGTGGTGGCCTTTTCGCCTGATCTGTGGCGGGATTTGAAAGAGATCCGCGCCTTTTTGTTCCGCCACATGTACCGCGCCCCCTCGGTGATGGAGGTGCGCACTCAAATGGCAGAAATTGTTGCGGCGCTGTTTCCTTACTTTCTGGCCAACCCGCTACAGATGCCGGAGCGCTGGCATGAAGAGATTACCGCCGCTGCGGATGAGACGGCGCTGGCGCGGATCACCTCGGACTATATCGCAGGTATGACGGACCGGTTTGCGCTGCAACTGCACGAGCAGCTGACCCGCGAGGGCAAGCTGGCATAGCAGCCGCAAAAGCGGCACTGGGGAGACAAGGCAAAAGGCGCTGGCTTTAACAGTGGAAAAATCTGGCCCTATGATCTGGCGCTGACAGGCCGTTTTTTATGGCGAGATCACAGAGCAAAGGCCGGCGCGCGCGATGAAACACTGGACTGTTACCTTTCAGGACGCTTCTGAAATGGCCCGTATCCGGGGGGATAAACCCCGCCGTCTTGCCCATATTGCCTTTGTGCGCAGTCGCCCAGAGCTGAACATTGGCGGGCCGCTGGCCCTGCAGCCGATGCAGGACTTTCCCGGCGCCATCTGGACGGTGCAGGCGGATACCCGGGCGGATGTGGAACGCTTGATCCTGTCGGATCCCTATTATGTCGCCTCTTTGCGGCGCTACAAAATCAGCGCCTGGGGCGATGCCCCTGTGGGTCAGGTGGCGTTTTGAGGCCGGGGCTGCTTTGATCGCAGGGCGCAGGGCTTTGGACAAAGATGCGCCTATTGTGCCCTGTTGCAGCGGCTGTGGGCTGGTCTTGCGCCACAGAATGGTTGACCATTGAGCTAGGCATGATAAGCCGCAAAGTCGAACCAATGGGACGCCAGAGATGAACCTTTTTTCCGATATCCGCGCGCTTGTCATCGACAGCCTCACTGCCATGACCACCGAGGGCGCATTGCCCGAGGGGCTCAACTTTGCAAATGTCGCGGTTGAGCCACCGCGCGATGCGGCCCATGGAGATATGGCCACCAATGCCGCCATGGTGTTGGCCAAACCGGCTAAGATGAAGCCCCGCGATATTGCCGATGCGCTGGCCGCCAAACTGGCAGAGGACACACGGATCAGCTCGGCAGAGGTGGCAGGCCCTGGGTTTTTGAACCTGCGGCTGGCGCCGGTTGTTTGGCAGGGCGTGCTGGGGGCGGTTCTGGGTGCCGGGACTGACTATGGCCGCGCCAATCTGGGGCGGGGAAAGAAGGTCAACGTCGAATATGTTTCGGCCAACCCTACCGGGCCTTTGCATGTGGGCCATACCCGTGGGGCGGTCTTTGGCGACGCGCTGGCCTCCCTGCTGGGCTATGCTGGCTATGACGTCACCCGGGAATACTACATTAATGATGGCGGTGGTCAGGTCGATGTGCTGGCGCGTTCGGTCTATCTGCGCTACCAGGAGGCCCACGGTCAGGAGGTCGCCTTTGCCGATGGCACCTATCCCGGCGACTATCTGGTACCGGTTGGTCAGGCCCTAAAGGACAAGGTTGGCGATGCCTATGTGGACCAGCCCGAGGACGTCTGGCTGGCGGATGTGCGGGAATTCTCCACCGATGCGATGATGGCGCTGATCCGCGAAGATCTGGCAATGCTGGGCATCAAGATGGATGTGTTCTATTCGGAAAAATCCCTGTACGGCACCGGTAAGATCGAGGCCGCCCTTGCAGAGCTGGAAAGCAAGGGCCTGATCTATCAGGGTGTGCTGGAGCCACCAAAAGGCAAAAAGCCAGACGATTGGGAGCCGCGCGAGCAGACCCTGTTCAAATCCACCGACCATGGCGATGATGTGGATCGGGCGGTGAAAAAATCGGACGGTGCCTGGACCTATTTTGCCCCGGATATTGCCTATCACTACGACAAGATCAGCCGTGGCTTTGATGAGTTGATCGATGTGTTGGGCGCCGATCACGGGGGCTATGTCAAGCGGATGAAGGCGGCTGTCTCGGCCTTGTCGGACGGCAAAGTACCACTGGATATTAAGCTGTGCCAGCTGGTGAAGCTGTTCAAGGATGGCCAGGAATTCAAGATGTCGAAACGGGCAGGCACCTTTGTCACCCTGCGCGATGTGGTTGACGCGGTTGGCCCGGATGTCACCCGCTTTATGCTGCTCACCCGTAAAAACGACCAGGGCTTTGATTTTGATCTGGATAAGGCGCTGGAGCAATCCAAGGATAATCCGATCTTTTACGTGCAATACGCCAATGCGCGGATCTGTTCGACCCTGCGCAAGGCAGAGGAAGCCGGAATCGCCACCAATGATCCGGTCCTTGCCGCTGCAGATCTGGCCGAGGTGTCACACCCGGCGCAGCTGGCCGTGATCAAAAAGCTGGCAGAATGGCCACGTCAGATTGAAATTGCTGCCCGCACAAACGAGCCACACCGGGTCGCCTTTTATCTCTATGATCTCGCCTCTGAGCTGCATGGTCTGTACCACCTTGGCAAAACTGAGTTTGGTTTACGTTTTGTTAACGAGAGCAGCGAAACGGCAACACATGCCAATTTGGCGCTGGCGCGCAGCGTTTCCATTGTTATTTCCGCCGGTCTTGGTATTCTAGGGGTGAAACCGGCGCAGGAGATGCGGTAAAAAACCGCGCACAACCGCCGGACTGAGGCAGTTCAAGAGACCCAAAGCAGTCAGGTGAGATGTATCTCGCCTGACTCTCAAGGGCAGTAAGGCGGATTATGGCGTATTTTGCGCAGGCGGGCTCTCATCAGCCCCATTCCCATAATGACTCCCGGAATGAGGGAGCTTCTGATCACTTTGGACAGGGGGGCGCCAGTCAAAACGCCTCTGGCCCCACCGTCGCTGGCCCCAAGGTTACAGTGAACCCACATGTGACAGCGCGTGCCTTTGCGCCCGGGCAGCCACAGGCTGCGCCGCAAGCCGCGCCGCGCAAGGTGAGCCCGTTTCCGGCGGAAGGGCCAGATCTCTACGCGAACTATCAGCCACGTGCCTCAGAGGATGAGACCGCCGCTGCGCCAATTGCCTTTGCTGCGCCAGCCGCAACGGCGCCGCTGCAACAGGCCAAGCTGCAGGACTATGTGAGCGAAGATTATGGCGTTCCGGGGATTGGCACACAGGACTATACTGCGCAGACCTTTGGTGGCGACACCTACGCTAACGATCCTCAGCCGGTGCAGTCCTCTGGCGCAACGGTGTATGGCGGGCAGGAAAATATCGCTCAGGACCATGCTCCTGAGGGCACCTACGGCGCGGCCTATGGCGGCGCTGCAGCGCAGAGCTATGGCTATGAGCCGCAAGAGGGTGCAGCAGACTATCGCTATGATGACGACAGCAGCTATGCGACGGCTGGCACGTCCTCTAGCGCGTCCACAGGCCTGGCACGGGTCACTGGCCTGGTGGGCGCAGCTGCCTCTTTGGCGCTGGTGGTCGGGCTGGGCCTTTGGGGCTATCAGCTGGTCATGCGGGACGTTAGCGGCGTTCCCGTTGTCCGCGCTGTTGAAGGACCAATGCGGGCGCAACCGGAAAATCCAGGCGGCAGCCAGGCGGATCATCAGGGGCTTTCGGTGAATTCCGTTGCGGCCAATGGAACTGCCGAAGCGCCAGCCGAACGCTTGACCCTGGCGCCGCAGCCAATTCAACTGGCTCAGGATGATCAGCCCATGTCGCGCCTCACAGCTCCGCAGGCAGATGTGCCGCCGCAGGTGATCAACCCGGCGGGCCAGACGGACCAGACGGGCCAAACTGCCACGGCACAGATCTCTGAGGCCTCGGTGGCCGCCTATCGCAATGGCGACATCGACGCTTTGGTGGCTGAACTCACCGAGGGGGTCACCCCCCTTGATCCGACGCAGGATCAATCGGCTTCGCAGCCCACAGTAGCGCCGGTAATCGTACAACCTGAGCCGCTACAACCTGTTGAAATCGCAGCGATTGGTGCGGCTACCGCGCCCTCTTCTGCGCTGCTCAATGCGCCCGGTGTCAAGATCTCTTTGCGTCCGAACCTAAGGCCAGCACGCTTTAGCCCGGCTGTCGCACAGACCTCTCCTGGCCGTGGCCGGGCGACGCTCGAAGTTGATCCGAAGAGTCTGCCAGCTGGAACTCGACTGGCACAATTGGGCGCCTATGAAAGCGCCGAAGTGGCCCGTGCGGAATGGGATCGCATTTACAGCCGTTTTGAGGATTATCTGGAGGGGAAAACCCGTGTCATCCAGCGGGCCGAAAGTGGTGGGCGGACCTTCTATCGCTTGCGGGCCATGGGCTTTGACGGGCTGTCGGATGCGCGCCGGTTCTGCTCGACTTTGGTTGCCGGCAAGGCGGATTGCATTCCGGTGACAACACGGTGACGGCCTGTGGCGCCACAATTTTAGATGCCGAAGGTCTGGTTCTGAGTGCCGAAGAGAAAGCGTTCTTTCGGCAGGCGGACCCTTTTGGCTTTATCCTCTTTGCTCGCAATATTGACAGCGCTGACCAAACCCGCGCGCTCTGCGCTGAGCTGCGCGAAGCTGTTGGCCGTAACTGTCTGATCACCATCGACCAGGAGGGAGGCCGGGTCCAGCGCCTGCGCAGCCCGCTGGCGCGCGACTGGATGTCGCCGCTGGACCATGTGACACAGGCTGGCGCACAGGCTGAGCGCGCCATGTACCTGCGCTATCGCCTGATCGCTCAGGAGCTGCTGGATCTCGGGATCGACAGCAACTGCGCGCCGGTTGGTGATCTGGTGACATCAGACACCCATGATTTTTTGAAAAACCGCTGCTACGGCGACAGCCTTGCGCAGGTGATTTCGCTGGCCCGCGTAACGGCGCAGGCGCATCTGGATGGCGGCGTGCTGCCGGTGTTGAAACACATTCCGGGCCATGGGCGCGCAACTGTGGATAGCCATAAGGACCTGCCGTTTGTCTCGGCGCCACTGGATACGCTGCGGGCGCAGGATTTTGCGGTGTTTGAACAGCTGAACGACCTGCCCATCGGCATGACGGCGCATCTGGTCTACGGCGCACTGGATGCGCTGCCAGCGACCATTTCCAAGAGTGTCATGGCAATGATCCGCAATGAGATCGGCTTTGACGGGCTGATGATGACCGATGATATCTCGATGAAGGCCTTGTCCGGCACCCCTGCGCAAAACGCGGCAGCGGCCCGGGAAGCGGGCTGTGATCTGGTGCTCTATTGTAATGCCACGCTGAGCGATCGTCGTGCCGTGGCCGAGGCCGCAGGAGCAATGGATGCGGCAGGTCTGGCCCGGGCTGAAGCGGCCTTGGCGCAGCGACAGTCCCCCAGCCCGCTTGACACCGCCGCAGCGGAGGCCGAACTTACCGCCTTGATGGGCGGAAAGGTCTATGTCTGAGCAAAACCTGTTTCACGAAGTCACCGCGCGGTCCGTCGAAGAGCGGCTGGCAGCGGAGGCGCTGATTGTTGATGTCGACGGCTTTGAAGGGCCGCTCGATTTGTTGCTGACACTCTCGCGGACGCAAAAGGTCGATTTGCGCCGGATCTCGGTGCTGGAACTGGCCCGGCAGTATCTGACCTTTGTGGAACACGCCAAGGAGCTGCGCATTGAGCTGGCGGCGGATTACCTGGTGATGGCGGCCTGGCTGGCCTATCTTAAATCGCGCCTGTTGCTGCCCCCTGATCCCACCGAAGACGGTCCATCCGGGGCGGAGCTTGCGGCGCACCTGGCCTTTCAGTTGGAACGGTTGCAGGCGATGCGTGATGCCGCCGCCCGTCTGATGGGGCGCGATCAGATGGGGCGTGACTTTTTTGTACGTGGCCAGGATGAAAACATCCAGCGGATCAGGACGGTGACCTATTCCGCCAATCTGTTGGACCTGATGCAGGGCTATGCCCGGATCCGCACCAAGGATGATTTCCGCCCCTTTGTGATGGACCGCGACAGCGTTTTTACCATGGAAGAGGCGCTGGAACGCATGCGGGCTTTGATCGGCTTTACAGGCAGTTGGACAGATATGCTCAGCTATCTGCCGGATGGCTGGCATAAGGATCCGGTAAAGCGGCGCTCGGCCACGGCCGCCACCTTTGCGGCCTCCTTGCAGCTGGTCAAGGAAGGGCGGCTTGAAATCCGCCAGAACGAGAATTTTGCGCCCATTCAACTGCGCAGCCTAGACGAGGAAAGCTGATGCAGCCCCCCCATAGCGCCCCCCCCGCCAGTGATCCGCAAAGCGACAGCGACAGCCTGTTTGATGCCCCGCCCATTGCCGAACAAGAACGCATGGTCGAAGCGGTGCTCTTTGCCAGTGCCACGCCGGTAACCCTGCGTGATCTGGAAGGTCGGATGCCCCATGGCTGCAACCCGGCGGCTGCACTGGAACATCTGCGCAAACGCTACGAGGGGCGCGGAGTTCGGGTGGTGCAGGTCGGCGAGGCTTGGGCTATGCGCACCGCGCCTGACCTTGGCTTTCTGATGCAAAAAGAGATCGTCGAAACCCGCAAGCTGAGCCGCGCCGCAATCGAGACCCTGGCAATTATTGCCTATCACCAGCCGGTGACACGGGCCGAGATTGAGGAAATCCGGGGTGTTTCGGTGTCGCGCGGCACAGTGGATCAGCTGCTGGAGATGGAATGGATTCGCATTGGGCGGCGGCGGATGACGCCGGGGCGACCAGTGACCTTTGTGGTGACGCCAGTGTTTCTGGACCATTTTGGGCTGGAAAGCGCCCGCGACCTGCCGGGGCTGAAAGAGCTGCGCGCCGCTGGCCTGTTGGAGAACAGACCGCCTCCGGGCAGCCTGCCAATGGGGCAGGGTGGTGAGGACGACGAAGAGGTTGGCGATCAACCCGAGCTGTTTGGCGAGTAGGCCGACCCCAGCTTTGGGTGCGCGGTGGCCTTAACGGGGGGCATCTATCTGTCAAGGAATTGCCCAATTCTGCTGCTAGAAGCTGCGGTTGTGATGTAATTGGCAATGGAGCGCTGCCCTGGGCAATTGACGCTTCTGGCTTTGGGAGAAACGTGATGAACCTTGATATGATTATAAAAATGGTGATGCGGCGTTTGCTGGGCAAGGCCGTAAATGCGGGGGTTGATGCCGGGCTTGGTGCTCTATCTGGGCGAAAATCACGCGGCTCGGATCGCAGCAAGCCGTGGGCAGAAACCCCGGCAGAGGCGGAAGCCCGTGCCGAACGGGAGCGTGTCCGTGCTATCAGACAGGCGCGTCGGGCGAAACGGGATCAATAGGACCAAGCTCAGGGCCTTTGCGTAGGCTTATTGCGGCTTCGACGGCCTCGATAAGGCAGAGGAGTGCCGAAAGCGCCAGGCATCCCTTGAGCCCCCACAGAGGAAAGAGCAGAGCGCCCGCAAAAGGGGCGGCAAAGACGCAGAGATAGGTGATGGTACTATAAAGCCCCATAATGGCGCCGCGTTGTTCAGGATCCAAACTGGTAAGCCTCGCCACCAGAAGGTTGAGGCCGAGGTGCTGAAAAATGCCCCAGACCAGTGCAAAAACCAGCAGCAATGTGTAGGTTCCGGCAACGCTGAGCATCACCAGATAGGTGAGGGCGATCAGCACAAAGACAGGCGGCGTGGCACGGGGTAACCCCAGCCGGTCCAGCAGCGGATCAAAAATCACAGCCAAGCCAAAGCCAATACCGTAAAACAGTGGCAACAACCCCGCCTGGGCGGTGCTAAGCTCCAGTGTGAGGGTCACATGAGCGCCGGTGAAAAAATAGGTGGTGTAAAAGCTGAGCATCAGCAGGCAGGAGGCCAGCAACCCGCGCCGAATGCCCGGCACCCGCAGTGCCGTCAGCGGGGAGCTGGCCTGCCCAGCCGAGTTGGACGTAATCTTACCCAGCCCTGCTGAGCTGAGCCAGAGAACCGCCGCCAGCAGCGCCAGGGCCAGATAGACCACCCGCCAGCCCGCCAGATCCGCCAGCCATGCGCTGAGGCTGACCCCGAGCACCATAGATAGGGTCCATCCCGTCAACACCAGGCCAACAACGCGGGCTTCGCGCCCCTTTGGGGCAATCATCGCCGCCAGGGTGTAGATCGAGGGCAGGGCGGCGCCTCCTGCCAGACCACAGAAAACCTGCGCTGCTATCAAGCCCCAAAGCCCCGGCGCTGCCGCACTGGTGCCCAGCCCAAGAACCAGCACCAGCAGGGCAATGCGCAAAAGCCGCCCCGCTCCGATTCGGTCGCCCATCGGGGCCAGGGTGAGGGCCGCCGCCGCAACGCCAAGCCCATAGGCGCTGGCAGCCTGCATGACCCGGGCCGGATCAGTGCCCAGATCATTACCCACAGCCAGAACCAGCGGCGATAAAAGCAGCGAATTTGAGCCGACAATGCCAATTGCGCTCATCAAGATCAGGATCGAGGCCCAAAGCGGTTGCTGCAGCGGCGGAGAGGATAGCGGTGGCATATGATGCACCTTTTGCGCGGGGTATTACCCTGCTCCTAGCCTCAGCGCCTCTGGAAGGAAAGCCCAGGCTGCAAGCTGCGTCACGTCATAGCCCGCTACGAGTTGAAAGAGGTCAGGCCTTGCTGGGGCTACAGGAGTAAGATTGGAAGCCGCCGCCAAAACAAGGCTAAATCTATCAGCGCGGGGATTTGAAATGCTTTGACAGCTTCAGGCCCTGGCCCTGGTAATTGGATGCAATGCCAGCCCCGTACAGCTGCTTGGGCAACGCGCTCATGCGCTCATAGACCAGGCGGCCGACCACCTGTCCGTGTTCCAGAACAAAGGGCGCCTCGTGGCAGCGCACCTCCAGCACCCCGCGCGAGCCGGTGCCGCCGGCAGCATCATGGCCAAAGCCGGGGTCAAAAAAACCTGCGTAATGCACCCGGAATTCGCCCACCATTGCAAGATAGGGCGCCATCTCGGCCGCATAGGCCGGGGGGATCTGCACGGCTTCGCGGCTGACCAGAATGTAGAAGGCGCCCGGATCCAGAATAATGCGGCCAGAGGTGCTGTGCACCTCCTCCCAATAGTCCTGTGGATCGTATTCACCGATCCGATCCAGATCAATCACCCCGGTGTGCGGTTTGGCACGGTAGCCCACCAGATCTGATCCGGGCAGACGCAGATCGACAGAGAAGCCCAGCCCGTCTTCGATCACGGCTGTGCCGTCCACCAGGGGGCTTTGCTGGTGCAGATCGGCCAGTTCAGCATCGCTGAGCACGGCTTGGCCTTGGCGAAAACGGATCTGGTTCAGCCGCATCCCCGGACGTACCAGAACCGAAAAGGAGCGCGGGCAAATCTCGGCATAAAGCGGACCGCTGTAGCCGGGTTTGATCCGGTCAAATTCCACGCCGCCATCGGTGATGGTCCGGGTCAAAAGATCAAGGCGGCCGGTAGAGCTTTTGGCATTGGCCACCGCTGATACATCCTGGGGCAGCGCCAGCCCTTCCATCAGCGGCACCAGATAGACGCAGCCCTTTTCCAGCACCGCGCCATCAGTCAAATCAATGCGATGCATTTCAAATTCGCTGATCCTGTCCGCGACACTGCAGTCCTGCCCCGCCAAAAAAGAGGCGCGGACACGGTAGGCAACGGTCCCGAGCCGCAGGTCAAGGCTGGCGGGTTGGACCTGCCCCTCGACCAGAGGCTGGGCCAGAGTGATCTCGCCACGTTGAAACATTTTTTCAATAGCTTGGCTGGGTAGAACGCCGGTCATGATCCATTATCCTCTGGCTACGCAATGCCGATATAGCAGACCGATAGCAGCTCTTTCGGGTTTTGGCAAAAGTTGCAAATAGCTGTGCCAAAAAGCAAAAAACCGTTTGAGTGAAAACACTCAAACGGTTTTTGGTCGGGCTAGCAGGACTCGAACCTGCGACCTTCCGTCCCCCAGACGGACGCGCTACCAGGCTGCGCCATAGCCCGCTGATGACGGGTTCTACTGTATTTCCCGGCGGGGGCAAGGGGGTATTTCCGGTTTTTTTTCCGTGGCGGAGAATATTTTATCCCGCAGCGAGGATTGCGCGCAGCTCTGCAGCGCAGTTCGCAACATCCGCTGTAACATGGGCAGGCAGGCGAGAGGTCTGCGCAAGCAGAGAGAGCACGGGTCCCGCTTGGACGGAATGCGCCGCAATAGGCTCTGGCTGCTGCGCGGTATCTCCAGCTTGGGTTGGCTCGCTCTGCTCAAGAGGCGGCAATGGGGGCTGAGCGGGGTCTTCGAGCGGCTGGGCCTGGGAATGATCCGCTGCCACAGCGGCGGGGTGATTCTCTGGCTCCTGGGGCTCAGGCGCCTGTGCTGTGCTCTCTAGCGGCGCAGGCTCGGCCGGGGCAGCCGCGTTTGGCGCTGTATCTGCCGGGACAGTATCTGTCGGCACCGGGTCCGCCGCCGCCGTGTCGACGGGTGTCATATCGGCAGAAGGCATGTCATCCACCGGAGGCATGTCTACCGCTGGGGTATCTGGCTGTGGCGGTGTGGACGGCGTCTGGATCTGGGCGGCGGGGGCAAGCTCCGCAGGACCGTCGAGCTCCATATGCATCTGTTCTGGTTCTGAATCCACCGGCTCGGCGGTGGGCGGCACCAAATCAACCTCAGGAGACGGATCTGGTTCAACGGGATCTGTTTGCGGCAGCAGTTCTCCCCCGAATTCGGATGGGCTGTCGGCAGCGGGGGACGCAGCTTCGGCTCCGGCAGCCAAGTCAGAAGCCTGCTCTGCCGCGTGGGATGATTCGCTCTCAAGGGGGGCATAGGTCTCATCCGCGAGGGGGGGCGTTCCGGTGCCGGGGTCCACAGTGCGCGCCAGCGCGGGCTCGACAGCGGTTGGGCTGGACGATGCCACAGATTTTTTGTCGCTCAATCCCGGCGGTTTTTGGTATTTCCGAGCGGTATCTTCGTCCGTCTCTTCTTTAACAGGGGACGAGGATATGGTGTGTTGCGGGTCTGGTGCCGAAGCCCCCGTTCGCGCAGCACCCTTGGGGAGGGGCGGGGAATCCGCCAAAACATTATCTGATGGCGGCCCATCTGACTCCAGGTCATGGGACAGCTGACTCACATGGGCGATGCCAAGATCCCGCAGAATCGCCTGCACCTCTTTGATCGACAGCCCGTCTTTGTGCAGAAGCTTCCTGATCCCGCCTAGCAGAAGCATATCCGCGGGTCGGTAATAGCGCCGACCACCAGCCCGTTTTACCGGTTTGATCTGGGTAAATTTGCTTTCCCAAAAGCGCAGAACATGAGCCTGCACGCCGAGCCAGTCCGCGACTTCGCTGATGGTGCGAAAGGCGTCTGCTGATTTTGACATCTTTTTAGTTCCAATGATCATGCTCTGGGAAGAGCTTTGGGGGCTGGCCCAACCGAGGTGCCTTGGTCAGGCAGAGCCAGTCAGAGGGCAGGAAATGTTCAGACAAAGACGACCACAGGCAGGGAGGCCGCGTTATTTGCGGTTTCCGTCTGCGACCCGGTCTTTCATCAAATGGGAGGGGCGGAAGGTCAGAACGCGCCGGGGCTGGATCGGAACTTCTTCGCCGGTTTTGGGGTTCCGGCCAACACGAGCAGACTTGTCCCGGACACTAAAGGTGCCAAAAGACGAGATTTTTACTTGCTCACCCATCACGAGGGCATCAGACATGTGCTGTAACATGCTCTCTACCAGCTGGGCGCTTTCGTTTCGAGACAGGCCGACTTCACGAAAGACAGCTTCGCTCAGATCCATGCGTGTAAGAGTTTTTTCGCTCATGCTAAATCCCCGTTGTTTCTCAAATCATAGGGGCAGGGGAATTTCCCTGTCAATATCAATGAATTGCAAGAGCCCTGTTTCCTAGCTTCGTAGCTACCAGCGCAACACTACCGCGCCCCAGGCCAGACCGCCGCCAATAGCTTCGGTGACAATCAGGTCGCCGGGCTTGATTTGGCCGCGTGCCTTGCCCACCGACAGCGCCAGCGGGATCGAGGCGGCAGAGGTGTTGCCGTGATCCTGAACCGTCACAACCACGTTGTCCATCGACAGGCCCATCTTTTTGGCAGTGCCTTGAATGATGCGGATATTGGCCTGGTGCGGCACGATCCAATCGACGTCAGCGGTGGTGAGTTCGGCACGTTCCAGCGCGGTATTGGCGGTTTTTGCCAGTTTTTCCACCGCATGGCGGAACACCTGGTTGCCCTGCATGCGCAGATGGCCGGTGTTCTGGGTGGCAACGCCGCCATCCACATAAAGCAGATCTTTGTAGCGACCGTCAGAATTGAGGTCGGTGGCAAGAATGCCGCGATCGTCTTTGCTGCCACTCTGGGTCTGGGCTTCGAGCACAAGTGCGCCCGCCCCGTCGCCAAACAAAACGCAGGTCGATCTGTCGGTCCAATCCATGATGCGGCTAAAGGTTTCCGAGCCGATTACCAACACGCGCTCGGCCTGGCCGGACAGAATCAGCGCATTGGCGTTGGTCAGGGCATAGACAAAACCGGCGCAAACCGCCTGGACGTCAAAGGCAAAGCCATTGGTCATGCCCAGATTGGCCTGCACCATGGTTGCGGCAGAGGGGAAGGTCAGATCAGCGGTGGAGGTGGCCAGAACAATGGCGTCGATATCTTTAGCGTCCAGCCCGGCGTCTTTTAGCGCCGCCAAGGCGGCTGCAGTTGCCATTTCAGAGGTGGTTTCCCCCTCGGCGGCAAAATGACGCCGCTCAATCCCCGAGCGCGACCGGATCCATTCGTCGCTGGTTTCCAATGAGGCTTCGAATTCCGCGTTTTCCACCACCCGCTTGGGGAGATAATGTCCTGTGCCAACCACTACTGCACGTCGCGTCATTCTATGCCTGCCTTTTGGAGTTATTTGGTGGGATGCTCAGCATCCTGGGGATCTGCGTCATTTTGGGTAAGCTCGACGACAGATGCAACCCGTGCTGCGAGCTTTTCAGCAAAGCCTTGTTCGGCCAGCAAGAAGGCGAGTTTAACCGCTGCCGAGATGCCGGTCGCATCGGCACCACCGTGGGATTTGACCACCGTGCCATTCAAACCCAGGAACACGCCACCGTTGACCCGTCGCGGGTCAATGCGTTTTGCAAGGCGCGACAGCGACGTATAGGCCAAAATCGCTGCAATGCGAGAAAGGACCGAGTATTCAAAGGCTTCCCGCAGGGTGGTGCGCAACATGCTGGCCGTGCCTTCGCCGGTCTTGATGGCAACATTCCCCGTGAACCCATCGGTCACGATCAGGTCAACCGCATCTCCGGGGATGTCGCTGCCTTCCACAAAACCAACAAATTCATAATCGGCTTTTTCCGCCTGTGCCGCGATCAGCGTATGGGCCTCTTTCAGCTCGGCGTGGCCTTTGTGGGCCTCGGTGCCAACATTGAGCAGGCCGACGCGAGGGCGGCGGATATTCATGGAGTTGCGCACGTAAGAGGTGCCCATGAGGGCGTATTGCAGCAGATCCTGGGCATCGGCGCGCACATCGGCGCCAACGTCCAGCATCACGTTAAATCCCTGCGGATTGCGTGAGGGCCAGAGAATCGCAATGGCCGGACGGTTCACGCCGGGCATTTTGCGCAGGCGCAGCATCGACAGGGCCATCAAGGCACCGGTGTTGCCGCAGGACACGGCGCCGGCGGCCTCGCCCTTATTGACCGCATCCAGAGTGGACCACATCGAGGTGCCCTTGCCATTGCGCATGACCTGGCTGGGCTTGTCGTCCATGGTGACAACCTTCTGGGAGTCGCGTATTTCCACGCGCCCGTCCAGAATGCGGCGCTTTGCCACCAGCTGGGCCAGTTCTTCGGCAGGGCCATGCAGCAAGAAACCCAGCTGAGGGTTCTTCTTTGCAGACATGGCAAGACCGGCCACTACAACAGCAGGGCCGGCGTCTCCGCCCATGGCGTCAACCGAGATCACAATGCGGTCGGATTTTGTCACTGATTGATCGGGTTTACCCGTCATGCAAAAATCCGCCCCGCAAAATGTGTGATCGTCGCGATCTTATGCCGCGTCTTCGTCGATTTCGACGTCGTCATTCATGGCAACAATTTCTTTGCTGTCATAGTTGCCGCAGGAGGGGCAAACGTGGTGTGGGCGCTTCAACTCACCGCAGCTCGAGCATTCGTTCGGGTTTGCAGCAACCAGAGCGTCGTGCGCGCGGCGGTTGTTACGGCGCGACTTGGATACTTTATTCTGTTGGACGGCCATGTCTCAACCTTCGTAATTGGGGCCTTGGGATTTTGCCCGCGGCGCGTTTCACATTCGTTCGTTAGATCGGTAGGCGAGCGTTTAGGCCGCAGCCTCTCCGATGTCCAACCAAAAATTCCGATGAGCGCGCGAAAATACTGAGAATCTCCGTCTGCGCAAGCGGTTTTTTAAGCTAGGCGGCCCAATGATGCCACCCGGAAAACCGACATTAAGATAGTTTTTTAGCTCTCATTGTCCGAGTCCATCTGTTTCTTGAGCGCGGCAAGCCCGGCAAAGGGTTTGACATCGTCCTCGCGCATCGGGGCAACCCCGGGCTGGCTGTAGACAGCCTCGCCCAGTTCCGCGCCCTCTTTGCGGGGATAGGCCGGGATCAACAAGGATAGCGCCTCGATCATCACAACTGCAGGGTCGATGGTATCCTGCAGCGGTTCTATCCGCTCATCCGCATCCATTTCCACCTCAGGATCATCGGGTTCCGATAGTTCCGAGACAAAAATCCGCTCAACTTTTTCATCGATTCGGGTGGTCATCGGTTCCAGCGTCACCACGCAGTCCTGCAAAACCGTGGCGCCCAAATGAGCAGTGAGCTGCCAGTCGCGACGGCCCTTGGTACTGACGGTTCCGGTGAAGCGGAGCTTACGCAAACCCTTGATATCCAGCTCATGGGCCAGTGTTTCTAGCGTCTTTGCATCTGGGTGCAGATCAAACGCGGTTGCCCTGTTCTGTGGCAGATCGGACACCTTTAGAGTGGTGCTGTCAGTCATGTTGGCTACTTTCGTTTCTTGAACCGGGCGTCTGCATTAGGTAATCGGGTTCAAAGGCGTGTTCAAGCCAGAGGCAATGCAGTGTTGTGGGGATCATCATGAATGCACGGAAAGACCAGCTGAGATCAGCGGTGAAATATGCGGCCGGGGTGTTTGCTGCGGTGGCCTTGGCCGGATGTAGCGCGATCTATCAGAAACACGGCTATACCCCCACCGAAGAACAACTGGCCGAGGTCGTTGTTGGGGTTGATACAAAAGACTCGGTCGCCGAGACGGTTGGTATCCCCACGGCTTCGGGGGTTTTGAACGATGGTGGCTACTACTATGTGTCGACCCTGATGCGCACACGTGGGGCTGGCGCCACAAAGCCTGTGTCGCGATCCCTGGTCGCCATCAACTTTGACTCGCGTGATGTCGTCTCGGGCATCGAGCGGTACAGCCTGGAGGACGGCAAGGTGATTCCGCTGGAACGCCGTGTCACCAGCTCCAGCGTTGAGGATAAGACATTTATCCGACAGCTGCTTGGCAGCTTGGGCAACTTCAACCCAGGTTCCTTGCTGGAGGAATAACCTTCGGAATTTCGCTGGGGCGCGCGATGCGCCCCGGTCAGGTTTGTCTGAATTGTGAGGAATGGGGCGCGTGGTGCTGCCATTTCCGTGGGCAAGGAGGGCTGGGAATGGCAGGCAGAGACGACAGAGGGGCGCTGGCAGCGCTGCCCGTTTCAGGTGTGCTGCTGGAAAAGGGGAGCTACCGGGCGCGACTGGCGCTGGGGGCTGACGATGTTCTCGCGGCACAGCGGCTGCGGGCGCGCTGCTTTGCAACAGGGACTGTGGATCAGGACCAGTTTGATGCAGACTGTTTGCATGTGCTGATCGAGTGCCGTTCATCGGGGGCGCTGGTGGGCTGTTTCCGGCTTATGCTGCTCGAAAGCGGCCAGGAGCTGTCGCAGAGCTATTCTTCACAGTTTTACGATCTTTCACGGCTTGTCGGTTTCTCAGGGCGTATGTTGGAACTGGGGCGCTTTTGTCTTGATCCTGGTGTTCTGGATGCTGATGTTCTGCGTCTGGCCTGGGGGGCTGTCACCAGCATGGTGGATCGGCAGGGGGTTGCGCTGCTGTTTGGCTGTTCCTCCTTTGCCGGAACATCCCCCGAAGCCTATATCGAGGCCTTTGCCTTGTTGCAGCGTCGCCACCTGGCGCCGCCGCTCCGGCGTCCGGGGCTTAAGGTGGCTGAGGCCCGCTCCTTTACTGACCTGTTGCAGGGCCGCTCAGCGCAGCAGAAGCCGGATCTGAAACAGGCTCAGGCCCAGTTGCCGCCATTGTTGCGCAGCTATCTGGCGATGGGTGGCTGGGTCAGCGATCATGTGGTGGTCGACGCCGCGCTCAACACCTGCCATGTTTTTACCGGGCTCGAGGTCACAGCCATTCCCGCAGCGCGCAAACGTTTGTTGCGGGGGGTTGCAGAGCCGTTGTGAGCGTTGACCTTGCCGCCCGCGCGGTTTAGCTGGCTCACATGGCACGTATTCCTCTTTTGCAGATGACCGGGATCTCCCTCACTTTTGGCGGCGATCCCATCTTTTCAGATCTCGATCTGGTGGTGCAACCTGGTGACCGGGTCGCCCTTGTTGGGCGCAACGGATCCGGAAAATCCACCCTTATGAAGGTGATGGCAGGGCTTGTTGAAGCCGATACCGGGACACTTGTTGTGCCTTCTGGGCGCTCGGTCGGCTATATGGAGCAGGACCCGCAGATGACCGGCTTTACCACCCTGGGAGATTTTGCCGCCAGCGCACTGGACCCGGGCGAGCTCTATAAGGTGGAGCGCGCCGGTGAGGGGTTGAAATTTGATCCCGACCGCCCTGTGGCCACCGCATCCGGCGGCGAGCGCCGCCGCGCGGCCCTGGCCAAGCTGATGGCGGAGGCGCCTGATCTGATGCTGCTGGACGAGCCAACCAACCATATGGATATCGAGGCCATCACCTGGCTGGAAGCCGAGCTGAAATCCACCCGCGCCGCCTATGTGCTGATCTCACACGACCGGGCCTTTTTACGGGCGCTGACACGGGCGACGCTTTGGGTCGATCGCGGTCAGGTGCGGCGGCAGGAAAAGGGCTTTGAGGGCTTTGAGGCCTGGCGCGACAAGATCTGGGAAGAAGAAGACCAGCAGCGCCACAAGCTGAACCGCCTGATCAAAAGTGAAAGCCGCTGGGCGGTTGAAGGCATTTCAGCGCGGCGCAAGCGCAATATGGGCCGGGTGCGGGCGCTGCATGAGCTGAAAGACCAGCGCGCAGGCCAGATCAAACGCCAGGGCGCTGCGGAGCTGGCACTGGACGCTGGCCCCAAATCCGGTCGCAAGGTGATCGAAGTCGAAGCCCTCAGCAAAAGCTTTGGTGACAAGCAGATCGTTTCTGATTTTTCCCTGAAAGTTCAACGCAGTGACCGGGTGGCCTTTGTTGGTCCCAATGGCGCGGGAAAAACCACATTGCTGAAGCTGATGTTGGGGCAGGTGGAGCCTGACGCAGGCTCGGTCAAACTAGGGACCAATCTGGAAATCGCGCTGTTTGACCAAACCCGTGACCAGCTGGATCCCAATGCCTCGCTTTGGGAAAACCTGACCTCGGATCCTTTGCTTGGGATTTCCGGCAAGGCGGATCAGGTCATGGTGCGCGGGGTGCCCAAACATGTGGTGGGCTACCTCAAAGAGTTTTTGTTTGATGAGGCCCAGGCCCGCGCGCCGGTGCGGTCGCTTTCGGGCGGCGAAAAGGCACGGTTGCTGCTGGCCCGTCTGATGGCGCGGCAAAGCAACCTACTGGTGTTGGATGAACCGACCAATGATCTGGATGTGGAAACGCTGGACCTGTTGCAGGAACTGCTGGATTCCTACGAGGGCACCGTGCTTTTGGTCAGTCACGACCGGGACTTTCTGGACCGGGTGGCCACCACCACCATCGCCATGGAGGGCGATGGCAAGGTGACCGCCTATGCAGGGGGCTGGAGCGACTATATCAGCCAGCGTGGTGGTCTGCCGGGCGGTGACAAAGGCGAAAAACCGCAGAAGATCAAAGCGCAAAAAGCCCAAGCTAAGGATGCGGCGGCAGAGCCCAGCGCCAAAGAGAAGCTGTCCTTCAAGGAAAAGCACCGGCTGGAGGCCTTGCCCGCAGAAATAGAACGGCTGGAGCAAGAGATCGCCAAGCTGCAAGAGCTGATGGCCGATCCGGCGTTGTTCACCCGTGAACCGGTCAAGTTCAAAAAGGCCACCGAGGCCTTGGTCGAGCGACAGGAGAAGCTGGCAGCTTCTGAGGAAGAGTGGATGATGCTGGAAGAGAAATCAGAAAGCTGACGTTGTTCGTGAGGTGAATAATTTATTGGTTAACAGTTGATTAACGGGAAGTGTTAACTTTAAGCTTATCCCGTAATTCGGGGCGAGGGCGCGGCGGTTTTGCCGCGCCTCTTCTTTTTTCTGGGTGTTAAAGCTGGCGATCAGCGCATCCGCAAGGCACCGTCGATGCGAATGACTTCGCCGTTGAGATAGCCCATTTCGGTGATGAACCCGGCCAGGCGGCCGTATTCTGACGGATCGCCCAGACGCACTGGGTTTGGCACATCTGCTGCCAGTTGCTGTTGCACCTCTTCTGGAAGCCCCGCCAGCATTGGCGTCATAAAGATGCCTGGCGCAATGGTCATCACCCGAATACCGGTAGAGGCCAAATCGCGTGCCATCGGCAGGCACATGCCAACAACGCCGCCTTTGGAGGCGGCATAGGCGGCCTGGCCTTTTTGGCCATCATAGGCCGCAATGGAGGCGGTGTTGATGATCACACCGCGGGCACCATCGGATTCGGGGGTGTTTTTGGCAATTTCAACAGCGGCGAGCCGGGCCACATTAAAGGTGCCAACCAGGTTAATGTCGATGGTGCGCTTGTATGCATCCAGGGGGTGGGCGCCGTCGCGGCCGATGGTTTTGATTCCATAGGCAATACCGGCACAGTTCACACAGGCGGAAATGCGCCCCATTTTCTCAACCGCAAAGGCAATGGCTGCGCTGACCGAGTCCTCATCGGTGACATCGGTTTGAACAAAATGCCCGCCGATCTCTGCGGCGACCTTGGGGCCGCGGTCTGCGTCGCGATCCAGAATGGTGACTTGAGCGCCGTTTGCGGCAAAATGGCGTGCTGTGGCCTCTCCGAGGCCGGAGGCGCCGCCGGTAATGATGGCGCAGGTCTGTGCGAGTTTCATAAAACAGGGTCCTTCAGGTATCTGAACATCTGTTCAATAACTATCACATGCAGCCGTTCTGTCTAGCGCGACGTGGCGCTCATCAGTCTGCTGTCCCAGCGGGTCAGGGGCGAGAGCAATCGCCCCATCGGCAGCCACAGCGCCCAGGTGCCGCCCAGTTGCGACAGGCGGGCTCCGGTGCCCAGTTTGAACCTGGCAAGCCCCGGCGCATCTTCGGTATTGACCAGGCCAAGGTCCAATTGTTGGCAGCCTTGGGCGGCGAGCCAGCTCATTGCCTCCCACATCAGCAGATTGTGGGCGGAGAGAGATTTTCCGGCCGGGGTGGTATGAGCAATGTGATAGGTCGCGCCGCGCCCATGGCGCAGGATCAGGATGGCGGCAACTACTTCGCTGCCGCTGAAGGCTTGAAACAGCTTTGCCTTGCCTTTGTTTTCTTGCGCATAGGCGAGCGTCAGCGCGATGGGCCAGCTGCGATAGCCACGCTGCTGCTGTTGCACCTGATCTGCGGCCAAGAGCCAATGGCGTGCATCCAGCGGCATGTTCTGGCGGCTGACCTTCAGCCCGTTCGACTGGGCGCGGGTCAGGCGATTGCGCCATTTCTGGTGCAGGGCGGCTTTGCGTTGCGCGGCGGTGTTTCCCAGGTCAAGCTGGGCAACACAGGCCGGGCTGACAAGCGGCAGGGCGCCAATCTGTGCAAGTGCGGGGCAGGGGTGTTCGGGAGACAAGATCACCGGAGTTTTGCCAAGACCATTGGCCCGTAGGGCTGCGGGCAATTGGCTGGGCTGGGGAAGCATCGCGCGATTGATCATGGCGAGCCGCAGTCCCGAGGCAAAGCGGCGGGTGGTGACGAGGCTGTTGTGTAGCTCTGGCAGAACAACGGGGGCCTGTCCCAGGGCTTTCAGGGCCCGTGCAAATTCTGCAGACTGCGCCAAAGCCGTGAGGCCAGCGCTGCCGCAAGCTTGCGGCGGTAGGGAGAAGGAGGGAGAGGCAGATACATGGAAGTCCAGCATAGGACCATTTACCAATCAGAAACCTAAATGATGGTTAATGAGGGGATGAAAAAGCAAACCCCTGTTCTGGGCCAGATCGCGCCAAATCCAAAGTTGACCCTGTCGGCAGCCTTTGCTGTGGCAAGTGTTTTGTCCATCCCGGTCTTCTTGCTGTTGAGCCTAGTGGAGTGGTGGTTCTTTTAGGGGGTTGAGTTGACTGGGCGGTTGTACCGGGCCAGTTTCAACGGGCGGGTATATATCAGGGTTTGTTCGTGAGGCTCTGCCTCACACTCCGAGGTATTTCTGGAAAGATGAAAAGAGGTCAGCTGGGAGTGGGCTGCGTCATGGCGTCTTTGGGGTGGGCTGGGCGCGGGCCTAAGGGGGCGGGCCGGTGGTAAAGGGGCCGCTGAGCCCCTTTGAGTGTTTATGAACCCGCTGATCAGTCTGCCAGTTGCACCAGCGCGTGGCGCTTTTTACCGGCGCTGAGCTTGATGGGGCTGGACAGCGCCGCGGCGTCGATCATCAGGCCTGCGTCGCTGAGCGGTTTGTCGTCCAGTTTGGCGCCATTTTCACTGATCAGTCGTTTGGCGTCTTTGCCCGATTTTGCCAGGCCAGATTTGACAATCAGCTGAACGATGGAGATGCCATCGCCAAGCTCTGCCCCGGTCAGGGTCAAGGTTGGCAGATCATCGCCGATGCCGCCCTTTTCAAAGACGTCACGGGCGGTGGCCTCGGCGGTGGTCGCGGCCTCGGCCCCGTGCAGCAGTTTGGTCACCTCATTGGCAAGGATGACTTTGGCGGCGTTCACCTCAGACCCTGCCAGGGCGCCGAGGCGTTCACATTCATCCACCGGCAGTTCGGTGTAGAGTTTCAGGAAGCGGCCCACGTCGGCATCGGTGGTGTTGCGCCAGAACTGCCAGAACTCATAAGGAGAGCGCATTTCTGCGTTGAGCCAGACAGCGCCGTCCTGGCTTTTGCCCATTTTTTTTCCGTCTGAGGTGGTCAGCAGCGGCGTGGTCAGCCCGTAGATGGAATTGTCCAGTACCCGGCGGGTCAGATCGATCCCGTTGACGATATTGCCCCATTGATCCGAGCCGCCCATCTGCAGGATGCAGCCGTAGCGGCGGTTCAGCTCTAGGAAGTCATAGGCCTGCAGGATCATGTAGTTGAATTCGAGGAAGGACAGCGACTGCTCTCGGTCCAGCCGCGATTTGACCGATTCAAAGGCCAACATGCGGTTGACCGAGAAATGGCGGCCAATGTCGCGCAGGAACTCAAGGTAGTTGAGCCCGTCCAGCCATTCGGCATTGTTCAGCATCAGCGCCTTGTTGGGTGCGTCACTGTCGTAGTCGATATAGGCCGAGAACACCTTTTTGATGCCAGCGATGTTGTCGTCGATCTGGGCGTCATTCAGCAGCGGGCGCTCATCGGCGCGAAACGAAGGGTCGCCCACCTTGGTGGTGCCGCCGCCCATCAGGGTGATCGGCTGGTGGCCGGTTTTCTGGAACCAGCGCAGCATCATGATCTGGATCAGCGAGCCCACATGCAAGGATTTTGCTGTAGCGTCAAAACCGATATAGGCAGGCTTAACACCCTGCATCAGGGCCTCATCAAGGCCTTGATAATCGGTGCAATCAGCAAGGAACCCGCGTTCCATCATGACAGCGACAAAGTCCGATTTTGGGTGATAGGTCATAACATGCCTCGGTGTTTGGTTTGCGACGTGCTGTATAAGGCGCAAATTGTCCACATGGAACCTGTTTTCCCGACAAAATTTCAGCTGCGCGCTAAGGCAGTTCCCTGTGCCAGAGCAGACTGCTATGCAGGGGCAAAGGCTCCGGGCGATTGCCGCGGGTATCGGGGCGCCTTTGGCACAATGAGACGAGACGGTAGATGAGAAAAGCAATCGCCAAAACCGGCGTGGTCCGGGCCCTGGGCGCGATGAGTGGCACCTCGCTGGATGGGGTGGATGTTGCGGTGGTTGAGACAGATGGCCTAACAATCGTGGGCTTTGGCCCCAGTGGCTACCAGGCTTACTCGGATGTCGAGAGAGGGGTGCTGCGCGCAGGCCTTGGGCATTGGCACGGCGCCGAGGTTGAGGCCGCCGCCGAGGTGGTGGAAGCCAAGCATATTGCGGCGCTTAGCGGGTTTGAAGATATCGATCTGGTTGGGTTTCATGGCCAGACATTGGCCCATGCCCCGCGCCAGCAAGGCACCCTGCAGGTGGGCAACGGCGCGGCACTGGCCGAGGCGTTGGAACTGCCGGTTGTGTGGGACTTTCGCAGCGATGATGTTTCCATGGGCGGCGAAGGCGCGCCGCTGGCGCCGTTTTTCCACTTTGCCTGTGCCAAATATATCAAGGCCACCGGACCGATATGTTTCCTGAACCTCGGCGGGGTTGGCAATCTCACCTATGTGGATCCGCGTTTGGACAGTCCGGAAGCGCCCGGTGCGCTTTTGGCCTTTGATACCGGACCAGCCAATGCGCCGATCAATGACCTGTTGCAGGCACGGCTGGGGCTGGCGTTCGACAAGGACGGGGGCGTCGCCAGCAGCGGAGAGGTTGAGACCGGCGCGCTGGAGCTGTTCCTGGCTGAACCCTATTTTGCCCGCATGCCGCCCAAGTCACTGGACCGGAATGACTTTGCGGAGATGATTGATCTGGTGACAGAGCTGAGTGACGCAGACGCCACCGCCACTCTGACGGCCATGTGCGCGGCCTCGGTGGCGCAGGGGATGGAACACTGCCCGGAGCCGCCTGCGGTGGTTCTGGTGACTGGCGGCGGGCGGCACAATCCGGTGCTGATGCAGATGTTGGCGGTCTCATTGGACTGCCCTGTCAAACCGGTTGAGGCGGTCGGGCTGGATGGTGACATGCTGGAGGCCCAGGCCTTTGGCTTTCTGGCGGTGCGGGTGGCCCGTGGTCTGGCGACCTCCTGTCCGGGCACCACAGGCGTGCGGGCCTGCGTCGGCGGCGGGGTGATCAGTGTGCCGGGAACTGACTAGGGGTACGGGCTATGACGCCCATTTCAGTGGTTGCGGCTAATGGTTCTGGCTAATGGTTCCGGAAGGTCAAAATCCGCGTGGTCTGCGCGTAACACGCGCCTGCCTTGAGTGCAGGTTGTGGGGACAAAGCGGTGCAGAGTCTGCATGACGGGGATCAAAACATCTGCGGGCTCGGCCAGAGTGAGGTCGTGCTGAAAACAGTTTACCTGTCGTTTGCCATCCTGTGCCGGGATGGCCTCCAATTGATGGTTGCCGAGGGCAATTACCCGGTCCCGATGCCAGGGGAGACCCCGATCTGATGCCATGGGACACCCCAATTTGACCCTGACGTGTTAAAGGAGAGGAAGCGAACGGGCCGCATCTTTGGCCAATAGGGATCACCCTTTTGTTGCAGGATGAACGCGCGACTGCCTGACACAGGGCTGCGTGCTTGCTCCGGCGGTCCCTGGTGCGCAACTGGCGTTATTTTTTGGGGATGTCAAAACCAGGTGCGGCCAGCTCAAAACCCTCAAACTGGAAACCCGGCGACACGGTGCAGCTGACCAGAGTGTAGTCGCCAGTGCTGCGGGCGGCCTGCCAGTGGCCTTCGGGGACGATGAGTTGGGGCTGCCCTACAGTGAGATCCGGGGTGAGCAGATGCTCTGTGGCGGGGCCCGCGTCGGTTGCGGAGAGCGACAGGATTAGCGGCGCTCCGGAATGGTAAAGCCAGATTTCACTGGCATCGACCCGGTGCCAGTGGCTTGCTTCATCGCCACTCAGCAGGAAATAGATGCAGGTACCGCTGGGGCGGCCCTCATTTTCGGCCACCCAGGTTTGACGATACCACCCGCCTTCGGGGTGGCGGGAAAGTTGCAGTTTTGTAATGATTTCATCCGCAGTCATCGTGGCAGCACCTTCACACTGGTATTCTTGTATCTGAGACATATCTTGAGGTCATGGTTTTGCACATCCCCTTTGACAATACATATGCCCAGCTGGGGCCCGGCTTCTATAGCAGGCAGCAGCCCACGCCAGTGGCCGCACCACAGCTGATTGCCTTTAACCAGACCCTGGCTGACCTGTTGCAGGTTCAGGCGGGCGAACTTGTGGAAATGGCCGAGATCTTTGCCGGCAATCAAATGCCAGCAGGGGCGGATCCCCTGGCGCAGGCCTATGCAGGCCACCAGTTTGGCAATTTCAACCCTCAGCTTGGGGATGGCCGCGCGGTGCTGCTGGGCGAAGTGGTCGGCGCGGAGGGCAGGCGCTATGATCTGCAGCTCAAAGGCGCGGGGCGTACACCCTTTTCCCGTCAGGGGGATGGCCGGGCCTGGTTGGGGCCGGTGCTGCGCGAATATGTGGTCTCGGAAGCGATGCATGCCTTGGGCATCCCCACCACCCGCGCCTTGGCGGCTGTCGCCACAGGTGAGACCGTGTGGCGCGAAGGCGGGATGCCCGGCGCGGTACTGACACGCGTTGCCGCCAGCCATTTGCGGGTGGGGACCTTTCAGTTCTTTGCTGCGCGAGGGGAGACCACAGCGCTGCGGCAGCTGACGGAGTATACCATCAAGCGCCACTACCCGCAGGCCGAGGGGCCGCTGGGGCTTTTGCGTGCGGTGCGGGATGCCCAGGCCGAGCTGATTGCCGCTTGGATGTCGGTTGGCTTTATTCACGGGGTGATGAACACCGACAACTGTAGCATTTCAGGTGAGACCATCGACTACGGCCCCTGTGCCTTCATGGATACCTACCGGGCCGAGCAGGTGTTTTCCTCGATCGACCGGGGGGGGCGCTACGCCTATGCCAACCAGCCTAGTATCGCAGTCTGGAACCTGGCACAGCTGGCCACCGCCCTGATCCAGCAACTGGACGACCCGCAAGAGGCGGTGGAAGAGGCCACAGCGATTATTCACGCCATGCCCTCCTTGATCGAAGTCGCGTGGCTGCGCTTGTTCCGGCGCAAAATTGGTCTTGAGACCGTAGCGCCGCAGGATTTGGAACTGATTTCGGACCTGTTGCAGCTGATGGGAGAAGGCCAGGCGGATTTTACCAATACCTTCCGTGCTTTGGCTGAGGGAACCGCGGCAGATCACTTTCGTGATCCCAAGGCGTTTGCCCCTTGGCAGGCCCGCTGGATGCAGCGGCGGCAACAGGAACAAGATCCGCAGGCCATAATGCGGGCCAGTAACCCGGTCTATATCCCGCGCAATCACCGGATCGAAGAAATGATCACCGCTGCGGTGGCAGGGGACTTCACGCTGTTTGAGCGCTTGGGGACAGTGCTGCAGCAGCCATTCACCGAGCAGTCAGGGGCAGAGGATCTGCGCCGGCCTCCGGCTGCGCATGAGGTGGTCACAGCCACCTTTTGCGGCACCTGATAGCAGCTGAGCCACCTCGCTTGGGAGCTTGGCTGGGCAGAGGTCAGAATTCAGGTCAAGGTAGCGCTCCCGCCCGTCGTCGAGCTTATGAATAAGCTCTCCTCCCGTTGGGGGTGGCGCCGTGCCAAAGGCACGGCGCCACCCCCAACTGCTCCTGTTGCATCTTGATGCAATGGGAGTGGGCGGGAGCATTTGGAGTCTGGGGACTTGCGCGGACCTCGCGCTTGCATAGACCGCGCGCTGACATCAAAGGGTCGGAGCTGGGCTCACCATTGCGGGTGCAGATTGCTGTCAAAAAGAAATGGCGCCCTGCGGGAAGCAGAGCGCCATTGGCGATATGAAATTGGCTGTCAGCGCCCTCTGGGCTTTCGCAACCTGAACTGACCGCAGGATGAGGCTTCTTAGCGGGCCTGACGGCGTCGGTTACCTGCACCACCGCCTGCGCCTGCGCCGGACCCATTGGCGGACCCACCGGGTTTACCACCGCCCTGGGACTGGCCGCGACCACCACCGCCACGGCGACGGTTGCCGCCTGGTTTGCCACCGGGGCGACCACCACGCGCGGGGCTGGCGCCGGGAACTGGCTCCCATGGGCTGCCGGAGGCGGTTGGAATGGTGATTTTCATCACCTTCTGGATCGCTTTCAGCTCTTCCATCTCATCGGGGGCACAGAAAGCAACGGCCTGGCCGTCCTTGCCAGCGCGTGCTGTCCGGCCGATCCGGTGCACATAGGCATCGGGCACATTGGGCAGCTCGTAGTTGTAGACATATTTGACATCGGGGATGTCCAGGCCACGGGCCGCAACATCCGTTGCAACCAAGACCTTGATCTGGCCTGATTTAAAGGCTGCCAATGCGCGCTCGCGCTGGCCCTGGCTTTTGTTGCCATGGATGGCGGCTGCGGCAAAGCCGGATTTCTCCAGCACTTTCATCAGCTTTTCCATACCGTGTTTGGTGCGGCCAAAGACCAGCGTGCGCTCATCTTTGTGCTCGGTCAGCAATTCCTTCAGCAGGCTCAGCTTTTCCGCCTTGGCGATGAAATGCACCGATTGCGTCACCTTGGCTGCGGGCTTGCCCGGAGGGGAGACTTCGATGCGCACAGGACGGTTGAGATAGGAGTTGGCAATCTCGTTCATCTGCTTGGGCATCGTGGCCGAAAACAGCATGGTCTGGCGCTCTTCGGGCAGCAGAGCAGAAATTTTGCGGAGCGCATGGATAAAGCCGAGGTCCAGCATCTGGTCGGCTTCGTCCAGCACCAGGAAATCGCAGGAGCCTAGATCCAGCGCCTTGCGGTCCAGGATATCGAGCAGGCGGCCAGGGGTAGCCACCAGAATGTCGGTGCCGCGGGAGATCCGCTGGATCTGCGGGTTGATCGAAACACCGCCGACCACCAGGCCGATTTTCATCGGGGTGCCTTCGGTCAGGTCTTTCAGGGTGGCGGCAATCTGGTTGGCCAGTTCGCGGGTGGGCGCCAGCACCAGGCCGCGCACGGTATGGGCGGCAGGTTTGCGGCCATAGTCCAGCATGCGGGCGATCAAGGGCACGCCAAAGGCAGCTGTTTTACCGGTGCCGGTCTGGGCCAGACCCAGCACGTCTTCGCCGTTCAGGGCGTGGGGAATGGCGCGGGCCTGGATCGGGGTTGGCTCTTTCAGACCCATATCGGCCAGACGGGCCAGAACAAGATCGGGCAGGCCCATTGTCGAAAATTCAGTCACGTATCGTCCTTTCGCGGCTCAATGCCCATGGCACGAACCGTGTCGACCAGTCGCAGAATGCGCTGGCTTTTGGTGGGGCAAAGCCCTCAAACGGGCGCAGACGAATGCCTGGCCGCTGGGATTTGCAAGTGCCCCACGCGTGATTTTGGGAACCTTGGCACTTCACTAGACACCGGATTTGTCGCACATGTGTTGCGCGTCCGGGCTGTCTCTGCTCACGCGGCAGGGAAGGATGCCTGTGCATCACATGGGCGGTTATGTGGATAAAGTCAATGGCGCGTTCTGATGGAAATTGGTTTTCGTCGGCGCACGGATTGACTACATAGAGAACCCAGACCAGTGGACGGAAAGCAAAACGTGATGACAATTATCGCTCGATGTGAGGCCAAGGGCCTGCGGATGACCGGCCAGCGTCGGGTGATTGCCCGTGCTCTGCAGGACAGTGCCGACCACCCGGATGTCGAAGCGCTTTATGCCCGGGCCAGCGCGCTGGATAGCGGGATTTCTCTTGCCACGGTTTATCGTACGGTCAAACTGTTCGAAGAAGCCGGGATTCTGGACAGGTTGGAGTTTGGCGATGGCCGTGCCCGTTACGAGGATGCAGACCGGGAGCATCACGACCATCTGATTGATATCAATACCGGTGAAGTGATCGAATTCTGTGATCCCGACATCGAAGCGCTGCAGGAACGCATCGCGGCCAAACTGGGATATCAGCTCAAAGGTCACAAGCTGGAGCTCTATGGGGTGCCTCTGAAGAAAACCGCACCCTCTGAGTGATCCTCAAGAAGGTGGGCCTTCAAGGGGAGACCTCAAGGGAAGCGGGATCGACTTGGCGGGACGTGATTTTCATTTAACCTATCAACGATTGTGAAGTCTAAACCCACAAACTGTTGTGTTTCATGTCGTAAATTGACTTGCGATGGGGCGGGTTGACCACCATTCCCTGACCAGGTGCTGCATTGGTCCGGTGACAAACGGCAGGCAAAGCAGCGCCCATTTTTCGGAGGGCCTGGCGTGAACAATCTAAACGGAATTCTCTTTATCCTTGCGGCCATGGCCGCATTTACCCTGGAAGATATGTTCATCAAGCGGCTATCGGGGGACGTTCCTGTGGGGCAGATCCTGATGTTGCTGGGCCTTGGTTCCGGTACGGTCTTTGCGGCGGCGGCTGTGTACCGGGGCGACAATCTTTTTGCGCCCGCGGCTTGGCGCGGGGCGGCAATCCTTCGCACCCTTTCAGAGGCCGTGGGCGCCGTGGCCTTTGCCACTGCGCTGTCTTTGGTCGATATTTCCACGGTTGCTGCGGTGTTTCAGGCGCTGCCCCTGGTTATCACCATGGGGGCTGCGTTGTTCCTGGGGGAGCAGGTTGGCTGGCGGCGCTGGAGCGCGATCTGTGTGGGCTTTGTCGGGGTCTTGATGATTGTACGCCCTGGGCTGGCAGGTTTTAACCCTTCGGTGATTCTGGTGCTGGTGGCGGTTCTGGCTATTGCTGCAAGGGATCTGCTGACCCGTATGGTCGATAGCTCTGTCTCGTCAGCGGTTGTCAGCTTTCAGGCCTTTGCCTCGGTGATCGTGGCTGGTGGGCTGTTGCTGGTCTCTACCGGCGCAGAGCCAACCGGGCTGGATGGGCGTCAGGTGGGGATGATGCTGGGGGGGATCGTCTTTGGCGTTGCGGGCTATTACGCCATCGTAACCGCAACCCGCATTGGGGATGCATCCGCGATCACGCCATTTCGCTACAGCAGGCTGTTGTTTTCCATTCTGGTAGGGGTGCTGGTCTTTGGTGAACGTCCTGATGCCATGACCCTGGGCGGGGCTGCGCTGATCATTGTTTCTGGTCTTTATACCTTTGTGCGGGAACGGCGCTTGGCCCGCGAACAGGTCCGGGAGCAGGCGCGCCTGCTCCGTGCGGGCTCTGTGGTGTCAGCAACACCCGGATCAACCGGCGTCTAGTCCTCGCATCAGGCCAAAGTCTGCAAGCGCCAGAAACGACATCGATACCGGTGGCGCAAACAGCGATATGTTAGCCCTAACCTCGTGAAATAAACGCCGTTATCGATAACGACCGCTGTTTACATTTGCCCCCTGGCTGCTATGACGCAGGCATCTTTTGTTGCAGTCAAGGACCGTCCAAATGAGCACAATTATCGACATTCACGCCCGCGAAATCCTCGACAGCCGGGGCAACCCCACGGTTGAGGTCGATGTGATCCTGGAAGACGGCACCATGGGCCGCGCGGCAGTGCCATCAGGGGCCTCAACCGGCGCCCATGAAGCGGTGGAAAAACGCGACGGCGATGCATCGCGCTACATGGGCAAAGGCGTGTTGGAGGCGGTCGATGCGGTCAACGGCGAAATCGCTGAAACCATCGTCGGTTTCGACGCGCTGGAACAGGTGGCCATCGACATGGCAATGATCGAGCTTGACGGCACCGCAAACAAATCCCGCCTCGGGGCCAACGCCATATTGGGTGTCTCTCTGGCCGTGGCCAAAGCCGCCGCCGAATTTTCCGGCCAACCGCTCTACCGCTACATCGGCGGCACATCCGCGCGGGTTTTACCGGTGCCGATGATGAACATCATCAACGGCGGCGAACACGCCGACAACCCGATCGATATTCAAGAATTCATGATCATGCCGGTGGCAGCAACCAACATCCGCGAGGCAATCCGCATGGGTGCCGAGGTGTTCCACACCTTGAAAAAAGAACTTTCCGCCGCAGGCCACAACACCGGTATCGGCGATGAAGGCGGCTTTGCGCCCAACCTAAGCTCCACCCGTGACGCACTTGATTTCATTATGAAATCCATCGAAAAAGCAGGCTACAAACCGGGCCGCGACATCTACCTTGCTCTCGATTGCGCCGCGACCGAATACTATAAAGATGGCAAATACGAGATGAAAGGCGAAGGCAAATCACTGACCTCCGCCCAGAACGCAGATTACCTTGCTGGGCTGGCCGCCGACTACCCGATCATCTCGATTGAGGACGGCATGTCCGAGGACGACTGGGACGGCTGGAAGCTGCTGACCGACAAGATCGGCGATAAGATCCAGCTTGTCGGCGACGATCTTTTTGTCACGAACCCCGCCCGCCTCGCCGACGGTATCGCCAAAGGCTCGGCCAATTCCATGCTGGTCAAAGTCAACCAGATCGGCACGCTCACAGAGACCCTGCAAGCCGTCGACATGGCGCACCGCGCACGCTTCACCAACGTGATGTCGCACCGCTCGGGCGAAACCGAAGACGCCACAATCGCCGACCTCGCGGTGGCCACCAACTGCGGCCAAATCAAAACCGGCTCGCTGTCGCGCTCCGACCGTCTGGCCAAATACAACCAGTTGATCCGCATCGAAGAAATGCTTGGCGAAACCGCAATCTACGCAGGACGCTCGATCTTAAAGGGATAATCGGCCCGAAATGACCGCCGACGAGATCATCGCACAGCTCAAACTAGCCCCCCATCCCGAGGGGGGCTATTACCGCCAGACATGGGTCGCCCAAAACGACGGGCGCCCCTGCGGCACCTGCATCTATTTCCTGCTCAAAGACGGCGCTGCCAGCCACTGGCACCACGTCGATGCCGTTGAGATCTGGCACTACTACGCAGGCGCGCCGCTGATCCTGTCGATGTCAGCCTCTGACGCTGGCCCCGCCACCGATTACACCCTCGGGCCCGACCTTGCCCACGACCAGCAGCCGCAACGCATCGTGCCCACCGGCCATTGGCAAGCCGCCCGCACCACAGGTGCATGGACACTTGTCGGCTGCACCGTCTCGCCCGGCTTCGCCTTTTCCGGCTTCACCCTTGCAGCGCCGGATTTCGACATTCCGCGCTAGGCCCTATTCCTCGTCGTCGGGCACACGCCCGAAGCGCGCCAGAAAGACAGGCGCGCTCACCTCGCCACTGCCGGGGTCTTCGCGGATCATGTAGGCATCAGCCCCGACACAGCTTCCATTGCGGTTTTCGCGTTCCGCACGATCCTCGGCCTGCGCCGCACTGGTATATTGCAACAACTTGTCAACCTTCAAACTGCCCTGCCCGCCGCGGCCCTTGACCTCGACATATGTCTGGCAAATATAATGTATCTTTTCAGCAGCTTCATCGGCGTTGTTCATATTTCACCTTAACCCAAGTTACAGAACAAAATAGGAACAATCTTACATCTTGGCAAGCGCTAACCACTTGTCCATCAAATGATGTGACAAAAAAGGGGCCCCCGAAGGGACCCCGTTAGTTTTGCTGATCGGGCTCGTGATTATACCGCTCGTCGTTTTTTGCCTGTGGCCCGATCTGCACCAAAGATGAACGCATCCACCTTGGGACTGTGAAAGGCGCGCGGTCTCCCCCGCGCCCTATTCCTTTAACTACACCCCGACGTGCCGCCGCATGTGTTGCACTTCATGCATGTGCCGTTACGCACCAGTGTGTAGTTGCCGCATTCGCCACAAGGATCCCCCTCATAGCCCTGCATCTTGGCCTTGTCGCGCAGCGATATGCCCGTAGCCGCCGTGGTGCCTGACGAAAGCGAGGTCTCGGGCTTGACCGCCACCGCAACATCGCCAACCGCCGCGGCGATCTCGCCCACTTGCGCCGTCATGCCACCCTGCAAAAGGGTCAACTCCTGCGGCATCCGCTTACGCAAATACCCCGTCGAGCTGATCTGGCGCAGCACCTCCAGCGACCGGTTTGATGCAGCCTCCGATGGCGACACAACATTGGCCACACCCTCCATCTCGCCACGTCCAATATCGTCGAACGCAGCGCCCTCGGGCTTTACATGGGCCAGATCGGTGCGATCCAGATATGACACCGCCAATTCGCGGAAGATATAATCCAAAATCGACGTCGCATTCTTGATGCTGTCGTTGCCCTGCACCATGCCCGCAGGCTCGAATTTGGTGAATGTAAAGGCATCGACGAACTCTTCCAGCGGCACACCGTATTGCAGACCCACCGACACGGCGATGGCAAAGTTGTTCATCATCGCGCGGAAGCCTGCACCCTCTTTGTGCATGTCGATGAAGATCTCGCCAAGCTGGCCACCCTCATACTCGCCGGTGCGCAAGTAAACCTTGTGACCACCCACAATCGCCTTCTGGGTATAGCCCTTGCGACGCTGCGGCATCTTCTCGCGCTCACGGTTGCGGATCTCTTTGACGATGATCTTCTCGACGATCTTCTCGGCCAGAACGCGGGCCTTCTCGTGTTGGTTGCCGCTCTCTAAGATGTCCGCCGCATCGTCATCATCTTCAACCAAAGACGCCGCAAGTGGTTGGGACAGTTTTGATCCATCGCGATACAGCGCATTGGCCTTCACACCCAAAGACCACGACAACTCATAGGCCTTCTGGCAGTCCTCGATTGTCGCATCATTGGGCATGTTGATCGTCTTGGAGATTGCCCCAGAGATAAACGACTGCGCCGCGGCCATCATATGGATATGGCTGTCAACGCTCAGATAACGCTTACCTTTTTTACCGCAGGCATTGGCGCAATCAAACACGCTATAATGCTCTTCTTTCAAATGCGGCGCACCCTCAAGTGTCATCGTGCCACAAACATGGTCGTTCGCCGCCTCGATATCGCGCTTGGAAAATCCAAGATGACGCAGCAAATCAAACGTCGGATCATTCAGTTTCAGGGTCGGAATACCCAGCGTCTTGGTGCAGAATTCCTCGCCCAGCGTCCACTGGTTGAACACAAACCGGATATCAAACGCGGCCTTCAACGCGCCTTCGATCTTGTCAATCTCAGCCTGCCCGAAACCATGGCCAATCAGCGACGTATGGTTGATCGCAGGCGCCTGCCCGATTGATCCGTGACCAACAGCATAGGCGATGATCTCTTCAATATGCGCAGAGCCATAGCCCAGCGTTTCCAAAGCCGCCGGCACCGACTGGTTGATGATCTTGAAGTACCCGCCGCCGGCCAGTTTTTTGAATTTCACCAGTGCAAAGTCAGGCTCGATACCGGTGGTATCGCAATCCATGACCAGACCAATGGTTCCGGTCGGCGCGATCACGGAAACCTGCGCGTTACGATAACCGTGCTTTTTGCCAAGGGCGAACGCCTCGTCCCAGGCTTCGGTCGCGATTGCAACCAGTCGCTGGTCCGGGCAGTTCTTGTGGTCCAGCGGCAATGGCT
>CAJQNB010000010.1 GCA_905479575.1 uncultured Pseudophaeobacter sp.
CGTCTTATGACACTCAAAAATCCCATGTCGATCACTCCATGTCTCCCTGAACAAAACCGTCAGGGCAATGTGTTCACATGGGTCAATTCTCAGTGACAATTTATGAGGCTACCGGGTCAGTTCTCAGTGACATTCAACAGGGGCCTGAAAATCATCACGCCACAGTGTCTCAAATGTGTGTATAGACACTTTTTGGTTTATCTTGCACCACTTACTTGGCACGATAACGCAGTCCCGGTGCAGTCCCGGGCAATTAACCAAAGAGGTGCAACAGCGGCCAAGCCGCCAACGCATTGCTTTTACTTGGTAAAAGTGGTGCCCGGGGGCGGAATCGAACCACCGACACGAGGATTTTCAATCCACTGCTCTACCCCTGAGCTACCCGGGCACGGGAAAGGCTTCAAACCTTGGGTGTGGGCCTTCTATGATGTCCACGCGGTGGTGTCCAGAGGGTTTTTGAAAGAAAAATGCTAATGCTGCGTTGGCGGAGTATTTGCCGTATTGAGTTCCGTATCCTCTGCTTCTTTCATTGCGTTTTCAATGTCTTCTGGATCATTGCTCGGAACGGCATAGCTGCCATTCATCCAGTTGGCCAAATCCAGATTAGCGCAGCGCTTTGAGCAAAAGGGGCGATGGGCCTGATTGGTTGCAAGTCCGCAAATCGGGCAGCTCATGACAACAGCTCCGACAGGACAACGCGAGCGCGTTTGCGTTGCAGCTCATAGTTGCCCAGATTGGTCCATCCCACCATGGTCGTTTCTTCGCTATCTGCGCGCAGAGCCGCGCGCAATGCGCTCTCGAAGGTGCTGCGGTCCTTTTTGGGCATGGGGGCAACATCAATCACGATCTGACCCGCAAGGCCACGCAGACGCAGGGCGCGGGGCAGAAGTTTGGCGCAGGCGATATTTGTTTTGGTTCCGGCCGCCAGAGAGGTGTCGCTGCCGGTATTAACATCTACGGCCACCAGGGCGCGTGTTGGTTCGATAAACAGATGGCCACCGCCGGGCAGCGATTCGCGAATGGTGAGCGTAACATCCAGCGCATCAAGAACACCGTGGTGTTCAAAATCGCCAGCTTCCCGGAATACTTCGGCTGGTTGCGACCATTCTCGCCAGGCGCGTAGGTGGGGGCCGTCTCCTTCGGTCAGGACCTCCATCTCGCCCTCTGCATCCGCAAGCACCTGGGAGGCCAGATCCGCCATGGCGGCGATGTCTTCAGCCACCTCATCCGCATCCGCCCCTGCACAGGCTGACCGCAGGATCATGCCATAGTCCGCCCCCTCCAGGGCACCATGGGCAATTTCCAACAGCCTGTCGCGTTCCTCTTCATCCCGAATGGCGCGGGAAATATTGATCCCCGGCGCCCCGGGAGTGGCAATGGCATAGCGGCTTTTGAACAGTAGCTTTTGGGTCACGGGGATGGCTTTGCCAGGCTCCGCATAGCCGGACACCTGCACCAACAGCATCTGACCAGGCGCCAACCCTTTGACCTGTCGCAAAAATGCAGGGCCGTCCGGGGTGGAGAGGAACATACCCCCCTGGCCTTTGACCGGGCGATCGGCCCTGGCCCGGTAGATGGTGCCCGGCAGCGGTGCATCGCCATCGATCAGAAAGTCATCAAGTTTTCCGTCCACCATAAGAGCAGCGGCTTCGCGGCCTTGGATATGGTCCAGAATGATTGAGCGACCCTTCATGCGGCGGCCTCCTTGTAAAGCTTGCAGCCAGCGGCTTGCAGCATATTTGCGGTCTCTGCCAAGGGCAGGCCAACGATTCCGGTAAAAGACCCGCTGATCCAGGGAATAAAGGCCCCAGCCGGGCCTTGAATACCATACCCTCCGGCCTTGCCCAGCCAGTCATTACTCGCGAGGTAGGCGTTCAATTCGGCGTCGGACAGGCGCTTCATTTTGACCTGGCTCACCACCGAACGCTGCCAAAGCTGGTCGCCGCGACGCAGGGCGACTGCAGTGATCACCTGGTGGCGGCGTCCCGCAAGGGCCAGCAGAAACTCAGCGGCCTGTCCGGCATCAGCGGGCTTTCCCAATATGCGACGTCCCAAGGCAACCGTAGTATCCGCACATAGCACAACGTCATCGGCCTCTGCCGGGACAGCGCTGACTTTTTCGCGGGTGACCCGGGTGCAATAGGCGCGAGGGAGCTCTCGTGCCAGAGGTGTTTCATCGATATCCGGCGGCCGCACAGCATCGGGTACAACACCCAGCTGCGCCAAAAGCTCTAGCCGCCGCGGACTGCCTGATCCCAGAATAAATGCCATTGCTTTGGCCCCTTTTCCATTTCACCCCGTCATAAAGCGGAATAGTCAAACAAGAAAGAGCAGCCCCTGGCTTCATCTTTCCGCAAATATTCCTGCCGGAGGCTGCGACCTGCAGGGCCGCACATACAAAAGCCCGGCACAATGGCCGGGCTTTGGTTCAATTGGCGGATCAACAGCTTACTTAAAGCGGTAGTTGATCCGGCCCTTGGTCAGGTCATAGGGGGTCATTTCCACCTGTACCCTGTCGCCAGCCAGAACACGGATGCGGTTCTTGCGCATCTTGCCCGCCGTATGTGCGATGATCTCATGGCCGTTTTCCAGCTCGACCCGAAACGTCGCATTAGGCAGGAGTTCCTTCACGACACCGGGAAATTCGAGCGTATCTTCCTTGGCCATGTTGTCTCCATATTCATATTACCCCGCCCAGCTGCGGGAACTGGGACTAAATGAGCCTATTCTCCCAATATTTCAAGGGCGCAATCACGGCTTGAGAAGGATTCTAGAGGTTTTTATCCTCTGCTCCTGTTCTGGCCAATGGCTGCGATTGCGCACCACCCCTGCGGCACGCACATCTGCAATGGTTTTCAGGTCAACCTCCGCCAGAGTCCAGCCTGGCTGCCCAAGGGTTCCTTCGGCGATGACACCGGTTGCAGGAAAGCCGGTATCAGGTGGCCCAAAGACCCCCCCCATGCCGAGATTGACCTCCACCGACGTCGACCAGGGCGCGGTGCCAACAACCGAGGCATGCGCCGTAACACATTGCCCTTCAAGTGCCCGTGACATGGCGCCAATGCGGACCCGCCAATACCCAGCCAGGGCCTCGGTGCAGGAAGGCACCAGGATGATATCCGCCTCCGTCAAAGCCCGCCCCAAAAGCGGAAACTCGCTGTCATAGCAGATCAAAACACCAATCTTGCCGAGGGCGGTATCAAACAGTTTCAATGGCCCGCCCGCGCCGATCTGCCAGGGATCACGCTCAAACATGGTCATGATCTGCTTATCCTGATGGTCCCGGGCGCCACAGGGGCTGTAAAACTCAGCCCGGTTCACCGGCAGATCAAAACCAGCCTTTACCGGGGCAGAAGCCCCTAGAATATATACATTATATTCGGCAGAGAGCTTTTGATGCAGTGCCGCCACATCGTCCATGCGGTCGGATACGGCGGTGATAGACCCTTGCAAATCCGCAGCCACACCTGGGCCATCCAGGGTGGACAGCTCCATCGCGCCGTATTCGGGGAAAACCAAAAGATCAGCGCCCTGACCTGCGGCATCTGCCACCCAGGCTGCAAGCTTGTCTTCATACTGTGCCCAGCTGTCGAGCCAATCAAGCGGGTAGGCAGCGGTTGCGATTTTCATAAGCTCAGATCCTTACTTATTTTGGCTTGCCACAACAGGCCAGACCAATAGAGAAATGGCAACTCTTCCTTTGGCCTATCTGAACCTCAAGCCCTTGCCGTCAGAGCGCGCGCCCAGAATTATAGCGTCTTATCTGGGACACCCGATTTGCGAAATCCCTGCACGCAAACCGCGTCATAGCCCTGGCAATCGGCGCATGGCCTTGCAGGCCCTATACGCGTTCCAGCGGCCTGTGTGGTGGTTTGGCCTCAGGCTGTGTGCTGAGGGGGTAAAGGCTGCAAAAGGCCAAAACTGAATGGCAGCGCGCCAGCATGGAAGGCGCGCGGATGAAAAAAAGCCATCCCCAGGGGCCTCCTCCGGTCGCGAAGCGACAAAACCGATTCGGCGCGGGCGACAACCTGGCCCGGATCAAAGCCACTGCAGGATGTGTAGCATGGTAATGAGACAGGGTTTCGCACAGCCCCACCCGGCAGGTTGATGGTTTCACCTGCAGTACCGCAATTACGGCGGGCACAGGGCCCGGTTATATGATTTCGCTTGCTTCGCCCCAGCGCGCCGTCAGCTGCTGGATAATCTGGTCACGCGTTTGCCGATAGCTGTCCAGCTTGGCTTCACGTGTCTCGCCCAGGCCGGTGGGATCCATGATTGGCCAGTATTCAACATCCAGGTGAAAGACCCGCGTCAATTCCAAGGCTCGGCGCTGGCTGGCAGGCGACAGGGCGATGACCAGATCAAAGGATGACAGATCATCGCCCCATTGCTCCATCTCGTCAAAAGAGCGCGACCGATGGCGCGACAGTTCCACATCAATCTCTTGGCAGACCGCGACGCAAAACCCGTCGATCTCAAGATCATTTTTGACGCCGACAGACTGCACATAGGTGCCAGTGCCATAGAACTTCTTCATGATCCCCTCAGCCATAGGCGAGCGGACCGCATTATGATCACAGCAGAACAATACGGACTGCGGTAACGCGCTCACCCATCACCCCCCAAAATGCAGCACACAAATAAGCGTAAAGAGGCGGCGGGCAGTATCGGTATCGACCTCTGCCTTACCTTCCAGGCGTTCTTGCAGCACCCGGCTGCCCTCGTTGTGAATGCCGCGCCGCGCCATATCAATGGTCTCGATTTGGCTGGGAGGAAGCGTTTTTACAGCGGAAAAGTAGCTCTCGCAGATCTGATAATAATCTTTCACCACCTGCCGGAAAGGGGAGAGCGACAGGTGAAATTCTGCAGCCTTTTCCCCAGTTTCGGTTTGCAGGTCAAACACGAGACGTTTTTCACGAATGGCAAGACCCAGATGGTAGGGGCCATCCACAACTGGTCGGTCCCCACGCGAAGGGAGTGTGAAAGAGTTTTCCTCGATTAGATCAAAAATCGCAACTTTTCGTTCCTGCTCGATCTCCGCTGTCGGCGGTGGCAGATTGCGGTCATCCAACTCGATTTGACTGATGCGGCTCATGGGCTTTGGTCTCTGTCGGGAAAGCGGTTCAACATTCTCTCTAATCCATGGTGCAGCCCGGAGCAAATGCACAGTTGCCCCAATAGGTGCCTGGACAACAAAATCGACCTATAATGACTACAAAAAACAGCAGCAATAAAGTCTCTGTGCCTTGGGCGAGGGTATTTTGGGCCAAATGAAGCTGGAACAAACACAGGCGCAAGATGCTGACAGAGGCTTGGTATTCACGCCTGTTGGGCGGCGTGCATGATCCAATCGGCGAATATCTTAACGCCTCTCTTGTTGCGCGACAGTGGGTTGAGCACGATGCTATAGGCAAAGCCGCTCAGCTCGGGACCGGGTATCTGCCGGTAGCGGCCTGAGCTCAGACCGTCCGCGACAAGCGCGCTGCTGGACAGAAGCGACCCCAACCCCTGATCCAGCGCATTGAAAGCGGCACTTTCATCACTGAAACGGGTGATCTGGTCCGTTGGGAATGCCTCCCCGGCTTCCTTGAACCATTCCTCCCAGGTCGGGCCGCCCATCTCCGGATTACGCCAGCGAAACCCCAGCAAGCGAGTATCTTGCAAACCGGTGTCCGGGCACTCGGCCAGGCTGACGGGGAGATAGCGGTCTGAAAGCAAAACCTCGGCTTGCTCACTCACAGCGGTGTGCGGGCCATACCGGATCGCCAGGTCCAGCCGGTCAGCTCGCAGGTCCAGCACATCGTCATCGGTCTCGACCTCGACCCTGATGTCGCCGTGCTGGTCGAAAAAGTCCCCGAGGCGCGGCACCAGCCAGCGTTCTGCAAAAGCATAGGTGGTTGTGACCCGGACCAGCGATTGTTCGACATCCTTGTCGAGCATTGCGAAGGCCTCGCCCAAGGTATCAAAGGCCGTCTGCAGTTTGGGAAACAGCTCCTGCCCGGCCGGCGTGAGGGCGATCTGGCGGGGGCGGCGTTCGACCAGCTGGAACCCGAGATAGGCTTCCAAATGCCTGATCTGGTGACTGATAGCCGTCGCGGTGACGCCGAGTTCACCCCCCGCATCAGCAAAACTGAGCCTTCGGGCGACCGCTTCGAAGGCACGAATTGCGTTTAACGGCGGGAGCTTACGCATGGCGTCCATCCCTGGTGAAAAGAAAACTCAGCATGGCCTGAAGAATGGTCATTTGTTTTTAAGCCTCCTCTTTCTGAAGCTTGTGGAATGAAAAGGGAGGACAAAATGACACGCAACATTATTACCACTCGGCGCCAATTGATCAAGGGGGGGCTCGCGGCTACCGCCGTCCTCGCCTCCCCGGCCGTTCTGCGAGCGCAGGGCCGCCGCGACCTGTCAATGCTCACCTGGGCAGGCCATGCCGACCCCGACGCGATCGGTGCATTCGAGGAAACGCACAACGTGCGGATCCGCGCCAAGGAGTACGTCGGTGGCGACCAGATGCTGGCGCAAATCGCCCAGTCTCCGGCCGGAACTTACGATGTGATCCTGTCGGACGCGGAATACGTGGTGCAATTGCAGCAGGCCGGCTTCATCGCCCCCCTGGCACCAGAAGACTATCCGTTTGACGACTTTTTTCCGGAGTTTCAGAATTTCCGTGGCCACTGGTTTGACGGTGATCCCTATGCGGTCTTTCTGCGGTTCGGGTTCCTCGGGCTGTCCCATAATCGCGCCGCGATGAGCGAGGCCGAAGCCCGCAGCTATCGCAGCATGTGGGACGCTCAGCATGAGGGGCGGATTGGCCATTTTGACTGGCATCTGCCCAACCTTGGAACGTTGAGCCTGGTGAACGGAAATGAGACGCCTTTCGACCTTGATGAGAGCCGCTGGTCAAAACTGACCGAAACGATGATGTCGCTCCGGCCTCAGGTGCGCGGTTTTTATGACTACGGCGGGATGTTGTCGGCGCTGCGCTCCGGCGAGGTCGCTGCGATCCCCGGTATCGGCGACTGGATCACCGGCGTACTGGCCCGCGATGGCGCTGATGTCACCACCACCATCCCCGAGGAAGGTGGTCTGCAATGGACCGAGTCCCTGTCAATTGGTGCCGGGTCCAAAAATCAGGATCTGGCCCGGACATTTATCCAATACATGCTGTCACCCGAAGGCCAGGTCAAAACCGCCACGCTCAAGGCCTATCCAGCGATGATCCCGACGCGGTCGGGCTGGGCCCGGCTGAATGATGAACTGCCAGGTGAGGCACAGCGTCAAAACATGGTGCTGAACGGTCCAAATGCGCTCGATGAGATCCGCGCCGGACGTATCCGCCTGCGGGAGCTTCCAGTGCAACAACCATTGGAAACCTGGAACGACGCCTGGACCCGCTACAAGAACGCCTGATGCCCGGTCCGGTCCCGGCACTGCAGCCGGGACCGCAACCCGATGGGAGATACCGACATGACTGCCCCCGCTATACCGGCCCGCACCTCGTTGCGCCGGTTCCTTTTTAACCGCGCCTGGCAGGCGCTCTGGGTCCTGCCGCTGCCCGTCTGGCTGCTGCTGTTCTTTGCCGTGCCGCTTGGCTTGCTGGTAGCGATTTCCTTCTGGTCGGTGGTGAACTACCGGCTGACACCGGACGCGACATTGTCGGCCTGGCGCTATGTTCTGGGCCTTGATTTTCTCTGGGCCAGTTTCTGGCGCAGCTACAGCCTGTCGATGGCCAGCGCTGTCGCGATTTCGCTCCTGGCCTTTCCGGCGTCCTACGCGATGGCCTTTGTTGCTGCGCCACGTCAGCGGCTGATCCTTCTGGGGCTCGCGATCGCGCCGTTTTTCACAAGCTATCTTGTCCGCATCTATTCCTGGCAGGTTTTCCTGACAGAGGGCGGTGTGATCTCTTCGGTTGTTCAGGCATTAGGTGGCAAAGGCGAAAGCCTTCTCAACACCTATTTCGCGCTGTTTCTCGGTCATGCAACCCTGGCGTTGCCGGTCGTGCTGATCCTGCAGACCATCGCCCTTGCCAATGTGGACAGAACGGGGATTTCGGCAGCCGCCAACCTTGGGGCGCGGCCCGCAGCAATCCTGTTCCGTGTGATCCTGCCCGCGGCCCGCCCCGGTCTTGCACTGGGGCTGCTGTTTGCCTTTCTGCTGTCCTACGCCGAGTTCGTCAGCGCCGCATATCTTGGTGGTGGCGCCTTCCAGACCCTGCCGATCCTGGTGACGGATCTTGTTCGGGCGGGTCAGCAATGGCCGCGCGCCGCCGTGGTGGCGCTGCTGATGATCGCAAGCCTGCTGGTCACCGCCTTCCTAACCGTCCTCTGGGCTTATCGTGAGAAAGGATAAGACATGCCTCCGCATCTGAAACACTCCTTGCCCAAAGCCTTCTGGATCGCCGGGCTGGCATTGGTTTTCCTGCTGCTCTATGCGCCGATTCTGTCGGCAGTGCTGTTTTCCTTTAGCGCTGACCGATTCCCGAGCCTTGATATGTCCGGGTTCAGCACCCAATGGTATGCCCAGGTCCTGACCGACCGCGCGATGCTGGAGGCCCTTGGCAACAGCCTGACGGTTGCTGCGATCACCGCACTGATCGCCACCGCGCTGGGATTTGCCGCCGCCTATGCAGACTATCGATTTCGGTTCTTTGGCCAGAAGGCCGTGCTGGCGCTGGCCTTGCTGCCGCCAACGGTGCCACTGGTCATCCTTGGCCTCGCCATGCTGGCCTTTTTCTCCCGCATCGGTATCGCCGGTACGCTGATGGCTGTGGTTGCCGCCCATGTGGTGATTGCCGCGCCCTTTGCGATGGCGATATGCCGGTTGCGGCTGGCCCAGCTGGACGAGACACTGGAAACAGCTGCGCAGAACCTCGGCGCCCAGCCGCATTCCGCGCTCGCCCGGATCGTGCTGCCGCACACGCTGCCGGCCATTCTCGCAGCCTTCCTCATCACCTTTGCTGTGTCGTTCGACGAATACGTAATCGCCTGGTTCACCGGCGGGTTGAACGAAACCATTCCCGTTGCGGTTCTGACCACGCTTCAGGGACAGGTCGACCCGACGATCCATGTCATCGGCACAATGAGTTTTTCCGTCACGCTCACACTGGTTCTGATCGCGCTAGCCGTGGTTCTGAGCCAGAGCGGCGGCGCCATGTCCAAGGAGGAGACATAATGACCAACGCGCATTTGAAAATGGACGGGCTTGCCAAGTCCTATGGCAGCTTCATCGCCGTCGAAGAGTTTTCGCTTGATATTGCCCAGGGGGAGTTCATTGCGATCATGGGGCCGTCTGGCTGCGGCAAGACCACCACCCTGCGCATGCTTGCCGGTCTTGAAACTGCCGACCGTGGCCAGATCACGCTTGCAGGCAACCGGATCGACCAACTGCCGGTCTGGGAGCGGGAAACCCCCATGGTCTGGCAAAGCCTGGCCTTGTTTCCCTTCATGACCGTGCGGGAAAACGTCGAGTTCGGGCTGAAGATGCGCGGCATTTCCGGGCCAGAGCGCAAGCGTCGCGTCGATGACTGGCTGGAGCGTTTGGGCATTTCCACCTACGCAGAGCGCAATGTCGCGCGTCTGTCAGGCGGTCAGCGCCAGCGCGTCGCCCTGGCCCGCAGCCTCGTGCTGAAGCCCAAAGTTCTACTTTTGGACGAACCGCTTTCGGCCCTGGACGCCCATATGGCGATCAAAATGCAGGGCGAGTTGAAGACGCTCCAGCGCGAGCTCGGCATCACCTTTGTCTATGTCACCCACAGCCATTCCGAAGCCTTTTCGCTGGCTGACCGGGTTGTCATCATGAACGGCGGCCGGGTGGAACAAATTGGCAGCCCGCAGGACATCTTTTTGCGTCCCCGCAGCAAATTTGTCGCTCAGTTTGTTGGCGGCATCAGCCTGCTGGAAGGAAAGGTCCGGGGCAAAGAGGACGGCAATCGCTTTCTGGAAACACGCGACGGCAAAGTCCGGCTGGCCAACTGCACCGGGCTCTCCCAAGGCGAGACTGTGGATCTGGCTATACGGGCTGACAGAATATCCGTGACCGTCACCCCGGGTTGGGGCGAAAACGAAATCGCCTGCACACTGATATCAGAGGAGTTTGCCGGTGCGGTTGTCAATCTGCATCTGGAAACCACATCTGGCCATAGCCTGGTGGCACAGGTTCAGCAACGCGAGCTTGATCAGCTGGACGCACGCACCGGGGCGCGGGTCTATGCCTCCTGGCATCCAGACGACGGTTTTGTTTTGGAAGAGGCGCGACAAACACGGGGAGCCCCCAAGGTGAGGGCTGCATGAGCTCAGCTCTCGACACAACCATGGACGCCCTGCGACGGGCCGGGCAGGAAGGCGAGGTTTTTCTCTCTCTGCTGCCCGACCGTGCCCAAGCCCAAGCCCGCCAGAGCGACGGCCGCAGCAACAAACTGGGCCCGCTTGATGGGGCAACAGTGTCCTGGAAAGACATGATCGCGGTAAAGGGCGTCACAGCGACCGCCGGATCCTTGCTGAGACGGCAGGCCGCGCCCGCCAAGGCAGATGCGGAGGTGGTCCAGCGTGCCAGCCAGGCTGGGCTGGTCAGCATCGGCATGACCAATCTATCGGAACTGGCGTTTTCCGGGATCGGATATAATCCGCATTTCGGGACGCCGATGTCAGAGGGGCGTGTTCCGGGCGGCTCTTCCTCGGGGGCTGCGGTGTCTGTCGCGCGGGGGATCACCCGGCTGGCTGTTGGCACTGATACGGCAGGCTCCTGCCGGGTGCCTGCGGCGTTTCAGGGCGTGGTGGGTTTTCGGCCAACGCGCGGGCGGTATCCCATGGGCGGTGTGATGCCACTGGCGCCCAGTTTTGACACGGTTGGCAGCTTTGCCCGCACGGTTACCGATATCATCGAATTGGATGCCATTTTATCCGGCGACACAACCAGCCCGGACGCGGCCAACCGCCTCGCGGTTGCCATTGACCTGCTCGACGGTGACGGGGTGGCCGCGCCGGTCTCCCAGCGCTGCAAACAGGCGGTAACGGCCCTGGAACAGGCCGGTGTGCGAGCGGAGTATAGCAGACAGTCGGTGCTGGATGAGGCGCTGACACTAATCGACGCGGGCGGCTGGCCGGGAGCCTTCGAGGCGGCGCAGACCCATCAAAACCTTATTGAGACGGCAGAATTCTGTCGTCTCGACCCGTTTGTCGCGGCGCGGTTGCGTGCCTCAGCCAAACTGGATCCAGGCAAGATCGCCGAGGTCGTGCATGGAGCCAAAGCGCTGCGCGAAACCATCCGCAGGGCCGATACCATTTACCTTCTGCCCACCGCCGCAATCGAGGCGCCCTTGCTCGCGCCGCTGCTGGCAAACCCCAAAACCTTTGCCGCAACTAATGCTGCGGCTCTGCGCCTGACCATGCCCGCCAGCCTGCTGGATCTGCCCGCTATTTCCCTGCCCGTCGGACAAACCGACACGGGTTGCTGGGTGGGCCTGCAGCTGGTCGGCCCACCGGACAGCGACCGCACCCTGCTCGCCACGGCAGCAATGGTCGAAACGCTGCTGATGAAAAAGGAAACCTGACATGATCCGAAACCCGATAAAATGGCCAAACGGCGCCCGCTGTGCCTGTGCGATCACCTTTGACGTTGATGCCGACAGCCTGATCCACATCGCCCGTCCCGACGACGGGCACCGCCGCCTCTACCCAATCAGCATGGGCCGCTATGGGCCGAATTCCGGTGTGCCGCGCATTCTTGATACCTACCGACGGCTAGGGCTCAAACAGTCCTTTTTCATGCCCGGCTGGGTGATGGAACAATACCCCGAAACCGTCGAGGCGATCCTCGCGGGCGGGCATGAGATCGGCCACCATGGGCATCTGCACGAAGACCCTGCCGAACAAAGCGCCGAGGAACAAACCTATTGGTTCGAGCGCGCACTTGAAGTTCACCGCCGCCTGACCGGCAGCACCCCGCGCGGCTATCGCGCTCCGGTCTATAATGTCACCCCCGAGGTGCTGTCGCTCACAGTGCAGCACGGGTTCACCTATGACAGCTCGATGATGGCGGACGATCTGCCCTATCGCATCGACACTACATCCGGGTCTCTCTACGAGCTGCCGGTGCATTGGGGCAGTGATGACTGGCCGCCTTTCGCGCATTTTGATGAGATCGGCTACAAGATGCCGGTGATGTCGCCGCGCCGCGGGCTGGAAGCCTCCTTTGAGGAGTTCGAGGCACAATACGAGGCCGGTGGGCTCTGGATCGGTATCTGGCATCCGTTCCTGACCGGGCGGCTGGCCCGCTGGCGGGTGGTAGAGCACTGGCTCGAAGAGGTTCTGTCACGCGGTGACGTCTGGTTCGCACCGCTGGAAGAGATCGCCGCCTACGCCGCAAGCCAGGAAGCCGAAGGCACCTGGCAGCCGCACCGTGAACCCGCAGCCCCCTATACTCATCCCGTCCTGATGGAGAAAAAACGATGAACACCCCCTTTGAGCCTGCACGGCCCGACGGTGAAAACCCGAGCGCGCATCACACACTTGCAGAGAATGGCCGCCTGAGCCCCGAAACCACATATACCATTCCTGCCCGCCAGGGCCGGGCGATGCGGCTGAAACAGGGCGAGCTGCTGTCGGTTATGAACCGCGACGGCAACCAGATCGGCGATTTCTGGGCCTTTGCCGAGGGCGACTGCAACGAATACCTGTCGATGGAGCACCTGCGGCCGACGCTGCGGCGGGTCTCGCCACGCCCTGGTGATGCGCTGGTGACCAACCGGCGGCACCCGATCCTGACGATGGTTGAGGACACTTCACCCGGTGTTCACGACACGCTGGTCGCCTCCTGCGATATTCACCGCTATGCCCAATTGGGCCATGAGGGCTATCACGACAATTGCACCGACAACCTGCGCATGGCGCTGGCGGCCATCGGCCTGCGTCCCACATCGGTGCCTTGCCCGCTGAACCTCTGGATGAATACCCCAGTGGTCGAAGACGGCGCGATGGAGTGGCGCCCCCCTGTCTCGAGCAAAGGCGACCACGTGCTGCTGCGCGCTGAAATGGACGCTGTGGTGGTGATTTCCTGCTGTCCGATGGATCTTCTGCCGATCAATGGCGAAGAGGCGGAGCCAAGCGCGCTGGAAGTCAAGCTGCACCGCCCCTCCGCGTGAGCCTGGCCACACAACAAATTGGGGGCGCGGAGCAAAACCCGCGCCCCCGGATGTTACCGTCTCAGACGGGTATCTCAGGCGGCCTGCGCCGCCGCACCCGCCAATTTTGCGGCCAGCGCACGGGTACGGGTCTCTGCCGTGTCAACCGACGCCTCGTGACGCGCGTCCTTGAACTCCTGATATTCGATCGCGATGGTCTCGATATCTGCCTGCGCGACGCCAAAGTAATGGGCGCAAGCCGCCAGCGCCGGGTCAAGCGCGTTGAGATGTGCCCGCACACCGCCCGGAGCAAAACCGAACTCGCCGCGCGAGGACAGCACAACCAGCCGTTTGCCCGACAGGATCGGCTCGATCGGAGTGTCGCCACGGGCCAGATCAAAAGAAAAGGTCCGACCAATTCGCGCGATGTGGTCGATCCAGCCTTTCAGGGCGGTCGGCATGCCATAGTTATACATCGGCGCCCCGAGAACGACGATATCCGCCGCGATCACCTCATCGACCAGCGCGTCGGACAGTGCCAGACGCTCGGCCATCCACGGCTCGTGCTCCTCAGGCGGGGTGAACGCCGCGTGAATGAATTTATGATCGATCGCGGGGATCGGGTTCAAACCGACATCCCGGGTGATCACTTTCGTATCTGGCGCCTGTTCCAGAAAGTTCCGGGTGAACAGCCCGGTCAGGTGACGCGTGAGAGAGCGTTCTTCAAGCTGGGCGCTTGCATCAATTCGCAACAGAGTGGGCATGGGAAATCTCCTGTGTCTATGCACTACTCCCCCTGCCTACCAAGCGGCCAAGCCTCTGGCGAAAGCGAATTTCTCATGGCCTGGGTGAATGAAATTCATCCAGGGTTCCCCCCCGAACAAAAAGGATAAAACCCATGCGGCGCCTGCCCCCGCTCCACGCGCTTCGCGCCTTTGAAGCCGCCGCCCGGCATCTGCATTTTGCCCGCGCCGCAGCCGAATTACACCTGACGCCCACGGCGATCAGCCATCAGATCCGCCAGCTCGAAGAGATCCTGGAGGTGAAACTCTTTCACCGCTACCCGCGTCCGATCCGCCTGTCGACAGAAGGAGAGGCCTTGTACCCGGTCCTGCGGGAGAGTTTTGACCGCATGGCCGATGCCATCTCGGGGATTTCAGAGTTGCAGACGGACCGCCCCCTGACGGTTTCCGTCACCGTGGCCTTCGCCAGCCTCTGGCTTATGCGGCGGCTGCCCGCATTGCGCAGCGAAGCCGGGCTAAATCTGAAGGTCGAGGCCGACAACCAACCGGTGGATCTGTCCGGCAGCGCTGTCGACTTTGCGGTGCGCTATGCCGTCCAGCCGGAGCCGGAAGGTGAATGGTTGCCACTGTTCCAAGACCGTCTGATCCCGCTCTGCGCGCCGGACCTGCTGGGTCGGAACCCGGTCCGCGACGACGCCGCTATTCTGCGCCTGCCGCTGATCGAATACCGCTGGAGCGGCGGCGCGGAGGCCTCGCCGAGCTGGCAGCGCTGGTCGCGCACCGCCGGGCTTGGGAAGGCGGTGCCAAAGGTCACACAACATTTTTCCGAGGAAATAAACGCCATGGACTCAGCGCTTGCAGGTCAGGGCGTGGTGCTCGCCTCCAGCGTGTTGGCCGGTGCCGCTATTGCCGCCGGGCAGTTGGTCCGCCTGTCAGAGACCGAATTGCCCGGCAGAACGTTCTGGGCGGTGAGCCGCAGCGACCATCCGCGTCTTGCCGAAATGGAGCGCTTTGCGTCATGGGCGCGTGCCTGTCACACCAAGCTTCACCATTGAACACCGCGCCGATCAGTGCGTTGTTGGGCCGTCGGAGGTCAGACCTCGGTGCAGCACGGCGACGGGCTCATGGTGCGCAAGAAGCAGGCAACTCGGGCCTCAGCGTCAACAGGGCGCTCAGACCGCAATTGCCCTGCACCAGGTCCCGCAGGGTCACCAGGTCAAGTTCGTGATAAAAGGCGTCCAGCGCGCGTTCGATATAGCGTTGCAGACGACAGCTGCCGCGCAGCGGGCAGGTATTGGTGGTCTCGTCAAAACATTCCGCAAATGGAATGTCAGCCTCGAACAGGCGAAAGATGTCCCCCATTGAGACGTCCTCGGCCCGGCGCGAGAGTGAAAAACCACCAGAGCGGCCCCGCAGCGTGGACACATAGCCTTCGGCCTGAAGGCGCTGAACCACATGGGCTGCGTGATTGGTGGAGCAATTGCACAGCGCCGCGACCTCCGCGGTCTTGAGCAGGAGCTCAGGGTTTTCGGCGCAGACCATCAGGATCCGCGCGGCAAGGTTCGTCCTGATGGTTAGTCGCATGGTGATCCCCTGGATGTTTGCTTATCTTACAGCAAAAATGTGAAATAGACCTTGCGCCAGATCAAGTCGCCCGGATGGCAATGCCCATAATATGCATCCAAGATACCAAATAAATGGCGCGCCATGACGATTCTCACCCCCCGCCCCCTGGACAGGGAAACCCTTGGCGGCCTGCTGTCGGTGGCCTCCAGCCTCGTTTGGTTGGCTGTTGCCGCCGTTATCGCCGGGGTCTTCGGCAGGCTCATGGCGGGGGAGCCCGTCTCCCCCCTGCGTACCGGCGTCGCGATCCTGCTGCTGTGGGGGCTGCGCGCCCTGATCGACATGGCAGCACAGGCGCTGCTGGGCCTGGCGGCGGAGGCAAAGATTGGCGCGCTCAGGGAGGAGATCGTGGCGGCGGAGGCGAGAGCGGCCACACCATCTGGGCTTGGCGGAGCAGGTGCCCTGGCAGCGCTGACCGCCGAGAAGCCGGAAGCCATGCGCCTTGCCCTGCTGCGGTATCGTCCTGCCAGGATGCGGGTGATGGTGCTGCCGCCGGTGATCCTGTGCATCGCGCTTTGGCACAGTTGGGCGGTGGCGCTGGTGCTGCTGCTGGCCGGGCCGTTGATTCCGCTTTTCATGGCATTGGTGGGCTGGGCAGCCAAGGAGGCCAGCGCACGCCAAATGAAGGACGTCGGGCAAATGAACGACGTGCTGGTCGATCGGCTTGCGGCTCTGTCCGATTTGAGGCTGATCGGCGCCGGACCTGCAACGGTTGAAAACTTCACCCGTGCGAGCGAAGACCTGCGCGAGCGGACCATGGCGGTGCTGCGCATTGCCTTCCTATCGTCGACGGTACTGGAGCTGTTCTCGGCTCTCGGCGTGGCCATGGTTGCGATCTGGGTGGGGTTCTCGCTGCTGGGCGAGCTGAGTTGGGGCGGCTGGGGCACGCCGCTGACCCCGACGGCAGGTCTGTACCTGCTGCTGCTCGCGCCAGAGTTTTTCCAACCTCTGCGCGACCTGGCCGCCGCTTGGCATGACCGGTCCGGGGCCGATGCGGTGATGGATGAAATCACCGCCTGGCGAGATGAGCCGCGATCGCAGCGGCTGGGGCACGGAGGGCTGGCAGCTCCCCTGGCCAAGATGCCGCGGCTCGCGACCTGTGATCTGCAACATCACGGCATTGCCTATCCGGATTTCCGGCTGGAACCAGGTGACAGCCTCGCCGTCATAGGGGCCAGCGGTGCGGGCAAGACCACGCTATTGCGCCTGATCGCGGGGCTGGAACGGCCTGACAGCGGCGTCATCCTGATTGATGGCCTGCCGTTGTCGGACGACAATGCTGATGCCTGGCGGGCCTCTATCGGGTGGATGCCGCAAGCGCCCCATTTCCTGAACGGATCCCTGCGCTCCAACATCGGTTTTGGCGATGCGATCTCGGACGACACCCTGCGCGCCGCTGGATTGGACAGTGTGATCAATGCCTTGCCACGTGGAGACCTAACCCGTCTGGGCGCGCGGGGGGCGGGCCTGTCCGGTGGTGAGGGCCGGCGCGTGACGCTGGCCCGTGCTTTGCATGGGGGGCCGGGGCTGGTCATCGCGGACGAACCCACAGCGGATCTTGATATGGAAACGGCGCGTTTGGTGGGCGACAGCCTGGTGCGCTTTGCCCAGGCCGGCGGGACGCTGCTGGTCGCCACCCATGACATGTCTTTAGCCGAGCGGATGGCGCAGCGCCTTACCCTCTCGGGGAGGGCGGCACCATGAGCGATCTGATCGCCATCGTCCTTGGCATCCTGCGCGCCGAACGCGTCGCCCTGGCCCGTGGTTTTGCTCTTGCCGTTACCGTGTTAGTCATGGGCGTTGCCCTATTGGCCCTGTCGGGCTGGTTCATCATGGCCACCGCCGCAGCCGGGATCGCGGGACTTGGCATCGTTTTCAACGTCTTCGCCCCCTCGGCCATGGTGAGGTTTCTCGCACTGGGGCGCACGGCGGCCCGGTATGGCGAGCGGGTCTTGACCCATGACGCCACTTTGCGGGCGATTGCGCAGCTACGGGTCGCACTGCTGCGCGGGCTGCTGACCCGCCCCCACAGGGCCTTGGAACAGTTGCGCGCCACTTCAGAACTCAACCGGATCGCCGCCGATACCGAAGCCTTGGATGGCGCGCTATTGCGGCTGGTCATCCCGGCGATAGCGGGGGCTATAACCATCCTTGCCGTGTCGCTGCTGCTGGCGTGGCTGGTTCATCCCAGCGTGGCGGGTATCCTTGCCGGGGGGTATCTTTTGTTGCCGACAACCGTGTTCATCATCGGGCAGCGTGTCGCAAGACGGCCCGCACGTTTGGCCGAAGCAGGGCTTCAGGCCGGGCGCAGTCGCATGATTGACCTTGTGGCCGGGCGCGATGATTTGGCCGTCTATGGGCAATTGCCACATGTGGCGGTCCAGACCTGTGGCGCCTTTGACAGAGCAGCACAGGCGCGCCGCCAATTGGACCAGATCGAGCGGCTGATGGGGCTTCTGCTGGACATGGTGGGGGGGCTTGTGACGGCTGGCTGTCTCATATCCGGGATTGTTTTGGTGCAGGGCGGCACGATTGATGTGGCCACCGCTGCCATCGGCGTTTTTGCAGCCCTTGCACTGGGCGAAGCCGTCGCTCCGGTACGGCGTGCCCTGTCCGAGATCGGACGGATGACCCATGCCGCCCGCCGGGTGCGCTCGGCGATAGAGGCCGCAGAGCCCACATCCGAGGCAGCGAGACCGGTTGCAACTGGGACCGGGCTTCTGATGCAAGATGTGACATTTGATGTGGCGAATAACAGCCTTTTTGCGCCGGTTTCACTGTTGGTCGCACCAGGTGAGACTGTTGTGCTCGAAGGCATCAGCGGCAGTGGTAAAAGCACGGTTTTGTTGCTGGCCATCGGCGCGCTAAAGCCCGCGCAGGGCCGTGTTCGATTTGCCGGGCGTGATCCGGCACTTTTACCACCCCATGCCATGATGGAGGCTGCTGTTTTGGTGACGCAGCGGTCTGCCCTTGTTGCTGACACCGTAGCGGCGAATCTGCGGCTGGCCGCGCCCGAAGCAAGTGATGCAGACCTGTGGTCTGCGCTGGAGGCCGTTTGCCTTGCGGATACCCTGCGCCCGCGTGGTGGGTTGAGCTTGCCCATCGGCCCCCGTGCTGCGGGGCTGTCGGGGGGCGAAGCTCGCCGACTGGTTTTGGCCCGCGCGATCCTGCGCCGCCCTGCGCTCATGCTGTTGGACGAACCCACCGAGGGGCTGGACTATGACACGGCCTGCGCGGTGATGCGTGGCCTGCGGCAGGCTTGCCCCCAGGCAGCTATTTTGATCGCGGCCCATCGCCAGGCTGAACGGGATCAGGCGGATCGGATCGTGCCGATCACCAAAGAGTAACGCCATGACGCAAATAAAATCCGTATCTACGATATGAATTTGATCCAGATCATAATCATATATGAAAATGGGAATATTAAGGTCTAAAATTCGCAAATCAGATGTGAATTATCAACCGAAGGAACCACGCTAATGGAGATCGGACTGGTCGAGATGTCACGCCTGCAATTTGCGATGACGGCCATGTATCACTTTCTCTTCGTGCCGCTGACGCTGGGTCTGTCGATTCTCGTCGCGATCATGGAGACCGTCTACGTCATGACAAATCGCCCCATCTGGCGCCAGATGACCAAGTTTTGGGGCACGTTGTTTGGCATCAACTTTGTCCTTGGGGTGGCAACCGGCATCACCATGGAATTCCAGTTTGGCATGAACTGGTCGTATTATTCGCACTATGTTGGCGACATCTTTGGCGCGCCGCTGGCGATCGAAGGGCTTATGGCCTTCTTCTTGGAGGCAACATTCGTCGGGCTGTTCTTCTTTGGCTGGGACAAGCTGTCCAAGGTGCAACACATGGTTGTCGCTTGGCTGGTGGCCATTGGGTCCAACTTTTCCGCCCTGTGGATCTTGATCGCCAACGGCTGGATGCAAAACCCCGTGGGTGCGGAATTCAACCCAGACACCATGCGGATGGAGATGACCTCGTTTTTCGACGTAGTGTTCAATCAGGTGGCGCAGGCGAAGTTCGTTCATACAGTTTCGGCCGGCTATGTTACGGCTGCGGTTTTTGTGTTGGGCGTTTCAGCCCTGTACCTGATCCAGGACCGGCACAAAGACCTGGCGCAGCGCTCCATCGCCGTGGCCTCGTCTTTCGGCCTGGCGGCGGCGCTGTCCGTCGTCGTGCTGGGCGATGAGTCTGGCTATTCCGCCAGCCATACGCAAAAGATGAAGCTCGCCGCTATCGAGGCGATGTGGGAAACCGAGCCGGCACCGGCCTCTTTCACGCTCATCGGCCTACCTGACCAAGAGGCGCGCGAGACCCATTACGCGGTCCATGTACCTTGGGCCATGGGCCTGATCGGGACCCGAAGCCTGACGCAAGAGATCCCCGGCATCAATGATCTGGTGGCCGAAGCCGAAGACAAGATCCGTCGCGGTATCATTGCCTATGACGCGCTGATGACGATCCGCGAAAACCGGGGCAACGTTCCGTCCGAGGCGCGCTTTGTCTTCGAACAGAACTCTGATGATCTGGGCTTTGCCTTCCTGCTGAAGCGTTACGTCGAAGATCCGCGTGACGCGACCGAAGCGCAAATCGCACAAGCCGCCGAAGACACCGTGCCCGGCGTCTTTCCCCTGTTCTGGGCCTTCCGCCTGATGGTCGGTCTTGGGTTCAGCTTCATCGCGGTGATGGCCTATTTTTTCTACCGCGCCTCGTTCAAGAACATGCAGTTCCCACGCTGGTCGCTTTATGCCGCTGTGGCGATCATTCCGACGCCTTGGATCGCAGCCGAGCTGGGCTGGTTTGTTGCCGAGTTTGGCCGCCAGCCCTGGACCGTGGACGGGGTGCTGCCAACTGCAATGTCGGCCTCGCACCTGTCCATCGCCGACCTGCTGATCACACTGGCGGGCTTTGTCCTCTTCTACACGGTGCTTTTTGTGATCGAGATCAGACTGATGGTGAAATACATCCGCAAAGGCCCGTTCCAGGACGTCGAAGAAACCAATCAATGGCAGGCCCGCCACGAAGCGCGGCTGCGCGGGTTCCCGAATGAGCCCCCTGCGTCTACCACCCCTGCGGAGTAACGGACATGATCCTTTATGAACTGATCGACTACGACACACTGCGTGTCATCTGGTGGGCGCTGTTGGGCGTGCTGCTGATCGGGTTTGCCCTGACGGACGGGTTCGACATGGGCGTGGGCGCTCTGCTGCCCTTTGTCGCCAAGACCGATGTGGAGCGCCGGGTTGTTATCAACACCGTCGGCCCGGTCTGGGAGGGCAACCAAGTCTGGTTCATCCTCGGCGGTGGCGCAATTTTTGCAGCTTGGCCACCACTCTATGCGGTGTCTTTCAGCGGCTTCTACCTGGCGATGTTTGTGGTCTTGGCGGCCTTTATCGTGCGCCCGGTGGCGTTCAAGTACCGCTCCAAGCGCGAAGGCGCCGCTTGGCGCGCGCGCTGGGACTGGGCCCTGTTCGCCGGGGGAGCGGTGCCCGCACTGTTGTTTGGCGTGGCGGTTGGCAATGTCCTGCTGGGTGTTCCGTTCTATCTGACCGAAGACCTGATGCCGATGTATGACGGCAGCTTCTACGGTAAGTTCCTTGGCCTGCTGCGCCCCTTCGCAATCCTGGTGGGCATCGTATCTTTCTCCATGCTGCTGATGCACGGCGCGGCCTGGCTGACGCTGAAGACCGAAGGCGTGATCGCCGAGCGCGCCCGCCGCATCGGCAGCACTGCCGGGATGATCGCCGCCGGGGGCTATGCGCTGGCAGGTCTGTGGCTGGCGGTCGGCATTGACGGTTTTGCGCTGGCAAACGAAGTGGCGCCGAGTGGCCCGTCCAATCCGCTCTATTCCGAGGTCATTCGGGAAGGATCGTGGCTCGCCGCCTATGTGGCACGTCCCTGGATCATTGTTGCCCCGATGATGGGCTTCCTCGGGATTGCGCTGGCGGTCAGGGGGCTGCGGGCCGGGCACGAGGTCTCGACCCTGCTGTGGTCGAAGATGGCGATTATCGGCATCATCGCCTCGGTTGGGCTGACGATGTTCCCCTTCATCCTGCCGTCGACGGTTGATCCGAACAGCTCGCTCACCGTCTGGGACGCCTCAAGCTCGCACCAGACCCTCTTCATCATGTTGGTCTGCGCGGTGATCTTTATGCCGCTGATCCTTGCTTACACCGCCTGGGTCTACAAAGTACTGTGGGGCAAGGTCACCGAAGCCGATGTCACCAATAACACCGACACTGTTTACTAAGGAGAACCGCGATGTGGTATTTTGCCTGGCTTCTTGGCCTGCCGCTTGCCGCCCTGTTTGCCGTTCTGAACGCCATGTGGCTGGAACTGCGTACCGATGCCTGCTTTGCCGAAGAAGGTGACTGCCCAATGGGAGAGCACAAGCATTGACAATATGGCCGGGGCTGTACGTCCTTTCCACCCCGGCTCTCTCGGACCCGGCCCCATGTGTCGGGTCCGCTCCTTTTATTTTCCCCTCATTTCGCGGATCATCCCATGTCTGAAACTACTGGTTCCGAACCCCGGCTGGTACATTTTCCCGTGCCGTTCTTTGCCTCCGTCATGGGGCTGTCCGGCCTGACCACGGCGCTGCATGCCGCCAATTGGGAGGCCGCGAGCCTCACCGCTTTGGCCCTGACCATCGCGGTTTTCTTGGCGCTTGTCGCGACCTATGCCCTGAAAGCCCTACGCCATCCACAAGCGGTCGCGGCAGAATGGCAGCATCCGGTGAAACTGGCCTTCTTTCCCGCCTTCTCCATTTCCCTCTTGCTGATTGCCACGGCCCTGGCACCTACCCTGCCGGAGGTGGCCAGCACCGTGTGGCTGGTGGGGGCCTGCGGCCAGGGCGGCCTGACGCTGGCCGTGCTGTCAAACTGGATTGGCCACCGGGCATTTCAGACCATCCACATCTCGCCCGCGTGGTTCATTCCGGCTGTGGGCAACGTGGTGGCGCCGATCGCGGGGGTCGGCCTTGGTTTCCCCGAGACCCCTTGGGTATTCTTTTCTGCCGGGATGATCTTTTGGATCGTGCTGCTGGTGCTGGTGATGAACCGGCTGATTTTTCATGATCCGTTGCCGGGGCGCATGGTGCCAACACTGGCCATCCTGATCGCGCCGCCCGCCGTGGGCTTCCTGGCCTGGCTGCAGTTGAATGGCGGCGTGCTGGATGGGTTTGCCCGCTTCCTGTATGGCGCGACACTGGTTTTCCTCGCTCTTGCGCTGACGCAAGTGGGCAAGCTGCGCCGCTTGCCGTTCGGCCTGTCCCACTGGGCGCTGAGCTTTCCCGTCGCAGCGCTGACCCTTGCCACACTGCGCTTTGCTGCGCTGACGGGTAGCACCGCGCATTTCTGGGCCGGGCAGACCGCATTGATCGCCCTCTGCCTTATCATTGCGACACTGGTCGTTGCCACCCTGCGCGCCATGATGCGTGGCGAGATCTGCCGCCCGGAGTGACCAGTGCCGCCAATGCCGCAAAGCAGGGCGTCGCACAGCACATCATGCTCTGCGGCCCCGCAGCCGCCACGCGACATGAGCCCGCAAGGCTTGATGCGCAAAATCATGGCCGACCCGAACAACCTCGTTGAGGTCTGCGCGATTTACCTGCCGGGCAAAGGCGCGGACCAATCGGTGCTGATCGAGGGCGTGGGCCCCGCCAATCCGCAGTCCATGGCCGCTGCCATGGTCGCCGCCAATGCGCGGATCACATCCTACTGATAGACACCCGAATCCCCCGCGCGGCCTTCACCGCGTGGGGGATTTCGCAATCAGATATACATCTGTTGATGGGTTCACGGCGCGCCTGCTGGACGAATCTCACCCGTCGCCAGAACAGGAGACGCGTCTAGATCTTCAGCGTCCAACATGGCGGCGACCCGTTCCAAGCTGGCAACCAGCATGGCCTGTTCCCAATCATTCAGCGCCGAGAACTTACGCACAAACCGCTGCTGCAATGGGTCGGGCGCATCCGCAAGCGTTTCACGACCTGCATCCGTCAGTGTGATATGAATTTGCCGCCGGTCTTCACGGGATTTTTCACGCAAGGCCAGCCCATCTCGAACCAGCTTGTCGACGAGTGAGGTCACCGTGCCTTGCGAGACCTGCATACGAAGCGAGATTGCCTTTGCCGTGGCAAAGCCATGTTCAGAAATGATCTGAAGCACTCTAAACTGGGCGGGGGTAACGCCGGTCGCTTGACGAATTTCGCGTCCAAACAACTCGGTTGTACGAATGATGCGCCGAAGCGCGATCAGGCTGCTGTCAATGCGGTCCGTGCGGTCCATGAAATCTCCGGTACTTCAGACATCAAAGTTTACAGCCTAGACCAGCAGCATTCAATTCCCAAATCCCTTCTATAGATGAAGCAAATAAGGGCCTGTTTGCGACATATTTAGAATATATTTGCCATTTATTGCCAAAACCCAAGCTAATTTACTTTGACAGTTGAAGTTTTGGCCATTGCCTGATACTTCGACATCCAAAGCGATAGGAGAAGTTCAGAATGCAACATCCCATTGACCCACGGCGTATAGACCTCCCCGCGGTCCGCAAACCCGTAGCCGAAGACGGTGCCAAGGTTTGGGAGCTGGTCCAGGCCTGCAAGCCGCTTGATGAAAATTCCATGTACTGCAACCTCTTGCAGAGCGACCATTTTGCCGACACCTGTTGCCTGGCGGAATTGTCTCACGAGACGGTCGGCTGGGTATCTGCCTATGTCTTGCCAAATGATCCTAAGACACTGTTTGTCTGGCAGGTCGCAGTGGCAGAAAAGGCGCGCGGTCGCGGCTTGGGCTCGATGATGCTGCAAGCCATTCTGCGCCGCCGCCAGTGTGAGGACGTAAATCGCCTGCAAACCACAATCACCGCTGACAATAACGCGTCTTGGTCATTGTTCCGCAGGTTCGCAAGTTTTCAAGACAGCCAGATGGACATTCAGCCCTACTACACCCAAGCGCTACATTTTCAGGAACGGCACAAGACTGAAAACCTCGTGACCATTCCTTTGGCCAGGCAACAGGCGCTTGCCGCCTGAGCAATGCGCATGCCCTTTTTTGCCAGCCAATTTTTCCTGCCTCCTCTTAAATCTGAAAGAAACCCCATGTCCAAACAGCTTACCAACAAAGCCATTTTCGGGCGTCGAGAATCTGAAGCCCGCAGCTATTGTCGCGGGTTTGATACGGTCTTTGCCTCTGCCAAAGGGGCTGAGATGATCGACCAGAGCGGAAAGCGGTACATCGACTTTCTCGCCGGATGTTCATCTTTGAACTACGGACACAATGATCCGGATATGAAACAAGCCCTGATCGCACATATCGACACCGACGGTGTGGCCCATGGCCTGGATATGCACACGGCTGTGAAGGCCCGGTTCCTGGAAACTTTTGAGCAGCATATCCTGCAGCCACGCGACATGAACCACAGGGTGATGTTTACCGGGCCGACAGGTGCAAATGCTGTCGAAGCGGCGATGAAAATTGCCCGCAAGGTCACCGGTCGCAGCAATGTCATCTGCTTCACCAACGGCTTTCACGGCGTCACCCAGGGTGCCCTGGCCGCAACCGGCAACAGCTACCATCGAGGTGGCGCGGGTGTGACGCTCAACAATGTGACGCGGATGCCGTATGATGGGTATTTAGGTCAATCCTGTGACACCACAGATTTTCTCGAAGCCATGCTCAGGGATCGGTCTTCAGGCATGGATGCGCCTGCCGCCATTTTGCTGGAAACCGTTCAAGGTGAAGGCGGGCTGAATGCAGCGAGCACAAGCTGGTTAAAGCGGGTAGCGGAGCTGGCGCAGGAGGCCGGCGCGCTGTTGATCATCGATGACATTCAGGCGGGCTGTGGACGCACCGGTAGCTTCTTTTCCTTTGAAGAAGCCGGCATTAGCCCCGACATCGTGACCCTGGCCAAATCGATCTCCGGCTTTGGGTTGCCGATGGGTTTGGTGCTGGTGAAGCCAGAACATGACATCATGGGGCCGGCAGAGCACAATGGGACCTTTCGGGGCAATACCCATGCCTTTGTGACTGCCACTGTTGCCATTGAAAAATTTTGGTCTGACGACAGTTTGCAGCAGGATATTTTGCGGCGCTCCAACATCATTTCCCAGGGCTTGCAATCCCTCGCGGCGATGGTTCCAGAGGCGCGCCTGAAGGGCCGTGGCATGATGCAAGGCGTGGACGTGGGATGTGGCGACCTGGCCGGCAAAATCTGCGCCAGAGCATTTGAGCAGGGCCTCATTATTGAGACCTCGGGCTCCGAAGATCAGGTGGTCAAGATCCTTGCACCGCTGACAACGACGGACAGCATGCTTCAGCGCGGGCTTTCTATTCTCATCAACGCCGCACAGGATGTGATCGGCGGCCATAAATTTGCAGCGGAGTAAGTACATGATTGTACGGGATTTTAACGAGATCGTCAAAAGCAAACGGGATCGCGTGGTATCTGATGCCAAATGGAGCAGCGTGCGCATGCTTCTGGCAGAAGACAAAATGGGCTTCTCGTTCCATATCACCTTTCTCGAGGCCGGGTCCGAGCACACTTTTGAGTACAAAAACCACTTTGAGAGTGTCTATTGCATGCAGGGAACCGGATCGATCACCGATCTTGCGACAGGTGAAACCCACATGATCCGCCCGGGCGTTATGTATGCTTTGGACAAACACGACCGCCATACGCTTGTTGCTGACGAAGAACTGGTTATGGCCTGCTGTTTCAATCCGCCCGTAACCGGTAATGAAACGCACCAAGAAGACGGATCCTACGCCTTAGAGCTTGAAACCGCCTAACCTATTACAAGTGGGGCAGAGGGTGTTTTTTGCACCCCCTGCCCCCGCCACGTGGCAACAGGCGAACCATCGCCAGAGGGCTGGGCATGAATAAGCTGGTCAAAGCACTTGAGGCTGCGGAGGGTGTTCAAGACCGATTGAGCATCATGTACGATACTCTTCGGCATCGCATTTGCACCCTGCACTACCCACCAGGAATGCGCCTGTCGGAAACGGATCTGGCAAAGGAATTCGCCTGTAGCCGCACGCCTCTGCGTCGCGTTTTGGCCTGGTTAGAGCGCGAAGAGCTCATCACATCGCGCCAGGGGGTTGGGACCTTTGTGACGACGCTGAACGCCGCCTCTCTTGCGCAAAACTTTGTTGTGCGCGCAACATTGGAACGCGCGATTGTTGAAATTGATCCGACAACCGAACTGGTCGCAGCCTCACGGCGCTTTGAAGCCTTGAATGAGCGTTGTGCTGAGTTGAAAGCAAAACCAAACGTGGTCGGCTTTGCACAGCTTGATATGGAGGCATTTGATGCCTTTGTAGAGATCACCGAAAACGCCGCCCTGCGGGACAGCGGCAAGAGCTACTACGGCCGAACCACGCGCCATCAGCTGCACAGTCTGGCAAAAGACACCGAGTGGTGCAGTGCTGCTTGTGAAAATCTTGACGCCCATGTCACCAATATTCACTCAGCCCTAGCGGTGCAGAATTTGGAAGCTGCAGCACATTACCAAATCGCCTACACCAGAATGCTGGCCCCCTAATACAGGCGCCCTAAGCCCTAGGCCTCATCCGGTCTCATCCGGGTATCCGAAGTTTCAGGGGGCTTTGCTGGGCTGCGACTGTCAGAGAGCAGATGTCACGCCCCCTGCCCCGCACAGAGTTGCGTCCGAAAGGCTGCCGGCGTCATACCTGTGCGCCGCTTGAACTGCGTATAGAAGTTGGATTTGGATCCAAATCCTGCGGCGTACATGACATCCAACAGCGAACAGTCCGGATCTTCCTCCATGAGGCGTGTGGCCAGAGCGATCCTTCTGTCGTTGAGCAAATCAGAAAAACTCTGCCCGGTAATCCTGTTCACGGCAACGCTGACCGCGCGCGCGGGGACGCCCAGCCGTTTGCTCAAGCGGCTGAGCGTCAAGCGATCGTCTGCCAGGATCGCGGGGTCTTCGAGGAAGGCGTTGATGCGCTGGAGAAGCGCATAGTCGGCAGGCTCGGCGGTCACGCTATCTTCTGTCTCCGTCGGCAGCGTCGCCCGATCAACCACCAGGCCATAGACATGCTCAAAAAGAGAAGGACGCCCCATTGCCCCAAGCAAGGCATAAGAAACGAGGCCGAAGAAGAGCATCGTGGAGAGCAGGAGAGGCCGCGACGTCTCGATTGCCCCACCCCAAAGCAGTTCGGAAAAGATTGCCACCTCAAGCGCCAAGCTGGCACAAAGCACCCCAATCACGATGCGCAACCAAAGAAGCGTCGTTGCCACCTCGGGGCCGAGACTGCAAAAATGCTGTGCTCCGCGACCATGCAGACGCACCAAGGCCCAGAGATAGCCGCCATAAGTGACAAGCAAAATCGGGTCAATTGCCCAGAATGCGTTGAGCAGAAGGCCGGCGACGACAGCCACCATCGGGGCTAGGTGAAAAATTTCTGCCGCACCCGGACGACGGTCGGGGGCGGAACCGAAGGCAAAATGCAAATACAGCGCTGGCAGTGCCGCGGCGCCAAGAACAGCGCGCCATTGTCGCAGTGAGGTATCCGGCCAAAGAAGCGTTGCCAGAAGAAGGCCCGCAGAGAGTGTTGTGAGCCCAAAAAAGACACTGAGCGCCGCCGAGGAGGCACCGTAGCGCCCCGCCACGGCAATGCGGGCCAGGAAAAGGCTCATCACCGCACTGAGTGACATTGTCGCCGCAAGAATAGCGATGTGCAGCACCAGAGGCCTCCTTTGGGCTAGCCCAGTCCCGCTGCGTCCCGGATCGCAAAACAGAACCACGATGTGCCGTCCTTGATCGCGTTTCAGGACGCCGGGTGATCGCTGTTCCTCATAGGCTACCTGTGTTGCAAATAAAAGGACGCCACCCATGAAACGCCTCTGTTCACTTACCATTCTGGCCCTTGGCCTCACGGCTTTGACCGTGCAAGCACAAGAGACTGCTCCAGTCGCCGCCCATACATATGAGGCCGGATTAAGCACTCTCGTTGTCCTAGACGAGCGCAGCGACCGGGAGCTCGAAGGGCTGATTTGGTATCCGACCGACTCAGCAGAGCCGACGCAGCCGGATTTCAAGAGTGCGGTTTGGGTCGGTGCCCAGGTCATCCGGGATGCAAAGGCGGCACCGGGCGCCTTTCCGTTGATTGTGCTGTCCCATGGCATGTTCGGCAACGCGCGAAACCAGGCTTGGCTCGCGGCAGAGATGGCCCGCAGAGGCTTTGTTGTCGCCGCAGTTGATCATCCGGGAACATCAACCTGGCAACGCGACCCGGACCAGCGGCGGGCGCTTTGGCGGCGCCCGGGCGACATCACCCGACTGATAGATTTTGCGGTTTTGCCGGGGACATTGCCGGTGCAAGTCGATCCCGATCGCGTCTTTATGGCGGGGCATTCACTTGGTGGTTTTACCGCGCTGGCGCTGGCCGGGGCCCGCTACGACGCAGAGCGCCTTGAACGGTTTTGTGAAACAATGCCAAGCGAGTTGGCCTGCGGCATCTTTGCGGATTGGCAGATCGCACAAACACCCGAAGATCGGGTGCGGATGCAGGCCGATCTGGCGGACAAGCGAATTCGCGCATTTGCGGTCTTTGATCTCGGCGGAACCCAGAGCTTTTCGGACGCAAGCCTGACCAGGATTGACAGGCCCTTGCTGGTATTCGGCGCCCCGATCATGAACTCTGGTTTGACGCTGGATATCGAGTCCCGCGCGCTGATCAAGGCGCTGCCCTCAGGGAGCTTTCGGTACATTGAGCCAGCCACGTTAAGCCATTTTGATTTCTTCAATCTGTGCAAACCAGCTGGCTACGAAATTCTGGCCAAGGAACTGCCGGGAGACGAAGTTATCTGCGAAGATGGCGGCACCCACCGGGCGGCGATGCATGATCTGATCCTTGATGAGGTGACGGCATTCTTTGCGCAGGGCCTGGACTGATTTTGTCATGAGACAACGGGCACGTCCCGCGAACGCAGCCTTTCATCGACGCATTTGGCCATTGATGCGCCCAGGTGGACAGGGCTACTGGACAGGGCTGCGCACGCTTTCAAAGCGCCTGTTTTTTGCGCACCCTTGCGGCCAAATGCCCACCTGGCAGGCACAGTTCTGAGCCCAGCCCAATACGTCCCTTTGTGGCTGGTCTTTAGATGGCGATGGTCACTATCCAGCTCATATGCAGACGGATCTAACCATACTTGTGGTCGAGCGGGACAAAACCACAGCGCATGAAATTATTGGCGCTCTCAAGGAGGGCGGCTGGACCGACGTAACCGTCATTTCGTCCCCCACCGCACTTGAACACGCAGTGCAGCAGCACGACCCCGACATCATCTTGATCGACCTCGCCGACCCAGATCGCGATACGCTTGAACACCTCAGCCTTGTCTCCAACGCACGCAACCGGCCAGTTGCCATGTTTGTGGATCATTCGGATGAAAAAATGACCCAGGCGGCGATCTCGGCCGGATTAAGTGCCTATGTGGTAAATGGTCTGCAAAAGGACCGTATCAAACCAGTGCTTGAAACGGCAATTGCCCGGTTTCGGATGATTGCAAAAATGCAGACGGAATTGGACGCCGCAAAACAGGCGCTGTCGGATCGCAAGATGATCGAGCGCGCCAAGGGCTTGCTCATCCAGGCGCGCAATATTTCCGAGGAAGAGGCCTATGTGCTGCTGCGAAAAACAGCGATGGGCCAGGGCCGCAAAGTCATTGATGTCGCGACCTCTCTCGTGACGGCGGCGGAGCTTTTGAGATGAAGATGACAGAAGTACGCTGCGGTTATCTTCCGCTTGTGGATTGTGCGCCGCTGGTTGTTGCCAAAGAGCTGAAATTCGCCGCCCAGGAGGGGCTTGATCTCACCTTGGTCAAACAACCCTCGTGGTCGGCTCTGCGGGATATGCTGGCGTTTGGGCAGCTTGATTTTGCGCATATGCTGTCGCCCATGCCGGTTGCAATGTCATTGGGTTTGGGTGGCTTCGCCTGCGATATCGACGTTCTGATGGTGCTGTCCGTCAACGGCACCATAATAGGTGTCTCCGATTCTTTGGATCGCGAGATGCAGCAAACAGGATGGACCAACAGCTTCGACGATCCCCTGGGCAGCGCAGAGGCGATTTTTTCGGCAAGCTCCAAGCGGCTTCGCATTGGTGTGCCCTTTCCGTTTTCCATGCACCGGATGTTGCTGGAGGCCTGGCTGTCGCAAGCTACTGGCTTCGCAGCCGATCGCATAGAAATCGTGACCGTTCCTCCGCCCAAAATGGCCGATGCCGTGCGCGGGGGCAGATTGGATATGTTTTGTGTGGGTGAGCCCTGGGGATCTGTCGCAGTGCAGCAAAGCAATGCAACGCTGATCCTGCCCGGCGCTAAGCTCTGGGGGTTCTCGCCGGAAAAGGTGCTGGGGGTGCAACGCAAATGGGCTTCTGAACATCCTGCCCCCTGCCGTGCAATGATCCGGGCCATCTACAAGGCTGCTTGGTGGCTGGACCAACCGGAAAACACGCCACTCGCTGTCGAAATTCTGACGCGAAGCCAGCATTTGGACCTTCCTGACCAGGCAATTGATCCGGCCCTCAGTGGGCGGTTCATCACCAAACATGGACAACGGCCCAAACAGACAGATCAGTTTATGAGTTTTCACAAAGGATCCGCCAATTTCCCATGGCGTCCCCAGGCCCACTGGATCGCGGATGTATTATCGCGCTGGCATCACCTTGATGAAGCCCGGTCACGCCGGATTGCCCAGGCCTGTTTTCGCAGCGACATCTATCGTGAAGCCCTGACACCGTTTGGCGAGGATGTGGCCCAACCTCCTGCACCTAGCGAAGGCAAAAACCCGAATGCAACACCTCTCCCATCCTCCCAGGAGCAGGTGATTCCAGCCCCGGATCGCTTTTTTAACGGCGCAATTTTCGACTTTGCCGGATCAAATTAGCCCGATTAATAGGCAAATGCTGCATTGCAGAAAAAATCGCGCTCTTCACCAAACCATAGGATGGCAAAAATTGGTCTAAAGCATCATGATCAATCCCAAGGCAACGATGCCTGTACCGGCTGACAACGTTGCCAGCTAAAAAATTCAAGAGCAAAGCCGCTCGATTGTGCATGCACCTCCTCCCGCATGTATCAGTCGTGCGGTTTTTTGCGTTTTTGACAGGGACCAAAACAATGAACACATTAAAATGGCTACTCGCGTCGACAGCTTTTTGCGCCAGTCCCGTTATGGCTGATATTCTGGATCTCGAAAAAGACGAACTGACGCTTGGGTTTATCAAACTCACCGATATGGCACCTTTGGCCGTGGCCTATGAAAACGGCTACTTTGAAGATGAAGGCCTGTTTGTCACGCTGGAGGCGCAGGCGAACTGGAAGGTCCTTCTCGACGGGGTGATCGACGGACAGCTGGACGGCGCCCATATGCTGGCAGGCCAACCGCTGGCGGCAACCATCGGATATGGCACCCAAGCCCATATTATCACCCCTTTCTCCATGGATCTCAACGGCAACGGCATCACCGTTTCCAACGAAATTTGGGAGCAGATGAAGCCGCATATTCCGCTGATGGAGGATGGTCGCCCACAGCATCCGATCAGCGCCAGCGCCCTTGCGCCCGTTGTGGAAGACTACAAAGACCAGGGCGTGCCCTTCAAAATGGGCATGGTGTTCCCGGTTTCCACCCATAACTACGAGCTGCGTTACTGGCTTGCCGCCGGTGGCTTGGAGCCCGGCTTCTACTCTCCCGAAGACGTCAGCGGCCAGATTGGCGCCGATGTTTTCCTCAGCGTCACCCCGCCGCCGCAGATGCCGTCCACCATGGAAGCCGGCACCATCTTTGGCTACTGCGTTGGCGAACCCTGGAACCAGCAGGCCGTGTTCAAGGGGATCGGTGTGCCCGTGATCACCGATTATGAGCTGTGGAAGAACAACCCTGAAAAGGTCTTTGGCATCTCGGCGGAGTTCGCCGCAGAAAACCCCAATACCACCATCGCCCTGACCAAGGCCCTGATCCGCGCCGCGATCTGGCTGGACGCAGACAATAACGCCAACCGCCCCGCAGCGGTCGATATGCTGTCGCGGTCCGAATATGTGGGCGCAGACGCAGCCGTTATCGCCAATTCGATGACGGGCACCTTTGAATATGAAGAAGGCGACATCCGCGAGGTCCCCGATTTCAACGTCTTCTTCCGCTACAACGCCACCTACCCCTTCTATTCCGATGCAATCTGGTACCTGAGCCAGATGCGGCGCTGGGGTCAGATCGCCGAAGCAAAGACCGATGAGTGGTTCTTTGACACCGCTAAATCGGTCTACCGCCCCGACATCTATCTGCAGGCCGCCCGCATGCTGGTGGATGAAGACCTGGCCAATGAGGCCGATTTCCCCTGGGACAGCGATGGCTTCAAAGCACCAACCCCGGCAGCAGATATCATCGACGGCATTGCCTACGACGGGCGCACGCCCAATGCCTATCTCGAAAGCCTGCCGATCGGGCTCAAAGGCAGCCAGACAGTCTCAGGATCCGAAATCCTGGATTAACGCCACAGCCCGCCGCATCACGCGCTGCGGCGGGCCTCTCTTTTGCACATTCCTCCATATCATAGGCCCCCTGTTATGACCGCCATTGACCCAGATACACTCGCCGCAGAAGCCCGCCGCGCCCGCCTTTTTACGCGGATCAACAAGGCAGACGCCTGGTTCCAAGTGCTGGGGCTCGCCTGGCTGACACCGGTTCTGAAAGCCGCCGCAGGGGACAACCCGCGAGCGCAGATCACCGAGATCTGGCGCCTGCTGGGGGTTCCGCTACTGGCCATTGCCATCTTTATCGGCGCCTGGGCTACCCTGGCCCCTAAGGTGCAAACCTCGCTTGGCGCTATTCCCGGCCCGGCGCAGGTCTGGGAACAGGTGGGCAACCTGCATGCGGATGCCCTGCGCGAAGGTGAAAAGGCCGAGGCTTTTTATGACCGCCAGGATGCCCGCAACGCCAAACTGATCGCTGCGGGGAAATCCGACAAGGTGCGCCAGCGCAGCTATACCGGCAAACCCACCTATTACCAGCAGATCTGGACCTCGATCAAAACCGTGTTTTTTGGCTTTCTGATCGGATCCGTGATTGCCATTCCACTGGGGATCATGGCCGGGCTGTCGCCCACCGCCAATGCCGCCATCAACCCGATCATCCAGATTTTTAAACCCGTCAGCCCGCTGGCCTGGCTGCCGATTGTCACCATGGTGGTCTCTGCCGTCTACGCCACCAATGACGGTATGTTTTCAAAATCCTTCCTGGTTTCGGCGATCACCGTGACGCTCTGTTCGCTCTGGCCCACCCTGATCAACACTGCCCTTGGGGTGGCCTCTATCGACAAAGATCTGATCAGCGTCTCCAAAGTGCTGAAGATGAGCACCTATGCCAAGATCACCAAACTGGTACTCCCCTCGGCGCTGCCGCTGATCTTCACCGGGCTGCGCCTGTCTTTGGGCGTGGGTTGGATGGTGCTGATCGCCGCTGAAATGCTGGCGCAGAACCCTGGCCTTGGCAAATTTGTCTGGGATGAATTCCAGAACGGCTCGTCGCAGTCGCTGGCCAAGATCATGGTCGCTGTCTTTACCATCGGCATCATCGGCTTCCTGCTCGATCGCGTCATGTTCGCGCTGCAGTCCATGTTCACCTTTACAGAAAACCGGTGAGATCCATGAGTATTCTCAAGTTCGAAAACGTTTCCAAAGGCTTTGGCCAAGGAACCGATCGCATCGAAGTGTTGAAAGACATCAACCTCGACATCAGTGAGGGCGAGTTTGTCGCCATCCTCGGGTTTTCCGGCACCGGGAAATCTACCCTGATGAACCTGGTTGCAGGTCTGGAGATGCCCGATAACGGCAACGTCACCTTCAAAGGCGCGCCAATCACCGCCCCCGGTCCCGAACGCGGGCTGGTGTTCCAAAGCTACTCGCTGATGCCCTGGCTCACGGTGGGTGGCAATATCGGCCTGGCGGTGGATGCTGTCTTCCCCAAGCTGTCGGCCTCTGAACGTCAGGCCAAGATCGACCACTATGTCGCCATGGTTGGCCTGTCCCATGCCATCGCCCGCCGCCCGGCCGAGCTGTCCGGCGGCATGCGCCAACGGGTTTCGGTGGCCCGCGCCCTGGCGATGAACCCGGAAATGTTGCTGCTGGACGAACCCCTCAGCGCGCTGGACGCGCTGACCCGTGCCAATCTGGCGGATGAGATCCTGGAAATCTGGGAGCAGGAGAAAAAGACCTGCATCCTGATCACCAATGACGTCGACGAGGCCATCCTACTGGCCGACCGGATCATCCCGTTGAACCCGGATGGCACCCTGGCCGATCCGGTCACCGTCAACATCCCACGCCCCCGTGATCGTGGTGCGATGAATGACGACGAGATGTTCAAAGCCCTGCGCGCCCAGGTCACCAAATACCTGATGGATGTGGGCATCGCCGCAAAGATTGAAGAAACCCGGCAACTGCCCGATGCAACCCCCATCCATAGTGTTCCTGCCGCCCTGTCCAAAGCGCAAAAAACCATGCTGGAAGAGCGCTATCTGGTCTTCTCCCAACTGCACAAAGTCTACCCAACCCCCAAGGGGCCGCTGACTGTGGTGGAGGATTTTGACCTCAAGGTGAAGAAGGGCGAATTCATCAGTCTGATCGGCCATTCGGGCTGCGGTAAATCCACGGTTTTGACCATGGCGGCGGGGCTTAACCCGATCTCCAAGGGCGGCATCCGGCTGGATGGCAAACATATCGAAGGCGCCAATCCAGAACGCGCAGTAGTGTTTCAATCGCCCAATCTGTTTCCCTGGCTCACCGCCAAAGAAAACGTCTCTATTGGGGTAGATAGGGTCTATCCCAATGCCAGCCAGGCGGAGCGTCAGGATGTGGTGGAATACTATCTCGAACGGGTTGGTCTGGCTGACAGCATGGACAAACAGGCCTCAGGCCTGTCCAACGGCATGCGTCAGCGGGTTGGCATTGCACGGGCCTTTGCCCTGTCGCCAAAACTTTTGTTGCTGGATGAACCCTTTGGCATGCTCGACAGCCTGACCCGCTGGGAGCTGCAAGAGGTGCTGATGGAGGTCTGGTCGCGGACCAAAGTAACCGCGATCTGCGTCACCCATGATGTGGATGAGGCCATCCTGCTGGCTGACCGGGTGGTGATGATGACCAATGGCCCCCAGGCCACCATCGGCAAGATCACCGATGTGAAACTGCCGCGCCCGCGCACCCGTAAGGCGCTGCTGGAACATCCTGATTACTACAGCTACCGGGCCGAGGTTCTCGACTTTTTGGAAGAATACGAGCACGGCGCCAAACCCAAACCGAAACCCACACATATTGCGGCGGAGTAAGACATGACACAGAAACTTGTTGTTATCGGTGCGGGCATGGCATCTGGCCGCGTGTTGGAACATCTTTTCGATGCAGAGGCTGATTTTGACGTCACCCTGTTCAACGCCGAAGAGCGCGGCAACTACAATCGCATCATGCTGTCGCCAGTGCTGTCGGGTGACAAAACCTATGAGGATATCGTCACCCATGACGCGGACTGGTACGCGGCCAACGCTGTGACCTGCCACTTTGGTACTCATGTCACCGCCATTGACCGTCAGGCCAAAACCGTGACCAGCAGCAAGGGCACGACCTCCTATGACAAGCTGCTGATCGCCACCGGCTCGGCGCCCTTTATCATCCCGGTGCAGGGCAAGGATCTGCCCGGCGTCATCACCTACCGCGATCTCGATGATACCAATGCCATGATCGAAGCCTCAAAATCAGGCGGCAAGGCCGTGGTCATCGGTGGCGGGCTGCTGGGGCTAGAGGCCGCAGCCGGTCTGGCGGAACGCGGCATGGATGTGACCGTGTTGCACCTGATGGGCCACCTGATGGAGCGCCAGCTGGATGAGGCCGCAGGGTTTCTGCTGCGCCGCGATCTGGAAAAACGCGGTATCACGGTGAAATGCCGTGCCTCCACCACCGCGATCCTGGGCACCGACAAGGTCGAAGCTGTGCTGCTGGAAGGGGAGGAGAGACTAGAGGCTGATCTGGTGGTCATGGCCGTGGGCATCCGCCCCGAAACCCGTCTGGCCACCGACGCCGGGCTGGAGGTCGCGCGCGGTATCGAGGTGGGCGCCCAGCTGCAGACCTCGGACCCGGATATTTTTGCGGTTGGCGAATGTGTTGAATTTGACGGTCAGCTTTTTGGTCTGGTGGCGCCGCTGTATGATCAGGCCAAGGTTCTGGCCAATAGCCTGATGGATGAACCCGCCGTTTTCACCCCCAAGGAACTCTCGACCAAGCTGAAAGTCACCGGCTGCGATCTGTTCAGCGCCGGCGATTTTGCCGAAGGTGAGGGCCGCGAAGACATCGTTTTCCGTGATCCCGCCCGGGGCGTCTACCGCCGTCTGGTGATCGAAGACGACTGCATCATCGGCGCGGTGATGTATGGTGACACCGCAGATGGCAACTGGTTCTTTGGCCTGATCCGCGACAAGACCGATATCTCGGATATGCGCGACACGGTGATCTTTGGCCCCGCCTATCAGGGAGGCGCCCCCTCGGACCCGCTCTCAGCCGTTGCAGCCTTACCGCGTGACGCGGAAATCTGTGGCTGCAACGGCATTTGCAAAGGTCAGATCGAAGATGCCATAGCCGCCGGGGCCACAGATATCGCAGCCCTGCGCAGCCAGACCAAGGCCTCGGCCTCTTGCGGGACCTGCACCGGGCTGGTGGAGCAGGTTCTTGCGGTCACATTGGGCGATGATTTTGTCCTGCCAACTGCGCAGCCCGTCTGTGGCTGCACCGATATGACCCACGAAGATCTGCGGCGCATGATCAAAGCCCAGGAGTTGAAATCCCTGCCTGCGGTCTGGCAGGCCTGCAATTGGAAAACCCCCTGCGGCTGTCATACCTGCCGCCCAGCGCTGAACTTCTACCTGCTGGCCGACTGGCCGCTGGACTACGAGGACGATCCCCAATCGCGGTTTGTCAACGAACGCAAACACGCCAATATCCAGAAAGACGGCACCTTTAGCGTGGTACCGCGCATGTGGGGGGGGATCACCACCCCGGATGAGCTGCGTGCCATTGCCGATGCGGCGGATAAATACGCGGTACCCACGGTCAAGGTCACCGGCGGGCAGCGCATTGATCTCTTGGGGGTCAAAAACGAAGATCTGCCTGCAATCTGGGATGATCTGAACCAGGCGGGAATGGTCTCGGGGCATGCCTATTCCAAGGGGCTACGCACGGTGAAAACCTGCGTTGGCACCGATCATTGCCGCTTTGGCACCCAGGACAGCACTGGCCTGGGCATCCAGCTGGAAAAGGCGCTCTGGGGCTCCTGGACGCCGCATAAGCTGAAACTCGGTGTCTCTGGTTGCCCGCGCAACTGCGCCGAAGCCACCTGCAAAGACATTGGCATTGTCTGCGTCGACAGTGGCTATCAGATCAGCATCGGCGGCGCTGCCGGCATGGATGTTCGCGAAACATCACTGCTCTGTCAGGTGGCAACCGAAGAAGAGGTCATGGATGTGGTCAAGGCCGTCACGCAGAGCTACCGCGAGAACGCCAAATATCTGGATCGCATCTACAAATGGATGGACAAAGTGGGTCTTGAGTGGATCCAGGCGCAGATCGGTGACCTGGACACCCGCGCGGCGCTGGTCGCCCGGTTCGACCTGTCCCAAACCATCTACCGCAAGGATCCCTGGGCTCAGCATGTGGCCAAGCCAGCCCCCTACGAGCCCCTCGCCACTCTCACCCTGGAGGCCGCCGAATGAGCAACTGGATTGATATCGCCGCCCTTGAGGCCGTGCCCCAGCGCGGCGCCCGGCTGATCAAAACCCGACATGGCTGCGTCGCAGTGTTTCGTACCGCCGTGGATGAGGTCTTTGCGCTCGACAATGCCTGCCCCCACAAAAACGGCCCGCTGGCCGATGGCATCGTGCACGGCAAGGCGGTGACCTGCCCGCTGCACAACTGGGTTATTTCCCTGGAAACGGGGCAAGCTCAGGGCGCTGACGAGGGAAAGGTTGCAACCTACCCGGCCAAGGTCAGTGAGGGCCGCATCCTGCTGGACGCCGATTTCCTGCAACAAAGAGCCGTCGCATGAGCGCGCCCCAGACCTTGACACGCACCACCTGTCCCTATTGCGGCGTCGGCTGTGGCCTGCTGGCGGGCGCAGATGGCTCCATCAAGGGCGATCCTGACCATCCCGCCAACTACGGGCGGCTGTGCTCCAAGGGGGCGGCCCTGGGGCAGACCCTTGATTTGGCGGGGCGCCTGTTGGCGCCGCAGATCAACGGCCAGGAGGCCAGTTGGGATGAGACGCTTGGTTTAATGGCAGAGAAGTTCAGTACTGCCATTCGTGACCACGGACCGGATAGCGTCGCCTTTTACATCTCCGGGCAGCTGCTAACGGAAGACTACTATGTCGCCAACAAACTGATGAAGGGCTTTATCGGTTCCGCCAATATCGACACCAATTCGCGGCTCTGCATGGCCTCCTCTGTGGCCGGGCACAAACGCGCCTTTGGCAGCGACACGGTGCCCGGCACCTATGCCGATCTGGAAGAGGCCGATCTGATCGTGCTGGTGGGATCAAACCTGGCCTGGTGCCATCCGGTGCTGCACCAGCGCATTGCCGCAGCCAAAACTGCAAATCCGAACATGAAGGTGGTCAACATCGACCCGCGTAAAACCGCGACCACGGATCTGGCGGATCACCACCTGCGGATTGTCCCAGATGGCGATACGGCGCTGTTTAACGGATTGCTGGCGCATCTGGCCGACACTGGGCAGCTTGATGATGATTACCTGAAAAAGCACGTCACCGGTCGCCGCCCCGCGATCACCCAGGCACGTCTGGGGGATCCACTGGAAAGCGGACTCACCGAGGCAGAACTGGCGCAGTTCTACCAGCTTTGGGCTGGTACAGAAAAGGTGGTGACGGTCTATTCCCAGGGCGTCAATCAATCCAAATGCGGCACCGACAAGGTCAACGCGATTCTGAATTGCCACCTTGCCACCGGACGCATCGGCAAGCAGGGCTGCGGCCCGTTTTCGGTGACTGGCCAGCCCAATGCCATGGGCGGGCGCGAGGTTGGCGGATTGTCCAATATGCTGGCCAATCATCTGGATATCGAGAACCCGGATCACCGCGCCAGCGTTCAGGGTTTCTGGCAAAGCCCGACCATCTGCACCCAGCCGGGCCTAAAGGCCGTTGATCTGTTTGAGGCCTGCGCCGATGGCAAGATCAAGGCGCTTTGGGTGATGTCGACGAACCCGGCGGTAAGCCTGCCGGATGCCGATGGCGTGGCCGCCGCGATTGCCAAGGTGCCCTTTGTGGCGGTGTCTGACATCATGGCGCGCACAGATACTGGTGATTTGGCCGATGTGCTGCTGCCTGCCACGGGGTGGGGCGAAAAGGACGGCACCGTCACCAATTCAGAACGCCGGATCTCGCGCCAGCGCGCCTTTCTTTCGGCCCCCGGTGCCAGCCGCCCGGATTGGAAAATCATCTGCGATCTTGCCGCCCGCATGGGCTGGGCAGAGTCTTTTGATTTTTCCGCCCCGGCAGAGGTTTTTGCCGAATATGTCGCCCTGTCCGGTGCAACTCAGGATTTTCACCGCGACCTGGATCTCAGCATTTTTGCCGATGTGGACTACGCCAAGCTGCTGCCAACCCAATGGCCGCAGAACGGGACACGGTTTTTCGCCGATGGCGGCTTTTTTCATGGCAACGGCAAGGCCCGGATGCTTCCGGTCACTGCCCCCGCGCCCATCCAGCGCGACGCATTTACGCTCAATACCGGACGCAACCGGGATCAGTGGCACACCATGAGCCGCAGCGGCAAAGCCCCGCGCCTGGGCGCACATCTGGCGGAACCCTATGTGGAAATCCACCCGGTGGACGCAACTTCCCTGGGTCTGTCGGCTGGCGATCTCCTTGCCCTGCGAAACCGGTACGGCCAGGCGGTTCTGCGCGCCCTGATCACCGATCGCAGCGCCCCAGGCCAGTTGTTTGCCCCTATGCACTGGACCCGCCAACAAAGTACCTCTGGCTGTATCAACACCCTGACCGCACCGGTGGTTGACCCGGTCTCTGGGCAACCCGCCTCCAAATGCAGCCCGGTCGCCGCCCAAAAGTTCAATGCCGCCTGGTTTGGCTTTGCCGCCGCGCTGTCCCCGTTGCGAGCCGCTGGGGCCTATGGCGCTGTCGCCCGTTCGCTGACGGGCTGGCAGGGCGAATACGCCGGAACCGAAACGCCAGAGAACTGGCAAGAGTTTGCAGCTGACCTGCTGGGGCTGGACAACTGCCAGATCACCGAACTGACCGATCTAAACCAACGCCTTACCCGGCTTGCCTTTTATCAGGGCGACAGGCTTGTTGGTCTGTTCTTTGCCAGTCCAGAACCGGTCTCACTGGCGCGCAGCTTTGCAGTCTCGCTGATTGGAACCACCACCCCGCCGCTACAGGCGCTGGCGGGCCGCAGTGGCGCAGATCAACCCGACCCTGGCGCCACCGTCTGCGCCTGTCTCAATGTCGGGATCAATACGTTGCGGGCCGCCATCACCGCTGGTGCCACCACTGTAGAAAGCCTGGGCGAGGCCACCTGTGCCGGGACAAGTTGCGGCTCCTGCAAGCCGGAGCTCGCCAGTCTTATCACGCAGCATCACATAGGGATGGCGGCGGAATGACACTCGCGCCTTTTGTCCGCATTGTTGCGCAAGGCAAGGGCCGTGCCCGCCCGCTGACCCAAGGCGAAGCGCAGGAAGCCATGACCCTGATGCTGGCAGGTGACGCCGCCGCAGAGGCGCAGGGAGCCCTGTTGATGGTGCTGCGGTTGCGCGGGGAGACCGATGCAGAAATTGCCGGCTTTACCGCCGCCTTGCGCGCCGCGACGCCAGCTGGCCCCAGCGGCATTGGCGACAGGGTTGACCTTGATTGGCCCTGCTACGCGGCAGGACGTACACGCGGCGCCCCGCTGTTTGCACTGGCTGCCAAACTGGTCGCACAGGCGGGTTACAGGGTCGCTCTGCATGGCTGGAATTCCCATCAGGGTACTGCCGCTGATCTGCGCGGCGCGCTCCATGCAGCCGATCTCATCGGCAATGGCTTGTCCTACAGCCCATTGGAAACTCTCAATCCCATGGCCTTTGGACTGTTAAAACTGCGCGACACCCTGGGGCTCAGGAGCTGTATCAACACGGTGCTGCGCATGTGGAACCCGCATGGGGCGCGGGCCTCGGTGCAGGGGGTTTTTCATCCCTCATATCGCGGCCTGCAATCGCGCGCAGCCGCTTTGCTGGGGGATCGAAACCTCACTGTGATCAAAGGTGGCGGCGGTGAGTTTGAACGCCATCCGGCGAAGGACACAGCGATCTTTGGCCTGCAAAACGGCACTGAGATCAACACCCAGGCCTCTGCGCTCCTGTCCGACACACGGCGCCTGCATGAGCCCGATCACCCCATCGAGATTGCAGCGCTCTGGCACGGCACCCAAGACGATCCATTTGCCAGCGCCACAGTGATCGGCACCGCAGCTTTGGCGCTTTGGACTGTTCAGGCTGAACGCTCGATCACGCATTGCACAGCCCTGGCAACCGAGCTTTGGGACAATCGCCATAACCAGGACCGGAGAACCCAATGAAGACCTTCCCCCTTTTGCAGCCCCTGACAGGTCGTTCCCTTACTGGAGCCGAAACCCCAAGATCAGCAGCTCCCCTGCGGGGGCTTCGACGGTTTGCCGCGCGCCTGGCAGAGTCTACACCTGCTGTTGTGGAGCTTTCTGTCCTCGCCCGCAGGAGCGCGAGCTTGCGCCAATTACGCCAGATGGCATCTGGGCTGTGGCACGCCACTGACAGATCCATTCCCAGAAATCAGCAGGTGGGGTCTGTGGCGCTGGTCGGTGCCGGACCCGGTTGCAAAGATCTGATCACCCTGCGCGGGGCACAGCGCCTGCAAGAGGCTGATGTGATCTTTTTTGACCGCTTGATTGACCCCGAAGTGCTGGATTTGGCTCCTGCAAATGCAAAACGCATATATGTGGGCAAGGCCCCAGGCTGCCACCACTGGCCACAAGAAAAGATCTCGCAGGCGCTGGTGGCCATTGCCGGTCAGGGGCAACGGGTCGTGCGGCTGAAATGCGGCGACCCTGGCGTCTTTGCCCGGGGTGCCGAAGAGATTGATGCCCTGGATGCGGCAGATATTCCCTATGAAATCATCCCCGGCGTCACCGCAGCCAGCGCAGCCTCAGCTGCATTGGGTGGGTTCCTGACAGAACGCGGCACCTGTGACACCCTGGTTCTGGCCACCGGCCAGACAGCAAAGGATGCGGGCAATGCCAATTGGATTGCTCAGCTGCAACCTGGAACCCGTATGGCGATCTACATGGGGGTTGGGGCCGCCGCAAATACCGCCAAGGCCCTGATTGAGGCCGGTCTGGAAAAACAGGTCTCCATCGACATCGTTTCCCGTGCCCAGCAAAGTGATCAGGTAACCGCCAAGTGTCGCGCCTCGACCCTGCTCGAGACAATCGAAACCTCTGGGATCTCAAATCCGGCGATCATGTTCCTGACTTGGCCCCAGTCCGCGACAAAAGTTAACTCCCCACAGCGAGGCTAAAGGTCAGGCCGCATACCAGGCGAAACGCCTGCTTCAGAAACGACCTGCGGAATGGACCATGAACCGAAACAGGTTGCCTGGGCGACTGGGAACCCCAAGAGAACGGTAGCGAACTTGATGTGTGGACCACTTTCAAAACCGGCACCCAAGAGTTTTTCTAATCAAACAGCGCTTTGATGTTGCGAACAAAGGCAACCAAGAGCGCGTCGGTCCAAATATCAACCATAGGGCCGCCCTACTGATTGCAGACAAACAGGCTGCAAAGGAACATCGCGCTGGACCACAGGGGATGCGACCCTATGAACGCTTGCGGATCCGGCAGTGTGTGCTAGCCAGCTGTGGCGATGAAGATTTGGCAAATCATATTCCCTCTGCGCGCGCTGGTCGTGCTGCTGACCGTTGCTTTGGCAACCACCGGATTTGCACATCGTGCGCCATCGCAAACAGACCAAGCAGTGCTGGACTATGCGGCGCTCTTTGGCATTGACGCCGCTTCGATCTGTGGTGGCTCGGATGACCCGGGCGCCACGCAGGAGTGTGAAGCCTGCCGCTTGCAGGCGGCCATGGCTCTGCCAGAGCCGCCGCTGGTTGCCTCCGTTGCCGAACTGTCCTTCTCCCCGTCCCACTGGGTGCCACAATCCCACGTTCTAGAAACCCTCTCCGCCGAGGCGACCCGTCCGGCGCGTGCCCCTCCTATCGTCTGAACTTTGCGAATCTATTTGTGAAACACCCGGCCCGCGCGCCGGATCAGACCTCTGGAGACTTCCATGAAACTCGCTCTTCAAGCGGCCCTTGCCGCCCTGCTTCCCGCGACCGCTGCCTTTGCAGATCAGGACGTTAAGATCAATTTTTCCGCCGAAATCGGCGGGCACCCCTTTGCCTGCGACGCGACCTTCACCGGCATCGGAAGCACGGGTGCTGCGGTGCGCGGCACGGATTTCCGCCTCTATGTCAGCGATGTGGCGATGATCGCGGCTGACGGCACACGCAGCCCTGTAACTTTGACCGAAAGCGCCTTTCAGCATGACGGTGTCGCCCTGCTGGATTTTGAAGATGGCAGTGCCGCTTGCGACAATGGCACCGCGCCCCTGAACACCCAGCTGGCTGGCACTGTTGCGGAGGGCAGCTATACTGGTGTGGCTTTCAACGTCGGTGTGCCGTTTGAGATGAACCACGGCGACCCCACCACCGCCCCCACGCCGCTCAACCTGACCTCGATGTTCTGGAACTGGCGCGGCGGCTACAAGTTCGTGCGTATCGACATGGTGCCAAAGGACAAGGCAGAAAGCGGGCCAAAAGGCTGGTTCCTGCACCGTGGCTCGACCATGTGCAAATCCGGTGGCAAGACAGACGCCCCCGCCGCCCCCTGCAAGAACCCCAACCTGATGGCGGTCAGCTTTGATGGGTTTGATCCGGCGAAACAAACGCTGGTCATCGATCCGGCGCCAGTGGTTGCAGAGGCTGACATGCGCTCCAACACGCCCCAGACTTCGCCCGGCTGCATGTCCTTCCTGAACGATCCCGACTGCGACACGGTCATGACCAAGCTTGGCTTGCCGTTTAAAGACATCGCAGCGGGTGAACAGCAGTTGATCGCGGTTCGGTGATGCGTAGCGCCGCGCGTAGTGCGGCGGTGAGCGTGATCCTGTCAGGTTTACTATCCGGGGCGGGTTTCGCCCTGGATACGGCAGAGGCCTATGACTGGCTCCTGCCGGACTGGATGCCGCGCCCCTCCGTACCAGAAGACAACCCCATGAGCGCCGCCAAGGTCGAGCTTGGCCGCCATCTGTTCTACGATGCCCGCCTGTCCGGCGATGGTACAGTGGCCTGCGCCTCGTGCCACGACCAGGGCCGTGCCTTTACGGATGGGCGCCAGGTGGCTGTGGGCATCCACGGCACCCATGGCAAGCTGAACGCGCCCAGCCTTGCCAACGTGGCCTACCTGCCGGTGAATTCCTGGGCCAACCCGCATATGACCTCGCTCGAGTTTCAAGCGCTTGTGCCTTTGTTTGGCGAAGCACCCGATGAAATGGGCGCAACCGGGCAGGAGGCGCGTATCTTTGCGACGCTGGCCGAGGATCCCTATTACGTGCGGGCTTTTGAACAGGCATTCCCGCAGCAGCCCAGGCCAGAGCTGTTCACAGTGACCCGCGCGCTGGGGGCCTTTCAGCGCAGCCTGATGTCCTTTGACAGTGCCTATGACCGTTTCAAATACGGCGGCGAACTGGATGCGCTTTCGGATACCGCCAAACGGGGTGAGCAGCTGTTCTTTGACCACCGGTTCGAATGCTATCACTGTCATCAGGGCGTGTTGTTCACCGACAATTTCAAACGCGAGGGCAGCCCCTGGGTGGAGACCGGATTTCACAACACCGGGCTATACGCTGACGACCCCGTCAGTGCGCCGGGCCGGATCGAATTCACCGCAGAGCCGGGCGACGCGGGCCTGTTCCGCACCCCATCCCTGCGCAATGTGGCTGTGACAGCGCCCTATATGCATGACGGATCAATCCCCGATCTGCGCGGCGTGCTGGCCCATTACGCCAAGGGTGGCCGCGAAGGCCACAGCAATCAGGACGGCATGATCGTGGGGTTCACCGCCACCGAAGCGGAAATTGCCGATCTCATCGCCTTTCTCGAAAGCCTCACCGACAAGCGCTTACTGACGAACCCGGATCACGCTGACCCGTGGCCAAAAGATCATCCCGCCCGCCTCAAACGGGCCGAACCCTAGGAGACAAAAATGAAACGCGCGATACTTGCCCTGCTGCTGCTGGCTGCGCCCGCTGTGGCCCACGACCAGATGACTGGCGATTTGCATATCATCCACCCGTCGATCCCGGCGCCCAACGCCACGGCCAAGTCGGCTGCGGGGTATATCACCATCTCAAACGAAGGTGAGACCCCCGAAGAGCTTCTTGGTGTGCGCTCGCCCTTTGCGGCCTCGACAACCTTGCACACCACAATTTTTGAGGACGGGATCGCCAAGATGCGGCCGCTGATCGGTGTTCCCCTTGCGCCAGGTGACGTCGTCAACCTGGAACCGGGCGGGATGCATGTGATGTTCATGGGGCTGACGGGCACCGCAAAAGAGGGCGACATGATCCCGGCCACGCTGATTTTCCGCAAGGCTGGCGAGGTCGAGGTGGAATTCATGGTCGACCCGGCCGACGGGGCGGATCATTCCCAGATGGACCATTCGGGCCACTAGTCCTTGTTCCTCCCGGGCCTCATAACACGCGCGCTGCTTTTGCTGGCGCTGATCGGGTCGGCCACCGTGCCGGACGGGTTTATGCGTGCATCTGGCCCCCAAGGTCTGCGGCTGGTTCTGTGCACGAGCGCAGGCAAGCAAGAGGTTTGGCTGACTGACACAGGCGATATCATCCCTGTTGAAGACACCACGCCCAGCCATGACGCCCCCGTGTCTCACCACGATGCGTCCTGCGTTCAGGTCAGCGTTGCAGGCACCGATGCCCCGCCCTACGTCGGGGAGTGGATCCGCTTGCGGTTGATCGCAACGACGACGCTGCGCAGCGCCGCACCCCTGCCGACCTCTTCCCATTCTCCCAGACGTCATCGAACACGCGCACCTCCCCTCCCGGCTTGACCCTTTCGCCGGGGGCGACCTGCCCCTTGTCCACCCTTTCACGACAAGGACGTTCAAGATGAACGCGATGAACCACGACTGGGCAGAGGCCTCCCTCCGTCCAAACAACACTTGCCCTGCACTCCTGCGGGGGCTGAACGCCGATGAAATGAGCCGGGTTTGGAACCGGTTCGAGGAAGACTGTCTCGCCGATGGTGAGGTACTGCTGCGTGACAGGGCAGAACCGCTGCACATCGGGTTGGTGCTGAAAGGCGCCCTGCGCGAAGACGTATCGGTGCCACAGGGTGGCACGCGCTTGTTTGCCCTGACCTTTGCCGGTGAGGCGCTTTCGCCACTTGGCCCGCGCCAAAAAGGCGGACGTCTCAGCGCCATCGGAGACACCCGTCTGCTGACCTGCGACCACGAGGCGTTTGCGGATCTCAGCAGAGAAATCCCACGCCTGCAACTCAACCTGTTTGGTGTATTGCAGGACCAGATCGAAGACGCGCACCGCTGGCAGCTGCTGCTCGGACGCAAGACCGCAGCCGAACGCGTGGCCTCCATTCTGGCCTGGTTTCATATGCGTCAGGGCACGCCCGAAGAAATGGACTTGCCAGTGACCAGAGCCGAACTTGGTGAGATGTCCAGCCTAACGCTGGAAACCGTCTCTCGCCAGGTCCGCGCCCTGGAAAAGGTCGGCGTGATCAGCCTTCCAAAGCCGAGCCAGGTGCGCGTTCTTGACAGCAAAGCGTTGCTGGAACGCTCCTGTAATTCACCGATACTCCGTGCTGCCTGAATAGGCTCTACAACGGGGAAATATCGCGTATTCCTGCATGACATGGCCTGTGCTCAACAGGCCATGTCCGCACGACGTCGCGTGTCCTATATGGTAAATCCATATGGGATCGCAGGCTTTGAAAAGGCTTACCGTTGTCGCAACAGCCCTGGGGTCACGGCTCATTCTCCCAGCTTGTTCAGTCTAACCAGTTTTTAGCTGCAGCGGCAGGTCTGCGTAAAATAGCCACTCTAATTCAATCGGATATAACGCCATCAGCGGGCACTACTCTCAAACCCCAGGGGCGCCGTTTTCACACAGCACCGCTCCAGGCATCGCACTGCAAATCCTGTGAAAGTTCGCGACCGACTTGCTCAGCTTGCAGGCGTTATCACGGCTGAGGCCTACGGCCCTTGTGGTCTCCATCCCAATGGCCCATCTCAAAGGCATGGGCCGCGTCCTCGATTTGGGGTCTCCTCCCTCCGTAACGCCATCACCCCTCCTGATTTAAGCCGAACGATTAAAGCTATTGACTTACACACCTCTTTGGTGATCCACTCTGCGAAACGCTGAAGGTGTGCTGTCCGGTCTGGTTGGAGGGGGCCGCACCCTTTGGAGAAGCGGACCGGACAGGTTTGCAAGGGAGGAAATCATGTTCAAGACAAAGGACAGCCCGCTGTCCCTGGAGACGCGCGACTCGCGGATGCCCGCACGATCAAAACTGGTCACGCGCTACCTCATCGACCGGTGGGCCGAGGAGCGGCCCGAAAAGGTGTTTGCCAAATTCGACGACACCGGCGAGGAATGGTCCTATGCGACCTTCCGGGAGCTCATTCTGCAGACCGCTGTGGGGCTGCAGTCACGGGGGGTGAAGCAGGGCGATCACGTGCTCGTCTGGATGCCGAATTGCCGCGAACAGATCCGCATATTCTTTGCCCTGAACTATCTTGGCGCCGCCTACGTGCCGATCAATACGGCCTACAAAGGCGGACTACTGGAACATGTCATCGCCGTTTCGGATGCCTCTTTGGCGCTGATCGAGGCCAGTCTGGTGGAGCGGCTGTTGGGTGTTGATCTTGGGAAACTGGACCGTCTGATCGTTACCGGCGGACTGGTCGATAATGCCCCGCTACCGATGGAGACCTACGAAGACGCGCTGCTGCCACACAGTGGGACGCTGGAGCCGCTGGAGCGCACCATCGAGCCCTGGGACCCGATGTCGGTGGTCTTTACCTCGGGGACGACCGGCCCCTCCAAGGGGGTGCTGATGTCCTATATGCATCTCTATTCAAATGCCGGCCCGGAAACCTGGACCTTCGTCACCGAAGACGACCGTTACATGATCAACGCGCCGATGTTTCATATCGGCGGCTGTGGTCCGATGTTCTGCATGCTGGCGCGCGGGGCCTCTATTGCGATGGTCGACCGGTTCGACACGGCCACCTATTGGGACTCCGTGCGCCGGACCAAAAGCACCGTCGCTTTCCTGCTTGGGATAATGGCCAGTTTTCTGGAAAAACAGCCCGCCCGCCCCGACGACACAGACAACCCATTGCGCCTGGTGGTGATGGTGCCGCTTGCCTCCAACTCCAAAAGTTTCTCCGACCGCTTCGGGCTTGATGTCTTCACGATCTTCAACATGACCGAGGTCTCGACCCCGCTGATTTCGGATCCAAACCCAGAGGTGCGCGGGACCTGTGGCAAACCGCGCGATGGTGTCGAAGTGCGCCTGGTGGATGAGCACGACTGCGAGGTGCCGCAGGGCGAAATGGGTGAGATGGTCATCCGCACCGACCGCCCCTGGGCGATGAACAGCGGCTACTACAAAATGCCCGAGGCCACGGCAGAAGCATGGCGCAACGGCTGGTTCCATACTGGCGATGCCTTCATTCAGGACGCGGACGGCAACTTCTTTTTTGCTGACCGGGTCAAAGATGCAATCCGGCGCCGCGGTGAGAATATTTCCTCGTTCGAGGTGGAGAGCGAAGTTCTGGCACACCCCGACGTGGCCGAGGCCGCAGCAGTCGCCGTGCCCAGCGAGCACAGCGAAGACGATGTGCTGATCTGTGTCGCCCCGGTCGAAGGCCGGGAACTGGATCCCGCCCAGCTGATTGAATTCCTGAAGGACCGCCTCGCCTATTTCATGATCCCGCGCTACGTGCGGATCCTGAACAACGGCCTGCCCAAGACCCCAACCGCCAAGGTTCTCAAACACAGGCTTCGTACCGAAGGCAAAACCCCAGACACATGGGACCGGGAGGCCGAGGGGCTACGCATCAAGGGAGAAAGGTTCAGCACCACGGCCTGATTGGCTGTGGCGCGAAAACGGCACCCTGCACCAGCTTTGGGGCGGGGCACGATAGTTTTGCGTTGCATTAGGGAGGAATATATGACGCTCACAGCTGGTATGGTCGGGATGACCTCAACAGAACGGGTTCGCTTTGGGGAACCCGCAGCAGATGCTCTCAGGGCCGAGGCAGAAATGCTTGGCGCCGAACGGGTGGTATTGATCGCCAGCAAATCGCTGGTCGAAAACACGGACGAAATCACCAAGATCGAAACCGCACTGGGGGCGCGTCATGCCGCTACTTTTTCCGGTGTCGAACCGCATGTGCCGCGCGACAATGTGATGGAAGCGACCGAGGTGGCCCGCAAGGCCAACGCCGACCTGATCGTGTCGGTTGGCGGCGGATCGGTGACCGACTGCGCCAAGATCGTGCCGGTGATGCTGAAACACAACGTGCGCACCACCAAAGACATGGATGCCTATCACATCACAGTGGACGACGCCGGGGCCATGGTGATCCCGCAGTTCGAAAGCCAGGATATCCGCACCCTCTGCGTGCCAACAACCCTGTCGGGCGGCGAGTTCAACCCACTCTCCGGGGCGACGGACCCGGAGACCAAGCACAAACAAGGCTATCAGGAACGGATGATGGCGCCGGTCACGGTGATCCTTGACCCTGCCCTGACCGTGCACACTCCCGAATGGCTCTGGCTGTCGACCGGGGTTCGGGGTGTTGATCACGCCATTGAAACCCTGCAATCGTTCCAGTCCAACGACTTCTGCGACGGTCTGGCGCAAAGCGCCCTGCGTCTTCTGGTCGAGGGCCTGCCGCGCAGCAAGGCCGACCCGGCCGATCTTGAGGCCCGCATGAAGTGTCAGATTGGCGTCTGGCAGTCCATGCTGCCGATCATTGCCGGTGTCCCAATGGGGGCGAGCCACTCGATCGGCCACGTTCTGGGCGGGCTATGCGACGTGCCGCATGGCTATACCTCCTGCGTGATGTCGCCTTTCGTTCTGCAATGGAACGAAACAATCAATGGCGACCGTCAGGCTCCGATCCGGGCCATCTTTGGCGAGGGCGGCACCGCAGCCTCCAAGCAGGTCGATCAGTTCATCGCGGATCTTGGCATGCCGCGCAGCCTGACGGCGGTGGGTGTGAAAGCCGAACAGCTGCAAAAGATCGCGGAATACACCATGGATGACATCTGGGGCAAAACCAATCCGCGCCAGATCAGCGAACCCTCTGATGTGATGCAGATCCTCGAACTGGCCCGCTGATCCCAGCCCAACGCCAGACCCAAGCCACGAAAAACGCCGCCCTGTCCGGGGCGGCGTTTCCTGTTTTTGCCGCATCAAAACCCGCTCAGGCCAGGTGGCCAGGGCAAATCAGGCCTGCCGTGAGGCTATCAATTAGATTTTCCAGAGCGTTCGGATCGCCCCACAGCTTGCCGCCATCCTTTGTCTGCACAAAAGCCGCCTCGCGCGCCGACAAAGAAGCCTGCGCGAACTGATAGAAAAAGACGATACGCTGGTTCAGCACCGCGCGCGGCACCTCGGTCAAGGCCTTGGCGATATGCGCGATGCAGCGTTCAAAACTGTCGTCCCCTTCGGCCTCAACCGCCTGGGTGAACTTGTCGCGGTGGTTCAGCTGCATCACCGAGATGAACCGCATATGACCAAACCCGATGGGCAAATCGGCCCGCGCTTCGGGATCGTTGGTTTCTGTGGTTTCCACCTTGCAGATCAGATTAACAACGTCGCGAACGGAAATCGGTGCCCCCGAGGCCTCAAGCGCATCAAGGGCAGCGTTGCGGGCGCGCCGCGTCCGTGTCAGAGCATCCGATACCAGCTCTCCAATCAGGACGTCCTTGGTGCGAAAATAGTAATGGATGCCCGCCGAGTTCTTGACGTCGGCCGCCGTGAGGATCGCCCGCACCGACACTCCATCAATACCCTGCCGCGCAAACAACCGGATCGCCGCGCGTTTGATGCGTTCGCGGGTGTCGTCATCAGCGGTATCCAGGGTCATGCGAACATCCTACTATTTTCAGTATTGGGTCCGTCGATAGCTTAGACAATGCCCCAAGGTCAAAGCCATTCCGGCCAAACCTGCGGATCAGGTTTCGAATGTGAAAGCACCCGGATCGACATCCCGGGTCAGCGACCAGAAGTAATCGTTGCGCCAGGGCGAAATCGCCACCACCCGCCCGCGACTGTTGCGATACCAGTTTTCGGTGCCCTGATGGGTCCAGACCATTTTGTTATGTGCCGCGTCGATACGAGCATTGTAGCTTTCATGGGCCTGCGCGGTCACCGCGACGGTCTGCGCATTCCGCTCGAACATCCGGCTGATGATCGACAAAATGAACGAGGTTTGCAGCTCGATTGCCTTAATCATGCTGCCGCCATGTCCCAGCCCGACATTCGGCCCAAGGATGGTGAAAAAGTTCGGAAATCCCGGCACCATCGAGCCGATATAAGCGGAGGGATTGTCCGTCTCCCAGGCGTCCTTCAGATGCTGGCCGCCCTGTCCGATGATCTCATAGGAGGACTGCATCTCGGCCGCCTTAAAGCCCGTGGCATAGACCAAAACATCCGCCTCTGAGGTTGACCCGTCTGCTGCGATCAGCGTACTGCCCTCGATCCGTGACAGACGCGCGGGCACCAGTTCGGCGTTTGGCTTGGTCAGGGTCCGGTACCAGCCATTGTCCAAAAGGATGCGCTTTCCGTAGGGCGGGAAATCGGGAAGCATCTCCTGCAGAAGATCCTGGCGGTCCCCCAACTCTGCCTTCACATACGCGGTAAAGATCTGACGGTGCCGGTCATTTGTTGCGTTCAAGGCCCTGTCGGGTTCGGGCCAGGTTGGATCCTTTTGCAATGATTCATGGATACGGTCGTTGAATGTCCAGAATTGCCGGATGCGATACCACTGCTGATACAGCGGCACCGTCATCAAGAGATAGCGCACCGGGTCAGGCACCTTTTTCTGAAACTGCGGAAACGGCGCGGCCCATTGCTTGGAACGGGCAAAAACCGTCAGCTTTTCGACCTTGTCGATAATGGCCGGGGCGACCTGCATGCCCGAGGCGCCATTGCCCACCAAAGCGACACGCTTGCCCGTAACATCCAGATGCTCGGGCCATTGAGCCGTGTGGGTCGCGACGCCCGCAAAGGTCTCTGCCCCCGGGATGTCCGGTATCTGGGGCGTGTTCAGAACGCCGACGGCGCTCATCAGAATGTCGCAGGTTTCGGTACGCGTGCCATCGGGCCCGGTCATGGTGACCTGCCATTTTCTGGTCTCGTCATTCCAGCGCGCCTCATCGACGCGCGTTTCAAACCGCGTTGCCTGTCGCAGGTCAAACCGGTCCGCGACGGATTGGAAATAGGTCAGCAGCTCACCCTGAAGGGCAAAGTAGCGCGACCAGTCATTCGGCGCAAAGGAGAAGGAATAGATGTGGTTTGGAGTATCCACCCCGGCGCCGGGGTATCGGTTTTCCCACCAGGTGCCACCAAAGTCCTCGTTCTTTTCGATGATCTCAAAATCAACCCCCATCTGCTGGAGGTTCACCCCGGCACATATTCCCGACACCCCGGCACCGATGACAAGCGCGCGTGTCCCCGCAGGCCAGGTCACCTGTGGGCTGAGCCTATGTTCGCTCAGCCCCAAATCGGATGCGATGACCTCGCCATAGCTATCGGGCACCGGTTCGTGCATCGACACGGACAGCATGTTCGCCAGCGTCTGATGATCGGGGGCCGGGATCGCCAGCTGAACCCCATCCAGCCAGGCAAAAATCGCCTGCTGCGCTGCATCCCGGATCTCGTCCTGGATTTCCGGCGGCAGTCCACCGTCATCGTTGTCATCAAGACCACGCGCACGACCGGGGGTGTAGGGTGGACGTAACCAACGGGCATCACCAGACATTTGATAGAGAACCGCAAGCAGCGTCGGAATGTTGCCCTGTCTGATCCCCACTCGCAAAAGATCGCGGTCCACGTCTGTCTTTAGCGCTTTGTTCTGAATGGTCATTGGTATGCTCCTCCCTTCCCGATTGACGGGCTTGAAATCATTGTCTATTCCATGAAGTCAGATGGCTCAAGCAAATGACTTAAACGCTCTGAGCAGAGCTGGCAACCGCCTTTCGGTGCGCTCAGGACCGAAACTGGCGCTTGGCGGTCGCGCCACGCCGCGCAAGGCGCAGCGGCATTGCGAGGAGGAGGAAACAATGGACACCAATCAGAAGCGCTGGTCGAGCGCTGTCGAAACGCCTGTGGGCAGCACTCGGATCTGTGGCAGGGTGGCCCCCGGTTTTGAGCCCCTTGCCGAGGCATTTTGTGACAACTTCATGGCCCGAGGCGAGGTCGCCGCCTCTGTCCACCTAGAGTGGCGCGGCAAGGAGGTGCTGAGCCTTTGGGGCGGCCGGGTCAGCGATACCCAAGACTGGCACGAAGACACGCTCAGCGTGGTTTTTTCCGCGACAAAGCCCGCAACGGCCCTGTGTATTCACCTGCTTGCCCAGCGTGGCATGATCGCACTGGATGCGCCCGTCGCCGATTACTGGCCTGCCTTCGCAAGCCACGGCAAGGACGACATATCCGTGGACATGGTTCTTGACCATTCCGCAGGGGTGCCCGCTCTGACAGAGCCGCTGAAACCCGATTGCCTGACGGACCACCCCTATATGGCACAAGCCCTTGAACAGGCGCACCCGATGTTCGTGCCGGGAACACGGACCGCCTATCATCCGGTGACCGGGGGCTTCATCCTTGCCGAGATCATCCGGCGCACCGATGGGCGCACATTGGGCCAGTTCTTTGCCGAAGAAATCGCAGCCCCCCTGGGCATTGAGTTCTGGATCGGCCTGCCCGAAGATCAGGACCACCGCGTCGCTCCGATCCGACATTTTGTGCCACAAAAAGGGGGCGCGCCGACTGCCTTTGGCATGGCGCTGCGCGACAAGACCTCCCCCCAGGCCCTGTTCTTTTTCAACCACGGCGACTGGATGGCCAAGGGGGTCAACACCCGCGCCGGTCGTGCCGCCGAAATCGGGGCCGCCTCAGGGGTCACCAATGCCCGCGGCCTGGCCCGCCTGCATGGCGCCATGCGCCCGGAGGGCCGCCTTGGCCTCACCCAGGACACATGCGATCGCTTTACCCGGACCACATCAGCTACCCATTGCGATGGCATGTTGCTGCAGCCGACGCGGTTCGGTGGTGGTTTCATGCATCGAATGGACAATCGCAGCAGCGCTGAACGGCCGGCTCGCGGCGACAGCTTCCTGATCCCAGACCAGGCTTTTGGCCATGTCGGCGCCGGCGGCAGCTTTGCCTTTTGCGACCCCTCCCGTGATCTCGCCATCGGTTACACGATGACGCAGATGGGCGAGGGTTTTCTGGTCAACGACCGTGGGGCGGCTCTGATTGCTGCTCTCAATGCGTGTGATCTGGGAGCGCCCACCTGACCGGAGCCGCCCCGCCTCTGCTTATCCGGATCGAGACTGCGCTTGGCCATGGGCAAACCGAAGAGTATCGGCCGAAGCCTCCGTGACCGTTGAACACAGAACAGCACTTGCGGCGATGGCCGCAGCAAACTTGGTTTTCATTTCTTCCTCCCTCTTCAAACCGGCAGAAGATCGGCCCGCAATGACCTGGAAACGGGCCTTTGCACCGCCCCATTGGCGCAAAGCCGAGGGCGGATGTTGGATCCTGCAACTGCGTTCTGGGGTGGCGCACCCGGACCTTTCTTCCATGGCGTGCGGCGGTGATCAGCTGCGGCGCCATCAGGATCACAGGAATGCAACAAAAGCGTCACCGGGCTGTTTCACTCGCACGGTAGCGACGCGCAGAGCCCGCGCCGGGTGAAATATATGACATGAGGGTGCTTTTATGAAAACGACTCGCCGTTCCGCGATTAAGTTGGGGGCCGCCGCTGTTGCGGCGCCGCTGGTCCTGCGCGCCACCGATGCGCTTGCCTCTTCGGGCAGCGTCAAGGTGCTGGCATGGCAGGACTATATCCAGCCCAATATCAGAGAAAAATTCGAAGCCGACACCGGCATCAAACTGGAATTGACCACATTCGGCTCGAATGACGAAGCCGAGTCGACCATCCGCGCCAATGGCGGCAAGGGGTTTGACATCGTCTTCCCGTCGATCACCAACGCATCGGGCTATATCGACGACAACGGCGACAGTTTCTTCGCAGAAGTCCCCGCCGACGTTAAAATCGACAACGTGATCCCGTCGTTCCTGCGCGACAGCGCCAGCTTGGGCGGCATGCAGGCCGGCAAACAAGTCCTGTTGCCATTCGACTGGGGCACCGAAGGTTTGACCCTGAACCGTGGTAAGCTCGACATCTCGGATGCCGATCTCAGCTTTGGGGACCTGTGGCGTCCCGAGGCCAAAGGCGCTGCGGCCTTCCGTCAAAAGTCGGTCATCATGGGCACCGGCCTCTACCTTGATGCCATTGGCGAAGTTCCGTCCAACCGCATGCTTGACGTTTACAAATCCGAAGAGGATGCACGCCGGGTTTGGGGCGCTATTGCTGGCTGGATCATCGAACGCAAAGGCAACTTTGGCGCCTTCTGGAACAATGCAACCGAAGCCACCGCCGCCTTCAAGGACGCGGGCTGCGTCATCGGCCAGACCTGGGACACCACTGGCCTTCTGCTGAACCGCGAAGACGAGAACTTTGTCTACCGCGCGCCAAAAGAAGGCATCATCACCTGGCTCGACAGCTTCGGCATGCTGAAACAGGCGATGAACCCCGAACAGGCTGTGGCCTTCATGAACTTCATGCTGCAGCCAGAAGTGGGTGGCATGTTCGCCAACAACACGGGCTACAACTCGGCTGTGATGGGGGCGGCAGACCATGCCTCCGAGAACTTCAAGCGCCAGTTCAACGACGTCTACACTGCGGACGTTCTGGGCAACATGTGGTGGTGGCAGGCGGATACGCCGTTCTTTGCCCCAATCCGCAACGAGTTTGTGGAAATCATCACCAACGCCTGATCGGCAGGGTGGGTTTTCGAAACAACTTGGGGGGAGGCGTCCGCGCCTCTCCCACTCTTTTTTCCGGGGGCAATCATGCGCGGCAAGGACGTCACACTCGACAATATGTCGATCACCTATCCCAATGGATTCAGGGCGGTGCAGCCCACCAACCTGACCATTCAGGCGGGTGAGTTTTTTTCGATCCTCGGGCCGTCGGGCTGTGGCAAGACGACGATTTTGCGCGCCGTCTCCGGGTTTATTGAGCCTTCCGAGGGGGAGGTGCGGATCGGCGGTCAGAACATGGCCGGGATCGGCCCGAACACCCGCCCAACCGCGCTGATCTTTCAGAACCTCGCACTGTTTCCGCTGATGCCAGTGTGGGAAAACGTGGCCTTTGGTCTGGAATCCCGCGGCTTGTCCAAACGCGACCGCCGCGCCCAAGCGCAAAAGCTGCTTGATCTGGTCGCTCTGGGCGATCAGGCGGAGAAGAAACCGGGAGAGCTGTCGGGCGGTCAACGCCAGCGGGTGGCAATTGCCAGGGCATTGGCCGTAGAACCTGCGGTGTTGTTGCTGGATGAGCCGCTGTCGGCTTTGGATTTGAAGCTGCGTCAGCACATGCGGGCCGAGTTGCGGGCCATCCAGAAACAGACCGGTGTGACCTTCATCTACATCACCCACGACCAGGGTGAGGCCCTGACTATGTCCGACAGGATTGCCGTGATGAACGAAGGACGGATCGAACAGGTTGGCACCGGCGACGAGATTTATTCGGCCCCGCAAACCGCGTTCACGGCCTCCTTCGTGGGCGAAGCCAACCGCCTGGAGGGGCGGGTAATGGCGGCCAGCGAGGGCATGGCGGACATAGAAACTCCGATGGGCCGGTTCCGCGCCCGCAACCCGCACGACCTTGCCCCCGGAGCCGAGGCGATGCTGTTCGTTCGACCCGAAGCGATGCTGCTGGACCATGTAGAAAACCAGCTATTGGCCCGGATGCAACGCCGCGATCTGGAAGGCGCCTTTCTCAATCTGTTTTTCGATGCCCAGGGCACTGAACTGGCGGTGCACATCACCAACGACGGACAGGTCCATGTGCCCTCGGAAGGTGATACCAAAATCGGGTTCCGCGCCGAGAGTGCCGTGATCTTACCCTCTGGCCCCCTTGCGCGCACCGGGCAAGAGCTGGCCGCGCAATGAAGGGTTTGCTGAAAGGCTATGGGGCCGCTCTCTCCGCCTTCTTCTTTGGTGCGGTGCTGGTCTGGGGATTGATCCTGATCATCCTGCCGCAGCTGACCATGCTGGAACGTGCCATCACCGCGCCCAAACGCGGGCTTGATAGTTCGGTGGCGCTGAGCCTGTCGCGCGACGCCCAGACCTGTATCTCGGTGCTGAAAACCTATGAAATGCAGCCCGATGCCGAAGCAGCCTCCGCAGGCGGGATGGGCATTCCATCGGCCTCCGGCATGGCTGTTCCGTCTTCCTCCGGTATGGCCGTACCCTCGGCAACAGGCCAAACCCCTGCCCAGGCAACGCGGCCCTATATCCTGCAATGCGACAGGGCCAATACCCATAAATCTCTTGTGCGGGCGAGCGGGGAGCCATCGCAGTATCTAGATACGCTATATGGCCTGCCAGTGATGGCTGTCTCGGATGCCGACACCGTTGAAAAACAAATCGCAACCGCAGAAAAAATCTCCGAACGGGCGAAAGCGCTGTTTGTCGATCTCAAGGCCCGTGAAGCCCGCGCCACCCCCTACACCCTGGCCAATTTTGGCTGGCTGACACAGGCCCGGATGATCCCCCTGTCGGAGACGCAAAAGACCATCGAAGATGCCAAGCTGTCCAAAAAGCTGATCGGCCTGATTGGCCTGCGCTTTGAACGCGACGGCAAAGTCTACGAACGCATCGGCCTCATCACCCTGGCGCGCACGCTCAGCTTTGCGATTGCCGCCACCGCGCTGGCCTTGCTGCTGTGCTATCCTATGGCCTACAAAGTGGCCCTGGCCACCACGCCGGAACGGGCCGTATGGCTGTTTCTGGGCCTTGTCATTCCATATGCCATTGTCGAGCTGATGCGGATCTATGCCTGGACCGTGATCATCGACAACAACGGGCTGCTCAACGGGGTGTTGCAGTGGTTGCATGTTGTTGACGACCCGATCCAGTTCAAACGCTTTCCTGGCACCGTCTTTGTGGTGATCGTCTACACCTATGTGCTGTTCATGGTGTTCCCGATCTACAACGTGATGAATACGCTGGACCGCAATCAGATCGAGGCCGCCAAGGATCTGGGAGCCTCGACCTGGCGCGTACACTGGCGGATCATCATCCCCCATTCCAAGCCCGGCATCGCTGTGGGCGCAATTGCCACCTTCATGTTATCGGCCGGGGCCTTTTCCGTGCCCCGCATCATCAGTCGCGGGCTACAGGCCGAATGGTTCAGCCAGACGATCTACAATAAGTTCTTTGAATCCGAGAACTCGAATGTCGGGGCGGCCTACAGCTTTGCCTATACCATGATTTGTTTCGTGCTTGTGGGCCTGTTCATGTGGCTCATGCGGACGCGGCTCAAAGATTTCGCGAGGGTGCAATGACCGATTTGACTCAAACCCCGGCTGTGCCGCCAACCAACCCGGTGCGCTTTGGGATTAGCTCTGCTGGCCTGCTGAACGCCTATACCTGGGCGTTCCTCGCCTTTATGTTCGCGCCGCTCCTGCTCATGGTGCTGTCCTCCTTCAACGATACCTCGCCCCCCTCGGTCACCCAGTGGGAAGGCTTCACCGGCAAGTGGTATGCCTATTTCTGGATGTCCGAGACCGAGATGCGCGCCGACCCGGTGTTACGGGCACTGGATCGCGACCGTTTTGTCGGCTGTTTTGGAAATTCGCTTTATGTGGCGGCCTTTGTGGTGCCGCTGTCGCTGATCCTTGGCTTGTCCGGGGCCGTGCTGCTGACCCGCTGGCGCTCGCGTGCCAACGGAGTGCTGTGGTGGATCCTGCTGTCGCCGATGCTGGCACCAGGCATCGTGCTGGGGCTGTCGGCGCTGGTCTTTTGGGGCCGCTTGGGCGTGAATGCCGGGCTTTTTACCATCATCATGGCGCAGACCACATTTGTCGCCGGCTACCCGATGCTGATCCTGATGGCGCGCCTGCAACGTCAGCCGATCGAACTGGAAGAGGCCGCGTTGGATCTCGGCGCTTCGCCCTTCCGGGTGTTTCGCCGTCTGACCTTGCCCTATCTGTTCCCGGCGCTGGTCTCGGCCGCGGTGATCGGCTTTATGGCCAGTATCGAGAATTACAACACCACCATGTTCGCCAAGGGCGGGTCCTGCACCTTTGCCACCGAAATTGGTGCGATGGCGCGCAATCCCAATGGCCACCCTCCTGTGATCAACGCCGTCGGCACGATCATCATCGCGTTGACCGTTCTGGCGGCCACCGCCCATGCCTTTCTGTCCCGGCGCGAGGCGCAAAAGTGATCCGCGCCCGCTGTCATCCAAAACTGCGCCCGCTTTTACCCGAACCGGTGCCAGCGGCCCAGACCCTGCCCGACTGGCTGAAATCCATGCCCTCGGAGGTTGCGGCCCCCAGTCTTGGCGGCGAAGTGGTGCGTACACTGAAGCACTGCCCGCCCATTATTGATGCGCTGTCGTCCGGTGTCATCATCCCGCTGGCCACGGATCTGCACATCAGCAACGGTGAGATCGCCTGGGATTGGGATCCGCCGATCCTACAGGATGCGCTGATTTCGCGCGCGCCGGTTGGGCTGCATGTGCCGGAACAGGCCAGTGGCGCCCCGTTCAAGCTGGCCAGCAATACGGTGGTAAAGTTCATCAACTTCTGGACACTCGAGACGCCGCCGGGCTGGTCGCTGCTGTTCACCCATCCGCTAAACCGGGAAGACCTGCCCTTTCGCGCGCTATCCGGTGTTGTTGACTGTGATCTGTTCAAAGACGGCTACGTCCATTTCCCAGCGCTTTGGACCGACCCCAATTTCGAAGGCACACTGGTCAAAGGAACACCTGTCGCACAGGTCTTTGCAATCCAGCGCGAGGTGCCTGCGCTGGATGTTGGTGACATGACGGAGAACGAAATCGCCCGCAACCGTGAAGTCCAGCATGCACTGGGCCAGGAACGCGGCGTGTATCGCAAGAGCTTCCGGCAGCGGCACCGCCCCGGTTAGGGGGCACGCAGGTCATTTTGCCATGTGATCGTAGTGCAGCCAGACAAATCGCAACAGCTGTATCGCGTGTTTGACCCGCCGAAACAGACGCCAATGGCCTATGTGCTGCCCCTACAGGCTCAGTGGTACCGAGCCCTTTGACACACGCACCAAAGTGCGGATCACCGCTGCCTTGTCCGGGTGGTTATCCAGCAGGTCCCGCCGCAGCTCCGACGTATTGGCCGCGCCGGTCTCCGCCGCAATTCGGTACAGGGCCAGGTCCGCCTCGGGATCGCCACGTAGCTCGCTCCAGGCCGCCTGCGCTGCGCCAAACCGCCCCAATCGCACCCCAACCCGTCCCAGATTGCGCCGCGCATCGATGTCTGTGGGTTCAAGATCCAGCGCGCGGCTAAAGGCCTCAAACGCGGTCTCGAAATCTTCCGCACTCAGCGCTGCGCGGCCAAGTTCAAACCAGGCGGCCGAATGCTGCGGCATGACCTGAACCGTGCGTCGCAACATCGCCTGCGCCTGCGCCATCCGGCCAAGTTCGATCAGGACCTTGCCGTAGTTGTACATCATTGATGGATGCGGATCAGCACCCGCCACCAAAGGGGCAAGTATATCTGCGGCCTGCCCCCAGTTTCCGGTCTGAAGGGCGCGCTGAAGTCGGTCCAGTTTCATGGCGCCACCCTATCCCGATTCCGCAACAGATTTGTCACAAATCCGTTTCCCGAACCGCCTATTCAAGCATCAGAATTTCGAAGGGGAAAACACAATGGTCTTGTCAGCATTTTCAACTCCCGGCCGTTTCTGGCGGGGCAATCTGCACACCCACTCGACCCTGTCGGACGGTTGCCTTGAGCCCGCAGAAGTGTGCCGCCGGTACAAGGCCGAAGGCTATGATTTCCTGGCGCTGACGGATCATTTCATCGGCGCCTATGACTATCCCCTTGCGGATACAAAACCATTTCGCGACGACGGGTTCACCACGCTTCTCGGGGCGGAACTGCATTCCGGCGCCATGGAAAACGGCGAACTGTGGCACATCCTTGCGGTTGGCCTGCCCGAAGGATTTGCAGCGCCCAACGCTCCGGGCTTTCATCCGGTGGACGATCAGGAAACAGGCCCGGAACTTGCGGCGCGCGCCCGGGACGCCGGCGCATTTGTCGCCATCGCCCATCCGCACTGGTCCGGCCTGTCTCTTGCTGATGCGCGTTCAATCAAAGCGGCGCATGCGGTCGAAATCTATAATCACGGCTGTGCCATCGGTTGCGACCGCGAAGGTGGCGGGCATGTGCTCGACCTGTTGCTGTCAGAAGGCCGTGATATGACGCTTATCGCCACTGATGACGCCCATTTCACTGAACCAGACCATTTTGGCGGTTGGGTCATGGTCAAGGCAGAGGCCAACACTCCTGAGCTTTTGCTGCAAGCCCTGAAACAAGGCGATTTCTACAGCTCGCAAGGGCCTGAAATTCGCAATGTGACACTCACCAGCGACACAATCGAGATCGAAAGCACCGCCGCGTCAACGATGATCCTGCAAGGCCATGGCCAAGCGGCGACAGCCATCCATGGTGCCTCAATGACCCGCGGCCAGATCCCGCTACACCGGTTCCGCAATTCGCCCTGGCTGCGGGTAACAGTGGTGGACGCTGCGGGCAAACGCGCCTGGACCAATCCCTTTCGCTTGTGATGGCGCGACCTATCACTGGCGGCCAATGGGAAAGAAGGCGCAGCTGATGCAGCCCTGCCCCCCAATTGGCACCGCTCATTAGGTAAATTCTGGTTTCCTCACGATAGAACCCAGTGCGGCTCTGGGCTGTCCGTAAATCGTGCAGGTTGCCTAAGCGGGGCGTAGCTTTCATTTGCTCTGGCCAGGTCACTGATCGCTTTCAACTGTTCTGCGCGAAGTCGGCTTGAACTTGGCGGTTAGGGGCAGTGCGTCTTGCCAAATTAATCAGGGAAAGATACTGACTGAATTTGTTATGTTATATCATAACACTTTTTCATAGCAAAGGCAGGAAGCTTCACATGAAACAAACAATCCTCAAACGCGCTGGCGTCATTGCGCTTGGCGCGCTGATCGTTAGTTCGGCGCAGGTAATGGCGCAAACAGCGGAAAATTCCGCCACCACCCACACCCATACACACTCACATAAGGACGACGAGCCATCCCTGGTCGACGCCGCTGCGGTTAAAGCCCGCAACCTGTCTGACTGGGGTGGCGACTGGCAGTCGCTTTACCCGCTCCTGCAAGACGGCACTTTGGATGCAGTGATGGAACACAAAGCTGAACATGGAGAAAAATCCGCTGAGGAGTACCGTGCCTACTACGAGGTCGGCTACAAAACAGATGTGGAGCGTATCCTGATCGACGGCCCCAGCGTGACTTTTTTCCGGGACGGCCAACCTGTGCAGGGGCAGTACGCGGAAGACGGATATGAAATCCTGACCTACAAATCCGGCAATCAGGGTGTGCGCTTCATTTTTGAAAAATCCGGCGGCGACGCGGCCGCGCCTCGGTTCATTCAGTTCAGCGACCACAAGATTGCACCAACCAAGGCTGACCACTATCATCTTTACTGGGGTAATGATCGCGCTGAGTTGCTGACAGAAGTCACCAACTGGCCAACATATTTCCCAGCCGGGTTGAGCGGTGCAGAGATCGCATCTGAAATGATGGCCCATTAAAAGGGCGCATTCCTGAACAGGAAAAATGCACGCGTTCTACATAGCGGACTTTGGCCGCTATGTAGAATGTTGATAAAATAGCGTCAAAGCAGACACCTGACGACCTCTGCACCCAGTCTGTGCCACCGCAAAATCCCTGCCCGTTGCATCCCTTCCAGTCGGACCTGCCGCCAGCGGATATGGGGCGCGTGTGCATTGGCTGGCGCGGCGTCACGCGCAGCTATCCCCCTTCGAACCACGCGAATGCGGCCTGGAACAAAAGCAAAGACAAAAAAACCCGGCCACAAGAGCCGGGTTTTGAACACTCAGATACTGTGATCGTTGTGATTTAGTGCAGCTTGTCGTTGACGTCGGTTATCGCCGCATCGATCAGTTTGTTTGCCTCGGTCGCTGTCATCTGCTTGGCGATCACTTGATCGGCAGCAGCAACAGCGATGGAGATCGCCTGATCGCGTACTTCTTTCACTGCAGAAGCTTCGGCAGATGCGATCTGCTCTTCTGCTGCCACCAGACGGCGGGCGATGGAAGTTTCCAGATCCGCCTTTGCCTCTTCGGCAGCCGCCGCCGCATCCTCACGGGCCGCAGCCACGATACGATCGGCCTGTGCCTGAACTTCCTGCTGCTTGCGCTCGTAGGAGGCCAGAATGGTCTGAGCTTCTTCCCGCAGGGCGCGGGCTTCGTTCAGTTCCTTCTGGATACCTTCGGCGCGGGCGTCCAATTGGCCACCCAGCAGGCTAGGCACTTTGACAAACAGAAGAATGCCAACAAACAGAAGAAAGCCGAGCAGAACAACAAAGTTGGTGTTGCTCATCGACAGGAAGGGACCAGATGCGGCAAACGCCGGGCTGGTGGCCCCAAGGGTGAGGGCAATTGCCAGAACTGTGCGCATGTCCTTAACCTTTCATCCGGTCGGCAACCGCTGTCGCGACTGCTTTTGCATCTGCTTTGCCACCCAGCGCTGTTACCAGAGCTTCGGCGGTGTCGGCGGCCACAACTTTCACGCTTTCCAGCGCGCCAGCTTTGATCTCGCCAATGGCTTTTTCAGACTCAGCCGCTTTGGCTGCAATCTGTTCATCCGCCTTGGCAATCGCTTCGTCCAGGCCAACCTGGATTTCGGCGCGTGTTTCGGCGGCGATACGCTGTGCCTCGGCGCGGGCGTCTGCCAGGGCCTTGTTATAAGCGTCTTCGGCCTCAACTGCCTTGGCTTTCAGATCTTCAGCCGCAGCAAGGTCGTTAGTGATGGTCCCCTGACGCTCTGCCAGAACCGCAGCAATGCGGGGCAGCGCGACACGCGACAAAATGAGATAGATCGCGACCAGCGCGATTGCCAGCCAGAAGATCTGGTTCCCGAAGGTATCAGGGTCCAGCTGCGGCATGCCCGGAGCAGAGCCGTGCGCGGCCTCGGCGGCGCCGTGAGCTGCGTCTTGCGTATTAGATGCCATGTCGTCCTCCTAGGGAACTTGCCGTTACATCGGGCGGTGGGCCATTGGGCCTACCGCCCGACCGTAAGGATAAAGTGTCCTAAGGTCTTAGACTGCGAACATCAGCAGCAGAGCAACCAGGAACGAGAAGATGCCCAGGGCTTCTGCAAAGGCGATGCCGATGAAGAGAGTAGCTGTCTGGCCGGCTGCTGCCGAAGGGTTGCGCAGAGCGCCTGCCAGGAAGTTGCCGGCTACGTGGCCAACACCGATTGCGGCTGCGCCGGAACCAATTGCTGCCAGGCCTGCGCCGATGAACTGACCGAGTTGTGCGATATCGCCTTCCATGGGTATTCTCCTTACGATGGAATGTGGTGATTTGGGACCCGAATGACCCAGGAACGGATCATCCGGTAACTTGTTGGATCTAGACCTTAGTGGCTCGGATGCAGGGCATCTTTCAGATACACGCAGGTCAGGATGGTAAAGACATAGGCCTGGATAAAGGCCACCAGAACTTCGAGAGCGTAGACTGCGGTGATGGCAAAGATCGGCAGGAAGCTGAACAGGCCCAGAGCGCCCGCAAAACCTGCAAAAACCTTCAGAACCGCGTGGCCCGCCATGACGTTGCCAGCCAGACGAATGCTGTGGCTCACGGGGCGTACGAAGTAGGAAATGAGTTCGATGATGGCCAGGATGGGGCGCAGGGCCAGAGGCGCGCTGGATACCCAGAAGAGGCCAAGGAAACCGGCGCCATTTTTGACAAAGCCAACGATGGTGACGGTAAAGAACACCAGACCCGCCAGGATCGCGGTAACAGCGATATGCGAGGTGGTGGTAAAGGACATCGGGATCAGGCCCAGAAAGTTGGCCATCAGGATGAACATGAACAGGGTCATGATATAGGGGAAGAACTTGACGCCGTCTTTGCCGGCCACGTCTTCAACCATTTTGTAGATGAACCCATAAGTCAGTTCCGCAACCGACTGGGCGCGGCCAGGCACGATGGCGCGGCGCGAAGAGCCAACAACCATCAGCAAGAAGACGCAGACAACCGCCAGGGCAAGCCAGAGGGTGACATTGGTGATTGCGAAGGTGTTTACTGCGCCACCAGTGAGCGAGGCGACGTTGAACTGATCCATCGGGTGGATCGCCAGAGCCGCGTGCTCAGGTGCAAAAAGCACGCCAGACACCACTACCAGTGCCAATGCTACGTAAAAGAACAGCTTGCCCATCGTTCCGCTTCTCCTGTCGTCAGGTGTTGATCACGCGATCAGTCCTGAGCCTTTGCATTTTCATCGGCCTGTTCGGCCAGTTTCTGTTCCTGGATCTCCTGCGCGGTGCGAAGCATCACCTTCACCCCTGCGACAAGTCCCAGCAGTATAAACAGCACCATAAAGATAGGCAGGGTCCCAAAAAGGTGATCCAACCCAAATCCGATGCCAAAGCCGATCCCAAGACCGACCACCAATTCTATCACCATCCGCCAGGCCTGATTGGCCAGAGAGTAGTGTTCATCCGCGCGCGGCTTGGGCTCTTGGGCCTTACGCGCCGCTGCCAGTTTGGCCTCCAGCTGCGCCATGCGCTGCTTTTGGTCATCATCTGTCACAGGCGCCATCCTCACGCGATTTCTATGTGAGGTGCTAAGGCGCTGGGGCCACAGAGTCAATTGCAGAGTCCACAGCCCCAGAAACACGGTAGATACTTGATATTAAGGATGTTTTTCAAAAACCACCTACCCTGCGCGCTTCTGTCACTTGGCGTCTTTCGCCCAGAAGCCGCGAATTGGCATATTCAACCAAAAGGTTGATTTTGGTTTCACCCCGCTTTTGGCAAACCAAGCGCGGCTTTCCTTTAACGAAACAGGCGCCTAATGTGCGCGGTATGTCCAGTGAACTTGATACCGTCTTTGCCGCCCTGGCCGACCCGACCCGTCGGGCGATCCTCACCATGTTGTTGGAGGATGATATGGCGGTAACGGATGTGGCGGACCCTTTTGAGATGTCGCTGGCGGCAATTTCCAAACACCTCACCATCCTGAGCCGCGCCGGGTTGATCGCGCAGGAAAAGCGCGGGCGGGTGAAATGGTGTAAGCTGGAACCCGACGCGATGCGCGATGCCTCGGTCTGGATGCAGGGCTTTGGCCAGTTTGAGCCGGTGGATATGGACGGGCTGGAAAGGTTTTTGGAGAGTGAACTCGCGGATCGGCTTGAAACCATCAATCGCGCTCCAGAAACCTGAAGCACGGTCAAAAATCGCTAGTTGATTTCCACGCTTGCATGCATTCCCGCTTCATAATGCCCGGGAATTTCACACGTGATCTCAACCGCCTCGTCAGTTGTTTGAACCGGCACAATGAACCACTCAACGATCTGGCCTGGTCCAACTTCGACCTCGCGAATGGCACCCTTCACTTCAGTGATAAGATTGCCATCGGTATCGGAAGCTTCAATTTTCCGGGTGAACACGCGCTCGCCCATTTCATTTAGCGCCAACTCATGCTTGATGTCATCAACATTGGTCAGGATCAACTTATAGGCCTGCCCGGTCACAAATTCGTAGTTATCGGGTTTCAGGTACATCCCGTCGTCGTTGCTACCCATTTCAATCACGACGTCGATCACATTTGCCCGGCTTAGATCACCTTCGGCAAACACCGGACCTGCTGTTGCGAAGGCAACAATGACCACTCCTTTAATTAGAAACTGCATAACACTCCCCTTACCATCTGCGATTTGACTTGATTGCATTGCTAACTTCGACATGCTTAATTTTAACAAAATCGCGCCGACAGAGCCGTGATTTGGATCAAACCAGA
>CAJQNB010000011.1 GCA_905479575.1 uncultured Pseudophaeobacter sp.
CAAGGTGCAGATGACCGAGATGCCGCAGCTTGTCGCCGCGATGCATTCGCTGGTCGGTCTGGCCGCGGTGTTCGTCGGCTTCAACACCTTCTTCGAGATGGTCCGCGTCGCCGGCATGGACGACACGGCCCGCGAGGCGCTCAAGGGCTTCGCTGCCGTTGTCGCACACAAGACGCCTGTCGAGTTGACCATCCTGCGCGGTGAGCTGTTCCTCGGCGTGTTCATCGGGGCGGTGACCTTAACCGGCTCGGTCGTCGCCTTCGGCAAGCTCGCGGGCAAGGTGTCGTCGTCCGCCTCGAAGCTGCCGGGCGGGCATGTGCTCAACGCCGGCGCGGCGGCGGGCTCGCTGCTGCTGATGATCCTGTTCCTCAACGGGGCGGGGCTCTGGGCGCTGGTGCTGATGACGCTGCTCGCCTTCTTCATCGGCTATCACCTCATCATGGGGATCGGCGGCGCGGACATGCCCGTCGTGGTCTCGATGCTCAACTCGTACTCGGGCTGGGCCGCGGCGGCGATCGGCTTCTCGCTGGGCAATGACCTGCTGATCGTGACCGGCGCGCTGGTGGGTTCGTCGGGTGCGATCCTGAGCTACATCATGTGCGTGGCGATGAACCTGTCGTTCATCTCCGTCATCCTCGGCGGCTTCGGCGGCCCGCAGGGCGAGGCCCTGGCCATCGAGGGCGAACAGATCGCCATCGACGCCGACGGCGTGGCCACGGCGCTCAACGAGGCCGACAGCATCATCATCGTGCCGGGCTACGGCATGGCGGTGGCGCAGGCGCAGCAGTCGGTGGCGGCGCTCACCGCCAAGCTGCGCGCCAAGGGCAAGGAAGTGCGCTTCGGCATCCACCCGGTGGCGGGGCGTCTGCCCGGGCACATGAACGTGCTGCTGGCCGAGGCCAAGGTGCCCTACGACATCGTGCTCGAGATGGACGAGATCAACGACGACTTCCCGGACACCGACGTGGTCATCGTGATCGGCTCGAACGACATCGTGAACCCGTCGGCCCAGGAAGACCCCAACTCGCCGATCGCCGGGATGCCGGTGCTGGAAGTGTGGAAGGCCAAGCAGGTCTTCGTTTCCAAGCGCGGCCAGGGCACGGGCTACTCCGGCATCGAGAACCCGCTGTTCTTCAAGGACAATACCCGGATGTTCTATGGCGATGCCAAGGCCTCGCTGGATCAGTTGCTGACAATGATCCAGTAACAGACCGGTCATAACTCAGACCAAAGGCGCGCCAGAGAGATCCGGCGCGCCTTTTCTTTTTTGAATTCATTTGGCCGCAACTCCCCCGGATGGGGCCATCGGCGGTAGGCGGAAATTTTGTTGGGTTCTCCTGAATTTTCGATGGGCCCCAATGGCTTTGTATACCGTAGTACCCTAGTAACATATTGAAATAAAAGACTTCTGTACAGATAATCTCTGAATCGCTATGGTGGCTTCACCTTTTTGGAGACCTCTGCGCCATGCCCCCGATCCCAGACCATCCTTTGCGCTATTCTTCGGCGAATGAGCTGCACGCCAGGCCTTTTCCAGCGATGAAAAGCCCCAGCACGGTGGTCTATCTGGCGGTGAAGCAGCCCAGCGAGGCGGTGCGCCGGGATCGCGGGCTGGATTTGCAACATCTCACCGATTTGCTGGATCGCCATGGCGCGCCACATCCGCAACCCGGCGCGACGCATCACTCGGCGCAACTGGGGCGCCATACCCTGAAATGGGAGCAACACACCGAATTCGTCAGCTACACGCTTTATGACGATGGCATCAGCAAGCGCGCCTTTGATCCGGCGGATTTTGATGTGTTCCCCTCGGACTGGCTGGAGGAAGCCCCGGGTCACCGGGTCACCTCGCTGATGATCCGGGTCCTGCCGCGGCCAGAGGACAAGCGGATCAAGACCGCATTGAAGGACTGGTTTGTTCCCGAAAGCCTGGCGGTGGCCGAGGTGCTGGATAACAGCGCTGTGGTTGCCGGAGATTTCCGCATTGATCCGGCAGGGCATATGCGGTTTGCACTGTTTGCCAATGCCACAACCGGGTCGCAGCGCATCGGGCGACTGGTCCAGCGGATCTGCGAGATTGAGACCTACCGGGCCATGTCGATGCTGGGGTTTTCCCGGGCGCGGGGCCTCAGCCGCGATATCAGCGAGCTGGACACCCATCTTAGCAAAATGATGGCGGAGATGACCTCTGACACAGCGCCCGCTGAACAGACCCTGACGCAGTTATTGACGGTTTCGGCGGAACTGGAGGCCATGGCGGCGCGTTCGGCCTTTCGATTTGGCGCGACTGGCGCCTATGAGGCGCTGGTCAATCAGCGTATCAGTCTGCTGCGCGAGATGCGCTATGGCGGTTTTCAGATGTTTTCCGAATTCATGCTGCGCCGATATGAACCCGCCATGCGCACGGTGAAGTCCACGGAAAAACGCATTGGTACCCTAGCAGATCGGGCGCGGCGCGGCGGCGAGCTGCTCAGGACGCGGGTTGATGTGGAACGGAGTGCGCAGAACCAAGCGCTTTTGGCCAGTATGGACCGGCGGGCAGATCAGGCGCTGCGGCTGCAACACACCGTAGAGGGACTCTCGGTGGTGGCTATTGGTTACTACGCCGTTTCACTGGTGTCTTACCTGATGTATCCCCTTGCGCAGGCTCTGGGCCACAGCAAGGGGATGTTGACCGCACTGATCACTCTGCCGGTTGTGGGGCTGGTGTGGCTGGCGATCCAGCGGATAAAGAAGCAGCTGCACTAGACCCGTCCCGCAGCAGCCGGTGGGCCACAATGCCGCCGAGGGCGATAAAGGCCAGCGCCAGCGGTGCCGCAACACCCAGGGTGGAAATCCCGGCAAGGCCCGCCCCCAGGGTGCAGCCCCCGGCCAGCACCCCGCCAAAGCCCATCAGGCTGGCACCCAGCATGTAGCGGCCGGTCTGGCGGGGGCTGTCAAAGCTCTGCCACCGGAAGTCCCCGCGCAGCAGGGCGGTAAGCAGGGCGCCGACCAAAACGCCGCCGATCAGCCCAGGGCCAAAGCCCGCAGGCAGGGCGCTGGAGGCAATGACATAAAACAGCCCCTCAGACATTGGCGCGGTAAAGGACAGGCTCTCCATGGCGATGGGGTCAAATTCGTCAAACAACACAAATCCAGTGGTGACCCAGGCCAGTGGCACCAGCGCCCCGATCATGGCGCCGCCCAGCAGCGCCAGTGCGGAATTTTGCGACCGCAGGGCCAGCCAAAAGGCAGGCAGGACAATGACGGCGCTCCATAGGGGGGCACCGCCCGGCAGGGCGGCCAGGGTTGCATAGTCTCCCAGCTGGACAGTGTAGCCGCCCAGAAGACTGCGCAGGGGGGCCAGCACCCCTTTAAGCGTGGCATGGGCGACCAGGGCAAAGATCCCGATGCAGAGCAGCGCCCGCAGGTTACCGGTGCCGCTGAGCACGGTGAGGCGCGAAATGCAGCCCCGTGTCAGCACCATGCCGCTGCCAAACATCACGCCGCCAACGGCAATGGCCAGCAGCGGCAGCTCTGAGGCCAGCAGGCGGTGGCCGTCAAAACTGATCCAGCCTTGGGTCACGGCGGCCTGAGTGCCCAGCACTGATACGGCCAGAGCCAGGGCCCAGATACCGGCTGCTTGGCGGCGGTCCTCGCCAATCAGGGCACGGCGAAAGCAAAACCGGGTGAGCTGCGCCAGCACCCCAAAGCCCAGCCCAAGGGCGAGGGCAAAATACAGCGAGGCCAGTCGTGGGGTGGTCTCTTCAAAACCCAATGTCTCAAACATCGCAGACTCCCGTTTAGCAGCGAATTGGAATTATTTCCCGAAATGAGGCCAAATTCCCGCGCAAGCAAGGGGTATGCCCCACTTCCGACAGGGGGTGGCGGCAATATTGTTCTGCTTTAGCTGGGAGGGGTGGACTTTTCTCCTGCGCTCGCTGGGGCAGGGCGAAACAATTTGGCCGCCCCCTCGGGGACGGCCAAAATCTATGTTCTTATTTGAATATGTCTCAGTGAGTTGCAGCGGCACGGCTGCCCGCACCGCTCTGAGGGGTTAGCGGCCGCGAATCCGTGGATCCAATGCGTCGCGCAGCCCGTCACCAAGGTAGTTCACGCTCAGCACGGTCAAAGAAATCGCGATACCAGGCCAGAACACCCGCTCGGGATGCTGCTGCAGATAGTCGGTGGCATCAAACAACAGCCGCCCCCAGGTTGGGAAATCCGGTGGGAAGCCCAGGCCGAGGAAAGACAGCGAGCTTTCGGTGATGATCGCGGTGGCAATCCCCAGTGTTGCTGACACCATGATCGGCGACAGCACGTTTGGCAGGATATGCCGGGTGATCAGCTGGCTGTTCGAGGTGCCGATGGAGCGGGCCGCAAGAACAAACTCACGTTCCTTGATGGCCAGGACATCGCCGCGCACGATGCGCGCGGTGGGCATCCAGGAGGTCACCCCAATGGCACAAACGATGAGGATGAAGATCCCCTGTTCAGGCCCAAAGGCCGCGTTCAGCGGTTCGCGAAACAGCAGCATCATCACCAGCAGCAGCGGCAGCAACGGCAGGGCCAGGAACAGATCCGTGAGACGCATCAACGGCCCATCAAGCCGTTTAAAGAACCCGGCCACAACGCCAATGAAGGAGCCAAGAACCAGCGCCAGCGCCATCGCCGTAAGCCCAACCGAGACCGAGGTGGAGCCCCCAGCCATCATTCGGGCCATCATGTCTCGGCCCAGCTGATCTGTACCAAAGGGGTGTGCCAAGCTGGGTCCCTGATTCCGGGAACGGATGTCGATATGGGTTGCATCAATATCCCAGAGGAAAGGACCCAGATAGACCGAAGCCACGATAAGAAAGAACAGGATGCCGCCTAGCAGTGCACCACGGTGGGTTTTGAACTGGTCCCAGACATCCAGCCACTGGCTGCGCGGTGGTTTGCTGGGGATGGGATTGCTAAGCTCAGTCATAGCGGATCCTCGGGTCTAGAATGCCATAGAGAACATCGGCGATCAGATTGAACATCACGATGAGAATGGCAAAGATAAAGGTGAGAGTCTGTACCATGGGCAGATCATTGGCCTGAATAGCGCCAATCAGCAGCTGGCCGATGCCATTTACCTTGAACACCTGCTCGGTGATGATTGCGCCGCCAAAGATCGCGGGAATGCCAAGGGCAATCACCGTGACCACCGGGATCATCGAGTTGCGCAGAACATGCACCATCACCACGACATATTCGCTGAGCCCTTTGGCACGGGCCGTGCGCACATAGTCCTGGTTCAGGTTATCCAGCATCGAGGCGCGCATAAAGCGGCTGAGCTGGGCGGTGATCTGCAGCGCCAGCACCATGACCGGCATGATCATCTGTCGCAACTGGTGGACAAAGCTGTCCCAGCTGTCGACCACATGGGTGGTGTCGTAGATCGACGGGAACCAGCCCAGCTGCACCGAGAAGATCACGATGACCAAAACGCCCGAGAAAAACGGCGGCACCGAAAAACCGACCATCGACACAAAAGTGCCGAGCTGATCAAACCAGCTGTACTGACGATAGGCGGAGTAGATGCCGATGGGCAGGGCGATGAAAATGGCAACCACATAGGCGGTGCCCACAACCCACAGGGTCTGCGGCATCCGCTGGATGACGATATCCATCACCGGCGAACGGGTCTGCCAAGAGATGACGCGCAGGTCACCCTGCGAGAAGGTGGTGCCAAAATAGTGGTCGATCAGGACTTGAGGTTCAATCCAGAAGAACTGCACCAGCCATTTCCAGAAGCGGATGGGGGCGGGTTGGCCAAGGCCAAGGGCCTCGCGCATTTTTTCTTTGACTTCGGGGGGGACCGTCAGGGGCACCTGCGCCATTGGATCGCCGGGTGCGAGTTCAAGAAGGAGGAAGATCACCAGGCTGATGAAGAGCAATGTCGGAACCGACAGGATCAATCGCCTGATTGTAAAGGTCAGCATGGAACGTGCGCCTTTTGCAATGTGTTATTGTTGAGCTGGACAGGGCGTCAGGGCCGCGGTGGCTGCCGCCTGTGGCCAATGTGTCCGGCGATAAACCGGAACGCGGCGCGAATGGCAAGAGGCCCCGGTGAAACACCGGGGCCTCGTTTGGTCAGAACCGTTTATTTGATACGGTACCAGTCAGCAGCGTTCCAGATTTCGCTGTCCCAGACGTTCAGCACAACACCACCAAGCGAGTTGGCGTGCGCCGAGAGACGGCCACGGTGAACCAGAGGGATCATGCCGCCGTTTCCAACGATGATGTCGTTGAGACGCTTGGAGATTTCCGCACGAGCTTCGGCACCGGCTGTGGTTGTCAGCTCCGCATGCAGCTTGTCGAACTCTTCGTTGCAGAAGCGCGAGATGTTCTCACCCTGCCACTGGGTCGCAGGCGAAGGCGCTTTGTCGCACAGACCGTTGGCCAGGTAGGACTGAGGGTCGGTGCCGTTGAAGGTATTGGCATACATTTCAACGTCAGCATAGAACTTCTGGAAGGTGTCAGGCGAACCGGGATCACCACCAAAGAACACGGAACCGCTAAGGTTACGCAGCTCGGATTCGATACCAATTTCGCTCCACCACTGTTTGATCAGTGCCTGGAAATCCTGACGCACGGCGTTGGTCGAGGTCTGGTACAGGATCTTCATTGGGATCCCATCGGGGGTTTCACGTACGCCGTCACCATTGGTGTCTTTGTAGCCCGCTTCTTCCAGCATCGCGTTTGCCGCAGCGATGTCCTGCTTGTCGCAGGTGAAGGTGTCAGAGTTCACAGCGGCAGGTGCCGGAACCCAGTTACAGGTGACTTTACCCGCTTTGCCATAGCCGATTTCGACCAGCAAAGGACGGTCAATCGCCAGCGACATTGCTTTGTAAACCGCAGGATCACCCAAGAAAGGGTGCGGGCGGATCACCGAACGCTCATCCGGGCCAAGCGCCGGATCAGGGTTGGTGTTGTTCAGCATGATGCGCTCAACCAGCGGGCCAAAGCCTGCGACAGGCTTGCCTTTGCCGGCGGATTCCATCTGGGCGATGACTTCAGGGGCCAGCTGCAGGTTCCAGGCGTAGTCAAACTCGCCGGTTTCCATGACGGCGCGGCCAGCGGCCGTTGCGTCGCCGCCACCTTTGAACAGGACCTTGGCAAAGGCAGGCTTGGCCGGGTCACGATAGTTCGGGTTGGCCGACAGGGTTATCACGTCGTTGGGTTTGAATTCATCAACAACAAAAGGACCGGTGCCGATGGGGGCAAAGTTGGCCTCGGTGCATTCCGGTGCCTTGGCACCCATACAATCCGCAAACTGAGCCGCCTGGATGATGGGGCTTTCACCGCCAACAAAGGGGCCATAGGGGAAGGGGGTTGGCTTGGCAAATGTGACCTTGACGGTCAGATCATCAAGGGCTTCAACCGAGGTCACACCTTCGAATTTGGTAACCTGGGCACAGCCGCCTTCGGGGTCCATGCAGTAGTCAGCGGTGAATTTCACATCCGCAGAGGTGAAGGCGCTGCCATCGGACCATTTGAGGCCGGGTGCGATCTTCCAAGTGATGGTGGTCAGGTCTTCGCTGACGCCACCGTTTTCTACGGTTGGGATTTCGGCGGCCAGGTAAGGCACCATGACGCCATCCTGATTGTAGCGGACCAGGGGCTCAATCACCAGCGATGCGGCTTCAACGTCCTTGGTCCCACCGGATAGGAAGGGATTCATGATCGATGGCGCTTGCCAGTAGATGATGTTGACCTGGCCGTCAGAGCCGCGCTCGGCAAAAGCTGCCGGAGCGATGGCAGCCGTGGCGATGGCACCCATCAAAAGGGTTTTGAGTTTCATTACACTCTCCTTGTCGAACACATTACGTGTCTTTTTGTGCCGGACAACTTGGCCCGGCTTGTTGCCGCAAAACTGCGGGTTCGATGTCGCTCTGCCTATGATGGCGTGCAAGGTTTTGAAAGATCGAAATTTTTCGATCCCAATTGTCGCTATACGCACCACCATACTGGGCAGATACTGGCAGTATCGAAGCAGAGTTTCCAAAAAAAGCAAGCCTCACCGGGGGATTTTTCCTGACCAACCTCGGCATTGTGGAATTTTGCAGGCTGGATTTGACGCCCCCCGTCAAGATTGTCATACATCTTGCACAAGCTCGGCACGCAAGCAGGGCATTATTATTCACAAAACAGGGGGCGACGGGGTGCTCGATCAACCTATTGCACAAATTAAAGGCCTTCGCGTCGAGTTTCAGACCAAAGATGGCCCGGTTGTTGGCGTCGAGAACGTCTCCTTTGATGTAAACCCCGGAGAAACCGTCTGCGTCGTCGGCGAGTCGGGTTCTGGCAAATCCGTTTCCTCGCTGTCGCTGATGCGCCTCGTTGAATTTGGCGGCGGTGAAATCTCCGCGGGTGAGCTGATGTTTGATCGCCGCGAGGGCGGTGTCATGGATCTGGCCAAGGCGCCGGGCGATATGATGAAGGACATTCGCGGCAACGAGATCGGCATGATCTTTCAGGAGCCGATGACCGCCCTGAACCCGGTCTTCACTGTTGGCCGCCAGCTGACCGAAGGTCTGCGGGTGCACAAGGATATGAACAAGGCCCAGGCCGAGGCGCGGGCGCTGGAACTGCTGCGCGAAGTGCGTATTCCCGAGCCCGAACGCCGGTTGACACAATACCCTCACGAGCTGTCCGGTGGCATGCGTCAGCGGGTTGTTATCGCCATGGCCATGGCCTGCGAGCCTCGCCTGCTGATCGCCGATGAACCCACAACCGCGCTGGATGTGACCATTCAGGCGGAAATTCTGGCCCTGATGGACCGGCTAAAGCGCGAAACCGGCACGGCGGTGATGTTCATCACCCACGACATGGCCGTTGTGGCGCAGATGGCGGACCGGGTTGTGGTGATGTTCCGCGGCAACAAGGTCGAAGAGGGCACGGTCGAAGAGATCTTTGAAAACCCCCAGCATGACTACACCAAGGCGTTGCTGGCGGCGGTGCCCAAACTGGGGGAAATGCAGGGCAAGGCCTACCCCGAGCCGATGAAGCTGATGGGGGTCGAAGGCCAAAGGATTGAGCCAATCAAAGGCACTGACGAGGTGCTGTTGCAGGTTGAAAATCTCACCACGCGCTTCCCGGTCAAAGGCGGATTGCTGCGCCGGACGGTGGCCAATGTGCACGCGGTCGAGGATGTGTCCTTTAAGGTTTTCAAGGGGCAAACCCTGTCGCTGGTTGGTGAATCTGGCTGCGGCAAATCCACCGCAGGGCGGTCGCTTTTGCGTCTGGTTGAACCGCTGTCGGGCAAGGTTGAATTCGAGGGCCGTGATATTCTTGGGTTGAACCAAAGAGACCTGCACAAGGCCCGCCTGGACATGCAGATGATCTTCCAGGATCCCTTTGCCTCGCTCAATCCACAGATGCAGCTTTTGGATCAGGTGGCAGAACCGCTGCGCAACTATGGCCTGGCCTCGGGCTCTGAGCTGCAGGACCGTGTGGCCAATCTGTTTGACCGGGTGCAGCTGCCGCGCAGCTTTATGCGCCGCTACCCGCACGAGATGTCCGGCGGTCAGCGCCAGCGGATCGCAATTGCCCGCGCCCTTGCCTTGAACCCGAAACTGATTGTGGCAGATGAGGCTGTCTCGGCGCTGGATGTTTCTGTACAAGCCCAAGTTTTGAACTTGATGATGGAATTGCAGGCAGATCTGGGTCTGTCCTTTCTGTTTATCAGCCATGACATGGCGGTGGTCGAACGCGTCAGCCATCAGGTCGGGGTGATGTATCTGGGGCGTATCGTTGAACTTGGCCCGCGTGCCCGCGTCTTTGAGAACCCCCAGCATGCCTATACGCAGGCGCTGATGAAGGCGGTTCCAATTGCTGATCCCCATCGCCGCAAAAGCGAAAAAGACCTGAACTTCAAACCCATTCCATCGCCCATTCATGGTCTCGATTACCAGCCGGAGCCCTCACAGTATCTGGAGGTGGAGCCAGGTCACTTTGTGCTAACCACCGACAGTGGGTATTAATTTGATGACTGCAGTTTTGACGCCGCTAGAGATCATGCAAAAACTGGTGGCTTTCCCAACGGTGAGCCGCGACAGCAATCTGCCTTTGGTCGATTGGGTACAGCAGTACCTGACCGAGCAGGGCATCGTCTCGCACCGCTGGGTGGACCCGGATCAGCCCCATAAGGCAGCTGTTTTTGCCCATGTCGGCCCAGAGATCGAAGGCGCGGTTGTCCTGTCGGGGCACACCGATGTGGTGCCGGTTGATGGCCAACCCTGGGACAGCGACCCCTTCACCGTGGTAGAGCGTGACGGCAAGTATTTTGGCCGGGGCACCTGTGACATGAAGGGGTTTGATGCCCTGGCGATCTGGGCCTTGGTTGAGGCACACCATCGCGGCGTAAAGCGGCCTTTGCAGCTGGCGCTCAGCTTTGACGAAGAAATCGGCTGCACCGGGGCGCCGCCGATGATTGAGGCCATGCAGCCGCTGTTGCCCAAGGGGGCTGCCGTTATCGTTGGTGAGCCATCGATGATGCAGGCGGTGACCGGCCATAAGGGCGGCACAGGTTTTCGCACCCATATGATCGGCTTTGAGGTGCACAGCTCGCTGCTGCACACAGGCGTCAGCGCCATCATGCAGGGAGCGCGGCTGATCGACTGGGCCAACCATCGCAATGCGGAAAACATGGCCAAAGAGCCAGGCGCGATGCAGTCCCTGTTCAACCCGCCCTTCACCACCTGTCATGTGGGCATGATCTCCGGCGGCACCGCCCATAATATCACCGCCAAAGACTGCACTTTTATGATGGATTTCCGGGTTGTTCCCGGCGAGCAGGCCAGCGATTGGGAAGCGGCCTACCGCACTGAGGTGCAAAAGGTCGAAGCGGACATGCAGGCGATCCACCCGGAAGCGCGCATTGATATCAGCAAGGGCTTTGACGTCCCCGCCCTGGTACCCGAAGAGGCCGGGGAGGCCGAGGCGCTGGTGCGCAGCCTGACCGGCGACAATGGCACCCATGTGGTTAGCTACGGCACTGAGGCCGGCCAGTTCCAGGCGGCGGGCTATTCGGCGGTGATCTGTGGTCCGGGGGATATTGCCCAGGCGCATCAGCCCAATGAGTTTATCACCGTGGCGCAGTTCAATGCGGGCCATGGTTTTATGAAACAGCTTGTTATGCGTCTGGAGGCGCCTCGCTAGAGTGTTTTGTCAGTGTTGTCCTGTTGCGCCCTGTGAAAGGTGATTATGTCAGAAGTAGAGAGTAACCTGCCCAAAGGGATCTACGAGGACATAGATTTTGCCGTCCTGGTGCAAATTGCAGGCCGGATGATCGCGCAGCATGTTGAAGCCATAGGCAAAGAAGCGGCTTTGTCCGCCGGGCATCTCAGCGTGCTGGGGATGATCCACCGCAAGCCTGGGCTGGTGCAAAGCGTCTATGGGGCGATTCTGGCCATCAATGACGCCACCCTTGGCCGGTATGTGGACAAGCTGGAAGACCAGGGGCTGGTGTTGCGCGAACGCTGCGACGACGATCGGCGTACCGTTCGCCTGACGCTGACGGATGCTGGACTGGGTTTCATCATCGACGTCAGAACACGTCTGGCAGAGATACGCAGCGAAGTGACCGGCGGGTTAGGTCCTTCGGATATTTCTGTGCTGCAGGAGAACCTCGTCGCCTTTTTGACCGCCCACGGGCCGGATTTGCAAGAAACGTAGACAAGGCTTTTTTATTGCCTTACCAATCATCTCAATTGAGAGGAGTTGCGCTTTTGCCCATCAAAAACCGTTTTGCCGAAATGCAGCGAGAAATCACCGCCTGGCGGCATCATCTGCATGAAAATCCTGAACTGCTCTATGAGGTGCATAAAACCGCAGCCTTTGTTCAAGAACAGCTGCAGAGCTTTGGGGTGACGGATGTAACACCTGGCATTGGCAGGACCGGCGTTGTGGCGGTGATCGAAGGCAAGACCAATACCTTGGGTCGGGTGATCGGGCTGCGCGCCGATATGGACGCGCTGCCCATCCATGAGGCCTCTGGCGTCGACTACGCGTCTAAAACGCCCGGACTGATGCATGCCTGTGGTCACGATGGTCACACAGCAATCCTGCTGGGGGCGGCGAAATACCTCTCTGAGACCCGCAATTTTGACGGCAAAGTGGTGCTGATCTTCCAACCCGCCGAAGAGGGCGGCGCGGGGGCCAAGGCCATGTGCGAAGATGGCCTGATGGAACGCTGGGGCATCCAGGAGGTATACGGCTTGCACAACATGCCAGGCCAGCCCGTCGGGGAATTTGCCATTCGCCCCGGTGCCTTGTTGGCCTCGTCAGATGAATTCGAGATCAAGGTGACCGGCAAGGGCGGCCATGCGGCGGCCCCCCATGATGCCATCGACACCACTCTTGTGGCCTCGCAGATTGTGGTCTCGCTGCATTCCATCGTGTCGCGCAATGTTGATCCGGTAAAACGTGTGGTACTTACGGTTGGGACCTTTGAAACCGATAGCACGGCCTCCAATGTGATTGCCCATACGGCAAAACTGCAAGGCACGGTGCGAACACTGGACACTGAATACCGCGCCGAGGCCGAAGACTGGGTCCGCCGGGTTGCCACCAGCACCGCTGAGGCCTTTGGCGCCACCGCCGAGGTGATCTGGACGCCGGGATATCCGGTGACAATCAATACCGATACCGAGACCGGGTATGCCATTGAGGCCGCCCGTGCCGTCGGCGCCGCAGTGGATGAGAATACCGCGCCCATCATGCCGTCGGAGGACTTTTCCTATATGCTGGAAGAGCGTCCCGGCGCCTATATTTTCCTCGGCAATGGCGACACGGCCATGTGTCACCACCCCGCCTATGTCTTTGACGACGAAGCGATTCCACTGGGTTGCAGCTGGTTCGCCGAACTTGTTGAACGACGAATGCCCACAGCATAATTCAGACCAAAGGACACGCGCGATGCCAGTCAAAAACCGAATTGCAAATCTGCACGAAGAAGTGGCCGGTTGGCGCCGCGACATCCACGAAAACCCTGAAATCCTGTACGAGACCCACCGCACCTCTGCGCTGGTGGCAGAAAAGCTGAAAAGCTTTGGCTGCGATGAGGTGGTGTCTGGAATTGGCCGCACCGGCGTTGTTGCAGTGATCCGGGGGCGCAGCGACACGGTTGGCCGCGCCATCGGGCTGCGCGCCGATATGGACGCTCTGCCGATGCAGGAACAGACCGGGCTGGCGCATGCCTCAAAGATCGACGGGGCGATGCATGCCTGCGGCCACGACGGTCATACGGCGATGTTGCTGGGGGCTGCGAAATACCTGGCTGAGACCCGCAATTTTGATGGCACCGCCGTGGTGATCTTTCAGCCCGCCGAAGAGGGCGGCAATGGCGCCGAAGCCATGTGCAAAGATGGCCTGATGGAACGCTTTGGCATCAACGAAGTCTATGCCATCCACAATGCACCTGGGCTGGAACTGGGCAAGTTTGCCATCCGCCCCGGCCCGATCCTTGCTTCGGTGGATGAGTTCACGCTGACCTTGCAGGGCCGTGGTGGTCATGCGGCCAAGCCGCAGGAAACCGTCGATACCACGGTGATGATGTCCCATATCATCTGCGCGCTGCAAACGGTGATGTCTCGCAATGTCGATCCGGTGCTGCAGGGGGTTCTGTCCGTCACCTCGGCTGAAACCTCCTCCAAGGCTTTTAACGTGATCCCGGATCGGGCTGAGGTCCGGGGTACGGTGCGCACCCATTCGCCTGAGGTCCGGGCGCTGATCCCTGAACGGCTGCAGGCCATCGTCGACGGGATTGCCCAGACCTTTGGCGGCACGGCAGACCTGTCGTTTCATCTGGGCGTACCGGTCACAATCAATGATGATGCAGCCGCTGATTTTGCCCGCCTGGCGGCGGAAACAGTTTCCGGCGCAGGCTCTTGCGAGGAGGTGCCGCTGGCCATGGGCGGAGAGGATTTCTCCTTCATGCTGCAAGAGCGCCCGGGCGCCATGATCCGCCTGGGCAATGGCCCTTCTGCCGGGCTGCATCATCCCGAATATGATTTCAACGATGAGGCCATTCCGACGGGGATCAGCTGGTTTGCCGAAATGATCGAACAGCGGATGCCAGTGGCCTGATCTGGCCTGACACCAGTCAAACACCATTCAAAACACCCCGGTTAAGTCACCGGGACAGTAATACCAAGGAGACTATCCATGCCGGTCAAGAACCGCTTCGCCGAATTGCAAAATGAAATCACCGAATGGCGTCGTGACCTTCACGAAAACCCGGAGATCCTGTTTGAAACCCACCGCACCTCTGCGCTGGTGGCGGACAAGCTCAAGGAATTTGGCTGCGACGAGATTGTCACCGGCATTGGCCGCACCGGTGTTGTTGGTGTGATCAAGGGTAAAACCGATACAGCGGGTAAGGTCATTGGCTTGCGCGCGGACATGGACGCGCTGCCCATCCACGAGGCCACTGGCCTGGACTATGCCTCCAAGACCCCCAATGCCATGCATGCCTGTGGCCATGATGGCCATACGGCGATGCTGCTGGGGGCTGCCAAATACCTGTCCGAGACCCGCAATTTTGATGGCACCGTTGTGCTGATCTTCCAACCCGCCGAAGAAGGTGGCGGCGGTGGCCGGGAGATGTGTGAAGACGGCATGATGGAGCGCTGGGGCATCCAAGAAGTCTACGGCATGCACAACTGGCCGGGCAAACCCATTGGCTCTTTCTCAATCCGGTCGGGGGCGTTTTTTGCCGCCACGGATCAGTTTGCCATCACCTTTGAAGGGCGCGGCGGCCATGCGGCAAAACCGCAGGAAACCATTGATACCACGGTGATGTCGGCGCAGGCGGTCTTGGCGCTGCAGACCATTGCGTCGCGTAACTCGGATCCGGTGGAACAGATTGTGGTCTCAGTGACCTCGTTTGAGACCTCCTCCAAGGCCTTTAACGTGATCCCACAGCGTGTCGAAATCAAAGGCACGGTCCGTACCATGGCGAATGAGACACGGGATCTGGCGGAAAAGCGGATCAAGGAAATCTGCGCCGGCATCGCGGCCACCTTTGGCGGCACTGCTGATGTGAACTATTATCGCGGCTACCCGGTTATGGCCAACCACGACGAACAGACAGAGTTCGCCGCCAAGGTTGCCACCGACATCTCGGGCGCCTGCGAAGAGGCACCGTTGGTCATGGGCGGCGAGGACTTTGCCTTCATGTTGGAAGAGCGCCCCGGCGCATATATTCTGGTGGGCAATGGCGACAGCGCCTCGGTGCACCACCCAGAGTATAACTTCAACGATGAAGCTATCCCTGCGGGCTGCAGCTGGTGGGCAGGAATCGTTGAGCAGCGTATGCCTGCTGCCTGATTTGGCAGCAAGCTGCACAAATATTGCAAAAGCCCGGCACTTGCCGGGCTTTTTTTGGTCTGCAATCAGACCGAACAGGCGCAATACCCCGGTTTGACCCCGATTTTTTTGGTGGCCTGTCCCTATGGTCGTGGCTTTTGCCTGTTTTTTTGGCGCTAGCCTGTGGCCCAAAGCGCCTGATAGACCTCTTCGATTCCCTGGGCTTCGCGGCTGGCGCTAAAGCTTTCAACGGCGATCTCGCGGGCGTTGTGGCACATGGCCTGATAGTGATTCGGGTCTTGTAGCAGCGTCAGGGCTGCTTCTGCGGCCTCCGCTGGGGCCACTTGCGGCACAATTCTCCCTGCGCGCCCCTGGCCGGAAAAGACTTGATAATAGCCTGCCTCAGAGCCAACAAAGGGAACAGCACTGGCCATGCCCTCCAAAGGCACCATGCCGTAGCCCTCGTAGCGGGGCAATTGCATCACCAGTGACAGCGCCCGCATGGTTTGCGGCAGGTCGGCGGCGGGGATTTCACCGGGAAACAGAATGCGTTTCGTCAGACCGGCAGCCTTGATCCGCTCCTGTAATCCCTTGAGAAAGCCCTGATGCTCGCGCGTGGCCCGTCCCAGAACCAGCGCCGTGGCACCGGGAAGCTGCGGCAACAGCTGCAACATGGCCTCGACAAATAGATCGGTGCCTTTTTCCGGGCGAATTCTGCCAATACTGGCAATACCTATATCGCCGCCAAGCCCCAGCGCCTGCCAGGCGGCGCGGCGATCTATGGCCGGGGTAAAGGTATCGGTATCGACTCCATGGGGCACCACGGCGCGCACATGGGGCACAAAGCTGGCGGCCTCTTGCGAGGTGGCAACAACCGCATCCATGCGCGAAATCAACCAGCGGGGAAAAGCCGAGTGTCGGCGCAGCGCCGCAGAGGTAAAGACAATGCGGATCGGCAGGCGCAGCACATCGCGCGCCCAGATTGCGGCGCGCATCTCAGTATTGCGGCGCACGTGCCAGATGGCAAAGGGATAGGTGCTGGGGGCTGTGGCCGACAGCTGCCGGGCGCGTTTGACGGCGATCGGAGCGGGGCAGCCGGGCAGGGGGCGGCCAACCAACTGCACATCGTGCAGTGCAACCTGTTGGCGCAGAACATTGGCCGCCGTGGCCGAGACCCCGGTGAAGTTCTTGTTGAAATTGGTGACAAAAAGCTCAGTCATGGGGTTCTTTCAGGCGCATTCACACCAAGGCTGCTGATCAATCGATCTACCACCACATCCAGCTGGCCGGATTGTTCGTCCACGTAGCGGCGCGCGGCGTTGCGGGCGTTTTGCAGCTGCTCCGGTTGGGTCAGCCACAGATCGACTGCCTGCGCCAGCTCGCGGGCATCGCCTATTTCCGTGGCACCGCCGGCCGCAATCATCGGCGGGTAGGTTTCGATGAAGTTGCTATAGCCCGGCCCGGTGAGCACCGCAGCCCCGGCCTGGGCAACTTCAAAGGGGTTATGTCCGCCGATGGGCCGCAATGATCCACCAAGAAATACAATGGGGGACAGGGCATACCAGCTGCCGAGCTCGCCGAGGGTATCGGCCAGATAGACCTGGGTTTCAGATGTCAGCGCCGTGCCAGTGCTGCGTTTTGCATAAGCCAGCCCGGCCTGGGTGATCTTGGCGCCAATTTCCTCGGCGCGCTCGGGGTGGCGCGGGATCAGGAAAAGGCAGAGTTCGGGATGATCCTGCAACAGCACCTTATGGGCGTCCAGCACCGCTTCTTCTTCACCTTTATGGGTGGAGCTGGCAATCCATAGCGGACGTCCGGCAAGGGCGGTGCGCATCTCCCCCAGCAGATCAGGCGAGTCCGGCAGGGCGGCGGCCCCGGCCTTGAGGTTGCCACTGGGAAACACCCGCGCCGGATCCGCCCCAAGCGACAGCAAATCATCGGCCACCTGTTGGTTCTGGGTCAGCAAAAGATCAAACAGCCCCATCAGGTAGCGCGCCGTTGGCAGTTTCTTTCGCCAGACTGCAACGGATTTGGCAGACAGGCGGGCATTGACCAGCGCCAGCCGGGTGCCACCTGCCTTGGCAGCCGACAGGGTCACGGGCCAAAGCTCGCTTTCGACAAAAATCCCGGCATCCGGGCGCCAATGGGCGAGGAACCGGGCCACTGCGCTGGGTGAATCCAGCGGCGCAAACTGGTGCTGGGCGCAGTCCGGCAGACGTTTGGCGGCCATCGCCGCCGAGGTCGCCGTGCCGGAGGTCAGTAAAAAACGTGCAGCTGGTATGCGGGCGTGCAATCGGTTGATCAAGGTGATGGCAGCCAGGCTTTCGCCTACCGAGGCACCATGAAACCAGATCAGCGGCGCAGAGGCTGCAAGGTCTGGACGGGGTTGGCTGGCATGACCCAGCCTTTCGCGCTGCCGCCGGTCGCTCACCCCATGGGCCGCGAGTTTTGTTGCAACTTTGCGATAGGCAAAAGGTGCCAGCAGCCTGGTCAAGGCGCGATAGCTGTAAAACAGCAGCGTCGGCGGTGCTGTTTGGTCAGGCTTGCTCATCACGTTCCGCTTAGCCGCCGGTGTGGCTCATGTGGCGGGTGATAGTGCCGCCAACCTGCTGCCGGGAATAGTCAAAATCATGGCCTTTGGGTTTGTCGCCAATGGCGGCGCGGATGGCCTGTTCCAGCAGCTCGGTGCCATCCTGGCTGGCGCGCAGTGGCGCACGCAGATCTGCAGAGCCTTCCTGACCAAGGCAGGTATAAATCTCGCCAGTGCAGGTGATACGCACCCGGTTGCAGCTTTCGCAGAAGTTATGGCTGAGCGGGGTGATAAAGCCGATTTTCTGGCCGGTTTCTTCCAGCCGCACATAGCGCGCCGGACCGCCAGTGCGTTCCGTCAGATCGGTCACAGTATAGTGGTTTTCATACTCGGCGCGCACGTCTTTGAGCGACCAGAACTGGCCGATGCGGTTCTCATCCCCCATGTCTTCGCCCATGGGCATGACTTCGATCCAGGTGAGATCGAGATCGCGCTCGGCGCACCAGCGGGTGATGGCGGGCAGCTCGGCCTCGTTGAAATCTTTCAGGGCGACGGCGTTGATTTTGACCCGCAGCCCGGCCTTTTGCGCCGCATCAATACCCCGCAGAACCTGCGGCAGCCGACCCCAGCGGGTGACGCGGGCAAATTTGTCGTCATCCAGCGTGTCGAGCGAAATATTGACCCGTCGCACCCCGGCAGCAAACAGCGCGTCGGCGTATTTTTCCAGCTGCGAGCCATTGGTGGTCAGGGTCAGCTCCTTGAGCGCTCCGCTGTCCAGATGCCGGGTCATGCTTTCAAAGAAGGTCATAATGCCCCGGCGCACCAGTGGTTCGCCCCCGGTGATACGCAGCTTTTGCACCCCCATTTTGATAAAGCTGGAACATAACAGATCCAGCTCTTCCAGGGTCAGCAGCTCCTTCTTGGGCAGAAAGGTCATGTTTTCCGACATGCAGTACACGCAGCGGAAATCACACCTGTCGGTGACCGAAACGCGCAGATAGGTGATGGCGCGGGCGAAGGGATCAATCAGTGGGGCATTCATAGGCCTATAGCTAAGGCGCAGTCCCGCCTAGGGCAAGGATAGACTGCGTTTTGGTGCTGGCATTAGGGCTGCGTCAAAGCTAGGCTTACCCCATGAAACAGATATTATTTGTCATGGCACCTTTGGTGTTTTTGAGTGGTTGCAATACCTTGCAGTGGAATTCCGATATTTTGGGAGGCGCTTCCGGCGCGGCGGTACAGACACCGCAACGTGATCCCGGTGCGCCTTTGTCGGCCATTCCGAGCGATGAAAGCCTGCAACAGGGCGCTATTGTGCAGGACCCTGCTGCGGTCAGCGCGACTGACCTGGCCCCGAGTGCGGGCAGTGCGCCTGTTTCTGCGCGGTTCCAGGGGCGGGCACAGACGGTGGCCTCTTTGGGGGACCCTGCGATTCCCGGCCTGTGGATGGAGACGTCCCTGGTTACAACCCAACAGATCGCCCGGTTGCGCAGCGCCAATGGCAAACAAGTCACCGTGACGCTGAAACCGGCAACCACAGGCGGCTCTAGCGGTCGGCTGTCGATTGGCGCCATGCGGGCGCTTGGGGCGCCGCTGACCGAACTGATTGAAGTCGAAGTGCTGCCAGCAGGCTGAGCTCAGGAGCTCGGCTGGCTGGTATCTGCGCCGTCGGAGGTCTCGACCTCTGCCGCATCCTCCGCTGCAACCACTGGGGACACCAGATCGGGATAGTCGATGGGCTCTTTCAGGTATTTGGCCGCCTCTTTGCGGGCAAAGGGCTTCATCCCGGCACCGTTTGCAATCAGAAATGCGCGGCTGGCAGCGGCGTCATGTTTGCTGAGATCACGCACCCACCAGGCAATGGCCTTTTGCAGGAACCAGTTGCGATCCGGCACATACGAGGCCGCCCAGCCTAAAATACGGTCACGCCGGGCCTGATCTTCGGGTTTGAGGTTGTTGAGCTTGGCCCAGGGCAGGCAGGCCACCAGGGCAGCGCGCCGGGTCCACATGTGATCAGAGGTGGTCCAGGCCTCGACCTCATCCAGCCGTGCGGGATCTGCGGTCAGGCGTTTTTGCATCGCCATGCAGGCGTGATCGGCAATGGCCCAGCTGTCAAAATCAGGCAGCCAGCTTTGCAGCAGCTCCCAGACCGCCGCGTCATCCTGGATCCGCGCCTGGGTGAGCAGCTTGCCTGCGGCAATGCGGGCTTCAAACACATCTGTTTTCCACAACTCATCTGCCAGGGTGACGCGCTCTTCCAGCGTCAGGGTCTGGCGCCAGCCCTTGGTGATGTCATTGATGGCGGTATTGGGGATGCCCAGGACGATGCGCTTTTGCTTGTGGTAGCTCACCATCTGTTCGGCGCGACCGGGCTCAAACGCTGCGTTCAACTCGTTCAGGGCATCTTCAAGGGTCATCAGGTCACTCCACCGTAACGGATTTGGCTAGATTGCGCGGCTGATCCACATCGGTGCCTTTGGCCACCGCGGTGTGATAGGCCAGCATCTGGGCTGGCAGCGCATAAAGGATGGGCGTCAGGCTATCGTGCACCTGTGGCATCTGGATGGTTTCCCAGGTGCCGTCTCCGCCCTCCTTAAGCCCAGCCGCATCCGAGATCAACAGCACCTTGCCTTTGCGGGCCATGACCTCCTGCATATTGGAGACCGATTTGTCAAAAAGCCCATCCTTTGGCGCCATGACCACCACTGGCATCTGCTTGTCAATCAGCGCAATGGGACCGTGCTTGAGCTCACCTGAGGCATAGGCCTCGGCATGAATATAGCTGATTTCCTTGAGCTTGAGCGCGCCTTCCAGCGCCAGCGGGAACATCAAACCACGGCCCAGGAACAGCACGTCGCGGGCCTCGCTCAGCTTTTGTGCCGCCTGACGAATGGTGTCATTCTGTTCCAGCCCGGCCGCCAGCACATTGGGCAGGCCACGCAGGGCAGAGATATGTGCCTGCAGATCCTCAGCTGAGATTGTGCCGCGGTCCGTTGCCGCCTTGAGCGCCAGCATCAGCAGAACGCTCAGCTGGCAGGTAAAGGCCTTGGTCGAGGCGACGCCGATTTCAACACCTGCGTGAATGGGCAGGGCCAGATCGCTTTCGCGCGCGATTGAACTTTCGGGTACATTGACTACGGACAGAATCTTGTCTGCTTTGCCTTCGCAGTAGCGCAACGCGGCAAGGGTGTCTGCGGTTTCACCGGATTGCGAGACAAACAGCGCCGCTGTTTTGCCCGAAATGGGCGGCTCCCGGTAGCGGAACTCCGAGGCGATATCGACCTCGACCGGCAAGCGGGCAATCTGCTCGAACCAGTATTTGGCAGTGAGGCAGGCATAAAAGGCGGTGCCGCAGGCCACCATGGTCAGCCGCTCGATTTTTGAAAAATCAATGCCGTCTCCGGGCAAATGCACGGCGTCTTCCCCCACTGGCAGATAGTGGCGGATGGCTTCGGCAATCACGGTGGGCTGTTCGGCGATCTCTTTGGCCATATAGTGCTTGTGACCCGCCTTATCGACCTGCGAGGCGTCGATCTGGATGGTCTTCATCGGGCGATTGGCCAGGGCGCCGTTGGCATCGCGGATCTCGATGCTGGTGCGGGTCAGATAGACCCGGTCGCCCTCATCCAAATAGGTGACGCGATCGGTGAGCGGCGCCAAAGCAATGGCGTCACTGCCGACAAACATCTCCCCATCGCCATGGCCCACAGCCAGGGGTGAGCCTTTGCGGGCGGCAACCATCAGGTCGTCTTCGCCGTCAAACAAAAAGGCCAGTGCAAAGGCGCCTTGCAACTGGTCCAGGGTCTTGTTGGCGGCTTCAATCGGAGTGGCGCCCTCGGAGAGATAGCGCTGGGCCAGCAGCGCCACGGTTTCTGTATCGGTTTCGGTCTGAAACTCGATGCCGCAGCCCGTCAGTTCGGCGCGCAGTTCGCGATAGTTTTCAATGATGCCATTGTGCACAACTGCCACTGCCCCGGCCCGGTGCGGGTGGGCATTGCTGACCGAGGGCACCCCGTGGGTGGCCCAGCGGGTATGGCCGATGCCAGATTTCCCCGGCAGAGGTTCGTGGACCAGCAGGTCGTTCAGGTTGACCAGCTTGCCCAGGGCACGCCGTCGCGCCAGTTTACCATCGTTCACGGTGGCAATGCCTGCACTGTCATAGCCGCGATATTCCAGCCGCTTCAGGGCTTCGACCAGAATGGGAGCCGCTTCATGTTTACCAAGAACACCAACGATACCACACATCTACTCAGATCCTTTTGTCAGCCGGGCCTTTTTGGCGCGCAGCATGTCCATCAGTTTATAGGCGTAGCCGGGCTTATTCTCTTGCCGGGTGCGTGAGAGCGCCAGCGCGCCATCTTCGACGTCTTTGGTTACCACCGTGCCAGAACCGGTCATGGTTTCATTGCCCAGGGTGACGGGGGCCACCAGCAATGTGTTGGAGCCGATAAAGCTGCGGGCACCAATTTTGGTGCGGTGTTTCATCACCCCGTCGTAGTTGCAGGTGATGGTGCCAGCGCCAATATTGCTTTCCTTGCCCACCGAGGCATCGCCGATATAGCTCAGATGGTTGACCTTGGCACCTTCGGCGATTTCGGCGTTTTTGATTTCGACAAAATTGCCGATGTGGGTGTTTTCGGCCAGTTCCGCGCCGGGGCGCAGGCGGGCATAGGGACCGACCTTGGCGCCACGGCTGACATGGCAGCCTTCCAGATGTGAAAAGGCGCGAATGACAGCGCCGCTTTCCACGGTGACACCGGGGCCAAAGACCACATTGGGTTCGATCACCGTGTCGCGGCCAATGACCGTGTCAAAGGCCAGGTAAACCGTCTCGGGCGCCATCAGGGTGACACCCAGATCCAACAATTCAGCCCGGGCTTTGGTCTGGAAAACCGCATCCGCAGCGGCCAGATCCGCGCGCGAGTTCACCCCCAGGGTTTCGCTTTCATCGCAGGCAATGGCAGTAACCGAGCGCTCTTGGGCGCGGGCAAGTTCCACCAGATCGGTGAGATAATATTCACCGGAGGCGTTTTCATTGCCAATCTTGGTCAGCAGATCAAACATCAGATCCGCATCACAGGCCATCAGGCCGGAGTTGCAGAAATCCACGGCGCGTTCTGCTTCTGAGGCGTCTTTGAACTCGACAATGCGTTCCAGGCTGTCGCCCTGCATCAGCAGGCGGCCATAGCGCGCCGGGTCTGCGGCGTGAAAGCCCAGCACCACCAGATCTGCCTGCGCCCGCGCGGCGACCATGCGTTCCAGTGTTTCGGCGCTGACAAAGGGCGTGTCGCCATAAAGCACCACAACATCGCCGCTAAAGCCTGTCAGCGCGGCGCGGGCCTGATCCACCGCATGGGCGGTGCCAAGCTGCTCTTCCTGCAACACAACTTCGGCATTCTCGTCAATCTCGGCTACGGCGGCACGGACCGCCTCGGCCTCGTGCCCGGCGACGACAATCACCCGCTCAGGATCCAGGGCGCGACCAGCGGCCAGAGCGTGCTCCAGCATCGAGCCCTGGGCAATAGGGTGCAAAACCTTGGGGATATCAGAATTCATTCGGGTGCCTTTGCCTGCGGCAAGGACGACAAGGGCAGTGCTCATTATCAGTTTTCTCTTTGACTTTTAACGCCCCCGTTCTATCCGCTAACAGCAAAGGTGCAAGCCAATCTGCCATCAAAGAAGGTTGCGGCTTGCAATAAAGGGCAGCGAAAAGGCGCCGAACGGAGGCAATATGCGTACAGTTATCTTTGATCTTGATGGGACCTTAGCGGATACATCCGGGGATCTTTTGGCGGCGGCCAATGCCTGTTTTCGCCATATGGGGTTGGGTGATATCCTGACCCAGCCTGGGGATGCGGCCACGGCGCTGCGCGGCGGCAAGATGATGCTGACGGCAGGGATGAAACGGGCCGGTATCTATGATCCCCAAAAGGTCGAGGACTACTACCCGGTGTTGCTGGAGGCCTACCGCGATGCGATTGACCACCACAGCTACCTTTATCCCGGCGCCATGGAGGCGGTTGAAGCCCTGAAACAGGCGGGCTACGGCGTGGGCATCTGCACCAATAAACCCGAAGCCCTGGCCGAGCAGCTGATGCGATCGCTGGGGGTGCGGCAGGCCTTTGCCTCACTGGTTGGGGCGGATACGCTGGCGGTGCGAAAGCCCGACCCCGAACCGCTGTTTGAGGCAGCGCGCCGGGCAGGGGGCGATCCGGCCCGCACCATTTTGATTGGCGACAGTGACACCGACCGCAATACCTCGGCCAATGCGGGGGTGCCGTCGGTGCTGGTTACCTTTGGTCCTGCCGGCGGTGATATGGCGGCGCTGAACCCCGAGGCGCTGCTGGACCGCTATGAGGATCTGCCGGAGGTGGTCGCCCGCTTGATTGGCTGATCCCGCACCCTGTCAGCGGTGCTGCAGGTGGAATTGTTCCCCTTGACCCTCGGCGGGCGGCGGCTCACAAACGGGTCATGAGCGAGAAATTTACCGGCAGCTTCACCCAACAAGAAGCACTTCCCGAGGCAGCCATCGAGGCCGCTTTGAACGTCCTGCGCCACGGGCGCTTGCATCGCTATAATGTCACTGAGGCAGAGCTGGGCGAAACAGCGTTGCTGGAGCAGGAGTTTGCCGCGCAGGTCGGGGCAAAATACTGTCTGGCTGTGGCCTCGGGGGGGTATGCCCTGGCCACGGCCCTGCGCGCGATTGGTGTAAAGCACGGCGATCGGGTGCTGACCAATGCTTTTACCCTGGCGCCGGTGCCGGGATCCATCGCGGCTGTGGGCGCCACGCCGGTCTTTGTTGGGGTGACAGAAGAGCTGACCATTGATCTGGAGGATCTGGCGGCCAAGGCGGATCAGGCTTCGGTGCTGATGCTGAGCCACATGCGCGGTCATCTGTGCGACATGGATCGCCTGATGCAGATCTGCGACGCCGCTGGCATCACCGTCATCGAGGATTGCGCCCATACCATGGGTGCGGCCTGGAACGGTGTCGCCTCAGGGCGGGTGGGGGCCGTGGGCTGTTATTCCTGCCAAACCTATAAGCATGTGAATTCCGGTGAAGGTGGCCTGTTGATCACCGACGATGCAGAGGTCGCGGCCCGCGCCATCATGCTCTCGGGCTCTTATATGCTTTATGAGCGCCACCTCGCCGCGCCCGGTCCTGAGGTCTTTGAGCGGGTGAAGTATGAGACCCCGAATATTTCCGGCCGCATGGACAATCTGCGCGCGGCAATCCTGCGGCCGCAACTGGCCGATCTGGATCGTCAGGTGGAGCGTTGGAACGCCCGCTACCAGACCGTTGAGGCGGGGCTGCGCGACACGCCCGGCCTGACGCTGGTGGAGCGCCCGCAGGCAGAGCGCTATGTCGGCTCGTCGCTTCAGTTTCTGTTGCTGGACTGGAGCGCAGACAGCATCGCCGAAGTGATCAGCCGTTGTGCGCGGCGCGGGGTTGAGCTCAAATGGTTTGGCGGCGCCGAGCCTGCGGGCTTTACCTCGCGCTATGACAGCTGGCGCTATGCGGCGGCACAGAGCCTGCCCAAAAGTGACCGCATTCTGGCGGCAATCCTGGATATGCGGGTGCCGCTGACCTTTAGCCTGGAAGACTGCGCGCAGATTGCGCGGATCATTCGCTCTGAGGTGGGGACGGTCTATCAGGCGGGGTAGCCCGGCCAGGATAGGTATTTTGCCTGTTAGCTGCTTGAGGGCGCAATAGCATCCCTAGGACCGTTCCCAAAATGTAAAGAAAAGACCGGCGCACCCGCAATGCCCGGTCTTTCCTGATCTGTGTCGCCTTTTTACCGGATTGTTACCCGATTGCCCGGGCGCTCCCGGAGACCCGAACTGATGCACCAGTGGTGTCATCCAGTGGCACATGGATAAGGGAAGGGCTGCCCATGTCCTCGCCCTGGCGAATGGTCAGCGCGCCACCATGTGGCCAGCCGGCGTCCCGCAGATACCCGGCAAAGGCTGCGGCTGCGGCGCCAGTGGCGGGGTCTTCCAGAACGCCCCCCGAAGCAAAGGCATTGCGCACAACAAAGGTCTGATCCGTTTCGATATAGGCCAGCATGATCGTCACCAGCTCATGTTGGCGCATGACCTGGCGCCCCGCATCCAGATCATAGCTCATTGCGGCGAGGGTGGCGCGGTTCTTGAGAGGCAACAGGATGTGATCTGCTCCACCATGGATACGCGCTGGGGCCAGGCGCGGGTCAAGATCATCGCTTGTGAGGCCAAACAACGCCATCGCATCCTCAAGCTCCTGCGGCTGGATTGCGCTGCTTTTGGTCGGGGGCGAAGACAGCGTCGCCATCATTGCACTGTCCATAGCGTCGTCGGCGGGGGTTGCATCCACCGTAATTGCACTGTTGTTGAGTTCTAACGCGTAGGTTCCGGCGCCGTGATGCTGGCCAAGGGCTGCGCCCAGGGCAATTGTCGCGTGGCCGCAAAAGGGAACTTCGGATTCGGGTGAAAAGCACCGGACCCGCCAGGCGTCCCCGGTGTCATCCTTGGCCACCGCAAAGGCGGTCTCCGAATAGCCGACCTCTGCCGCGATGCGCGCCATATCTTTTGTTGCCAGATCTTCCTGTAGCAAAACCACGCCGGCGGGGTTGCCGCCCTCGGGGCCTGTGCTGAATGCTGCAATGCGTTGCACGTCCATGGGTATCTCCTGTGTGTTTGATAGGGAGAATCTAGGCATCTGCAGCGGCTTTGTCCCCGGCATGGCAAAGGCGGATGAGACAAAGAGCTTTCAAAACGTTGCCGATCTTTCTAACCTGCCTTCATGTCGAAATTACTGGATCAAACTGACTGCGCCATTATCGAGATTCTCGATGGTGATGGCCGTGCCAGCCTGTCAGATATTGGTAAGCAGGTAGGGCTGTCTGGTCCCGCAGTGGGTGAACGGCTGCGGCGGCTCAAAGATACCGGTTATATTCTCGGCTTTGGCACCCGGCTGGATCTTCGGGAGCTGGGCTATACCATTCAGGCCCAGGTTAGGATCAAGCCACGCAGTGGCCAGCTTCATATGGTGGAGCGCATGATCCAGGAGCAGCCGCGGTTCATGTCCTGTGACCGTGTCACTGGCGATGATTGTTATGTCGCCCGTCTGGCCCTGGCGGATGTGGCCGAATTGGATGACATTCTACTGCCGTTCCATGACCGGGCCGAGACCCATACCTCTATTGTGAAATCCTCAATCTTTGAGAGCAGGCTGCCGCCGCTGTCCGTAAAACCCTGATCAGCGGCCACTACTGGCGCAGCAGCGCCTGCGGGGCGGCTTTGCGCTCTGGCTGTGGTGTTTTGTCCAGTGCGGCAAAGACCGGAGGGCTGGGGATTGACCCGAATCGACCTTTGCGGCTAGTAAATGAACAGGTGTTCAGATAATTTGACAGATAGCTTGGAAAAGGGAGCGGGCAATGTTCAATGCAAGCATGCAATTCGATCTTGGGGATGAGGTAAATGCACTGCGTGACATGGTGCATCGCTGGGCGCAGGACCGTGTCAAACCGATGGCGCAGGAAATCGACCAGAAGAACGAATTCCCCCCGGAACTGTGGACGGAAATGGGGGAGCTTGGCATGCTGGGCATCACCGTACCGGAAGAGTTCGGCGGCGCGGGCATGTCCTATCTGGCCCATACGGTTGCGGTGGAAGAAGTGGCACGGGCCAGTGCCTCTGTGTCGCTGTCCTATGGGGCGCATTCCAATCTCTGTGTCAATCAGATCAAGCTGAACGCCACGGATGAGCAGAAAAAGAAATACCTGCCGGGCCTGGTTTCCGGTCAGCATGTTGGCGCCCTCGCGATGTCCGAAGCAGGCGCCGGTTCGGATGTGGTGTCGATGTCGCTGCGGGCGGAAAAGCGCAATGATCACTATCGTTTGAACGGCAATAAGTACTGGATCACCAATGGTCCTGACGCCGACACGCTGGTGGTCTATGCCAAAACTGACCCGGATGCGGGCTCCAAGGGGATTACCGCCTTTATCATCGAGAAGGATTTCAAAGGCTTTTCCACCTCGCCGCATTTTGACAAGCTGGGCATGCGTGGGTCCAACACCGCCGAGCTGATCTTTGAAGACTGTGAAGTGCCCTTTGAAAACGTGCTGGGCGAAGAGGGCAGGGGCGTCAAGGTTCTGATGTCCGGTCTGGACTATGAACGTGTGGTTCTGGCGGGCATCGGCACCGGTATCATGGCCGCCTGTATGGATGAAATGATGCCCTACCTGGCAGAGCGCAAACAGTTTGGTCAGCCCATTGGGAACTTCCAGCTGATGCAGGGCAAGATCGCCGACATTTATGTCGCGCTGAACACCGCCCGCGCCTATGTCTATGAGGTCGCGCGGGCCTGCGACACGGGCAAGGTCACCCGTCAGGACGCCGCGGGCGCGGTGCTTTATGCCAGCGAACAGGCGATGGTGCAGGCGCATCAGGCCGTTCAGGCCATGGGCGGCGCGGGTTTCCTGAACGACAGCGTCGTCAGCCGCCTGTTCCGCGACGCCAAGCTGATGGAGATCGGCGCCGGCACCAGTGAGATCCGCCGCATGCTGATCGGCCGCGAACTGATGGGGTTGGTCTGATGCGGCTGGCGCTGGCGGTTCTGGTTGCGATGACGGGCCCGGCCATGGCGCAGGACGATGCCATGCCGGTGGCCGATCCGGCGGTCGTGGATGCCTGCCTGGCGGGCGATGCCGATCCGATGTCCTGCATCGGCACCGCGGCGCAGGCCTGCATGGAAGGCCCCGGAGGCAGCACGACAGTCGGCATGTCGTCCTGCCTGTCGCAGGAGCTGTCTCACTGGGACGGTCTGCTGAACGACAGCTATGAAAGGCTGATGGCGCAATCCAAGGCCGCCGACGCTCAGATGGCCGATCTGGGCTCTGCCGCGCCCGAACAGGCGCCCCTGCTGCGCCGGATGCAGCGCGACTGGATCGCCTATCGCGACGCGGCCTGTTCCTATGAGGGCAGCCGTTGGGGCGGCGGCACTGGCGCGGGTCCGGCCGGCACGCAATGCATGCTGACCCAGACCGCGCGGCAATATCTGTGGCTGGACGCCTATCTGACCGAAGGGCGATAAGATGCGGATGCTGACGCATACCGACCATGGCGCATTGCGCCGTGACTTCCGCTGGAACCTGCCCGCCCGCCTGAACATGGCCGATCAATGCCTGGCCCATGACGCCGCCGCCGTGGCCATCATCGACCATGACGGCAGCCCCCGCCCGGTGACCTTCGGCAAGCTGGTTGAGATGACAAACCGCCTGGCACATGCACTGGACGTGCCGCGGGGCGAACGCGTGGGCGTCTTGCGGACGCAATCGTCCTGGACCGCCGCCGCACATCTGGCGATCTGGAAATCGGCCGCCATCTCGGTCCCGCTGTTCAAGCTGTTCGGCCCCGAGGCGCTGGCCCTGCGCCTGAACGACGCCGGCATCAGCACGGTCATCGCCGATGTCGAAGGCCGCGCGATGCTGCGCGCCTTTCCCGACCTGCGGGTGATCGTGCCCGAAGACGGGTTGCCAGGCGCAGGGGCGTTTCCCTCACACCCGACCGGACCCGATGATCCGGCGGTCATCATCTATACCTCGGGGACGACAGGGGCGCCCAAGGGCGCGCTGCACGGCCACCGCGTGCTGACCGGCCATCTGCCCGGCGTCGAGATGAGCCACGATCTGCTGGGCCAGCCCGGCGACGTCATCTGGACGCCCGCCGATTGGGCCTGGATCGGCGGGCTGTTCGACGTGGCCATGCCCGCGCTGGCGCTTGGGGTGCCGGTCGTGGCGGCGCGGATGCCGAAATTCGATCCCGCCGCGGTGGCCCGACTGGTCGACGATTGTCAGATCCGCAACATCTTCTTTCCGCCGACCGCGCTGAAGATGCTGAAGGCCGCCGATATCCACCTGCCCGGCCTGCGCAGCGTCGCGTCGGGCGGGGAAACGCTTGGGGCGCCGATGCTGGAATGGGGGCAGGGTGCCTTTGGCCTGCAGATCAACGAATTCTATGGCCAGACCGAATGCAACATGGTCGCGTCGGGGGCCGGGCGGATGTTCCAGGCCCAGCCAGGCGCGATCGGCAAGGCGGTCCCGGGATGCGATGTGGCGGTGATCGATGATCAGGGCCGTCCCTTGCCCGATGGGCAGGATGGCGACATCGCCATCCGACGCGGGGCGGCCAGCATGATGCTGGGATACTGGAACCGCCCCGAGGCGACGGCGGAAAAATTCCGCGGCGACTGGATGGTGACGGGCGACAAGGGTGTCATCCGTGACGGCCATATCCATTTCGTGGGCCGCGACGACGATGTGATCACGTCGGCCGGATACCGCATCGGCCCCTCGGAAATCGAGGATTGCCTGCTGCGCCATCCCGCCGTGGCCCAGGTGGGCGTCATCGGCAAGCCCGACGCCCTGCGCACCCAGATCGTCAAGGCTTATGTCGTCCTGCGCCCCGGCTTTGCCGCCGATGACGCCATGGCCGATCAGCTGCGCGACCATGCCCGCCGCCAATCCGCCGCCCATTCCTATCCACGCGAAATCGCGTTTCTGGACAGCCTGCCGATGACCGTCACCGGCAAGGTCATGCGCCGCGAATTGCGCGCGCTGGCAGAAGCCGAATGACCGTCCGGCCCCAACCAGAGGTTCCCCAATGAAGCTGACCAGCCAGGCCTTGCCCTCCTCCGACCAGTTCCGTGCCAATCGGCAGGCGCATCTGGACCTGCTGGACACGGTGCGCCAGGCCGCAGACCAGGCCGCCGCGGGCGGGGGTGCGGCGGCCACCGAACGCCATGTCAGCCGCGGCAAGATGCCCCCGCGCGAAAGGGTGGCGAACCTGCTGGACCCAGCCAGCCCGTTCCTGGAGATCGGCGCGACGGCGGCCCATGGCATGTATGACGGCGCGGCCCCGGGTGCCGGGGTGATCGCGGGGATCGGCCGCGTGCATGGTCAGGACGTGATGGTCGTGGCGAATGATGCGACCGTCAAGGGCGGCACCTATTACCCGATGACCGTCAAGAAGCACCTGCGCGCCCAGGAGATCGCCGAGGAATGCGAACTGCCCTGCGTCTATCTGGTCGACAGCGGCGGCGCGAACCTGCCCAACCAGGACGAGGTCTTT
>CAJQNB010000012.1 GCA_905479575.1 uncultured Pseudophaeobacter sp.
CCGGGGTCGATATAATCGGGGCCGGATTTGAAGGGCTGCACGGTTTGCCCGCGCGCGGCGAGAGCGGCCAGCAATCCCAGCATCAAGGTGGTCTTGCCGGTGCCCGAGGCGGGCGCGGAGATAAGCAGGCCGGGGGGGATCATGCCTCACCCTCGGGAAAGCGGGGCGCGGTGCCGACGGGGCGGAAACGACGATCGTAATCGCCCGCATAAAGGCAGCTTTCGTCGAAATCTTCGGCACCGAGGGCATGGCCGACAAGGATCAGCGCGGTGCGCCCGCGTTCGCCACTGGTCGCGGCCTCCAGCGTGGCGAGCGTGGCCTTGACGATGCGTTGATCGGGCCAGGTCGCGCGCCAGATGACGGCAACCGGGCAATCGGGGCCATAGGCGGGGGTGAGCCGGTCGATCACATCCTCCAGCACATGCACCGACAGGTGGATGGCCAGCGTCGCCCCGGTGGCGGCGAAATTTTCCAGCGTCTCGCCCTCGGGCATGGCGCTGGCGCGCCCCGAGACCCGTGTCAGCACCAGCGATTGCGCCACGCCGGGCAGGGTCAACTCCGCCCCCATCGCGGCGGCGGCGGCGGCAAAGGAGGGCACGCCCGGCGTCACGTCATAGGCAATGCCAAGGCCGCGCAGGCGGCGCAGTTGTTCACCCATCGCCGACCAGACCGACAGATCGCCCGAATGCAGCCGCGCCACATCGTGGCCCGCGGCATCGGCGGCTGCAATTTCGGCGGTAATTTCGTCCAGTGACATCGGCGCGGTGTTCACGATCCGCGCGCCTGTCGGGCAATGGGCCAGCAGCGCCTCGGGCACCAGCGAGCCTGCATAGAGACAGACCGGGCAGGCGGCGATCAGGTCGCGCCCGCGCAGAGTGATAAGATCGGCGGCGCCGGGGCCGGCACCAATGAAATGAACGGTCATGGCTCAAGTCTTTCTGCAAGGGCCGCGGTGGCCATCCCATCCGCGGTGATAAGTCTGGGGGTGATCAGGCGGGACCGGGCCGGGCCTGGGCCTTGGCGGGCTGCCACCAGGGCGCAGGCCTCGGCAACGGAGCCGGTGCCAAATCGGGATTTTATGCGGGGTGAACAGGTCGGGGTCTGTTCGCCGGCGATGTCTTCTTCGCGTAGGGCAATCAGCGGCAGCGCCAGTTCCTGGGCAAGTTCGATCAGCGCCGGTTGCGCCGCCTTTGCCGCCAGGCTGGCCAGGGCATCGGGGCGCGCCCCTGTCAGCGCCAGCACGCTGCGCAGATCGGCCAGCGTCGCATTGGCGCGAAATCCAATTCCGGCCACTTTCATCGTGTCACGCTCCACTGAATGACGGGACGGGCGCGTTGCCAGTCGCGCATCGACCCCAACGGTCCGGCCTCGGCGATTTCTGCCTTCAGCAGATGGCCGCCCCATTGTGCATGGGCCTGCATCAGCAGGGTTTCGGTTTCCAGGGTGACGCCATTGGCCACCAAGCGGGTGCCTGGCGGCAGGATCTGCCAGAGCTGATCCAGCAGCGCTTGCGAAGCGCCGCCGCCGATAAAGACGCAGTCGGGCAGCGCATGTCCCGTCAGCACCTCGGGGGCCTTACCCTGCATTGCCGCCATACGGTGGCTCAGGCCAAAACGCGCGGCATTGGCGCGGATGTTTTCCAGCCGCTCCCTGCGGGGTTCAAAACTGATGGCGCGGGCGCCGGGGGCTGCCAGACACCATTCAACCGAGACAGAGCCAGAGCCGCCGCCGATATCCCACAGCAGCTCGCCTCTGCGCGGTGCCAGCGCCGACAGGGTCAGGGCGCGGATGGGGCGTTTGGTGATCTGGCCATCGCTGGCGAAATGCGAATCCGCCAGCCCCGCAGCCTGCGGCAGCCCGGGCCGCATGGCCTCGATGGCCATAAGGACCGGAGCCCCCCCTTGCGGTAGATCCCAGTCCTGAGCAAGGGCATGCTGCAGTTGTTCCTTGGGGCCGCCAAGCCGTTCCATCACATGCAGCTTTGCATCTGGTTGCCCGTTTTCAACCAGCCAGCTGGCCAGTTCAGCCGGGGCCGCGCCGTCGCGCAGGGTGCAAATCACCCGTGTTCCCCGGCCCAAGAGCGGCAGGAGCTTGGCGTAAGGCGCTGCATGAAGCCCAAGGCAGAGGGTGTCTTCCAGTTTCCAGCCCAACCGATTGGCCGCCAGGGCAAAGCAGGAGGGCACCGGGTAAGAAACCCATTCCTCTGCTGCCAGATCCTTCATCAAAGAGCCGCCGGCGCCGTGCCAGAAGGGATCGCCCGAGGCAAGCACCACCACTGGGCTGCCGCGCAGTTCCAACACGGGCTGAGTGGAAAAGGGCACCGGCCAAGGCCGTGCTTTGGTCCCGGCATTCACCAAGTCCAGATGACGTGGCCCGCCAAAAATGACTTCCGCCGCCTGCAATGCATTCTGGCTTGCCTCCGAGAGGCCTGCCAGTCCATCCTCCCCAAGACCAATCACCGTCAGCCACGGTGGGGCAACAGATGTGATAACAGGATCAGACATGACACGTACCCTTGTGTTGGGCGGCACCACAGAGGCCAGCAAACTGGCCAAAGCCCTGGCTGAGGCGGGCATGGATGCGGTGTTTTCCTACGCTGGCCGCACTGCCAACCCGGTGGCGCAGCCCCTGCCCCTGCGGGTGGGTGGCTTTGGCGGCGTTGACGGGCTGCTGCGCTACCTCAGAGAGGAGGAGATCAGTCATGTGGTGGATGCCACCCATCCCTTTGCCGCCCAGATGAGCCGCAATGTGGTGCAGGCCTGCGCCGAAGCGAACCTGCCGCTCTGTGCCTATGAGCGTCCGCCCTGGCACCCGGCGGCGGGGGATAACTGGATCCATGTTGGCGATATTGACGCGGCGGTGCAGGCGTTGCCGGAGACGCCGGCGCGGGTGTTCCTGGCGATTGGCAAACAGAACCTGGCGGGCTTTGCCGCCAAGCCGCAGCATCACTATCTGTTGCGTCTGGTGGACGCGCCTGAGGCGGAGCTGCCGCTGCCCAATTGCAGCGTCGAGATCGCCCGTGGTCCCTTTGATGAGGCCGGGGATCTGGCCCTGATGCAGCATCATGGCATCACTCATGTAGTGTCGAAAAATGCCGGCGGACGGGGCGCCTCGGCCAAACTTGCCGCCGCGCGCGCCTTCGCCCTGCCGATCATCATGATCGACAGACCTCAGGTGCCGCCCCGTATGACCTACGGGGATGTGGCAGAAGTGATGGCCTGGCTGTTTCATACCCCTGATCAGCCCGCGTCGGGCGCATAGCGCGGGGTGTAGACATGGGCACCGACGCGGCGGGTGTCTTTGTTGCCGACAATCACCACGGTGCGCATATCCGCCATCTCAGGTGTCGCCTCGTTGAGGCTCACGGTGGTAATACGCTCATCGGGTTTGGAGACATCGCGGGCAAAGGAAATCAGCGTCTCACCGCCACAGGCCTCACGCAGGATTTCCAGCGCACGGGCAAACTGATGGGGCCGCGATTTTGAACGGGGGTTGTAAAACCCCATGGCAAAGCCCGCCTCGCCCGCCAGACGCAGGCGTTTTTCAATCAGGCTCCAGGGTTTTAGATTGTCGCTGAGATTGATGGCGGCAAAATCATGCCCCATAGGGGCGCCAATCCGGGCCGAGGCCGCCAGCATTGCGGTGATACCGGGCAAGACCTGGATGTCCAGATCCAGCCAGGCGAGCTTATTTGCCGCCTCCAGCGCCTCAAACACGGCAGAGGCCATGGCAAAGACGCCGGGATCACCCGAGGAGACCACCGCCACGCGCTTGCCGCTTGCCGCCATCTCCAGCGCATGGGTGGCACGCTCAATCTCGACCCGGTTGTCGGTGGCATGCAGGGTCAGGCCGGGGCGCTCGGGGATGCGTTTGACATAGGGAATGTAGCCGACAATATCCGTGGCCTCACTGATCACATGCTGGACCTGGGTTGTCACCATGGTTTCATCGCCAGGACCCAGCCCGACAATTTTCACCCAGCCTGTTTTTCTCCGGTCTGTTGATGCTGTTTCTGTCATGGTCGGCGCCCCTGTCCATGCACCAGCACAATCGAGAAATAAGGCACTTCGCCCTCGATCTCAGAGAGTTTCTGCACCGTCTGGCTGGGCATGGTGCCCCGTTCCACCAGCCAGGCCTCTTGTGTTTTGCCTGCGGCCTGCAGCGCCCGGCGCAGTTTTGGCAGGTTGCGGCCAATCTTCATCACCACCAGCGCATCGGTCTCCTGGATGCGGCGGGTGAGCTCCGCCTCGGACAGGGTGGCCATGGCCACGGTCAAGACGTCATCGCCCCAGGTGATGGGCTGGCCGGTGGCTGTCCAGCAGCCGGACATGCCGGTGATGCCGGGAATGATTTCCTGCGCCGCGCGGCCCTGGAGCCGGGTGTAGAGATGCATGTAGGAGCCATAAAAGAACGGGTCGCCTTCGCAGAGCACCACCACATTCTCTGTCTTGGCAATCTCGGCCAGGGTATCGGCCCAGCTATCATAGAAGGCAGCCATCATTCGGTTGTATTCGGGGTCTGAAAAATGGATCTCGGTGGTGACCGGGTATTCCATGGCGTGTTCTACGACTCCCTCGGGCAACAGACCCTCCACCAGGCTGCGGGCCTGACCCTTGCGGCCTTCCTTGCGGAAATAGGCCACATGGCGGGCGCCTTGAATGGCGCGCCAGGATTTGACGCTCATCAATTCGGGATCGCCCGGCCCCAGGCCGGCACAGATGACTTTGCCCGCGGTTTCGCTGGTCATGGTCACTCTTTCCAACTGGCCAGCGCGTTGACGGCCGCCACGGTAATGGCGGAGCCGCCGAGGCGGCCTTTGACGATCATCGCGGGCACCGGCAAGTCCTGCATCAGGGCCTCTTTGGATTCCATGGCGCCGACAAAGCCAACCGGGCAGCCGATGATGGCGGCGGGGCGCGGGCAGGCGGGGTCTTTGAGCATGTTCAGCAGGTGAAACAGCGCCGTGGGGGCATTGCCGATGGCCACAACCGCACCGTCGAGCTTGGGGCGCCAGAGCTCCAGCGCCGCGGCGGAGCGGGTATTGCCCATCTTCTTGGCCATCCCAGGCACCTTGGGGTCGCGCAGGGTGCAGATGACCTCATTGTTGGCGGCAAGCCGTGGACGGGTGATACCTTCGCTGACCATATGCGCATCGCACAGGATTGGTGCCCCGGCGGCGAGGGCGGCACGGGCGGTTTCAGCCATGCCGGGAGAAAAGCGGATGTGGTCTTCCAGACCAACCATGCCAGCGGCGTGGATCATGCGCACCGCAACGCTTTCCTCATCCTTGTTGAAGCGGGCGAGGTCCGCCTCGGCGCGGATGGTGGCAAAGCTTTCAGCGTAGATTGCAGCGCCGTTGGTTTCATAGGTGTGGAGCATGTTAGCTGCCCTCTGTCAGAATTTTTGGCGCAGTGCGGAGTGCACTGGCACTAAGGGTTTTTATGGATGGCTGATCACTGGCCTTGCCATGGTGGATCAGATCGAAGGTATCGGTGGCCGTGGCGGTAAGCGCCAGGGGGGCCGGGCCGGGATGGGCGCAGCCCTTGGCGCAGCCGGAGATGTGCAAGACCTGGCCCTTTGGCACAAAGGGCGCCAGATCGCGGGCCAGATCACGGGTTGGCGATAGCGCCTGCAGGCAACCGGGCGCTCCGGTGCAAACACGCACTTGCAGGCGGGGATCCGTTGCATCAAGGATCACACCGGGCAGGGTGGCAAGCTCGGGGGCACCTTCGACCAGGATCATTCGCCAGGGAGCCAAACGCAGGGGACCATGGTCGGCCAGCCTGGCAAAGGCCTCTGCCGTGATCTGGCCGAATTCCAGGGCCACAAGCGGGCCGAAGGCTGTCATGCTCGGGCTTGGATCGGGGGCGCTGGAGCTGCGCGGAGAGGAATGTGAAGCGGGTGCTGCGCGGCGCGCAATCAGGGATTGCATCCTGCCACGTCCCATCGACGCGCCGCCTTGGTCCAGGAACCAGCGGGCCAGATCAAGGGCGGCTTCGGCTGCGGTCTCGACCTCCACGGGGCAGCCTGCCTGCGCTCCATCCGCGATAAGCAGGAGCTTGTCGCCGCTGCGCTCGATCCGGATATCGGCGGCACAGCTTTGCAGCTGGGGCTCTGGCCCGGCATCAACCACAAAGCCAAATTTGCCGGGCAGCAGGAGATCTTCTGCCGCTTTTAATGCGCGTTCCAGGCTGCGGGCAATGGTGTGACTGGCATCGCCGGGCTGCCAAAAGGGAGATAGCAGAATATTGCGGCGGCTTTCTGTGGCCGTCTCCCGGTCCAGAAGACCCATGTCCTGAAGGCCCGCGATCACGGCAGCATGGCTGTGGTCTGAGATCCCGCGCAGTTGCAGGTTGGCCCGCGCCGAGAGATCAATCAGCCCATTACCATGTTGCTGCGACAAACAGGCAATCGTCTTTGCCTGCGCCTGGCTCAACCGGCCCAGAGGCGCGCGGATTCGCACAACCAACCCGTCGCCGGACATCATCGGGCGCAGGGCACCTGGGCACCAGCCATAGACTTTGGGAGCGGGAGAGGAGCTGCTACGGCTCATGCGGCGCCCTCCAGCGTGGCGATAATCGAGTTACGCCGGGTGGCCCAGAGGCCGGCTTCGGCCAGGGCGCGAAAGCGATCGCGCATGGCCTGCAGCGCCGCCGGGTTTTCCGCCTGCATGAATTCCACCAGATCCTCGCGGCCCAGGGTTGCCTCAAAGTAGAGATCAAACAGATGGGCGGGCACCACCTGGGCCAGATGGGCAAAGGCGGCCATGTGATCCAATGTGGCGGCAATTTCAGCGCCGCCGCGAAAGCCATGGCGCATCATGGAGCTGGCCCAATCCGGGTTGCTGGCGCGGGCGCGGGTCACCCGGGCGATTTCTTCCCCCAATGAGCGCGCCTGAGGGCGGTCGGGGCGGGTTGCATCCATGTGGTACAGCGCCGGAGCTGGTGAGCCCAGCCGCGCCATGGCCGCCGCAAAGCCTGCTTCATGGGCGGCATAGTCCGAAGCCACCAAAAGATCGGTTTCTGGTAGATCCTGCAGATGCACAAAGCTGTCGGCGGTTTTCAGGCGCTCTTCCAGTGCCGAGCGGGCCTCGGAGATGTCGCCCTTGGCGTCGATGGCATGGGAGGAGGCGCTCAGCCAGGCCTCGCCCGCTGCGGCGCGCGATGAGTCGCTGTAGCTGTCGATATGGGGCCCCATGGAAAGGCCGTATTGACCCGGTTTGGGCCCAAAGACTCGCGGGGACTGCGACAGGTAGGGATTGTCTGTTTTGCTTTCTTCGCGCGCAGCCAGGGCTGCGGCGGCGGCTTCGAACATCTGCGCCAGACCTGGAAAGACATCACGGAACAGGCCCGAGACCCGTAGGGTCACGTCGATACGCGGGCGGCCCAGCATCGAGAGTGGCAGCACTTCGAAGCCGGAGACCCGCTCGGAATCCTTGTCCCATTGCGGCGCCAGACCAGCCAGATGCAGGGCCATGGCAAATTCTTCTCCGGCGGTGCGCATGGTGGCAGAGCCCCAGAGGTCAATCACCAGCCCCTGCGGCCAGTCGCCATGGTCCTGAAGGTGGCGGCGCAGCAGCTCTTCCGCCAGCTTGGCCCCCTGCGCATGCGCCGCCCGTGACGGCACCGAGCGTGGGTCGGTGGTAAAGAGGTTGCGCCCGGTGGGCAGCACATCAGAGCGGCCGCGAAACGGCGAGCCAGAGGGGCCGGGGGCGACCATCCTGCCCGCCAGCGCCGCCACAAGCCCGGCGCGTTCTTCGCTGCCACAGGCGCCCGCGCCAAAGATATGCAGCCCTTCGCCATATTGGCTTTCCTTGATGTCGCAGACAAAGGCGTCGATCCGGGTGATTGCTTCGGCGGCGGAACAGTCAGGGGTGAGGCCCAGATCAGCTTCGACGCCGGTGCCCTGGGCCTCGGCGCGGATGTCCTCTAGCAGCCGGTCACGTCGGGCCGGGTCCAACCCATCAGCGGTGGAATACTCATCCAGCAGGTGTTCCAGCCGGGCCATGCCCTCGGGCAGGCTGCTCTGAGCCAGGGACGGCGGCAGGTGGCCAAGGGTCACGGCGCCAATGCGGCGCTTGGCCTGCGCCGCCTCGCCGGGATCGTTGACAATAAAGGGATAGGCCACCGGCAGGTCGCCTGTCAGCGCCTCGGGCCAGCAGCTGTCGGACAGCGCCACGGATTTGCCGGGCAGCCATTCCAGCGTGCCATGGGCGCCGATATGGACCAGGGCGTCGCTGCGCTGGCGCAGCCAGAGATAGAAGGCGACATAGGCATGGCGCGGGGTGCGCTCCAGATCGTGGTAGTCCTCGACGCGGGCCTGTACCTCGCCGCGTTCTGGCTGCAGCGTGATCAGCGCCTTGCCGGCCTGGATTGCCTTGAAATGAAAGGCGCCGTCGCGACAGTCCGGGTCGTCCTCAGGCGCGCCCCAGGCTGCCGTTAGGGTGTCGCGCAGAGTTTCAGGGAGCGTTTCCAGAGCCGTCACATAGTCGGCCAGGGCGTAGCTAAGGGTTTGTGACCCCAGCCGTTGGCCAAGATCCTTCTGGGGCGTGATGTCATAGCCCTGGGCGGCGAGCTCGGTTGTGATTTCGCTGCAGGAGGCCAGGGCGTCCAGCCCCACGGCATGGGCCAGGTTATGGGCCTTGCCGGGGTAGGTCGACAGGATCAGGCAGGGCCGTTTTTGCTCATTGGGCAGGGTCGCGAGGCGCAGCCAGCCCTCCACCCGGTCGATGACAGCGGCAACGCGATCGGGCACGGGACGATGGGCAAACCGCGAGTATTGCAGCGCTGGATCCTGCTTGCCGGGAGATTTGAAACTGATCACCCCTGCAAGGATGCGCCCGTCTACTTCGGGCAGCACCACATGCATGGCCAGATCGGCGGGCGACAACCCGCGGGCTGCCTCTGACCAGTCCTTTTTGCGGGCTGTCGATAGCGCCACCTGAAACACCGGGCAGCCACTGGTATTGAGCGGCGAGGCGCTGCCATCGCTGCCCTGGGCCGAAAAGGCGGTGGCGTTGATGATGGCGGCAGGGTCCAAAGCAGGCAGCGCGTCACGCAGCCAGTTTGCCGTGTCAGGAGATTTGAGGCTGGCGGCAAAGACCCCATAGGCGGCATAACCACGGGCGCGCAGCTCGGCAATCAGTGCATCCACCGGAGCAGTATCCGCCGCCGTCAGATAGGAACGGTAAAAGCTGACCAGAACCAAAGGTTTGTCGGTTCGGGTGGGGATGGGAATGACGCCTTTTTCGGGGTCATAAAACCCATACTCAGGCGTGGATTTGAGCCCCAGGACCGGTCCGGCATAAAGCCCGGCTGCCAAAGAAAGCTGGGCCAGCGCTGCCTGAGCCGCCACAGCCCCGCCCGCATCACAAAGCGCCTGCAACCGACGCAGGGTTGAGACCGGCAGGGTGGAGAGTTCGTCGAGACGAGGGTCATCGCGACCATCTGCTGGCAGCAGGGCGAGGGCGATGCCCTTGCGGCGGGCCAGATCCTGCAGAGTGGCCAGGCCATAGGGCCAATAGCTTTCGCCACCGATGAGGCGCACCAGAATGCCCTTGGTGCCCTCCAGCGTTTGTTCCGCATAGGTATCCACCGACAGGGGATGTTTCAGCGCAACCAAATTGGCCAGCCGGAGGCTGGGCAGGTTTCCATTTGCGCGATGCCAGCCTGCCGCAAAAGCGCCAAGGTCACTGTCAGAGAACGACAGCACCACCAGATCCGCAGGGGTCTGTCCCAGATCCTGCGGTGTGTCGGTCTGATCCAACCCGTGGCTTTCGCGAAAGACGACATGCATCAGCTATTGCCTCGCGCAAGTGGAGAAAAGTATTGGCCTGCATTCAGGCCCTGTATTGCGCCCGCGCGCACATCTGATCCAGCCCCAAGGCGGGCGTGAGCGCGCTCCCCCTGGGAGGGGCGCGATCCTTTCCGCAGCGGAGCCGGACAGATGAAGCGCAGGGCCATGGGGATCAGGCCCCCAATTCGGCGCGAATCGCAGCGCCGTCGATATTGTCGTGTTCTGCAATCACCACCAGCTGGGTGCGACGTGGCGCGTCGCCCCAGGGCTGGTCATACTGGGCCCGCAGGCGCTCGCCCACGGCCTGAACCAACATGCGCATCGGTTTTCCCTCCACCGCAACATAGCCTTTGACGCGCAGTATATTGCGGGTGCGGGCAAGTTTCACGATGGCATTTTGCAACGCTTCTGGGTCGGCGACTTCGCCCATATCGACAACAATGCTCTCAAAATCGTCGTGTTCGTGATCGTGGTGGCCATCGTGATGGCTGGGGCGAGCCTCCAGATCGTCTTCGGCGGCGGCATTCAGGCCCAGAATGATACGCGGATCAATCACCCCTTCGCTCATGGGCAGGATCGGCAGCTGGCGAGGTGCTTCGGCTTGGACGATCTTGCGGGCGGCCTCCAGACCGGCCTCGCCCGCCAGGTCGGCTTTGGACAGCAAGACGATGTCGGCGCAGGAGATCTGATCCTCAAACACCTCGGAGAGTGGTGTTTCGTGGTCGAGGCTGTCGTCGGCCTCGCGTTGGGCGGCAACGGCGGCCAGATCGGGGGCAAACTGCCCGGCGGCCACGGCCTCGGCATCGGCCAGGGCAATGACACCATCCACGGTGATCCGCGAGCGGATCGCGGGCCAGTCAAAGGCCTTGAGCAGGGGTTTGGGCAGGGCCAGACCGGAGGTTTCGATCAGGATATGCTCGGGCTGTTCCGGCAGCGCCATCAGGGCCTCGATGGTGGGAATGAAATCATCCGCCACGGTGCAGCAGATGCAGCCATTGGCAAGTTCTACGATGTTGTTTTCCGGGCAGTTTTCATCGGCGCAGGACTTCAGGATGTCGCCATCGACACCGGCGGTGCCAAACTCATTGACCAGAACCGCAAGACGTTTGCCCTGGGGGTTCTGCATCAGGTGGCGGATCAGGGTGGTTTTACCCGCGCCCAAAAAGCCGGTGATAACGGTGACGGGGATCTTGTTGAGGTCGCTCATGGGGATTTAATCCTTGGAAGGCAGGGTGATCGGAGGGATGCGGGCGATAGATTGTTTGCGGAACACCTGGGGGCGCTCACGCCAGGGCACCAGCCCATCTGTCGTAGAGGCATAGGCGGCGGCGCCCGCCAGGATGTCGTCCACATGGGCGGCAGGGTCGAGATCGCCGTAGATGTAGCTCCAGCGGGCTTCTCCGCCAGTCAATACCATGGCGCAGCCGCGTTTGCAGGCCGACAGGCATTCAACACCGCGCACCGTGACACCTGCAGGCAGGCTGGCATCGGACAGGGCAGCCATCAGCAGCGCGCCGGGGCGGGTGGCCTCGGGGTCGACGCCGTCGCGTTTGCAGGTGGTGCAGATGGTCAAAGTAACCTCTGCGGTATCTTCAGTGGCGGGGAGTGCCATATCTTCTGCCATCAGCGCGCGCGTCCTTTGTATGTGAGGGACCGGGGGCTGGGCCAGTGGAGAGAGGGCAGAGGGTGCACTCCCACAACCAGTCGCGACACACCCCGTCCGCTCGTTGTCTCATCCGTTGGCAGGTCTCCCGGCTTGCGGATTCCAACAGGCCAGGGCCTGTCTGCGGTGCTCTTGCCTTCCCGACGATGTGCAAAACACACGGGCCAGTGGCATCAGAGACCTCTCCGGTCACGGTCGCGGGGGCGGCTGTGCTTGAAAGCCGATACCAAAGCCAGGTATCAGCCTGTCACATTCCCTCTTCGCCTGCAATTTGCAGGAACCAACGAAAACCCCTTGCGCTATCGAGGCCTTCCTTGTCAAGACTTGGGCAAACAGCAGGAGTGAACACCGTGAGCGATACGTCCGAAATCGGCATTTCAGAAGAGGAAGCGGCACGTCACGCGTCCAAGATGGCCAAGAAGAAGGCCGCGCGTGATCGCATGATGAAAAACAAGGATGGGGAAAAGGGGCTGATCATCGTCCACACCGGCCCCGGCAAGGGCAAATCCAGCTCGGGATTCGGCATGATCATGCGCTGTATTGCCCATGGGATGCCCTCGGCGGTGGTGCAGTTCATCAAGGGCGCCTGGCAGACCGGCGAGCGCACATTGATCGAAGAGAATTTTAGCGATCTGTGCCAGTTTTACGCCATGGGCGAAGGCTTTACCTGGGAAACCCAGGACAAGGCGCGTGACATTGCTGCGGCAAAGAAGGGCTGGGAAAAGGCCAAGGAGATGATCCGCGACGAGCGCAATACCATGGTGCTGCTTGATGAGATCAACATCGCCCTGCGCTATGACTACATCGACGTCAACGAGGTCGCCAGGTTCCTCACAACCGAAAAGCCGGAAATGACCCACGTCGTAATGACCGGCCGCAACGCCAAGGAAGAACTCATCGAGATCGCCGACCTGGTCACCGAGATGGAACAGATCAAGCACCCCTTCCGCGCCGGCATCAAGGCCCAGATCGGCGTGGAATTCTAGCCGCCCACCTCGTCAACTGGCCCGCCGATAGATATTCATCACTGCGCCGTTTGAGCACGGTTCGGATTTCACCAGCGCTAGGTCGCCCGGTACTGCGCCTTCATCGAACAGGCGCTTGCCG
>CAJQNB010000013.1 GCA_905479575.1 uncultured Pseudophaeobacter sp.
CAGTAGCGAAAGCGCGGCAGTGTCGGTATTGTTCTTCATGGCGTGATCTCCCTGGCGGTTGCTGCCGCCGGTTGGGTGGGTTCAGTTCACCCGGAGATTACGCCACCTTCAAATTTCCACCACCTTCGCGACACGACCGGAAGATATCCGTCGGGTCTTTGAAAGTGGGCGCTATCCCTACAAGCGTAAGATGTCGCGTCGGACCTATGAGGCCGAGAAGGCGCGCCTGCAGGCAGAGCTGTTGAAGGTTCAGATCTGGGCGCAGGACACGGGCCAGAAATTCGCCATGGTGTTTGAAGGGCGTGATGCTGCGGGCAAGGGGGGACGATCAAACGCTTTACCGAGCACCTGAACCCGCGCTCGGCCCGGGTTGTTGCCTTGAATAAACCCACCGACGAAGAGCGTGGCCAGTGGTACTTCCAGCGCTATATCAATCACCTGCCTACCAATGGTGAAATTGTTCTTTATGACCGCTCTTGGTACAATCGGGCAGGCGTCGAGCGGGTCATGGGCTTTTGTGAGCCGGATGAGTACCTCGAGTTCATGCGCCAGACACCTGAGCTGGAGCGGATGTTGGTGCGGTCTGGTGTGCGGCTTTATAAATACTGGTTCTCGGTCACTCAGGCCGAACAGCGGCGCCGGTTCCAATCCCGCGAAACGGACCCGCTGAAACAGTGGAAGCTGTCACCGATCGACAAAGCCAGCCTTGGCAAATGGGATGACTACACCGAGGCCAAGGAGGCGATGTTCTTTTACACAGACACCGCAGACGCGCCCTGGACCGTCGTCAAATCCAACTGCAAGAAACGAGCGCGCCTGAATTGCATGCGACATTTCCTGAGCACAGTGGACTACCCGGGCAAAGATCCCTCAATCGCTCAGGCCCCTGATCCACTGATCGTGGGCCAGGCGCATCATGTGATTCATCGGTCCGATCACATTCTGGGTAAGGCTCTGCATCCAGACGCAAAAGCGTGATACACTGAGTGCGATAGCGCCCCCTGCCTGGGGGCGTTATTGGGGTAGTATTGCGCGCAGCACTGTCGGTACTTGCCGGGGGCGCAGTACCTGCTAAGACTGCCCTATGATAGATCAATCCAGCACTCATCTTACCACATCCAGAATGACCAAAGGCGGCCACCTGCGGGCTGTGTCTTTGCTTGGTTTTCCGTTGGTTGGCGGTCACGTGGCGCAATATGCCATTGGCATGACGGATTCGCTCATGCTGGGCTGGTACGGGGCCGAGGCTCTGGCGGCGGTGACACTGGCCGGATCCTATTTCTTTGTGTTTTTCCTGATGGGTGCAGGATTCGCCTTTGCGGTAATGCCTCTGGTGGCCGCCGCTGCCGGGGCCGGGGAAGAGCGCCAGATCCGCCGCGCCACCCGCATGGGGCTGTGGCTGTCGCTGCTTTATGCTGTGGCGGCGATGCCGGTGCTGCTGTTTTCAGAATATATCTTGTTGGCGCTGGGACAAAATCCAGAAGTGGCAGGACCGGCCTCTGCCTATTTGCAATTGGCGGGGTGGGGACTGTTTCCGGCGTTGCTGGTCATGGTGTTGAAATCTTATCTGGCAGCGCTGGAGCGCACGCAGATCGTGCTTTGGATCACCATTTTGGCGGCTGTGGTGAACGGGCTGGTGAACTATGCGCTGATTTTTGGCAACTGGGGCGCACCAGAGCTGGGCATTGCCGGGGCGGCCTATGCCTCGATTGCGACGCAGTCGGTGTCCTTGCTGACAGTGGGAGCATACGCACTGTGGGTGCTGCCCGAGCATGAACTGTTAAAGAATTTTCACCGCCCGGATTGGGAGATGTTTTTCCGGGTGTTTAAATTGGGCATGCCCATTGGTCTGACAAATCTAAGCGAAGTCAGCCTGTTTGCCGCCTCCGCCATGATGATGGGCTGGTTGGGAACCATCCCGCTGGCGGCCCATGGCGTGGCGATGACGCTGTCGGGGCTGACATTCATGGTGCATCTGGGCCTGAGCAATGCTGCCACTATTCGTGCCGGCAACGCCTATGGGCGCCGTGATCGCGCTCATATGGCGCTGGGCGCCCGGGTGGTGATTTTACTGTCGCTGGCCATGGCGCTGCTTGGCAGTGCGGCCTTTTTATTGGTCCCGGACCCGCTGATTTCGCTGTTTCTGGACCCCACGGACCCCAACAAGCCTGAAATCCTGATTGTTGGGGCGGGTCTCTTGGCGATGGCAGCCCTGTTTCAGCTGGCGGATGGTATGCAGGTGATCGCGCTGGGCTTGCTGCGCGGTGTGCAGGACACCAATTGGCCGATGGTGATTGCGGCGCTCAGCTATTGGGCGATTGGCGTTCCGGCCTCTTATCTCTTTGGCTTTACCTTTGGCTGGGGCGGCGTCGGGGTCTGGTCGGGGCTGGTGCTGGGGCTTTGCTTTGCTGGTGTCTTCCTGATGTCGCGCTTTTGGCGCCATTCCATCCTGCTGACAGAAGAAAAGCCTGCAGCGTAAATCGCCACAGTGATTTGCTAAAACGCCGGGGCGGGCTGCAGAGCTTAGTCGTCTTTTTGTCCCTTGATGAGCCGATCTGCCTTTTTGCGCACCAAGACGCTGCGCAGGTCATGCATGGTCAGCAACAGATCATCGGTGACAGCTTCGAGCTGTTCATCGGTGGCCTTGGTCTGGGCCCAATGGGCGGTGAGGTTCAGGTGATCCACCGCCCGCTTGATGTCATCTATGTCCCGTGCGGCCAGGACCGCGCGCCGGTCTGCCATCCAGGATTTGATCGCCGCCAGATCCTGGTCTGACAGGGCGCGTCCGCCATGTGGCTTGATCTCGCCGTTGCGGATGTTGATGGCTGCAATCTGATCCATGTCGATGCGCCGCTGCCGGTTTTCGGTATCAACCCGAAACACAAAAGCACCGTTTTCACGCACGCGAAAGAAATACTCGGGCAGCGTTGCAGCCATCAGCTTGGATCCTTTGGCTTAGGTCAGGGAGGCGCAGAACGCGGCAATACGCGCGCAGGCCTCGGTGAGGGCTTCGTCCGAGGTGGCATAGCTGACCCGGAAATTTGGCGACAGGCCAAAGGCCGCGCCAAAGACCACCGCGACATCCGCCTCAGCCAAAAGCGCCGTGGCAAAGGCCTTGTCGTCCTCAATCACTGTGCCTTTGGGCGTTGTCTTGCCGATCAGACCTTTGATCGACGGATAGACATAAAAGGCGCCTTCTGGTGTGGGGCAGGTCACGCCGTCGATGGCGTTGAGAGCAGCCACCACCAGATCGCGGCGCCGTTTGAAGGCGACATTGTTGGTCGCGAGGAAATCCTGCGGGCCATTCAGCGCCTCAACCGCTGCCCATTGGCTGATCGAAGAGGGGTTGGAGGTTGACTGAGACTGGATCTTGCGCATGGCAGCAATCAAATGCTGGGGGCCTGCGGCATAGCCAATGCGCCAGCCGGTCATGGCATAGGCTTTGGACACTCCGTTGCAGGTCAGCGTGCGGTCATACAGACCGGGCTCCACCTGCGCTGGAGAGGTGAATTCGAACCCATCAAAGACCAGGTGTTCGTACATATCATCTGACATCACCCAGACGTGGGGATGGCGCATCAGCACATCTGTCAAGGCCTTCAACTCGGCGCGAGTATAGCCGGCACCGCTGGGGTTGGAGGGCGAGTTGAAGATGAACCATTTTGTATTGGGCGTTATCGCCGCTTCCAGCTGTGCGGGCGTCAGTTTGAAATCCGTTTCCAGGCTGGCCTCGACCGCGACAGGTGTGCCGCCGGCCAGCAGCACCATATCCGGGTAGCTAACCCAGTAGGGGGCTGGAATGATCACCTCGTCGCCGGGGTTAAGTGTTGCCATCAGCGCATTGTACAGCGTTTGCTTGCCGCCGGTGCCAACTGAGACCTGTGCCGGTTCATAGGACAGGCCATTCTCGCGCTCAAATTTGGCGCAGATGGCCTGTTTCAGCTCGATGATGCCGTCAGGGGCGGTGTATTTTGTCTTGCCCGCAGCAATGGCGGCATTTGCCGCATCCTTGATGTTCTGCGGGGTGTCAAAATCTGGTTCACCCGCGCTTAGCCCGATCACATCCCGGCCAGCAGCTTTCAGCTCGGCAGCCATTGCAGTAATCGCAATCGTGGGCGACGGTTTTACACGCTCGAGGGTCTTGGAGAGGAAAGACATGGCTGCGGGTCCTTGTTTGAATGTTCTTGGTATCTGTCATAGGGTGCCACCAAATTGCGATCAAGCAGCATTGACAAAGAGCAGAAACGGAGATGGCAAATGTCTGACGAAACAACAGATTGGTTCGGACCAGAGGCAGCAACATTTGGCGATCGTGTCGCCGCCGCCCGCGAGGCCGCCGATATGACCCAGGCACAGCTGGCGCGACGCCTTGGGATCAAGAAGTCCACTCTGATGGGCTGGGAACAGGATCTGTCTGAACCACGCGCCAACAAGCTGTCGATGGTATCGGGGCTGTTGAATGTCTCGATGTCCTGGTTGCTGACCGGCGAGGGCGAGGGGATGTCGGAACCCGCAGATGTGGATCTTGCGGTGGGCGATTTTGCCGGTGTGCTGAATGAGCTGCGCGCCCTGCGCAATGAGATGCGCAGCAATGCCGAGCGCGCCGCACGGCTGGAAAAGAAGCTTCGCACACTGGTGCAGAGTGCCGCGTCTACGTGAGGCTGATTGGATGACTGAAACGACGGAATTGCACGAACATCGCCTCAAGCGTCTAAAGATGCGGTCCATGCGTCGCGGCATTAAAGAAATGGATATTCTGCTCACTGCCTATGCAGATGCCAACTTGCCTGCGATGGATGCGGCCAAGCTGGATCTCTATGATCAGATGCTGCACGAGAACGATCAGGATCTCTATCAGTGGGTGACAGGGCAGGTTGCTGCCCCCAGCTCTTATGAGGCTCTGATCAGGGAAGTCGCACAAACCCATCAAACTAAATAAAAAACCAGCTTAACGCATTTTTGGGGAATTTTCTGCATTCTCTCCTGAGCAAACTCGAGTCGGAGATGCGAATGAGTATGGAAATGCCAATCGGCCAGCAGGACCGCAAAGGGTTCATGACTGGTTACCTTGAAGCGCTGGCACTGGTGGAGCGACTGCACCGGCTGTTGTTGGATGTTATCAAGGATGAGTTCGAACGCGTCGGCGTTCTGGAAATAAACGCAGTGCAGGCACTGCTCTTGTTCAACGTTGGTGACAATGAAGTCACTGCCGGTGAGCTCAAGAGCCGTGGCTATTATCAGGGCAGCAATGTCAGCTACAATCTGAAAAAGCTGGTTGAGCTGGACTATATGCACCATCAGCGCTGCGAGATTGATCGCCGGTCTGTTCGGGTTCGCCTGACGCCACGCGGTCGCGAGATCCGCGATATCGTCGCGGGCCTCTTTGCACGCCACGCCGAAGGCCTAGAGGGCAAGGATGTTATCAGCCGCGAAGGCATCGCTGACATCACAAGCTCGCTGAAGCGTGTGGAACGGTATTGGTCGGATCAGATCCGCTATATCTATTAAAAACAGATCTTTGGGGGCAAAAGCTCCCTGAGAAAAGACCTGGGTGGGCAAGAAATGCACCGCCCATATCCAAATAATCCTGATTCGGCTGAACACCAGTCGCATCTAGACTTGAAGAACTCGGGTTCGCTATAAAACGCACCGCAAAGTCCTAACCGGACTGGCGGTGCGTTCTTATATCTGCCTGCCTGTTATCGCAAAGGCAGAACGCCGGGGCTGGTTTTACCAGTGGCCGGTCTTACCAGTGGCCTGTGTTTGCCATGCTGGACCAGGGCTCTGCTGGCTCCAGTGCCTCGCCATTTTGCAGCAGCTCGATTGAGATATTGTCGGGCGAGCGAATAAAGGCCATGCGCCCGTCATGGGGGGGGCGGTTGATGGTGACGCCGTTGTCCTGCAAAAACTGGCAGGTTTCATAGATATTATCGACCCCATAGGCGAGATGGCCAAAGTGACGGCTGTCACTCGGCAGGCCCTCGTCGCCATCCCAGTTATAGGTCAGCTCAACCGGGGTTTCTTCCTGACCGGGGGCAGCCAGATAGAGCAGGGTGAAACGGCCCTTTTCGCTGTCGTAGCGCCGGGTTTCGCGCAGTCCCAGAAGTTCATAAAATGCTCTGGATTTTTCCAGGTCTTTCACCCGAACCATTACGTGCAAATAAGTAAGCGCCATGTGCGAGGATCCTTGATCGTTTGACATCTCCTCGCCCAAGGTGTGAGGGCGAAGATTTTTCGGAGAGTTTATTTTGCTTGGTACAACTTGCCCGCACTATAGGCCAGATCCAATCGATTCGCAGGGCCGGAAGGCTTGGAGTTTCCACATGTAGGCGCCAGGACGTGAAGGCAGAACGGTGGCCACCGCCGCCTTTCGCGCCCTATGTGTGCTGCATGACTGTGCAACTGGTGCCAATCCGCCGCGACGCATCGGCTTGTTATTTGGGGTCACTCCCCGCTATGACTGCAGGACAGGCATCGAGTGTCAAAGAGGGATCACTGTGCAGCAATATCACGCGGCCTTGCGCCAAATTCTGGAAACCGGGGTGCCCAGCAGCGATCGCACTGGCACCGGTACGATCTCTTGTTTTGGTATGCAGACACGATACCCTCTGGCGGATGGTTTTCCGCTGGTGACCACCAAAAAGCTGCATCTGCGCTCAATCATACATGAGCTTTTGTGGTTCCTGTCCGGCGATACCAATATCAAGTATCTCAAAGACAATGGGGTCTCGATCTGGGACGAATGGGCCGATGAAAACGGTGACCTCGGGCCGGTTTATGGCCACCAGTGGCGCAGCTTTCCAAAACTGGAGCTGGTGCCCGGCACCACCGGGGATGAGCCGCTCTATCGCGCTGGTTCGGTTGATCAGATCGCCGACCTGGTAGAGATGATCAAAACCAGCCCAGACAGCCGCCGTCTGATTGTTTCCGCCTGGAACCCTGGCGATGTGCCAGATATGGCGCTGCCGCCCTGCCATACGCTGTGGCAGGTTCGGGTGTTAGGCGGCAAGCTGCATCTGCAACTGTATCAGCGTTCGGCGGATATGTTTCTTGGGGTGCCCTTCAACATTGCCTCCTACGCCTTGTTGCAGGTGATGCTGGCCCATGTGACGGGCTATGAGCCGGGGGACTTTGTCCACAGTTTTGGCGATGCGCATATCTATTCAAATCATCAGGACCAGGTGGCACTACAGCTGTCGCGCAGCCCTAAGCCGCTGCCACAGATCCGGATCAAACGGCAGGTCTCGTCGATTTTTGATTTTACCTATGATGATTTTGAGGTCCTGAACTATGATCCCGATCCGGGCATCAAGGCCCCCGTCGCAGTGTAAAACTGCTCGTCAGGCGCCGCTCGCCTTTTGTCGTTTCATCCACCCCCACCGCAGGCGGGGCCCTGTTTCAAGGCAGACCGTAGAATGATTACCCTAATTGTTGCCCGCGACCGCAATGGCGCCATTGGCAAGGACAATACCATTCCCTGGCATGCCCCCGAGGATCTTAAGGCTTTTCAGCGTGAAACCCTTGGCGGGGCCATTGTCATGGGGCGCAACACCTGGGACAGTCTGCCGTTCAAGCCCTTGAAAAACCGCCTGAACCTGGTGGTTTCTTCCAACCCCGAGGCAGCAGATGAGGTGCATGGCTCAGTCACTGAGGCCGTTGCTGCGGCCTATGCCCAGGGCTATCGTCGGGTTTACGGGATCGGGGGCGCGGGGATCTACCGCGAAATGATGCAGATCGCGGATCGGCTGTTGATTACCGAGGTCGCGGTAGAGGTCGAGGGCGCAGATACGTTCTTTCCTGAGATACCAGAGGCGGAGTGGCAACGGCAAGGCGACACCCAGCTGCGCCCCGCAGATCCGGCCTGCGTCATGGTGGAATATCTGCGCATCCATTCTGGCCGCTAAGAGGGCGCTTTACCCGTTCCTGCCTAAGTCTTGACGGTCGGCTGGGAGCGGATTTGAGCGTTGCTGAACGCAAGCTGCCTCCAAGCAACCGCTGAAGGGGCGCACTGTCGGCAACGCGCATGTGCAGAGGCTTGAACCAGCAGGCCGTGCGGTTGGGGCAAGGCCCCAGGGCGCGTCTCTCAGATTAGTTAGAGCTCTGAAGGGGTTTGATTTCTCCCGCCATTTGTCGGCCATCGCGTCCCTCGGTGAGCTCATAGTCAACTTTCATATTGTCAGCGAGACCAGTAAGGCCGGACCGCTCAACCTGAGAGATATGCACAAAGACGTCACTTCCGCCGCCGTCGGGTTCAATGAAGCCAAATCCTTTGGTTGTGTTAAACCATTTCACGGTGCCACTTGGCATTTCCCGTGTCTCCTTCTACTTATGTGTTGTTCTGGGGCAGCCCAGAGAATTTCGGGGTTTGCGACAGGCAGCCCATTGTTTTCAAACGTAGTCTGCTGACATGCAGGCCACACCAGTGCCGACCTGTGTGTCAGCCCTGTTGCAACTGTTGCATGCAGGGAAAATAAATCAAGTGGCTATGGGTATTCTTCTTTAGATTGTGCTCATTGCCACGCTGAGGAAGGAAAATTGATGATCCTTTATGGCTTAAAGAACTGCGATACCTGTCGTAAGGCGTTGAAACAATTGCCTGACGCGGGCCTGGTGGATGTCCGAAGCGAAGGGGTGCCAACAGAGCTGTTGGCAGAGGCGCTGGCGCAGTTTGGCGACAAAGTGGTAAATACCCGGTCAACCACTTGGCGCGGGCTGAGCGAAGAGGAGCGCGCCGGCGCACCAATTGACCTGTTGCAACAGCATCCGACCTTGATGAAACGTCCATTGATTCAGACCGCTGATGGCCTGTTTCTGGGCTGGGACAAGGCAACACAGGCGGCCTTGCTGAAGGTGTGAAACCGCGGGGCTTTGGGGCGGTCGTGTTAAGACATAAAAAAGGCGCCGCTGCCGGGAGCAGGGCGCCTTTATTCGTGCTTTATGAAAGATTACATCGCCTCAGTTTCAAGGCGGCGCTTGATGATCCGGTCCAAGGACAGCGCGCCTGCGCCTTTGATCACCAGAACGGCAAGAACAAAGACCCAGAACAGACGTTGATCCAGGATGATGCTATCCGGGAAGCGGTCGAACAAGGCGCCCAGGGTTTTTGCATCGGTGGCATTGTGGCCAATGACGTCGGTCAGCGACTGCACGATGATAAATCCGATCATTCCCAGCGCCGCCAAGCGGGTGAACAGGCCCAGCAGGATCAACAGGGGCAGGATGAATTCGGCATATGTGCCTGCCAGAACAACCAGCTGATGAAAGATGCCGAATTGGGACACATCATATCCCGCGGCTTCGAGCTGTTTGGGAAAGATCTGGGAGTAGGCGCCAATAGACGGGCTGAACAGGCCCAAAATGCCGTCGCCCAGCTTGGTCAGGCCAGAATTCCAATAGTAGAGCAGCAGAGTGGCGGCAAAGACAAAGCGTGCCGCCAGCGGCAGCACCCAGGTGCCAGCCTTTTCTACCAGGCCAAAAACGGCGTTATGAATGGTGACAAGTGCGTGCATGTTGTTACCCTTTGCTTTCTTCAAGTCGAGTGATTGCTCCGCCCTGCAACAACAGGGTGAGTGGGGAGCTGAGGTCAAAATCAGTATCTAGGTCCTGGGCTTGGCCGAGGGCCTCGCCAATGCTGGCCCCCCGCATCAAAGCCTCAATCCAGGCGGCATCCGCGGCGCTGACCACCTGCGGCAGGGGGTCGTATTCGGGGCGGGTGATCACCACGGCCTCGGCGCCGGCCTGCGGTTTTGGCGCCTTTTCTTCGGTGTTGAAGCGCCAGATCGAATGGATCGGCCAGGGGGAGCGCAGCAGATGCAGCGCCGGGGCAAGACAAAGCCTGGCCTGCAACAGGCTCTGCTCTGACAGGCCAGCCAGCTGCAACGGGTCAATGGCTGTGGCATCGGCGGCGTGATAGGCGTGGCGCAGGGCCAGTTCCAGCCGGGCGACATCCCCAAGATATCCAAGATGATCCAGCTGCTGCATGCCTTCCAGAAAGGCGGGGAACTCAGCGCCATAGAACATCATCAGGGGCGAGCTGGGGGGATGGGCGCGCAGATAAAGACCGGATAATCCATCCATGTTTTTACGCCCCAAAAGCTTGGCAATCACCGGAAAGGCGCTGTGCATGGCCTCGGTCAGCGAAACCGCGACATTATTGCGGTAAACGGAAAACCGCCGACCTGCCGCTTCTGCCGCCTGATCAACCAGACCGGCGGGCACCGGCACGGCAGCATCCATCAGCGCTGTGATGAACTGGGCCTGATCGACCGCAGGTCCCTGGGGTTTTGTGGTTCTGCTCATGCCGGAACGTGCTGTGTTGCGGTGGCTGTGGTCGTGGTGGGGAGGCTGGCAAGGGCAAAGGCGGCGCGTTCCGCTTCGGCAGCCAGGGTGGGCCAGTCAGGAACATCTGTGTCCCATTCAATCAGCACTGGCTTGGGACCGGCGCGGTCAAGCGTGTAGTCCAGCAGGGACCAGACAGGATCGACCACGGCGTGGCCATGGCTGTCGATCAACAGCGGCCGTCCCTGATCATCGGTATCTTCGTCGTGCCCCCCAAGGTGGATTTCCCCCACCTTGTCCAAGGCAAAGGCATCAATATAGCCCTGCGGAGAGAACTCCAGATTGGTGGCCGAAACAAAGACATTGTTCACGTCCAGCAGCAATCCGCAGCCGGTGCGTTGGCTGATCTCAGCCAGAAAATCCGGCTCTGACCAGGTGCTCTCGGCAAAGGCGAGGTAACTGGAAGGGTTTTCCAGCATCATTGGGCGGCCGATCGCCTCTTGCAGCTGATCAATATGGCTGCAGACCCGGTCGAGCGTTGCATCGGTATAGGGCAGCGGCAGCAGGTCGTTGTAGAACTGTCCCTCATGGGTCGACCATGCGAGATGTTCGGAAAAGCTGGCTGGATTAAGCCAGCCCAGCAGGTGTTTCAAGCGGGCCAGGTGCTCTGGGTCCAGAGGGGCCTCTCCACCAATCGACAGACCAACACCGTGTACCGAGATGGCAAATTTTTTGGCTAGGTGGCGCAGCTGGGCCAGGGGGCGCCCGCCCGCGCCCATATAGTTTTCGGCGTGAATCTCCAGCCATTGCACCGGGTCAGCCTGTTCCATGATCTCAGCAAAATGCTGCGGTTTGTAGCCAACGCCGGGGGCATTGGGCAGGGAGGGAGCGGTGCGGGGGTGAAGCATGGCAGATCTCATATCAGTCGGACCCGAACCGGACAGATCAGGTCAAAGCAGGAGGAGGTCAGGAAAAAACATTTGAGCAAACAGCCACATGCGATGGTCTGCAGAGAGTGTCAGGCAGGGGGCCCATTCGGACAGTCAGGCGGCAGAGGAGGGAGCCAAGAGGCCAGCGTCGTCACCGGCCTCTTGGGGTTTGTTTAAAGCGCTGACTTATGCAGGCAGATCGCGCTCTAGGGCTTCCAGCGAGCCAGTGCGCTTGGTGCCATCGGCGAGGTCGGGCAGTTCGACGTCGGCACAGGTGCCCGCGTCGACCAGGGTCCAGGCGTTGCCCTGATAATCAACGGTCGAGCTGCCGGCGCAGGTTGTGCCGGGACCCGCGGCGCAGTCATTTTGACCGGCAAGGGATACACCATAGCACTTTTCCTTTGTGGCGGCGGCGGCAGGCATGGTGGCGGCTGCGGTCAGAGCGGCGGCTACGGCACTGGCAACGGCGAAAGATTTGGAAGTTTTCGACATATCATGAATTCCTTTTGTGTTGGTCTTGCGCTGTTTATTCGCTGTCTTGTTGACACCAAAAACCTAACCCGATGTGAGGGAGAGTTTAAGTCACGAGAGCGTGTCTCACGGCTGCGTCAGCCTATGTGACAAAAGCATACAGTATAGGTGTCTGAAAATAAATGAAATTAGCGGAATTCAAAGCAAAACGGCCCCCAGATGGGGGCCGCCAAATGCGCTTTTATGGGTAAATGTTACAAAAGGTCGGGCGCGGTCGCTTCGAGCTTTAGCGCCTTTGTAACATTTTTGAGACTGTCGACACGGGTCTGCTTTTCGCCAAGGCGGCGGATCGAGACGGTGCGCTCTTCCACTTCGCGATGACCAATGGCCAGAATCACCGGCACCTTGCCGAGGGAATGCTCGCGGACCTTGTAGTTGATCTTTTCATTGCGAATATCTGCCTCAGCCCGCACGCCTGCTGCCTGCAGCTCGGCCACGACCTCTTGCACATAGTCATCCGCGTCCGAGGTAATGGAGGCGACAACAACCTGGCGCGGGGCCAGCCAGAACGGCAGCTTGCCGGCATGTTCTTCGATCAAAATGCCGATGAAACGCTCGAATGAGCCCAGGGTGGCCCGGTGCAGCATCAGCGGGCGGTGCTTGTCGCCATCCTGACCGATATAGCTGGCGTCCAGACGCTCCGGCAGGTTGGGATCGATTTGCAGCGTGCCGCATTGCCAGTCGCGGCCAATGGCATCGGTGAGCACGAATTCGAGCTTTGGCCCGTAAAAGGCGCCTTCGCCTTCCTGGATCTCGTAGTCGTAGCCCGCCGCCTGAATACCCGCCGCAAGCGCCGCCTCGGCCTGATCCCAGCTTTCCTCGCTGCCGACCCGTTTTTCGGGACGGGTGGAGAGTTTGACGCGCCAGGTCTCAAACCCGAGGTCCTTGTAGACCTTGGCGAGGAAGGAGACAAATTCCTTGGTCTCGGATTCGACCTGATCCTCGGTGCAGAAGATATGGCCGTCATCCTGGGTAAAGCCGCGCACCCGCATGATGCCATGCATGGCACCGGAGGGCTCGTAGCGGTTGCAGGAGCCGAATTCCGCCATGCGCAGCGGCAGGTCGCGGTAGGATTTCAGACCCTGGTTGAAGATCTGGATGTGGCAGGGGCAGTTCATTGGCTTGAGCGCGTTCACTGCCTTTTCGCGGGCGTGGTCTTCGTCGACCTCAACGATGAACATGTTTTCCTGGTAGTTGTCCCAGTGGCCCGAGGCCTCCCACAGCTTGCGGTTCACCACCTGCGGGGTGTTGACCTCCACATAGCCGTGGCTGTCCTGCATGCGGCGCATGTAGTCCTGAAGCTGGGTGTAGACGCGCCAGCCATTGGGGTGCCAGAACACCATGCCGGGGGCTTCTTCCTGCATGTGAAACAGGTCCATTTCGCGGCCCAGCTTGCGGTGGTCGCGCTTGGCGGCCTCTTCCAGCATGGTGAGATGGGCCTTGAGTTTTTCCTTGCCGGTAAAGGCCACGCCGTAGATCCGTTGCAACATGGCGCGGTCACTGTCACCGCGCCAGTAGGCGCCAGCGATCGACATCAGTTTGAAGGCGTCCCCCGGCAGCTGCCCGGTGTGCTGCAGGTGTGGGCCACGGCACAGATCCTGCCAGTCGCCATGCCAATACATCCGCAGAGGTTCGTCGCCTGGAATGGCGTCGATCAGCTCGACCTTATAGGGCTCGTCATTGGCGGTGTAAAAATCAATGGCGCGCTGACGCTCCCAGACCTCGGTCCGCACAGGCTCGCGTTTGTTGATGATTTCTTTCATCTTTTTCTCGATCACGCCGAGATCTTCCGGGGTGAAAGGCTCTGCCCGGTCAAAGTCATAGTACCAGCCGTTTTCAATGACCGGCCCAATGGTAACCTTGGTGTCGGGCCAAAGCTCCTGCACGGCGCGGGCCATGACATGGGCGAGATCGTGACGGATCAACTCATTCGCCTGGGGCTCATCCTTGAGGGTGTGCAGGGCAATGGCGGCGTCGCCCTGTATTGGCCACTGCAGGTCCCAGTGCTGGTCGTCAAGGGTGGCTGAAATGGCCTTTTTCGCCAGCGAGGTGGAGATGTCGGCGGCAACTTCGGCGGCGGTGATGCCGGCCTCATAGCTGCGTGCGTTGCCATCGGGAAATGTGAGAGAGATTTGGGCCATGGTTTGGCTGCTCCTCGTCGGTTTGGCGCCCACTGAACGCCCGGTTGCGGGTTATGTGATGAGGCTGATTTCGCAGGTGCGCCTGGCCCTGTCAAGATCGGGATTGGCAAGAGTGAGGTCGGTAAGATGTGGAGCGACCAAAAGTCCGAGGGGGCAATTGAAACCCTGGGGGCTGGTTCTCCAAATCCTGGGCAGTATTCCTAGTTTATTTGTGCAGTGGGGAGGGCACGCCCCGGCGGATGATTTGGGAATAGTCGGGGGTGATGCCATGCGCCTGGGCACGCGCAGTGATGCGCCCCTTTTCGGTCAGCTCCTGCAGCGGCAGGCGACTGTTGAGAACGCCAGCGTCATAGGCGTACTCAGGCAGGTAGCCATTGGCGATGACCCGCCAATCCAGTGGGACATCGCCCACAATTGTGCGGATCATTTGAAACACCACAGTGGTACAATTGGAAAAGAGCGAATTGTACCACTGGGGCTGTGCCGCCAGTTGGTTGGCAGCTGTCACATAGTGCAACAACAGGGCGCGGGCCTTTTGCGGGCTGGTGTTTGTGCGGTAGAGCTGGACATCTTCGCCCCGCGCGTTAGTGCGGGTGCCCAGCAGGTCACGCTCATCTGCGGCGATGAGCGACAGGGTGTTGGTTTTGAACATATCGGCCAGGGGAGAAAAGCCCCCACCGATCTGGCGGCGGACCTCCACGGACCAGGCGAGCTGTTCGCCATCGGCAAAGCCAAAGCTGATGATCATATGGGCGATGGTTTTGCCGGACCAATAGGACAGGAAGAGATCGACGCTTTCCAGTTGGTCGAGGTCGTAACTGCGGGTTTCCCAGTTGGCGTCAAATTCCGTCGGGCTGCGCCAGGTAAAGTTGCGGATGTTCTCCAGGGTGAGGGTTGAACCGCTGAGCTGTCCGGTCACCTGACGCTCCACATCTTTGGCCCAGTTTCGATCCGCCGGCGGCGTGAGGCTGATCCACCAGGTGATCACCGCTGCCAGCGCCAGACAATAGGTGGCAAGGCCACGCAGCCGCCGGGGGCGAAAGAGACCAAAGATCACGGCCAGCGCCAGCAGGGCAAACCCGGTGGCAATAATCAGGCGCGTGGCGGTGCCAAACGGCAGCCGGTACCACAGGGCCAGTGCGGCCCAGCATCCGGACAGGACAATCGTCAGGCAGAGCACAGCAAGGCCGCCGCGGTAAAATATCTGTGTCATAGTAGATCCTTGGAGGAGCCGCGAGCAGGGGCTGGCCATCTGCTGTAACCTAGAAGCTCTGGACCAAGGGGGCAAGGCTGGCCGTTGTCCGGTCTGGGGGGGGCGTTTGGTAGCGAGGCTGTTTTGACAATTGCAGCCTTGCCCATTGCGTGACACATCTTGATCCGACAAGCACCAATGAGGGAGAGCACAGATATGGCGGCACCAAAGTTTCTGACCACCGAGCAGGGGCGCTCGATTGCCTATCACGCGCATGCCGGAGCGGGGGTGACGCTGGTCTTCCTTGGGGGGCTCAAATCTGACATGGAGGGAACCAAGGCAATCCATCTGGAGGCCTGGGCCAAGGCAGCTGGGCTCGGGTTTCTGCGGTTCGACTATTCCGGCCATGGTGAAAGCTCGGGGCGCTTTGAAGAGGGCTGCATTGGGGATTGGCATGAAGATACCATTGCGGCCGTCTCGGCTCTGACCACCGGGCCATTGCTGATTGTCGGCTCCTCCATGGGCGGTTGGCAGGCGCTGTTGCTGGCTAAGGTCATGCCAGAGCGTATTCAGGGCATGGTGACCGTGGCCGCGGCGCCTGATTTCACCGAAGACGGCTATTGGGCCAGCTTCAGTTCAGCACAGAAGGCTGAGCTGGAGGCGCAGGGGTACGTTGGGCTGCCCAGCGACTACATGGAGCCATACCGCATCAGCAAACGCATGATCGAAGATGGGCGCAATCGACTGGTCCTGCGGCAGCCGCTGGACTTGCCCTTCCCGGTGCGTTGCCTGCAGGGGACGGCGGATACGGCCGTTTCGACGGACACCGCGCTGCGGCTTTTGGAGCACGCTTCCTGTGTGGACATGCGGCTAAACCTGGTGAAGGATGCGGATCATCGGTTTTCGGATGACGCCTGTCTGAAACTGATCGAAACATCCATATCCGAGTTGCTTTAGCCGGTTGTCCGTTGGGGCGGATTCCAGGAACCGACTGCGCAATACTGAGTAGAAAGGAGAGGTCATGAGTATGGAACAACGGGTGAGTTTGATCACCCTCGGGGTGCCGGATGTGGAAAAGGCTGCCGCCTTTTATGCCGCGCTTGGCTGGCAGGCCGTTGAGAGCCCGGATGGCGTGGTTGCTTTTGATCTGATCTCGCAGACGCTGGGGCTTTATCCTCTGGACAAACTGGCAGAGGACATCGGACTGCCGGTTGAGGCTCTGGGCACTGGCGCGATGACACTCAGCCATAATACCCGCAGCCGCGAAGAGGTGGACGATTTGCTGGCGCTTGCCAAGACGGCTGGCGGGGAAATTCTGCGTCCGGGCGGCGAGGTGTTTTGGGGGGGCTATATCGGCTATTTCAAAGCGCCCGGTGGTCATATCTGGGAAGTGGCGCATAACCCGTTTTCACCGCTGGCCGACAATGGCGCGTTTCGCTGGAATGGCTACTGATTTTTGCTCGGCGGTGCCCCAACGCCATTGGGGGCTGCCGGAGATCTATGTTTGGTTGTAGAGCAGGAGGGGATTTCTCTTGCTCCCAAAGGCAAGTCACCGCAAGAGTGAGTGTGAAACGCGCGAGATTGATTTGACATTTCAGCGGCTATCCAAAGCAGAGAGTGTTTGCGGATCAACGCGATAAAGGTAGGACGGCATGGAACAAGCAGGGAATTGGGGGCGCGAGCCGGTGGTGTTTTTGCCGGGTATGATGTGTGATGCGCGGGTCTTTACGCCGCAGCTTCAGGCCCTGTCGGTACAGGCTCCGGTTATGGTGGCTCCTCTGCATGGTGGGGCGCGCATTGACGATATTGCGACGCATATCCTGTCAATGCTACCCGCAAAATTTGCCTTGGTTGGCCTATCTATGGGCGGGATCGTGGCGCTGGAGATTTTGCGCCGTGCCCCGGAGCGGATCACCCGGCTTTGCCTGATGGCGACAACCCCATTGTCTGAAACGCCGGATCAGGCCGCCATGCGCGAGCCCTTGATCGTCAGTGCCCGTACCGGGGGGCTGGAAAAGGCGCTGCAGCTTTCCTTGCCGCCAGAGGTGCTGGCGCCGGGGGCGCGCCGGTTGGATATCCTCAATCTGGTGCGTGCGATGGGGCTGGATTTGGGGGCGGAGCTGTTTGTTGATCAAAGCCGGGCATTGCAGCGCCGGCTTGACCAACAGGCGACAGCACGGCGCTGTCGGGTACCGACGCTTATTCTTTGTGGGGAATATGACCGCCTGACGCCGGTCAAACGACATGAATTCCTGGCGGAGTTGATCCCTCATGCCAGGCTTGAAATCATTGCTGGCGCTGGGCATTTGCCAGGGCTGGAACAACCCGAAGCAGTCAATCGCGCACTGTCGCAGTGGCTGGCTGCCCCGGCCAAGGCTGGCAGAAGCGGAGCCTGAGCTTTAATCGCCAACTTGAGAGGTGCCTAGTGCGCAGGCTGAGCGATCAGGCTGCGCCATCAGGTGGGGACACCCAAGCGGCGGCCCTCAATCGGGGCCCTATGGGTAGAGCTTGGCGCGGGCCTCTTTTGACAGCACCTCTGGCTCTGCTACCGGCTTGCCGGTTTCCACATCAAAAAAGGGCGTTTCCCGCCAAAGACCAGACAGGCGCGCGGTTATCATACGGGAGAAAATTCCGTAGACCATGCGCGCCATGCCTTTGCTACGCGGCGGCTTGCCTGGGCGCGGGACATGGGCCTCGGCCTTGACCTTGCCCAGTGCATCTTTGTCTTCAAAGATATCTGTCCGCAGTCCGGCAAAGGCCAGTTGCGGTTTTGCCAGCGTATTGGCAAAGGGTGTGCCACAGCAGCCAGCATACCAGCGAAACAGGCCTTTGGGGCCAAGGCGCAACAGGCGCAGGTGCTCTGCGCCTTTGCTGATGGTGATGGCCTGCGGTGCCAGTTGAAACAGGTCGACACCTTCAACCGGGTCGGGCCTATGATGATAGAGCTCCGCCGCGCGACAATCCGGACAATGGCATAAAATTCGCAGTCCGGATTTTTGCCCCTGCGCTGAAACATGCCCGGCAAAACTGCCGCAGGAGCAGGAAAAGTCAAACTTCCCGTTGCTCATGGTATCAGCTTTTTACAGCTGAGAGTTTGGCCTGACCCTTGGTTGCCTTGGGTTTTGCAGCGGCTTTGGGTTTGCGGCTGTTTGCATCCATGAAATCAATGACCAGGGGGCGGATATTGTCGCGCCAACTGCGACCGGCAAAGATGCCATAATGGCCGGCACCTGGTTCCACATGGCTGGCTTTTTTGCTGTCCGGCAGGCCGGTGCACAGATCCAACGCTGCAATACACTGGCCCGGCGCCGAGATGTCATCATTGGCACCTTCAACGGTTTTCACCGCCACATCGGTGATCGCGCCCATATCAACCTTGTGGCCATCAACGATGAACTCATTGCGGGCGATTTCACGGGATTTGAACACCCGCTCGACGGTGGAGAGGTAGAACTCTGCCGTCATATCCATCACTGCCAGATATTCATCGTAAAAGCGATTGTGGGCATCGTGATCCGAAGCTTCGCCACGGCTGGCACGCTGGATCTGATCGCTAAAGGCCTGCGAGTGACGGTCCATGTTCATCGACATGAATGAGGACAGTTGCAGCAGGCCGGGATAGACCTTGCGGCCGACGCCTTTGTATTTGAAACCAACCCGCTGGATCATGGTTTCTTCCAGCTGGCCCATGGTGACGCGGCGCCCAAAGTCGGTGACCTCTGTAGGGGTGGCATCCGGGTCTACCGGACCGCCAATCAGGGTCAGCGAAGAGGGCTGTGCATCAGGGTCCTGCTCCGCCAGATAGGCGGTTGCCGCCAGGGTCAACGGCGCTGGCTGACAGACCGCTACCACATGGGTGTCGGGGCCAAGTTCGCGCATGAAATCAACAAGATAAAGCGTGTAATCTTCGATGTCGAACTTGCCAGCAGAGACCGGAATGTCGCGGGCGTTATGCCAATCGGTGATATAGACTTCACAGTTCACCAGCAGGCTGGTGACGGTGGAGCGCAGCAGGGTTGCATAGTGGCCAGACATCGGTGCAACAACAAGAACCTTGCGGGGCTGTTCTTTGCGTCCGGCGACACAAAAGTGAAGCAGATCGCCAAAATCGCGTTCAACAACCGGGGTGACTTCGACCAGATGGTCTTTGCCGTCCTCACAGGTGAAGCTGTGGATGCCCCAGTCGGGTTTAACGGTCATACGTTGAAAGGTGCGCTCGGTGACTTCGCCCCAGCCGGCCATCCAGCTCAGTGCTGGGTTGGGGATCGCTGAAAAGGCGGGGTAGGAGGCCATCGACAAGGCACTGGCGCCCAGCCATTGGTTCATATTCCGGGCGGTTTCCATCAAGTCGTAAGACATCATAAAACGCATATGGCTTTCCTTTTGTCTGCCCGCCGATTTAAATCCCACAACTGGGGGCGGAAATAATGCAGGGCCTCGGACCTTTCGTCGCTTTGGCGTAACATGGGGTTACCAGTATTCTGCACAGCAGAAAGAGTATGGGGGATTCCTTAAGATGACAACAAGTGACGCGCTGGACCATGGCACTTCGCCAGAACACCTTGAACGCCTTAAGGAAAATATGGAGCGAGTTGACCAGCTCTCTAAGAAAATGGTCGAGATCATGGCAAATCGGAAAGGGCACAACCCTGGTTTGGACGGTCCGAATCAGGAGCTGTTTGCACGTGCAGCAACCTCTTATTGGGCCGAACTCCTGCAAAATCCTGCCAAATTGATGGAAAAGCAGGTCGAGTTTTGGGGCAAGTCTGTGCTGAACTTTGCCGAGGCCCAGAAAGTTCTGGCTGCACAGGGCCATGACGACACCGCGCCACAGACATCGCAAGACCGCCGGTTTGGCAATCCGATGTGGGAAAACAACCCCTATTTTAGCTTTGTAAAACATCAGTACCTGACCAATGCCGAGGCAATTCGCGAGGCCGTGGCCCAGGTCGATGATCTGGACGCCATTGATCGTCACCGGCTGCAATATTTCTCCGATCAGATCATCAACATGATGGCGCCGACCAATTTCCTGCCCACCAACCCGGATGCGCTGGAAAAGGCGCTGGAGACCGAGGGCACCTCTTTGATTGATGGGTTGCAGAACCTGGTCAACGATCTTGAGTCCAACAATGGTGAGCTGGTGGTGCGACTGGCGGATGAAACCGCCTTTGAGATCGGCGGCAATATTGCCACCAGCCCCGGCGAGGTGGTCTATCGCAATCGGATGATGGAGATGATCCAGTATCACCCGACCACCGAGACGGTGCACGAAACCCCCATCGTGTTGTTCCCGCCCTGGATCAACAAATTCTACATCCTCGACCTAAAAACGCAGAACAGCCTGATCAAATGGGTGACGGAACAGGGCTATACCCTGTTTGTGGTCTCCTGGGTCAATCCCAACCGGGACTATGCCGATGTCAGCATGGAAGACTATATCGAAGAAGGCTTCCTGACCGCCTTTGAGAAGGCCAAGGAGATCTGCAAGGTCAAACAGATCAACGCCATCGGATATTGCATCGCGGGTACCACGCTTAGCCTGGTGCTGGCTTTGATGAAAAAGCGTGGCGATAAATCGGTAAAGTCGGCAACGCTGTTTACTGCGTTGACGGATTTTTCCGATCAGGGGGATTTCACCCCCTTCCTGCAGAACGATTTTGTCGATGCTATTGTTGAGGAGATTGGCGAGGACGGTATTCTGCCCTCCTACATTATGGCGCGCACCTTCTCGTTCCTGCGGGCCAATGATCTGGTCTATGGTCCGGCCATCCGCAGCTATATGCTGGGGGAGACCCCGCCCGCCTTTGACCTGCTGTATTGGAACGGCGATGGCGCCAACCTGCCGGGCAAGATGGCAGAGGAATATCTGCGCGGGCTGTGCCAGGGCAACCAGTTTGCCGATGGCGGTTTTGAGCTTTTTGGCGAGACGCTGCATCTCAAGGATGTAGATATCCCGCTGATGGCGATCACCTGTGAAACGGACCACATCGCGCCCTGGCGCAATTGTTACAAGGGTGTGCAGCAGATGGGGGGGCGCAGCAAAACCTTCATCGTATCGCAGTCCGGTCATATCGCCGGCATCGTTAACCCGCCCAGCCGCAACAAATATGGTCACTACACCAACGATGACTTGAAACTGGCCCCCGAAGCCTGGATGGAAGGGGCGACCTTCAACGAAGGCTCCTGGTGGCCGCGTTGGGAGAGCTGGCTGAAGAAGCGCTCTGGCAAGCAGGTTCCGGCGCGCACCCCTGGTGATTCGAATAATCCAGTGCTGGAACCGGCTCCTGGCAGCTATGTGCGTGTCCGTGCAAATGATTGATTTTGTGGATTTACGGTAATTTATTCTGCATCGCAGCATTATTTTCTTGAAATGCTGCGATGCAGAAAGTATATATTCCTCATGCTGAAACGCGGGGTGGTCCCGAGATGCAAACAGAGGAACCAGTACAATGGCTAAGACCCAAGATTTTACCGCTATGATGAAAGACATGATGGGCGCATTTCCGGTGGATACATCCGCCATGGAAGAAGCGTTCAAAAACACTGCCGCGCTGAACGAAAAGCTGAGCGCAGTTGTTCTGGGTGCTGCTGAGCAGTCCTCGGAAATCTCCAGCAAATGGACAAAAGACGCCCTGGCAAAGATGTCCGGCGTTTCCAAAGCTCAGACAGATCCGTCTGAGTATGCAAAGTCGGCAACCGATTTCGCCAGCGCCTCTGCTGAAGTTGCCGCTGAAAACATGGCCGCTTTTGCTGAAGTTGCAAAAAAAGTGCAGATGGAAACCGTTGAACTGCTGATGGCCGCAGGCAAAGATATGGGCGAAGAAGCCTCTGCCGCTGTCAAAAAAGCGACGTCCGAAGTGACCACTGCCGCTAAAAAAGCAGCCGCTAAATAAGCAGCCCAAATGGGCTGATCACGAAGAGCGAGATCACGGCTCCTCCCTGCATATGATCCCCATCTTACGTGTCCAAAAGGGCAGGTCGTTTGACCTGTCCTTTTTTGTTGTCGCCGGTATTTCCGACCAAACCGTATTTCCGACCAACTGGCTACCCAACCAGACTGGCCGCCCGGCCAAACTGGTGCAAAGGCTAAAACGCCGCCTGGGTGAAATCACTGATTTCTGGCTGCCAGCCGCAGGCGGTCTGGATCTTATCGGCCCTCATTTGCTGATCCAGGGTTGGGCCCTCGGCCCAGGTGCCGTATTTAAACATCACATATTTGCGGTTGCGGACCACATAGGCCCCATCATGGGGATGCCGTCGAATGATCTCGTCCAGAATCTCGCGCAAGGGCACGCCATTCTGGGCCGCAACATTGTAGTGGCCGCAAAGCTCTGAGTGCTCTGCCAGCAGGCGATAGGCGCGGGCCAGATCCCGGCGATGCACCAGCGGCCAGCGGGTGTGAATACTGCCCCAAACCTCCAGCGGCAGACCCGTTGCTGCCTGTGTCAGCAGACGAGAGAACACACCGCCACCGTCTTCGTGATAGGTCATGGCTGGGTGAACAATGCAGCTGTTGACCTTGGGGTCTTGTAACAACGCCAGCGCGTTTTTTTCCATCCAGGCAAAGGCCGGGATTGGCCGCCTTGGGCTGGTTTCAGAGGCGGCCAGGTTGCCGGTTTCCCCATAAAGCCAACAGCCCCCGGTATAGAGCACCCGCAGGGGAGAACTGCGGTGGTGCGCTTCCTGTCTTATGGCCTCAATGGCGGCGGCATCGACTGCGCCCATGTCCTCTTCAAAACTTGTGGCCAGCTGGATAACCACATCCACTTCGCGCAGCGCCGCCCGCCAACTGGCCGGGCTCCGCAGATCTCCGCGCCAGGGCTGGGCGCCCAGAGCCGCGAGTTTCTGAGCTGACCTGTCAGAGCGGCACAGGCCAGTGACAGTATGATTGTAGGCAACCAGTTCTGCGGTGACGGCGCTGCCAATGGAGCCGGTGCCGCCAAGGATCAAAATGTTCAAACCAGGACTCCTGTGATGGTGTAGGGCATGGTATAAAACCTCAAGCTAAGTTTAGCTCAAGGGCTTTTTACGGAAGATCCAGAGGCGCGATTTTCGAGCCAAAGCTCCGGGCTGCCAGGGCTGTCGTCGAGGAAGGCGGTTCTGCAGGCTTTTCTTTTGTTCTGCGCTCGCATAGTCTTTTCTGCATTGCATCATGTCCGGGGAGGGACAGTATGGCCGATCAGGAAAAAGCCCTGCTGATCAAGCGTTACGCCAGCCGGCGTTTGTACAACACTGAGACCAGCGACTATGTCACCTTAGAGGATATTGCGGGGTTCATCCGGGAAGGGCGTGAAGTTCAGATTGTTGACTTGAAGTCCGGCGATGATCTGACGCGGCAGTACCTGCTGCAGATTATTGCCGAACACGAAAGCCGCGGTGAAAATGTCCTGCCGGTTAATGTGCTGAACGATCTGGTGCGCAGTTACATGCAGCCGGGCGGTGGGGTGATGCCACAGTTCCTGCAGGCCTCTTTTGATATGCTGCGCGACAGTCAGTCTCAGATGGTAGAGAATATCTCGGCGATGAACCCGATGTCGCAGATCCCGGGATTTGACGCGATGAAGGTGCAGCAGGAAGCGTTTTTGAAGGCGATGACCGCTGGCCTGCCTGGTGGTCTCCCCGGGGGCTGGGGCGGTGGCACGACCACGCCAGAAGCGGAGACTGAAAAGGACGGCGAGGGAGAGGATCTGGATGCGATCAAACGCCAACTGTCAGAACTGCAGGACAAGCTGTCCAAGTTGAAATAGGCTTGGGTTAACTATCTGAAGTAGAAAGGCTCTGATCCGATCAGAGCCTTTTTTTGTGTGCTATAAGAGTGAGACAAAATGGGGGGGGGCTCCCGCCCGTCGGAAGATCCCTATGGGATCTCCTCCCGTTGGGCCTGGCGCCGCGCAGAGCGCGGCGCGGCAGCGTGATTTTGCCGGGTCCTAAAAGGATCAGGCTGCAGCAGCACTGGCCATGGTTGTGGTTGCGGCATCAACCAGAATTCCGGCAACCACATCCAGCTCTTCCTTGGTCAGGCGCACCGGCAGGCGCACGTCGCAGGCCTGCATCAGCATGGCACGGGTTTGCGGCAGCTCTGGCAGGTCCTGAATGAACTGCCAGTTCCAGAAGGCCCGGGCATTGTCCGCAGAGCGGCCAAAGATCTGCACCTTGACGCCAGCCTGGGCGGTTGCCTCGGAGAAGGCGGTGATTTGCTCATCCGTCATGCCCACCAGGTTGAATTGGATGGAATCTGGCGCACGCTGTTCTGGGGCCAGAGGGGCGGGGACATCAAAGTAGGGCGAGGCATTCAGCTGTGCCGCCACATAGTCGTGGTTTTTCAGCCCGTCCCGCACCCGGCGCGCCAGCTCTGGCAGCTGTGGGCGAATGACCGCGGCGGACAGGTTGCTCATCCGTAGATTATACAGCGGCAGCTGGTTTTGCCATTTGGCAAAGGCGTCTTCCAGGTCTGTGCTGTTGTCGCCCAGTGGGGCTTTGTGCTTTTGCCAGTTGTGCTCGTAAGCGCCGGACATGATCACTGCACGGGCCACCAGCTCGGCGTCATTGGTGATCAGGATGCCACCTTCGCCGGCGTTGATCATCTTGTAGGATTGAAACGAAAAACAGCCGATCTGGCCCAGTGTACCAATATTACGGGCATTCCAGGTGGTGCCAAGCGAATGGGCCGCGTCCTCGATGACTGGGATGCCACGCGCCTCGCAGAGCGCCAGAATAGCATCCATATCAGAGGTATGGCCACGCATGTGGCTGATGATAACCGCGGAAATGTCATCGCCAAGCCGGGTCTCAAAATCTGCCATATCAATGCGGTAGTTTTCGCCCACTTCACAAAGCACCGGCACGCAATCGGCATGGATCACCGAAGAAGGAACCGCTGCAAAGGTGAAGCCGGGGATCAATACGCGGGCATCGCGGGGCAGGTTCAGGGCCTTGAGAGACAGGAATAGGGCGGCGGAACAAGACGAGACAGCTAAAGCATATTTACAGCCCAGAAGCGCCGCGAATTCCTGTTCCAGCAGCGCAACCGGCGCATCCTCGGGGGCTGTATAACGAAACAGATCGCCAGACTGCATCAGTTCGTCAAGTGCGATACGCGCGGCTTCCGGAATGGGTTCGGCGGCGTGAACATTAGGTGCCTTTGTCATATTTCAAGTTCCTGAATTCTGGATTTGATAAATATAAAACAACTGAACAGATAAGCCAAGAGAAAGCCGATCCTTCGGTCTTGGGGTCGGTGAAATTTCACCAATTTGTTGCATGGCGCCCCATGGCACCACTCTGGTTTTACCACGACGGCGAGAAGGCCTGCTGCAAAACTGTAAACGCCCTGCGCAGACATAGCTGAGCAGGGCGTTGAGCCTAAATCAGACCTGTTTGGGTCCTCGCTAAATCCCGAGGCGATCACGCAGGGCAAACCAGGTCATGGCCAGTGCCAACAGCGGAGACCGCATGGCGGGACCGCCTGGAAAGCGCGGGGCAGGCACGCGGGACATGGTGTCAAAGCCCTCGGCCTGGCCCTGGATCGCCTGGGCAATCAGCTGGCCGGCATGGATGGCTGTGCCCACCCCGTGGCCGGAATAGCCTGAGGCAGAGAGTACATTTTCACCCAGGCGCGCGAGATAGGGCATGCGCTTCATGGTGATCCCCAATGTGCCCCCCCAGGCATAGTCTAGGCGCACGTCTTTCAGGTGTGGAAAGATCTCTGTCATGGGTTTGCGCACCACCGCCTTGATGTCTGAGGGGAAGCGGTAGCCATAGCTTTCGCCGCCGCCAAACAGCAGTCGTTTGTCATGGCTGAGGCGAAAATAGTTGACCACAAATTTGCTATCCGCCACAGCGACATCTCGCCCCAGAACCTTGTCTGCCGCATCGCCGAGCGGTTCGGTGGCGACGATAAAGTTGTTGATCGGCATCACCTTGGCGGCGACCTGACGGTTCAGCCCGCCCAGATAGCCGTTACAGGCGAGGATCAGATGATCGGCGCGAACCTCTCCGGTGGCGGTTTTGACCCGCACCTCGGCGCCCTCCTGGATGTCCAGAACTTCACTTTCCTCGTGCAGCGAAGCACCGGCCGCCGCCGCTGCGCGGGCCAGGCCAAGCGCCAGATTGAGCGGGTGCAGGTGGCCGGCACCGTGATCCAGAATGCCGCCTTTGTAATCAGGGGAGGGGCACATCTGATGGCAGGCCTCAGGCGAGAGCAACTCGATCTGATCATAGCCATAGCGATCTTCAAGATGACGGCCGTAATCATGCAAATGCATGCTGTCGCGGCTGTTGGAGGCGGTCCAGGCAACACCGGGGCGCAGGTGACACTGAATATCGTGCTTGGCAATCAGGGATTTGACCAGATCCTTGGCCTCTTCCCCCAGCCGCCAGAGCTTTTGCGCTTCTTGTTTGCCAACAAAGCCCTCAAGCCCTTCCTGATCCATGCGCTGGCCGCTGCCAAGCTGACCACCATTGCGACCAGAGGCGCCAAAGCCAACACGATGAGCCTCCAGCAGGGTCACCTTCATGCCCGCCTCGGCCAGGTGCAACGCCGCCGACAACCCGGTAAAGCCGCCACCGATAATGACGACATCGGCGCGCGCGTCCCCTGACAGGGCAGAAAACCGCGCAAGAGGCGTCGCGGTCGCGGCATACCAGCTGTTGGGGTACTGCCCCTTGCGATCATTGGAGTGGAGCAAATTTAGTCCCATCGCATACCTCTTTGAAAGCTCTGGCGCCCAGGGGCTGCCAGCAGCTCTTTATCTTTCCATAAATATTCGATTGCACTGGCGTCCCCTCTCAAGGCGACGCCAGAGTTTATGTTGGCGCCCTAGACATTCATCAGCAGATGCTCGCGCTCCCAGGGGGAGATCACCTGCAGGAATTCCTCATACTCAGCGCGTTTGACGATGCTGTAGACCCGGGCAAATTCAGGGCCCAGTACTTCGTGCAAGGCAGTGGCGGTGTCAAACAGATCGAGGGCACTGCCCATAACCTGCGGAATATCGCCTTCACCCTCATAGGCATCGCCTTTGAACTGTTTCTCTGGGTGGGTCTTTTCCATCAGTCCCAGATAGCCACAGGCCAGAGAGACGGCGATGCCCAGGTAGGGGTTGCAGTCCATGCCGGCAATGCGGTTTTCAACCCGCCGTGCCGCAGCCCCAGAGAGCGGAATGCGGATGCCGGTGGTGCGATTGTCGCGCGCCCATTCCAGATTGATCGGGGCGGCGTGATCTTTGACATACCGTCGGTAGGAATTCACATAGGGTGCCATCACCGCGATCCCTGCCGGCAGATGGTTCTGTAGCCCGGCAATAAAGTGGAAAAACGCATCCGTTTCGGACTCATCCTCTGCGGAAAAGATGTTCTTGCCGGTTTTGCGGTCCAGTACCGAATGGTGGATATGCATCGCCGAGCCGGGCTCATTCTCGATCGGCTTGGCCATGAAGGTGGCAAAGCAATCATGGCGCAGTGCCGCTTCGCGGATCAGCCGTTTGAAATAGAACACCTCATCCGCCAGTTTGACCGGATCACCATGCAGCAGGTTGATCTCCAGCTGGCCGGCGCCGCCTTCCTGGGTGATGCCGTCGATTTCAAACCCCTGGGCCTCGGCAAAATCATAGATATCGTCGATAACAGGGCCAAATTCATCCACGGCCGTCATGGAATAGGCCTGGCGAGCGGCGGCAGGGCGGCCAGAGCGCCCCATCATGGGTTCGATCTTTTTGGCAGGATCGACATTGCGCGCCACCAGGAAGAACTCCATCTCAGGTGCCACAACCGGATCCCAGCCCTGATCGTGATAGAGCTGCACCACCCGCTTCAGCACGTTGCGTGGGCTAAAGGGGATCGGATCGCCGTTACGGTCAACGGCGTCATGGATCACCTGCAGGGTCCAGTCCCCGGTCCAGGGCGCCGCCGTGGCGGTGGACATATCCGGGTGCAGGGTCATGTCTTTTTCGATCCAGCCATCCTCATCCGCAGCCTCGGCCCAATCGCCGGTGATGGTTTGGTAAAAGATGCTGTCGGGCAGGTGAAAGTAGTCCTGCTTTGCAAACTTGGATGCCGGTACTGCCTTGCCCCGGGCAATACCGGGAAGGTCCGAAATAACGCATTCAACTTCGTCGAGACGACGGCCCTCCAGATAGAGCTTTGCCGCTTCGGGAAGGTCGTCTAGCCAAGATGACATCAAGTCCTCTCTTTCTTCATAAATTCTGCGAGGAAATTTGCAATTGCGGGGGAGTCTACGGGGGTGTCGAGCTGCTGGCTGGCCTGATCAAGGATCTGGTCCGGCACCACGCCACGGCCCCGTTTGTCGATCAAGCCACTGGTGAACGCATTGCTGAATTCGGGATGCGGCTGCAGGGTCCAGATATGGTCACCATAGGCGAGGATGCCGTTTTCACAGAATTCATTTCCGGCCAGCACGCGGGCCCCGGCGGGACGCTCGATCACCTGATCCTGGTGCCAGGCGTTGAGAGTCAAAGGCACGCCGTCCTGCTCATAGGTAACATGGCCAACGGCCCAGCCACCCTCATATTTGGCCACCTTGCCGCCAAGCGCCTGGGCGATGATTTGATGGCCAAAGCAGATCCCGGCCATGGGCTGTTTCTTGGCATGGATCTCACGGATCAGCTCTTCGAGCGGCGGGATCCAGTCGTGGGGTTCATAGGCACCATGGCGCGAGCCAGTGATGATCCACCCATCTGCGGCATCGGCATTTGCGGGAAACTGGCCGTCAACGACTGCAAAGGTCTCAAACTCAAAACCATTGCCCGCCAGGAGAGTGCAAAACATCTGGTCATAGTCGCCCGAGTCCTGAATGAGATCTTCAGGCGCGTGGCCGGTTTGCAGGATGCCGATTTTCATAATTCACCAGATTTGATCAAAAGGGGATGGGGTGGGGCCGCGCATCGGGGCTGACAGTGTTCATACCGCGTCCAACCAGCTGAGCCAATGTTGATCTGTCGGCAGGGCGGCAAAGCCCGCCAGTTCCTGGCGTTTGGTCATCACCAGGTTGCGGATCATCATCTGCGGTAGGATCCGTGCGATCAGCGGGCTTTCTTCAAACCGGGCAATGGCGGTTTCCCAATCGGGCGCCAGCTGTGGCAGATCGGTCTGCTCATAGATGTTCCCACTGGAGGCGGCGGGCGGCACCATTTTGTCAGTGATGCCCAGCAGGGCGGCACCCAGAACAACAGAAAGCATCAGATAGGGGTTGATGTCCCCACCGGCGGTGCGGTGCTCAATGCGCCGCGCCTTGGGGCTGCCGCCGGGAATACGGATGGCTGCGGTTCGGTTTTCATAGGCCCAGGCAGCTCCGGTCGGGGCGTGGGCACCGGGCACCAGGCGGGCATAGGAATTACCATGTGGCGCAAAGATCAGCGTACTGGCTGGCATCGCCGCGATGCATCCCGCGACCGCCTGGTGCAGCAGGTCGGTGCCGGTTGCGGATCCATCATCAAAGACATTGTTGCCCTGCGCATCCACCACCGAGAAATGCACATGCATGCCATTGCCGGCTTCCTCGGCATAGGGTTTTGCCATAAAGGTGGCCGCCATGCCGTGTTTTCGCGCCAGGCCTTTGACCAGGGCTTTGAACAGCCAGGCATCATCCGCCGCGCGCAGGGCATCCTGATGGTTCAGGTTGATCTCGAACTGGCCCAACCCGGCCTCAGAAATTGCCGATTGTGCCGGGATGCCCATCTCTTCGGCGCCGGCATAGAGGTCGGTGAAAAACAAATCAAAGGCGTCCAGCTCTTCCAGTGACAATACCGACTGCTGGCTGAGCTTTCGCCCGGTGTGGGGATGCGCTGGTGGGCCGGGTTGCGCGCCGCTGTCATCCACCAGATTGAATTCCATTTCGGTGGCGGCCATCACCGTCCAGCCGCGCGCCGCATAGCCGTCAAGCACCTGTGCCAGAACCTGACGTGGATCGCCCAGAAAAGGCGCGCCATCGTCGGTTTCCAGCATCATCGGAACCAGAGCCGACGGAGTGTCCAGCCAGGGCATCGGCACCGGGCCACGTTGTGTTGGCTTGAGGATGCCATCGGCATCGCCGGTTTCAAACACCAGCGGGCTGTCTTCGATGTCGCGTCCCCAGATATCCACGTTGAGGGCAGAAACCGGCATCCGCGCCGCGCCATCGGCCAGTTTTCCCGCCTGTGCGGCAGGCATGCGTTTGCCGCGCATCTGTCCGTTCACATCACAGGCGGCGATGCGGATGGTCTTCAGCGTGGACAGGTCCATGGGGCGGCTCCTTGGTAGCGGTGCCTCTGTTGTACTGCAGGTTTTTGCATGAGCCAAGAGAATTTGATCAAAAGTTTGCATCAAGACGTGGAAGCCCTAAAAACCGCCAAAAAAATGGCCCCGGAAGGAGCCATCATGTCGTTCATTTTTTCCATTATCCACGAAAAGAAGCATTGGTTGAGCCATAGCTATGAAACCATAGAAAAACCTCGGACATGTCACCATTTCGCGCGAAATAAATTGTTCCCTTCGGGCAAAATGTAGTTGGCCAATATTGTCGGCTCCAAGTCATTTGAGTGCCGACATGATCACGGAACCGAAATCCGTCAGGGACATTTGGAAGAAAATGGCGAGCGAACATCACGGGCCGTCTTCCTCGAAGAAATGGTCTGGCCCACCGGCCGGTATTGTCCACACTGCCGCAGTGTGCGGTCTGTTGCGCTTCGCGGTCAATCTGCGCGTGCGGGACTGTATCAATGTTCCGAGCGACGAATGTCGCCGTCAATTCACCCTAACCACAAGAATGCCAATGCACTCGACCAAACTTGATCTTCGAGTGTGGATTGTCGCGATCTTTCTCGTGCTGACATCAAGAAAGGGGATCTGCTCGGTCGTCATGTCACGAATCCTGGGCGTGAACCAAAAAACTGCCTGGGAACTCTGTCGGCCATTCGTGAACTGATGGCCGACAGAGAAGGGATCGCCAGTCCGTTGGGCGGCATAGTCGAGGTCGATGTTTCCTTCGTGGGAGGTGCCCCTAAGTTCAAGAAAAGGGTCAAAAACAAGCCGGGGCGCGGCACCAAAAAGCCTGTCGTTCTGGTTGCCGCTGAACGCAATGGCCAAGCCAAGGCGACCATGTTTCGGAACGCCCAAGGCGCAACACTTGGGCCAATCATGAAAGAATGGATGGAACCGCAGCCTATTCTGATGACGGATGGCAAGAGGGCTTATCGTAAAATCGGCAAAACATTTGCTGCACATCATACGGTCAGTCACGGTGCTCGACAGTATTCCCGTCCCAGTCTCGGGGTGCACATCAATACGGTGGAAGCCGTCAAGTCTCAGGTCCGGCGCGCCTTTGTCGGAGTATTTCATCGCCCTGGACGAAAGCACCTTCAGCGATACCTCGACGAGATCCTGTGGCGTTGCAACCATCGTCAGCCAGCCGTGAAGGTCTGGCAGAAACTGATGAAATCAGACGCAAAGACAGTCACGACAACAACGTGGAAGCTAATACTTGTCGTCGAACAGATGAGAGGGCTTCTCTGCTGTGCGATTGGTCGGCAAATGCCCCGCACGCCTGAATGGGGTTTGACCTGGCCATAAGATCGACGGCGGCTTAGAGCCTAAACCTTCATTGGGTTGCCGCGCCAAAACTACTCATTGATGTGTTATCAATTGCTGAGATTTTACAGGAGCTGTTCGGATGCAACAAAATGAGGTTCTGTTTCAGGCGCTTGAATTGCCATGTGGCGTTGTCTTGAAAAATCGGATTGCAAAATCTGCAACGTCGGACTCTCTGGGCGACGGCACCGGTCACCCAACGCCCGAACAAAACAGGCTGTATCAGCGATGGGCGGAAGGAGGGCTGGCCGTATCGATTATTGGCGAAGTTCAAGCGACTTCGCACTTTGCCGAAAAGCCCGGAAATCTGGTGCTTCACGCAGTTTCGGACTTAAACAAGTTTAGGGACCTTGCCGCGCACGGTAGTCAAAACGGCCCGCAGTTGTGGCTACAACTCGGTCATGCTGGGGCGCTTGCATACGCACCGATCAGCAATCCGAAGGGGCCAAGCGCTCTCGATTTACCAAGCCTGCGCTGCGAGGCGCTAACGCAAGATGAAATCCATCAGGTTTCGGCAGACTTTGCCAAGACAGCTATATTGGCAAAGCGGGCTGGTTTCGGCGGCGTGCAAATACATGCAGCACATGGTTTTCTGCTCAGCCAGTTTCTGTCGCCTTTGTTCAATAAGCGCCGCGATGGATATGGTGGATCTATCGCCAACCGTATGAAACTTCTACTTGAAACCATTGAGGCAACACGCGCGGCGGTCGGTCCTCACTTTCCAATCGCGGTGAAGCTTAACTCTTCAGACCAACTTGAAGGCGGGCTTGGCGAAGACGATGCGCTTCAGGTCGTGTCCGCTCTGGACACATCATCGGTCGACTTAATCGACATCAGCGGTGGAACGTATTTCCCTGGCGCTAAATCTGCTTCTGACAGCGCTGGAAGTGGGCCATATTTCATCGCATTCGCCAAACGCGCCCGAACGGTGAGATCCAAGCCTTTGATGTTGACCGGGGGCTTCAAAACGCGGTCGCAGGCAGCGGAGGCGGTCACGAGCGGCGCAGTTGATATAGTCGGCCTGGCTCGTGCGCTCGTTCTTGAACCGGCCCTTCCCAATCTTTGGATGAAAGACCAGACGCCAGAGCCCGCCTTTCCACGGTTTTCAGATGCGCCGGAGGGCGGGGTAACGGCGTGGTATACGATGCGGCTGACGGAAATCGGAGCTGACAAAGAGACAGACGAAGCTGGCGACCTTGGGCAGGCCATCGAAAATTATCAAACGCGTGACGATATCCGAACAGAAATCTGGTTGCGCCATTTTGAGAGTTAGGCCAGTCGCTTGGTCAATCGGCTGGCAGCATTTCTGTCGCTTGTCCCACATTGGGGTTCTTTACCGTATAGCCATACGGTCAGCGATTTTGGACCAGACTCCGTTTGGTGGATAATTAGGTCAGTTTTTGTTCTTTTAGCGCATGAAATTGGGTCTGTATTTCAACTTGGGGCGCTGTCCCCGCGGCAGATGCCGGTTCAGCCGCTTGTTTATCAGCCCAAACAGGGCAATCACCATCAGGGTCAGGAGGATGAAATAGAAGGCCAGAATAGGGTAGGGGACAAAGGGGTTGAAGGTCTTATCTGCAAAATACTTTGCATAGTAGAGCGCATCGCCTTTTTGGCGCCAGGCTGGAAAGGCCGAGACAAAAACCAGGGTGGTGGCATGAAACAAAAAGATCGCCTCATTGGTATAGGCGGGCCAGGCAAGGCGCATCATGGTTGGCCACATCACCTTGCGATACCGCGGCCAGCCGGTCAGCCCATAGGCATCTGCAGCCTCAATATCGCCTTTGGGGATCGACCGCAGCGCCCCGTAGAAGATCTCGGCGGAATATGCGGCGGTGTTCAGAAACAACACGATGAGCGCGCCAGCCCAGGCCGAGGACAGCGGATCAAAGACGCTTGATACGCCTTTCAGACTGAGGAACAGGAAGTAAGCAAAGAAGAACTGGATGAACAGGGGCGAGCCGCGAAACAGAAAGATGAACCATTCAGCAGGTTTACGGGCCCAGGGCGAACTGGCATTCTTTGCCACCGCCAGGAGATTGGCCAAGAAGAAGCCAGTCACGATCGCAAGGACGCCATAGTAGACGTTCCAGATCATCCCCGAGCCGATCAGGGTGAAATGCTCACATAGGGTGAAATCACTGCGCGGCAGCATCCGTTCGCCATAGCCAAGCGAGCGGAACGCATAGTCCTGAACGGTTTGAAAGCAGCTCATAACGCTTTCCTTTGCGCTTCGCCAGCCAGGGTGGCTTGACCATGGGACAGGCGGATGGTGATGCGGTTCAAAACCAGTTCGGAAACCTTGGTAAAGCTGAGATAAAAGATCAGCAATCCAAGGAAGTACCAGGTGCGCCAATCGGTATGGGGATAGGCGGTGAACCTGGCGGTTTTGGAGCCGCCGAGTTCCTTGGCCCAATAGACGATATCCTCAACCCCCAGCAGGAACAGCAGGGGCGTGGCCTTGATAAGGACCATCCAGAGGTTGGAAAGACCGGGCAGGGCATAGGTCCACATTTGTGGCACCAGAATGCGCCAAAAGGTCTGGCTATTGTTGAGCCCATAGGCCTCTGCTGTTTCGATTTGTGCATGGGGCACCGCCTGCATCGCGCCATAAAGCACATTGGCGGCGAAGGCCCCAAAAACAATGGCAAAGGTCACAACCGCAATGGTGAAACCATAGACTTCATGGATCCATTGCGCAGAATCCCCCAGTGGCAGCTTGGCAATATCGCAGACGATGAAATCGCTGCCCTGGCGAATGGGTTGATCCCAATCCGGGCATTTGACCTTATGGCGCAGATATTCCAGCGCCTGATCCAATGCGATGACAAAAAACAGGAAAAAGGCGATGTCCGGCACGCCACGCACAATGGCGATATAGCCACGTCCCAACCAGCTGAGCGGCGCAAAACGCGCCCGCGCGGCCATGGCGCCGCCAAAACCAAACAGCAGTGCGGCAGGCGCAGCAAGTGCCAACAGCAACAGAACCGTCCCGAACGACATGTAAAAGGCCATGTGCTTACCGGTGGTGAGATAGCAGCTCATCCACTGGAAAGTCTCGAGAGTGGCCGGGTCAGAGCAAAAGGAGAAAATGGCGGACCTCGTGGGGATCGGGACCGATGGCGCGAGGATCTGAATGCACCGTTGCGGTCAAGGGCAAAGGGGGGCGCGGCGCCCCCCTTTATTAGTGTTTAGGGATCAAAAGGTTCAGAACTTGCCTTCGATTTCCCATTTGTCGAGCAGCATGTTCAGCGAACCGTCTTCTTTCATTGAAGCAATTGCCGCGTCGAACTTGGCAATGACGTCGGTATCAGACTGGCGGAAGGCCATGCCGATGCCATCACCCAAGAAGACGTCTTCGCCTACAAACTGCAGATCGGTTTCGTCAACGATGGGCAGCAGGAAGTCCTTGTCGGCCATGACGGCATCTGCTTCGCCTGCGTTTACTGCGGCAATGGTTTCATCCGGTGTGGGGAATTCGACGAGCGTCGCGCCGGTGCCCGCGACATGCGAGGATTGAATGGTCGAGGCCTGCGCAGAGATAACGGCGGAGGTCAGATCAACATCTGCCGACAGGGCGGCAAAAGCGGAAGGCGAGGGGCGTGTGTAGCCCTGGGTGAACTGAACAACTTCTTTCCGCTCAGGTGTGATCGACATGCCGGCGATGATGGCATCGTAGTTGCCCGACAGCAGGTTGGGGATGATGGAATCCCAGTCATTTGTGACCCATTCGCAGGTCAGCTCGGCGCGTTTGCACAGCTCATCGCCCAGCTCGCGCTCAAAACCGTCCACTTCGCCGTTGTCGTTCAGGAAGTTGTAGGGAGGGTAGGCACCCTCGGTGCCCAGACGGACTGTGTCAGCCAGGCCCATGCCTGCGGTCAAAGCAAGCGCTGCGGTGGTCAGAATGAGTGATTTCATGGTGATACTCCCAGTTTTTGGTTTCTGTTTTGGTTTGTTCTTGTCGTCTCCAAGGCCCGGATCGGGCCTCAGGGAAGGGGCTAACGGCTTGCGCGCAGGTGCCGGGTCGGCGCCAGGAAGTTGCGCAACCGTTCGGATTGCGTATTGCCAAAGACCTCATCGGCGGTGCCCTGTTCCTCGATCAGGCCCTGGTGCAGAAACACCACCTTATCTGACACATCAGCGGCGAGGTTCATATCATGGGTCACAATCATCATTGTGCGGCCTTCGCCGGCCAGGTCCTTGATGACTTTGACCACTTCCTGTTCCAACTCAGGATCCAGCGCCGAGGTGGGTTCGTCAAACAGCAGGGCCTCGGGCTCCATGCACAGCGCCCGCGCGATGGCTGCACGTTGCTGTTGGCCGCCAGACAGCTGCGCCGGGTAGGCGTCCCATTTGTCGCCAATACCAACCTTGTCCAGATATTGGCGCGCGGCGGCCTCGACCTCTTTGGCATCGCGCCCCAGAACCGTGACCGGGGCTTCCATCACATTTTGCAAAATGGTCATATGGGCCCAGAGATTGAACTGCTGAAACACCATCGACAGATTGGTCCGAATACGCAGAACCTGTTTGGCATCACTGGGACGACGGTTCAGCCCTTTGCCGGACCAGGTGATGGGCTCTCCCTTAAAGTTGATCTCTCCGGCCTGGCTGTTTTCCAGCAGGTTGCAGCAGCGCAAAAGGGTCGATTTCCCCGACCCGGAGGAGCCGATCAATGACACAACATCCCCGCGATGGGCAGTGATGTTGACACCTTTGATAACTTCCAGCTCTCCATAAGATTTATGCAGGTCGCGGATCTCGAGTACAGGTGCCAGTGTGGTCAAAACGGTTTCGCCCAGTTGTGAAAAAAACTCGCTCTAATTGGACCGAAAAAATGGCTGAATGCAATGTCAAAACCGGGAAGTATTCAGGATAACTGCACGGAAGGGAGGTCACAGTCTTCGAAATGGGCAGCTGTGCACTAACCGCGTGCCTTGATCTTTAGCCCTGTCAGGACCGGCCCCGGAGGCGTTGGCACTGCCAGGTACTCGCTGGTTGGAATGTGCAAGAACCCTTTCAGCCTGAGAGTGGCGCGCGTCGTTTCATCCAGAGAGTCAATTGCGGATTTTATCGCCAGAAACAGCGCTGTAGGGTCCTGGTTTAATGCGGTGATAAAGGGCAGGCCAGGGGTTGGTACAGTGAGATCAACAACGGACAGTTCATCCGCAAAATCATCGTAGGTCTGGATCATCTCCCAGGACAACAGGTCGAGAGCGGCAAAATCAGCGCGCCCTTCGGCCACCGCTTGGGCAGAGCCGCGATGGCTGCCGGTTTCGATTAGGGTGCCCGGTAGGATATTGCGGTCTTGCAGGTGGATCAGCGGGGCTGCCCAGCCGGATTGCGACAAGGCATCATTATAGGCAAAACGCCCCCGGTCGAATTGTTCCAGCCGTGGGCTGGCGGCGGATTTTTTGGCGATCAATACGCTGCGATAAAACCCGGGCGCACAATCTGGCAGGCCATAGTCCGGGGTGCCGACCAGTTCGACCTCGCCATACAATCGGGTACGGAAGGGGCAGCCGCAGGTCTGCGCCAACAAAAGGTCGGGTGAGCTCCAGGCCGACCAGGGCTCAATCTCGCGGGAAAGGGTCGCCGGCCCGTTTTCCAGATTGTTGCGAATGGCAGACCAGAGCAGGTCATTGGCCGCAGCGGTTTCAGGTCTGTCATACATGCCGAGAAAGGCAATCATATGGCTGCCTCCATCCGTTTGCGGGCCTGGGCACTTTCCAGGTCGTTGACGCCCAGAAGATTTGCGGTGAGCCGCATCAATGCATCTTCACCAGCGTCGCGGTGACCATCCGCCAGTACCACTTGCCACATGGCTTCGACGACACCAATGCGATCTTCCAGGCTGACAGCCTCTTTGATGGCGCGGGTGAAGCGCACCGTATCGGGGGCCTCGGCCTCCATTGCCTCGGCCTGTTCGCGCAGAATGATCGCGCCCCCAGTATCCTGGTCAAACCGCGAGCAGATAATGCGGTCAATGCGGTCTTTCTCAACTTCAGAATAGTTTTGATCAGAGCGGGCGATCCGGACCAATAGCGCAGTAAGCGCCATGCGGGCGCCTTCATCCGTCAATGGTTCTGGTGCGGGAGCCAAAAGGCGGGCCAGAAGTTCTTTAAACATTATTGTCCCCTTGGCTTGCCAGGAGCTTGACCTGGGCTTTTGTCCGCGCGGCCTCATTGTCTGCAAAGGACAGGCCCATCGCCTTATAGGCCTCTTCAAGAATGCGAACTTCGCCTTCGTGTTCATTATTGTCGGCCAGCACAACTTCCCACAGGGCATCCAGGGCGGCCAGACGTTCGTCCAGCCCGGTGGTCTCGCGGATCAGGCGGCCAAAGGTGTCGGTCTCGGGGGCGGCGGAATGCAATTTCTCACAGGTCGCCCGGACCTTGGCAGCCTCAAGGGCGTCGTGTTGATACAGTCGCGACAGGATCCGATCAATCAGGCTGATCTCTTCCAGCTTATATTCGCGGTCCGATTTTGCGACGCGCACCAGCAAAGCCCCCAAAGCCAGTTCGGCATCCGGATCAGGAAGGGCCGGCGGATCGTTGGGCCGGAAGGCCTGAAAAAGTTTCTTGAGCATGCCAGGGATACTCCGTGGATCTAGGGGCCGGTGGCGGCGGCGAAACGCAGCTGGCCAAACTATTTTAATCGATGGTTGGGTCGATATCTCTGACCCGGGAACCTGACCAGTCAACGCGCTGGGAACCCCAGAATGTGCCAGCTGGTCAATCTGTTGATGTTAGCTATCGTAGCCTTCGATAATCTCCATGTCGCCGGTAGAAACCGGATCACGTAGCGCTTTGGCGTCTTGATAAGACACACTATCATAACAGGATTTTGCTGTTGTGAAATCCTTGAATTCGATCACCACGGTGCGGGCGCGCATCGCACCTTCGCGCACCTCTTTAGGCCCACCCCGTACCAGAAAGCGTGCGCCATACTCGGCAAAAGGTGCGGCATTGGCTGCGACATACTCCTTGTACCGGTCCAGGTCGTCAACATCGACATGCGCGACCCAATAGCCCTTTGGCATTTTCAGAACTCCCTCATGCAGTTTGCAACAAGCTGATACAGAACCACGGCAAAGACAATGGTGAGCTGTCAGACATTTTCCCCGTAGGCGCGTGAAAATACCAAAAAATATCAAAAATATACGTCACATATATGAAAAACGCCCGCGCGGTGGCGGGCGTTTTTTGGTGCGTATCCGTTCGAGAGCGGCGGTTGCCTTATTCAATTTCCTGCAGGCGCGACAGGGCGTCTTGCAGCTTGGCTTCTTCCTCTTCGCGTAAGGCGAGGTTCTCGCGGGCCTCTGCCACCACCTCATCCGGCGCCGAGGCGACGAATTTGGGGTTCTTGAGCCGACCGCGCAGCCCGCCAAGTTCTTTGGCCAGTTTGCCGAGGTTTTTCTCCAGCCGCGCCTTTTCCGCGTCCACGTCGATGATATCGGCCAGGGGCAGGCCAAAGCTGGCACCGGGGGCGGCAACGCTGGCGCAGCCTTTGGGGAAGCTCTCCACCTGATCCAGGCTCACCACGCGGGCGAGTTTTTTGATCATGGTTTCGTTGGCCTCCCAGGCGGCGCGGGCAGCATCATCAAACTGGGTGACAACCATCGGGATTTTGGAGCCGGCAGGCACGTTCATCTGGGCGCGGGCCGAGCGGATGTTTTCAATGGTGGTGATGACCCAGGTCATTTCCGTATCCGCCGCCTCGTTGACCAGCTCCAGCCCATATGTGGGCCAGTCCTGATGCACCAGCATAGTGTCGCGCTTGGCGGTCTTGCCCCACAGCTCTTCGGTGATGAAGGGCATGATGGGGTGCAACAGCACCATACATTGATCCAGTACCCAGCCTAGGGTCTGGCGGGTCTCGGCAATCACGGCTTCATCTTCGGATCCAAACAGCGGCTTGGAGAGTTCGATATACCAGTCACAGACCTTGCCCCAGACAAAGGCATAAAGCGACAGCGCCGCATCGTTGAAGCGGTAAGCCTCAAGCGCGGCGTCGACCTCAACGCGGACCTTGGCGGTTTCGCCAATGATCCACTGGTTTACCGCCGCCTTCGCCTCGGGGCAGGAGTAGCCGGGTTTGGCCTCGTCATAGACCTCATTGAAATTGGCAAAGTTCACCGCGTTCCACAGTTTGGTGCCAAAGTTCCGGTAGCCGGCGATACGCTGCATATCCAGTTTCAGCACGCCACCCAAGGAGGCCATGGCCGCATTGGTAAAGCGCAGCGCATCGGCGCCGTATTCGTCGATGATTTCCAGCGGGTCAACGACGTTGCCGGTGGATTTGGACATCTTCTTGCCCTTGGCGTCGCGTACCAGCCCATGCAGGTAGACGGTGTCAAACGGGATGCGCTGCTCGACGGGGAGGTCCTGATCCAGAACCGCCATCTGCATCATCATCATCCGCGCGACCCAGAAAAACAGGATGTCCTGACCGGTGACCAATGTGGAGGTTGGGAAGTACTTCGAGGTTTCCTCGGTCCACTCGGGCCAGCCCAGGGTGCCAATCGGCCAAAGGCCAGAAGAGAACCAGGTGTCCAGCACGTCGGGGTCGCGGGTCAGAGAAACTGTCGAACTACCTTCGGTGTCACCTTCATTTTCGTACATTGTCATGTACTCGAATTCAGTTCCCTCTGCGTCAACGGAAACAGTTGCGCTCTCACCGTAGTAAGCCTGCGCGAGTGCAATTGCTTCTTCTTCTGTCGCCCCACAGAAAGTTCTTGAAGTGCCTTTGTAGTTGTCGAAATCTTCCAGAGCATCTTTGGTCGGACCATACCAAACCGGGATCTGGTGGCCCCACCACAGCTGGCGCGAGATGCACCAGGGCTCGATGTTTTCCAGCCAGTGATAATAGGTCTTCTCGCCGCTCTCAGGCAGGATCTTGACGGTGCCGTCTTTCACCGCGTCCAGCGCCGGGCCGACGATCTTGTCGGTCTCAACAAACCACTGGTCGGTCAGCATCGGCTCGATCACCACTTTGGAGCGGTCGCCAAAGGGCTGCATGATTGGCTTGGCCTCAACATAAGGCACGACCTCCGAGACCTCAGTCTCGTTGCCGTCCTCGTCTTTGACCGTTTTGGTCTCGGTGACCATCACGGCGAGACCTTCGGCGGTGATATCGGCCACCACGCGCTTGCGGGCCTCGAACCGATCCAAGCCACGATATTCTTCCGGCACCAGGTTCATCGCGGCGATTCTGGCCTCGGTGAATTCTGCCTCGCCATTGGCAATCGCCTGTGCGGTGGTGGCTTCCTCGACATAGGGCGCGCCGTCGCTGCGCATATTGGCCTTGGTGTCCATCAGGTTATACATCGGAATGCCGCCGCGCTTGGCGACCTGATAGTCGTTGAAATCATGCGCACCAGTGATTTTCACCGCGCCAGAGCCAAAGTCCTTATCCGGGTATTCGTCCGTGATGATCGGGATCAGGCGGCGCTGCGCCTTGGGACCAACGGGAATTTCGCAGAGCATACCAACGATGGGCGCGTAGCGTTCATCCGAGGGGTGCACCGCAACCGCGCCGTCACCCAGCATGGTTTCGGGACGTGTGGTGGCGATGGAGATATAGTCGCGCTCTTCCTCCAGCGTGACGTTGCCGTCCTCATCCTTCTCGACATAGGTATAGGTGGCACCATCTGCCAGGGGGTATTTGAAGTGCCACATATGGCCGGGGGTCTCGATGTTCTCGACCTCCAGATCCGAGATCGCGGTTTCAAAATGCGGGTCCCAGTTGACCAGGCGCTTGCCGCGATAGATCAGGCCTTTGTTGTACATCTCCACAAAAACCTTGATCACGGCATCGTGGAAATTGGGCGAGTTCTCGTGGCCCGTACGGGTGTCGCCAGCTGCGCCTGCCATGGTAAAGGCGGTGCGGTCAAAGTCGCAGGAGGCGCCAAGGCGTTTGAGCTGCTCAATGATGGTGCCGCCGGACTGCTCTTTCCATTCCCAGATCTTGGCCAGGAAGTCAGGGCGGCTAAAGTCGGTGCGTTTCTTGCCTTCTTTGGCCAGCTCGCGCTCCACCACCATTTGCGTCGCGATACCTGCGTGGTCACATCCCGGCTGCCACAGGGTGTCAAAGCCCTGCATGCGCTTCCAGCGGATCAGGATGTCCTGCAGCGTGTTGTTAAAAGCATGGCCCATGTGCAGAACGCCGGTGACGTTTGGCGGCGGGATCATGATGCAATAGGTCGAGGCCTCAGGCTTGGCATTGGCGCCTGCTTTAAAGCAGCCGGCCTCTTCCCAGGCTTTGTATAGGCGGCTTTCAGCTTCGGCCGCGTCGAATGTCTTGTCCAGTGCCATGAGGGTCGTCCTGCGTCGGTTGAATTCGGGTTGCTGCATCCAATAACGAATGGACAGGCAAAGGGAAAGCCATCGCTGGGTTTGCAGGTAAAAAGGCCAGCGCCTAGGGGGTGCGATCCAGCTTGGTGGCCAGATGGATCAGGCTCTCGGAGGAGCGCACGCCACGGGCCTCGCCAATGCGATCTATGGTCTGATCCAGCTCGGCTGTGGTCTGGGCCACCACCTGGGCCAAAAGATCAAACCGCCCGGAGGTGGTATGCACCACCTCAACCCCCGACAGGCTGCGCAGCCGCGACAGCACCTCGGGGCCAGAGCGCGGCTCGATCGAGATCAGCACCGTGGCCTGCAACGGCGGGCGCGTCGCCGCCGAGGCGCGCAGAGTATAGCCCTCAATCGCGCCGGTGGTTTCCAGCCGCTCAATCCGGGCCTGCACCGTGGTGCGGGCGAGCCCAAGCGCACGGGCAAGATCGGAGACCGGGCGGCGGGCGTTTTCTCGCAACAGGGTCAAAAGCTGCTGGTCAGTTTCGTCTGTTTTCATGCTGTGGCCTGCAATTTGCCGAAATTTTTCGTCACCCTAGTCGAAATGCCGGGGGATATCGACGCCAAAGCGACGGAAAATAAGCAAAACAATATGAGGCTTTACCAGATGCAGCAGATCCCCCCCCTATGGCTTGACCCTGAAACTCACCTGGCGCGACACAACCCGGATCACCCGATCCTTTATTTCTCGCCACGGGTGCTGCACCAGGTGGCGCAGCGGTTTCAGGCGGGTTTTGACGGGGTGGTCACCTATGCGGTCAAGGCCAACCCGCACCAGGCGGTGCTGTCGAATTTGGTGGCGGCCGGGATCTCGGCCTTTGACGTGGCCTCTCCGGCGGAGATGGCTGCCGTGCGCCTGGCCAGCCCTGACGCGGTGATGCATTACAACAACCCGGTGCGTTCTATGGCTGAAATCGCAGCGGGGATCTCTCAGGATGTGGCCAGCTGGTCGGTGGATGAGCAATCCGAGCTGGATAAGCTGGCCGCCGTGCCCCGTGACAAGGAAATCGCAGTGCGTTTTGCCCTGCCAGTAGAGGGCGCGGCCTATGATTTTGGCAGCAAATTTGGCGCAGCCCCGGATGAGGCCGTTGCCTTGCTGAAACGGGTCGCCGCTGAGGGCTGGACCCCGGCGCTGTGTTTTCATCCCGGCACCCAGTGTGAGGATGCTGCGGCCTGGGTTGAATACATCCATGCGGCCAAGCGCATAGTAGAGGCGGCGGGGGTGTCGATTGCCCGGCTGAATGTGGGGGGGGGCTTTGCCGCTAACCGCGATGGGGTGGCGCCGGATCTGGAGCGGGTCTTTACCGCCATCAAAGGCGCCGTGGTTGCGGCCTTTGGCGCCAACCACCCGCAGCTGATTTGCGAACCGGGTCGGGCGATGGTTTCTGAATCCTTCACCCTGGCGGCGCGGATCAAGGGCATGCGCCAAGGCGGCGAGAGGGTGTTCCTGAACGATGGGATCTACGGCGGTCTGGTTGATATCCGTGATATGGGGCTTCCGGGGCGGGTTGAGGTGGTCAGCGCCACCGGCAACCACCGGCAAGCGGTGCGTACTCCGCGGGTTGTCTTTGGCCCCACCTGTGACAGCCTGGATCGGCTGCCAGACGGTCTGCCGCTGCCGGCGGATACCCAGGCCGGGGATTATGTGCTGTTTCCGGGGTTGGGGGCCTATTCTTCCGCCATGAGCACCCAGTTCAATGGCTACGGGTTATCTGACGTGGCGACGGTGATCGAGCTCTCTGGACAAGCGCGCCACTAAGGCTAAGGTCCCCCTAAAGCACCAGCCAGCGCGAACAGGGGGCGAGCATGGAAAAATTTGGAAAGAGTCAGCCGGTCAAACGGGTCGAGGATGTGCGGTTTCTGACCGGGCATGGGAACTATATCGAAGACTGCGCCCCGGCAGGCGCACTGCGGGCCTGGGTGCTGCGCAGTCCGGTTGCCCATGGGGTAATCTCGACCCTGGATCTGGCAGAGGCCCGCGCCGCCGATGGGGTGCATATGGTGTTGACCCTGGCTGACCTGCAGGCGGCGGGGCTGACCACCACCATGGATGCCACCGTGGTCAAAAACCGCGATGACAGCGATGGGGCCGCCCCTGAACGCCACATGTTGGCCAATGGCCGGGTCCGTTTTGTCGGGGAACCCATTGCGGTGGTGATTGCCGACACGCTGGATCAGGCGCGGGACGCGGGTGAGCTGATTGAGCTGGATATCGACGATCTGCCGGTCAAGTTGGACCTGCAGGCCGGTGGCGAGCCGTTGCACCCAGAAGCGCCAACCAACAGTGCCTTTGACTGGGGCATGGGAGACGAGGCGGCCACACAAGCGGCCTTTGAGGCTGCGGCCCATACCGTGGCGCTGCAGGTGGATGACAACCGCATTATCGTCAACGCCATGGAGCCAAGGGGCTGTTTTGCCACCTGGGACGAGGGACGTTTGCATTTCACCTATGGGGGCCAGGGCGTCTGGGGGGCCAAAAGCCAGCTGGCGGCCAAGCTGCATCTGTCCGAGGAGGAAGTACATGTGGTGACGCCCGATGTGGGCGGTGGCTTTGGCATGAAGGCGATGACCTATCCGGTGTATTTTGTCGTCGCCCATGCCGCCAAGACGCTGGAAAAACCGGTGTTCTGGATGTCGGACCGCACCGAGGCGATGCTCAGCGACAACGGTGGCCGCGATCTCACCTCGCTGGCGGAACTGGCCTTTGACGCGGATCTGAAAATCACCGCTTACCGGGTGCAGACCCGCTGTAACCTTGGGGCCTATAATTCGCAGTTTGGTCAGCCGATCCAGACCCAGCTCTTCAGCCGGGTCCTGGCCGGGGTCTATGATATCAAAACCGCCTGGCTGCAGGTGGAAGGTATCTATACCAATACCACCCAGGTGGATGCCTATCGCGGCGCTGGGCGCCCCGAGGCGATTTATGTGCTGGAACGGGTGATGGACCGCGCCGCACGGGAGCTCGGGGTTGACCCGCTTGAGCTGCACCGTCGCAACTTTATTGCCCCGGGAAATTTCCCCTATGCCACGGTCACCGGCGAAAGCTATGATGTTGGCGATTTTTCTATGGTCCTGTCACGCGCCGAAGAAGAGGCCGATATTGCAGGGTTTGCGGCCCGTCGTGCCGCTGATGCAGAGGTCGGCAAACTGCGTGGTCTTGGTCTGTGTTACTATATCGAAAGCATTTTGGGCGACCCTTCAGAAGGCGCAGAAGTCGAATTTCTGGAGGATGGCCGGGTGAATATCTATGTTGGCACGCAGAGCAACGGGCAGGGGCATGAAACTGTCTATGCCCAGTTCCTCGCGGATCAGACTGGTATTCCGGCCGAGATGATCTCGACCATTCAGGGCGACAGTGACCGCATCGCCAAGGGCGGTGGCACCGGCGGGTCGCGTTCGGTGACCACCCAGGCCAATGCCACCTTGGCGACCGTGGATGTGATGGTTGCCGCCTTTAGCCCCTTCCTGGCAGAGGAAATGGGGGTTGAGGAAGAGGCGGTCAATTTTGACGGCGAGACGTTCCGGGCACCGGGGTCAAACCTGACGCCTTCGATGTTGGAAGTGGCAGAGATGGCCCGCGCGAAAGGCCGCATTGATTTGCTGCGTCACGCGGCGCGGGCGCAATTGCCGGGGCGCTCGTTTCCAAACGGGGCCCATCTCGCGGAAGTTGTGATCGACCCGGAGACCGGCACCTGCCATGTGGATCGTTATACCGTCGTTGATGATTTTGGTAACCTTATCAATCCTATGCTTGCCGAAGGTCAGGTGCATGGCGGTGTTGTGCAGGGGCTGGGCCAGGCGATGATGGAGCATGTGGTCTATGATGATGAGGGGCAGCTGCTCACGGCAACGTTTATGGACTACGCCTTGCCGCGCGCCGGTGACGTTCCCATGATTGGGTTTACCTCTGAGCCGGTGCCTTCGACCCAAAACCCGATGGGGATGAAGGGCTGCGGCGAGGCCGGGACAGTTGGCGCCCTGGCGGCATTGGCCAATGCGGTCCAAGATGCCACCTGGGACAAGGGCTTGCGGCAAGTGGACATGCCGTTCACACCGCTGAAACTATGGGAAGCACTACGGAATGGGACTGAAGCAGCTTAGAAATCGCTTTCTCGGATGGCTCGGGCGCCCCTTGCGCTCGGAACATTCCGGTGAGGCCAAGCTGCGGGGGCCGCAGGCCCATGTGATCATTCTAGATGGCACCATGTCGACGCTGGAACCGGGGCATGAGACACATGCCGGCAGGCTCTATCAGATGTGCCGTGAAATGGGGGCTGAGGTTTCGGTCTTTTATGAAGCCGGGGTGCAGTGGACCGGTTGGGCCAGTGCACCGGATGTGATGATGGGGCGCGGTATCAACCGGCAGATCCGCCGTGCCTATGGCTATCTTGCCTCGCGCTATCGCCCTGGCGACCGCATCTACCTGTTGGGCTATTCCCGTGGCGCCTATGCGGTGCGCTCGTTAGCGGGGGTGATCGGCGAGGTCGGCCTGTTGAAGGCGGAACATGCCACCGTGCGCAATATTCGCACCGCCTACCGCCATTACCAGCAGGCCGGATCGCCAGAGGTGGCGCAGGCCTTTCGCCGGGCGCATTGTCACAGCGAGACCAAAATAGAGATGATCGGCGTCTGGGACACGGTCAAGGCCCTGGGGCTGCGGCTGCCCCTGCTGTGGCGCTGGGCTGAAAGCCGCCATGCCTTTCACAACCATGAACTGGGTCCGCATGTAAAGCATGGCTACCATGCCCTAGCGCTGGACGAGACCCGCGATGTGTTCAAACCGGTGCTTTGGACCTGCCCGGAGGGCTGGAATGGTCGTATCGAACAGGTCTGGTTTCACGGGGCGCATGGCGATATTGGCGGCCAGCTTGCTGGCTTTGAGGAGGCGCGCCCCCTGTCCAATTTGCCGTTGGTCTGGATGTTGGAAAAGGCGGAGGACTGTGGCCTCGCCCTGCCGCAAGACTGGCGTATGCGTTTTCCGGTCGATCCCAAAGCGCCCTCGATCGGCACCTGGAGGGGCTGGGGCAAGATCTTTTTGCTGCGCAGCAGACGGCAGGTGGGATTGGACCCCAGTGAGCGGTTGCACAGCAGCGTTCAGGGCCGGGTGATGCAGCAGAAATCTGCGGGCTGGTTTGCCGGGCTGACAGGCAATGCGCCTTCAGCGCCGCGCCAATAGCCAGGGTCTTTGGCCTCCGCAGTTAAAGTCCCTGGTGGCTATTGTGGTAGAGTGGCAACTACAGCGCCAAGCGCTCAGGCTTTGCTGCCAAAGACATTCATCACGATACAGGTGGTTGACCCCGTGGCGTAGAGCTTGCCATCCTTGACGCCGCGGATCTCGCCATGGGCCACCCCGGTGGAGCGCCCAACATGATCAATCACCCCGACGCAATCCACAGTGGTGCCCAGGGGAATGGATTTTAGGATATTGATCTTATATTCCAAGGTTGTATAGGCGGAGCCTTTGGGGACGGCCGTCATCACAGCGCAGGCCATGGCACTGTCGAGCAGCGTTCCGTACCAGCCACCATGCACCGTCCCCATTGGATTGGTGACTTCGAATTCCGGGGTGCCACGAAACACCGCGCGCCCCTCTGAGACTTCGTGCAGGGTATAACCCAGTTGTGCCCCGATTGGGGGGCCGGGCAGGCGCCCTTCCAGTATGCCCTGCATGAACTCAAGCCCGGAAAACTGAACAACCTGATCCATCGGCAACAGATCGGCTGGGGATTTTGCAACTGCCATGTCAGGGCCCTTTTTGTGCGAATTCCAAAGACGCACCCAAGGCGCCTCTTGAGTGAGGTGCCTTTAGTGCGTTCCTTTTTGGAATTACCTTAAAGGCCGGACCTGCAACAAGCTTTACGCTACGTTCTCCAAAGAGATGTTCGGCGTTAGGCCAAGCGCAAAGCAGACATCGCGGGTCAGTTCCGGACGGTTGAGCGTATAGAAATGCAGCTTCTTCACGCCCTCATCCAGCAGATCAGAGCACAGTTCGCTGCAAATGGCGGTGGCCAGCAGGTCTTCGCGGTCATCGCGGGCGGCCTTTGCAAAGGCGTCATCCACCCAGGCGGGGATCACGGTGCCGCAGCGTTTGGCAAAGTTACGCGCACCTTTCCAGTTTTCAATTGGCAGAATGCCGGGAACCAGCTTGTCGCCGTCAATGCCCGCCTTGGCGCAGGCATCGCGGAAGCGCAGGAAGGTCTCGGGCTCAAAGAAGAACTGAGTGAGCGCCTCATCGGCGCCGGCGTCCAGCTTGCGCTTGAGCCAATCAACATCCGCCTGCGCATTGGCTGCCTCGGGGTGGGGATCTGGGTAGGCACCGACGCGTAGGGTAAATTTGCCGGTTGCCGCCAGGGCTTCGATCAGTTCAACCGAATTGGCAAAACCATCGGGATGGGGCACAAACTGGCTGCTGCCCTTAGGAGGGTCGCCGCGCAGGGCGACAATTTCACTGACACCAGCGTCGGCAAAGGTCTCGGCGATCTCCAGTGTTTCGGCCCGGCTGGCATCGACGCAGGTCAGATGCGCCGCCACGTTGAGCCCAGAGCTGCTATGGAGGGTTTTTACCGCATCCCGTGTCAGATCCCGTGTGGTGCCGCCGGCGCCGTAGGTGACGGATACAAAACGCGGATCAAGTGGAGCCAGGGTCTGCACGGTGTCCCATAGACGAAATGAGGCCTCCAGCGACTGCGGCGGGAAAAACTCAAATGAAATCTCAGGGCTGGTCATGACTTTGCTCTCCGTTTGATTTCGCTCTTGTTGCATGTGCAGCATTGTGAAACAATTTCATAATTCTCAAGAACAACATGAGCTGAGCTATAGTTATGCATATCGAGTTTCGCCACCTGCGCACCATCAAGGCCATTCACGAGGCCGGAGGTCTGGCGCGGGCTGCTGATCAGCTCAACATTACCCAAAGCGCTTTGAGCCATCAAATCAAGGGTTTGGAGGATCAAGCCGGGGTAGAGCTGTTTCTGCGCCGCTCCAAGCCGATGAAGCTGTCGGCGGCGGGGCTGCGGTTGCTGCGCCTGGCGGAACAGGTGTTGCCCCAGGTCGAAGCAACCCAGGCGGAGTTTTCCTCATTGCGCGATGGCCATGCGGGACGGATGCATATCGCCATTGAATGCCACGCTTGTTTTGAGTGGCTGTTCCCGGTGCTTGAGGCCTTTCGCAAAAGCTGGTCCGATGTGGATGTGGACATTCGTCCGGGCCTCGCTTTTGACGCTTTGCCCGCGCTGCAAAAGGAGGAGGTGGATCTGGTGGTCTCGTCGGATCCTGAGGACATTCCCGGCGTCGATTTTATCGAACTTTTTGACTACAAGGCGGTTTTTGTCGCTTCGGCACAGCACCCGCTGGCCCAGAAAACCTATGTTGAGGCAGAGGATTTTATCGGCCAAACGCTGATCACCTATCCGGTCGAGAAGTCGCGCCTGGATGTGTTCAGCCAGTTGCTGACCCCGGCGCGGGTTGAACCGGAAAGCATTCGCCAGGTAGAGCTGACGGCAGTCATCCTGCTGTTGGTGGCCTCGAACCGGGGTATCACGGTGCTGCCGGACTGGGTGGTGCGCGAGGTGAAATACTCGTCTGATTATGTCACCCGGCCGCTGACTAAATCCGGCATCACCCGCCGCCTTTATGCGGCGATCCGCAGTGACGACCGGCAAAAGCCCTATATGCAGGAGCTGATCCGCCTGGCCAAGGTCGAGGCGCGCAAACTGCAGCAGCAGTAGGCAACGGGTCGGCAGTGTGAGGAAATGTAGACATGCACAGGTTCGATCTGAATGCGAAATTTAGCGCAATAGGAAGTGAAACTTCAGAAACGAGGATCGGCGAGATCTACCAGGTTCGGGGCAGCCGGGGCGGGTCTGGTTCTGGTTCTGTTTCTACCCCGATTGCCAAGTATTTTGTATGGCGGCCAGAATACATCGAAGGCGCGGCGCCCCATTGGCGTATCGACTGCTATTTCAAGAAACACAAGCTGGCAGGGGATCCCAAAACACTGTCGCGGTTGCTTTCCAACAATATGCAAAATGCAGGGCTCTGCGATACGCCAATTTGGGTATCGTGGCATAGAAGTGATGAAATCAGTGGTGAAAGCATCGGCACTTTGTTTACCGACGACTAACTGACACATCAGTTTTTAGTGTGGTCTACTAACTAAAAAGGGCCCCAGATCCGCTGATCCTCTGAGGCCCTTTACTTTCATCATCGCGGCTATCTATTACACCAGCTTGACGATCTGCTTGCCGGTATTGCCACCCTTGAGCATCGCCATAAAGGCGGTTGGGGCGTTTTCCAGACCTTCGGCGATGTCTTCCACAAAGCGGAGCTCGCCTTTGGCCACCATTGGGCCAACTTCCTTGAGGAACTCCGGGTAGCGGTCAAAATGGTTGGAGATGATAAAGCCGTTTACCGACAGGAACTTCACCAGCACATTGCGCCAGATGTTGGGGCCGGTGAGGGCCGCATCGCTGGCGCCTTCGCCCAGACCGCCGGCGTTGTACCAGGCGATCATGCCGCAGATTGGAATGCGGCCATGGGGGTTCATCATCGGCAGTACCGCCTCCAAAACCTTGCCGCCAACGTTTTCAAAATAGATGTCGATACCTTTGGGGCAGGCCTCTTTCAGATCCTTGCGCAGGGCGCGGGCATCCGCATAGGCGCGGTGATCCAGGCAGGCGTCAAAGCCAAAGGTTTCGACCGCCATTTTGCACTTTTCCGCGCCTCCAGCGATGCCGACAACACGCAGCCCTGCCTTTTTGGCCAGTTGCCCCACCATGGATCCAACCGGGCCAGTTGCCGCCGCCACAACAAGGGTTTCCCCCGCCTGGGGGCGGCCGTAAGCGGATAAGCCATGCCATCCGGTAAACCCGGGCATGCCCAAAACGCCAAGCGCAGCAGTGATCGGCCCCTGACTTGGATCCAGCTTGCGCAGCTCACGCGCGGGCAGGCAGCCATGGCTGGCCCAGCCAAACATACCAAAGGCAAAATCGCCAACCTGAAAATGGGGGCTGTTTGATGCGATGACCTCGCCAACGGCGCCGGCTTCCATGCGGCCGCCGATTGGCACTGGGGCGGCGTAGGATTTGGCGTCATCCATACGTCCCCGCATATAGGGGTCCAGTGACATATAGTGAACTTTTACAACTACTTCCCCGTCACCCGGAGTGGGCAGGGGGCTTGTTTCCAGTCGAAAATTTTCAGGCGTTGGTTCCGCCTCGGGGCGGCTTGCCAAAACGATTTCTTGCATTTCTGTGCTCATCTCTCTCTCCCTGTTGTGGCCCATCGCTCAGCGTGGTCTGCGGTGGGTTTTACTGAACTGTGTCGTTCAGTTTGGCCTTTGACAACCGTTGCACAGATATGACCCTGCGGAAAACCCAGCGGCCCGAAGGGGGAGGGGTATTTACCTGATGCTGCATTCACCCTTGGCAAATGCGACACTGGGGCGTATAGGCACGCATTGACCGACATCTCCCCGCATTCAACAGGATCCAGCAAACATGATTGGCAGCGCAAACCTTAATGTGATGATCAAAGCCGCCCGCAAGGCTGGCCGTTCCCTGGTGAAGGATTTCCAGGAAGTGGAAAACCTGCAGGTCTCGCGCAAGGGCGCTGGCGACTTTGTCTCCAAGGCCGATATCGCCGCCGAGAAGATCCTGAAGGATGAGCTGATGGGCGCCCGCCCGACCTATGGTTGGCTGGCCGAAGAAGGTGGCGAAACCCCCGGCGAGGATCCAACCCGTCGCTGGATTGTGGATCCGCTGGATGGCACCACCAACTTTCTGCATGGTCTGCCGCACTGGGCGATCTCCATCGCGCTGGAGCACAAGGGCAACATCGTTTCCGGGGTGATCTATGACCCCGCCAAGGATGAGATGTTCTTTGCCGAAAAAGGCACTGGCGCCTGGATGAACGAGACCCGCATCCGGGTTTCTGCCCGTCATCGCATGATTGAATCCATTTTTGCCACTGGCCTGCCTTTTGCGGGCCGGGCCGATCTGCCAGAAACCCTGAAGGATCTGGCGCGGCTTTTGCCTGCAACCGCTGGCGTGCGCCGCTTTGGTTCGGCAGCACTGGACATGGCCTATGTGGCCGCGGGCCGCTACGAGGGCTTTTGGGAGCGTCGCCTGCATTCCTGGGATCTGGCAGCGGGTATCATCATCGTGAAAGAGGCCGGCGGTCTGGCAGAATCCATGGACCCAGAGGCAAGCATTGTTGAGAGCGGCGAAGTGATCTGCGCCAACGAGCCGATCTTTGAAAGTTTTGCCAAGGTGGTCCGGGGCTAACCCAGATCTGAAGTCAGCGAGAACGATAAAAACGCGGCCCCTTTGGTCGCGTTTTTTGTTGCGTGGCGTTGTGTGTGCCAGTCGCGGCATCCTCGTCAACGCCCTGTACCTCCCCCCCCTGTATCTGCCTCATGGCGCAGATGCGGCCGCCGGTGCTCAGGCCTGCTGATCCGCAGGGTGGTTTACCCCGTCATTCCAGGGAATTTCGCCATGGCTCTGCGCATGGGTTCTGGGATTGGCCCCGTCGATGCAGCCCAGGTTGACCCCGCATTCATTCGGATCAGAGCGGCGTTGATGATGGGTGTAGATGCCGCAGGTCTTGCAGAAGTAGTGCTTGGCCGTTCCGGTGCCCCAGGTGTAGAGGCTCAGGTTTTTGCCGCCGTTGTGCACCTTTAGCGTACTGGTCAGCGCCGTTACCGCAGCAGCGCCCCGACGGCGACAAAAGGAACAGTCACAACGGGCCGCAGAGCCCAGCCCCTGCGGGAATTCGGCGCTCAAAACGACTGCGCCACAATGGCAGCTTGCGGTGAGTGTAACCACTTGGCTCTCCTTCATTTCCCCCAGGGGCCGGGATGTGTTCGGTTTGGGTTTTTCTTTTTGCGCGGCAGGCGCGGCACGCGGGTGACACTATAGGTGTATTCGGTCTTGGGGTTCGGTGGTGACCCCGCTGTTCGTTCCCAATACTTTGGACCGCCGCGGCGCAGCCAAAGGGGAAGCACCAGCACCAGACCCACCGCAAAGCCACCTGCATGGGCCCAATAGGCGACACCGCCCTCATCAGGGTTCGAGCCAAAGCCACCAAAGATCTGCAAGGCCAGCCAAAGCCCCAGCATCAGTGCGGCCGGCACCGTGATAACGCGGAAAAACACGATCAGGATCAGCAGTATATCGACGCGCGCCTTGGGAAACAGCAGCAAATAGCCGCCCATGACCCCTGCAATGGCACCAGAGGCTCCGATGGTGGGCACCTGCGAGGTCGGGGCCGCCAGCACATGGATCAGCCCGGCGCCGACCCCACAGGCTAGGTAGAAGGCGAGAAAGGGCAAATGCCCCATCTCATCCTCTAAGTTGTCGCCAAAAATCCAGAGAAACAGCATATTGCCGCCCAGATGCATCAACCCGCCATGGATGAAGACCGATGTGAGCAGGGTGGAAGAGTTCTCACCACCTACAATCTGGGCGGGGATGATCGCATAGGCCTGATAGAACTGCATCAGCGCAGGCGGGTCGGCGCTGAGCCCCGAATACATCACAAAGGCCAGAATATTGGCCGCCATCAGGGTATAAACCACATAGGGGGTGCAGTTTGATGGGTTGTGGTCACGCAGTGGAAACATGGGGTGACGCTGGGCCGATTTTGGTCCAACGTCAAGGTCTTGTAGCGTTAAGGTCATCTTAACTTTCGCCGCCCAACAGGGCCGCATTACCACCTGCGGCGGTGGTATCGACGCAGACGTGGCGCTCTGCCAGAACCCGGGCGCGATCAGGGTGGCCTGGGATCAGCGGCAGGATTGGCCCCTGGCGTTTGGCCAGGGTGCGCTCAATCTCGCGGCCGGTGTCCTCATCGCCCCACCACAGCACGCCTGCAATACCCTGGATGAACTCCAGCCGATGTAGATCAAACATGCCGTGGGCCTCAATGGCGGTACCGCCCATGCCGATGACCTCTTTGGCCTGGGCCGCTGCGGCGGTGGCACCGGGCCCCATGCACAGCAATGGCGGGCGGGCCGAGGTGGTCAGCCGGTTGGACTCCCCCGTCGGCCCGGGCAGCGAGGTAGTGATGGGACGGCCAGGAACGCCAGTCTCACCGGGCAGATCTGCGGTGGTTGTCCCCCAGGTCTCGGGGGTGGTCTGGCGGTCTGGCGCGCAGAAGCGGGCCAGATAGTTCGGCCCCCCTGCCTTGGGGCCGGTGCCGGACAGGCCTTCGCCGCCAAAGGGTTGGCTGCCGACAATGGCGCCAATCTGGTTGCGGTTCACATAGATGTTGCCCGCGTGAATGCGGTCACAGACATGCTGCACCCGGTCATCAATGCGGGTATGCAAGCCAAAGGTCAGCCCATATCCGGTGGCATTGATGTCGTTGATGATCTTGTCCAGATCCTGGGATTTAAACCGCGCTACATGCAGAACCGGGCCAAAGATCTCTTGCTCCAGATCGCCGATGCCTGTGATCGAAATCAGGGTTGGCCCGACAAAGGTGCCGGCCTGCGGCGTGCTCATCTCCTTTAGCACCCGGCCTTCTGCACGGGCCTGATCGATATGGGCCAGAATGCCCGCACGGGCACCGGCATCAATCACCGGACCGCTGTCGACATTCAGGTGCCAGGGATCGCCAAGGTTCAGCACATCCATCGCGCCTTTGAGCATGGTCAACACGCCGTCGGCAACATCGTCCTGTAGATAGAGACAGCGCAGCGCCGAACAGCGCTGGCCTGCGGATTGAAAAGCGCTTTCAATGATCGACTGCACGGCCTGTTCGGGCAGGGCGGTGCTGTCGACGATCATCGCATTGAGCCCCCCGGTTTCGGCGATCAAAGGCGCGCCAGGGCGCAGGGTCTCGGCCATGGTGCTGCGGATCCGCATGGCGGTGGCGGTGGAGCCGGTAAAGGCAACGCCATCCACGCGGGCATCCCCAGTCAGGGCGGCACCAATTTTTGAACCTTGCCCTGGCAGCAATTGCAGGGCACTGCGCGGCACACCGGCCTCGTGCATCAGCGAAATGGCGCGATGGGCAATCAGCGGCGTCTGTTCTGCTGGTTTCGCCAGCACCGCGTTGCCACAGGCCAGCCCTGCAGAAATCTGCCCCGAGAAAATCGCCAGCGGAAAGTTCCATGGCGAGATACAGGTGAACACCCCGGCAGGGGCTGCTGCGGGGATGTTAGCGGCGTAATAGCGCATGAAATCCACCGCTTCGCGCAGCTCAGCCACCGCGTCTGGAATGCTCTTGCCGGCTTCGCGCGCCAGAATGGCAAAAAGCTCGCCAAAGTTTTCTTCATACAGATCCGCCGCCTTGTTCAGCGCCGCGGCCCGCTCAGCCGCAGGGGCATCCCAGGGCTGCGCGGCAGCGAGTGCCTGTTCCACATCCGCCGCACTGGCGGGGGTAACCTGCCCGACGGCGGTCAGATCAGAGGGGTTGATGACATCCTCAGCCGCCTCGGGAGCAGCATCACCGGCAATCAGCGGCGCCGCTTGCCAGCTGTGTGTGTGCCAGGGGGCGCGGGCCTGCTCAATCCGGGCAAGGGTGGGCGCGTGGCCCAGGTCAAAGCCTTTGGAATTGGGTCGTTCCGGGGCATAAAGCTCTGGCCCGGTTGGGATTTTATTGGCGCAGTCTGCAGCCTCGACAAAGGGGTCGGCGGCGACCACTTCGGGGGCTACATCTTCGTCAACGATCTGATTGACAAACGAGCTGTTGGCGCCGTTTTCCAGCAGGCGGCGCACCAGATAGGCCAACAGGTCACTATGGGCGCCAACAGGCGCATAGATGCGGCAACGGGTCTGGTTTTGCTCCAGCACCATGTTGTGCAGGGTTTCGCCCATGCCATGCAGGCGCTGGAATTCATAGGCCTCGGCATCGTCGGCCATATGCAGGATTGCGCTGACGGTATGGGCATTGTGGGTGGCAAACTGCGGATAGATCCGGTCGGTCATCTGCAACAGTTTGCGGGCATTGGCGATATAGGAAACATCGGTCAGGGCCTTGTTGGTGAAGACCGGAAAGCCATCGACACCTTCGACCTGCGCCAGCTTGATCTCAGTGTCCCAATAGGCGCCCTTGACCAGACGCACCATAAAGCGGCGGTCGTATTTTTCGGCCATCTCATAGAGCGCGTCAATTGCCAGGCCGGTGCGTGGCCCATAGGCCTGGACCACAACGCCAAAGCCTTCCCAACCGGCCAGCGATGGATCCGAGACCACGGCTTCGATCACTTCCAGTGACAGCGACAGGCGGTCGGCCTCTTCGGCGTCGATGTTGAGGCCCATCTTTGCGGATTTCGCCAGCAGCGCCAGCGCCTTGATGCGTGGCACCAGCTCTTCCATGACGCGGGCTTCCTGGGCTAGTTCATAGCGCGGGTGCAGGGCTGAGAGCTTGATCGAAATGCCGGGGTTTTTGCGGATGTCATCCTCCGTGCAGCCTGCCGCAATTGCCGAGATCGCCTTGGAATAGGCCAGGTGATAGCGCGCGGCATCGGCTTCGGTACGGGCGGCTTCCCCCAGCATGTCGTAGGAGTAGGTATAGCCCTTGGACTCCATCCCGGCGGCCCGCTTCATGGCCGCTTCAATGTTTTCCCCCAGCACAAACTGACGGCCCATTTCCTTCATTGCGCGGCCCACGGCAGTGCGGATCACTGGCTCGCCCAGACGTTTGATTGCGCCGCGCAGCGCCCCTACGGGGCTGCGGTCCTCATCCAGCACCCGGCCGGTCAGCATCAAGGCCCAGGTCGAGGCATTGACCAAAGACGAGGAGGAGCGACCCAGGTGTTTGCCCCAATCAGAAGGCGCGATCTTATCTTCGATCAGCGCATCAATGGTTTCGGCATCCGGCACCCGCAACAGGGCCTCGGCAAGGCACATCAGGGCAACACCCTCATCGGTGGAGAGGCCGTATTCCGCCAGGAAAACTTCCATCAGGCCCGGATTGGAATGGCCCCGGATGTCGCGCACCAATGTGGCCGCCTTGGCGCAGATCGCCGCGCGGTCCGCCGCATCCAGCGCTGCGGTCGTGCACAGCTGGGCGAACATCTTTTGTTGGTCGACATAGGTTCCGGCATCAATCCGGTCACGCAGTTTGCTGTGCTGGGTCATTCTGAGGCTCCAATTCTATAAGGAGGGCGTTTAGGCCAGATTATCGCTATTGTCGCAGGACAACAGACTTAAGATGGTGTAAATGTCAGGCTACTGATTGTATTTTTGGCTTTAGGGCGGTCCAAATGGATTTTTCAGACCTTGATCTCTTTGATCGAAAGATTCTCAACGTATTGGCTGAGGATGGGCGAATTTCCATTGCCGATCTGGCCCGACGCATTGGGTTGTCGAAATCTCCGACCCAGGCAAGGCTACGCCGACTGGAGAGCGCCGGGGTCATCACCGGATATCGTGCCCTGATTGATCCGATCCGTTTGGGACTGGATCACGTGGCCTTTGTGGAGGTCAAATTGGATGATACCCGCGAAGCAGCCCTGTCCAAGTTCAACGCGGCCGTGGTGAAGCTTCCGGAGATTGAGCAAGCCCATATGATGGCGTCGCATTTTGACTACCTTCTTAAGGTGCGCACGCGGTCAATGTCTGCCTACCGGCAGGTGTTGGGGGAAAAAATCTCCTCCCTGCCGCACGTGGCATCTACGTCGACCTATGTTGCGATGCAGGCGGTCAAGGAAGATGCGGTCATGGCCCCGGTCTGAGCGCCCCGTAATTTGGTTCGCCTGGCAGCTGCAAGGGGAAAAGGAGAGAGGCAAAAATGCACTTTTAGCCGATAAAACCGATTGTGCCTCAAGGTTTAGGCGGCTAGACCTTGGGACCAAGGCAAAGCCGAATACTGTGCCTCATTTGCGGGCGTGATGGAATGGTAGACATACCAGACTTAAAATCTGTTGGGCCTTGTGCCCGTGTGGGTTCGAGTCCCACCGCCCGCACCATCACTTAAACCGATACGAACGGTTTTGAACGTTTTTCCTCATAAAATAAGACTATTACAGGGTTTTGTGGATTGAGAAACTTCCCATAATGTGCAGGAATGTGTATTCGTTTACGCATATTTTTCGCACGGTGCGTAATCCATGGCGTCTATTCGTAAGCTCAAATCAGGATACCGGGCAGAGATTGCCCGTAGGGGTATGCGAAAGTCAAAGGTATTCCCGACAAAGCAAGAGGCCAAAGATTTTGCCAAGTGGCGGGACAACCGGTTGCAGAACGTCGCCCCGGCAAGCGTTATTCGAGAAATGCAGCTCATGTCTTCGGTTCTGACTGTTGCCAGGCGCGATTTGGAGCTGATTTCAATAAACCGGCTGTGCGATGTGCGAAAACCCGCAAAGCCCCAGCCGCGTGATCGATTGTCAACCTCTGCCGAGATTGAGGCGATGCAGTTCAGCGCTGGGAGGATCTGAGCAAGGCTACTGCGCGGGCTTTCGATGCGTTCAAATTTGCGATGAAGTGCGCCATGCGCGCGGGAGAAATCACAGGGTTGGAGTGGGACCGCGTCGATCTGGATCGCCGGGTGGCTCTGCTGACCCACACAAAGAGCGGCAGGCCGCGCGAGGTGCCTTTGTCGACCAGGGCCGTTGAGCTCATAAGAGCCTTGCCGGAATTGGGTCCCGTTTTTCATCTGTCATCTCGTCAGTTGGATGTGCTGTTCCGAAAGCTGCGGGATCGGGCAGGTGTGAAGGGACTGACTTTTCATGTTTCCCGCCATGCGGCCATTACAGCACTCTCAACCAAGCTAGATGTGTTGGCGCTTGCTCGAATGGTGGGGCACACAGATTTGCGGCAATTGCGGGTGTACTATAATGAAAGTGCCGAAGAGCTTGCCAAGCGCTTTGATTAGGCGTTTGAAATTTGGCTGACAGAGAGTCTGCTAAGCGCAGATAGTGACCTTTGCAAAGTTAAAGGCTTGCTGCGAAAGCGGACGTTGATGCCAAGCCTAGTGCAGGGAAAGATGTTGCCAACACGGATTCCCTGAGCTCTCTCTCTGCCTGCACTCGAAGCCAGTTTTTTTACTGATCTGATGTGGGAACCCTCGTTGCAGTGCAGTGTGCGATGAGCCCAGTATTTCAAACAAATATTTGTACGATTTCTTACACCTATGCCGGGTCCTTAGGATTTGTGGATATGGTGCAGGGCAAGTCAACTTTTAGGTGAGCAATATTGTTGACATGTATTTTTCAAGTTGCCAACTTGGCGCCAAGCACGAGTCTAAGGGATGTGGCCAGATCTTTCAGTAGTACCAATTTGAGAACACCATTTTGATTGGTTGTTTCAAATCCTCTGCGTAAGCGGCCCTGTGATCAAAGACCAACTAACACATTGTAATCTAGGTTTTATTGATGAGTGATTTTTCAGTGGTGCCCGACGGTACATCTTGGATGGTGAACCCCGAGTTGTTTGGTGACCAACGGCTGGCACAACACACAGTGTTGAGCGATGGCCGCATACTTATCGTCTGGTCCGGAACGGACATCAACGATGGCCTGTTGTATGATTATGACGCCTTTGGGGCCATCTTTGACTCACACGGTCAGATGACTGGAGAAGTTTTTCAAGTCAATACCTACACACAATCAGATCAGGTTTTACCAACTGTTGTCGCACTCGGCAACGGAGGTTTCGTGGCGACATGGCAGTCTTTCGGGCAGGATTCGTTCCTCGATACGCGCCATAATTCCCTCAATCAATACGGCATTTATCAACAGGTTTATAATTCTAGTGGAGAGAGGGTTGGGTCAGAAACGCTGGTAAACACTTCTGTTGACGGCCAGCAGGAAATCCCGACAACTCTAATTTTGCCGGATGGAGGCTACGTAACAATATGGAACCACTCCAATTACATTTCAGGTGAAAATTCTGGTTCGTCTGTTTCTTTTCAGGCGTTTAATGCAAATGGAGATGCTATTGGAACCGAAACATCGGTACCTTACATACCTGTAATTAATCCTGAAAACGGTGCGCCTTATGTCAACGGATACTTAGACGCTACGGTTCTCCATGACGGTACGGTAGCTTTGGTCAGGCCCGGCTCTGTGACCATTTTTGCAACAGATGGCACTCATGTCTCCGAGTTTGAATTGGTGGATGCAGGCTATGGTATGCAAATACTCGCACTAGCCGACGGGAACATACTTGTTGCGGTGACTGGAAAGGTCGGCGTCGGCTATGATATCGAAGCCACAATTTATGCACCTGATGGAACTGTGCTGATTCCTACCTTTACGGCCAACGAAACGGGTAACTATCGGAGCCAATACCTTGAACAGGTTCTGTTACTCCCAGACGGAAACGTCTTGTTCGTCTGGTATAACGGGTCCAACGAAAATCTTGAGGGGCGTGTCATCGGCCCTGACGGAACCCCAATTACCAGGGAGATCCAGTTAACTGCAGCTGGCCTTGATGCCCAGGATGCAGATGTCTCACTGACATTAGATGGCCGGATATTGGTGACTTATACGAATGCGCTAACCGATATTACCGATCTCGACAACGAAGTTTTCGCCCAGTTCTTTGACCTTTCCCTTCAACACACAAGCACTCATCTGAGTGATCAAAGTGATGTATTAGTCCTGGGTTCTGAGGATGACCGTGTGGATGCGGCTGCAGGGGATGACGCAGTCCAAGGGCAAGACGGCAATGACGTTCTTTTCGGTGGTTCCGGGAGTGACACGCTTGACGGTGGGTTGGGCAATGACATTCTGGATGGGTCCGAAGGAAACGACCACCTGATAGGCGGCGCAGGTGATGACCGATTAACCGGTGGCGATGGCAACGATACGCTGGTTGGTGGCGCAGGCAATGATGAGCTTTTTGGCGAGTTCGGAGACAGTACGATTCATGGCGGCGACGGGAATGATCTAATTGTTGCAGGCCATTTTGAGCTTGGAGGGCCTCCTGCAACCGAACATCATCTAGTTTTTGGGAATGCTGGCGACGATACAATCAGGGTGACAATTGGATCAGCTACGATCCACGGTGGCACCGGAGATGATGTTATCCGTGCAAGGGAAGGCCTTGTACAAGGTGGTGAGGGCAATGACCTCATTGAAGGCGGCAGCACTGTATTTGCGGGCGGCGGCGATGATACGGTTCTTGGTAGAAACTATGCTGATCTGCATGGAGGGGATGGATACGACCGTTTGGTTATAAATGGTGGTATTGTAAATGCCGCAACAAGTCAGCTTGGAGAAACTGAATTTCTAGAAATAGTCTATCATGGAGCCGTATCAGGCTTTGAAGAATACTATTTCAGAGCCATTCGTGAACATAGATCATTTTATGGCGGTGATGCGGGCGAAATCGTAACTTGGGAAACCGGGTATTTTACCGCGGAAGGCGGCGGCGGAAATGATTTGTTCCTGGCTGCTGATCGAGGTGTGAAGTTACCAAGAAATATCCTGCCTGCGGATGTTTCAATCAAAGGCGACGCAGGGAGTGACACCATCCTTGGAGGTTTCGCTCAGGATGTGTTTGAAGGTGGCGGCGGCAATGACTTGATTGATGGTGGGCGTTCACGAGACTGGATTAGTGGCGGGGCGGGAAACGACACGCTCACAGGTGGTAGAGGTGCAGATAGATTCGTATTGGGGAGTTCTTCTGCGGTTGATGGAACCGATGTTATCACCGATTTCAAAGTCGGCGAGGATCAGCTTGATATTTCTATTCTTATCAATGGTGTCGGCGGATCAATTTTGAGCGAAGCTCAAGTTGAAAATGCATTTAGAGAGGCCATAAATACTGACTTAGGCGCACTGGTTGACTTTGGGAATGGTACTTCGGTGGTTTTCCAGGGCCTTAACTCAAACGAGGTCGCGGCACTTTACCCCGACGCATTGGCCGGCCCCAAGACACGCTTTGGTACCGCTGGTGACGATCATCGATATTTCACAGACCTTTACGGTGACGGTATTCTATTCTTTGGTAGAGGCGGTAATGACCTGGTAAATGGGGCTTCAGGTGATGACACATTGAACGGTGGGCTTGGTAACGACAGTCTTTATGGAGGTTCGGGTAATGACTCTCTCTCCGGAGGTCGTGGTGACGATCAACTCAGAGTCTTGACCGGTTCTAACACCTTGTTCGGCAACAATGGAAGGTTGTGTCTCGAATCTGGTGGAAATTCTCTGGCGGCGTTCTCCGAGCATGTGGATTTGGGCCTGATCAGGCCGCGAGGTCAAGTCTGATCGGGGCGATGGGCTGAGCCAAGGTTTCCCAGCCATCGACCTTTCGCATC
>CAJQNB010000014.1 GCA_905479575.1 uncultured Pseudophaeobacter sp.
ATCGGCATTTTGGCTTCAAGCCACTTTGCAAGCTTGCGACGTTCGTCCAGCTTCAGGTGACAGTAGTGGGTTCCCATTCTTCATCCTCCGTGCAACTCTCTGTTTTAGTAAAGAATTTGCACTTCGTTTGTGAATCCACCCGGCGACACACCTTAATCCAATAATCTGGATTATGTTATTTTAATCCGCCAAGATCAACCTCGGCCACGCAGCTTGCAACGTTGACGGCCGTCAAGACTGGAAAATGCGTAAAACCACTGCGCTTTCAAAGCTAAAATTTTCCTAAAACATCCCGAACCCCGACGCCAAAAACCGGGGAAAGCACACCATTTTTCCTGTTAACCAATAGAAAAACATTAATATTTCTGAGCGGAAGTTTAGCCACCTGCAGGGGTAGTAACACTTCGTCAATAACCCTTATCAATTTGAAAAAAAGCACCCGTTTTTCGCCACATCTAGTGCCTGAGCTGCGCATTCCACCTCTCTAGCTCTGACCTCCAACACAGATTTTACTGCGAGGAGTAAGTTATGAGCGAGCGAGCAAAACGCGTGGTTCCATCCGCAAAAACCGGCACCGCAGGCCGCCTCATTGCCGCAAACTATCCGCAGCAGTTGAACGCCTGGTACCTGCGGACGGGTCGTAAGCGGATCAACAGCATCTACAAAATCAAGGGCAGCCAGATGGGCGTCCGGGCCTGCTAAAAGCAGGCCTATTCCGGCGCCGCAGCGGACAATGTCAACGCTGTCTTTGACCCATGCGCTCCAAAGCTCATGGAATTCGGCCCCCAGCCGCGACAAGGGTCGCCCATGGCGGGGGGAGTGAGCATGGCCTCAAAGCACAGCCTGACACCAACGCATCTGGTCGGGGTTGCCGCCCCCCCTATGCCCAACAGCTAAAGGCAGCGCTACAGCGCCCGGTCTATGATCTGACAACCTCGCGGCGAGAATGGCCAAGGTGGTGCACTGCCAGGCCTTTCCTGGATTTATTTGAAACCAGGCCAGGCTTAACAAGCGCCTCATGCCACCGTGCCTGTAGGAGGCCCTACCCCAGCAAGGCCTGATTGAGGTCCGAAATCAAATCATCCACGTCTTCAATCCCGATGGAGATCCGCAGCAGGTTTTCCGGGATACCGGTATGGGGCTCAATGGTGTGGCGATGTTCCACCAGGCTTTCTACCCCACCAAGCGAAGTCGCGCGATGAAACAGGTTCAACCGCCCTGCCACCGCCAGCGCCACCTCGCGACCACCTTTGACCAGAAAAGACATCAGGAACCCATAGCCTCCGGTCATTTGGCGGCTGGCCAGCGCGTGGCCCGGGTGGCTGGGCAAGCCGGGGTAAAGCACATCTTCGACCTCTGGGTGTTGGCTGAGAAACTCCGCGACCGCCATGGCATTGGCGCACATCTTTTCCACTCGCAACGGCAGCGTGCGCATGCTGCGCACCAATAGCCAGGCCTCAAAAGGACCCATTACAGCGCCGGCCTCATTGCGATCCATGCAGATCGCCTCCCAGAGCGGGGTGCGTGCGCGGGTGCTCAGCACCCCGCCCAGCACATCGGAGTGACCATTGATCACCTTGGTGGCGGAATGCATGACGATATCCGCCCCCATCTCCAGTGGCCGGGTCAGCAGCGGGGTCGCAGCGGTGCTGTCCACAACCAGACTGGCGCCAGCACTCTGCGCGCAGGCTTTAGCCGCTTTGATATCGACGGTTTTCAGCCAGGGGTTTGAGGGCGTCTCAATAAACAAGAGCTGCGCCTGCTGCGCCGCGCAGAGCGCCTGCAAAGCCGCCGTATCGCTGGCCTCGACCTCGTGTAGAGTAATATCACGGCGCGCACAGAAATCGCGGATCCATTTGGTGGTGCCCCAATAGATGCCCGACTGCACAATCACCGCACCTCCATTGGGCACCGTGCGAAACACCGCCGCGATGGCTGCCATACCCGATGGAAACAGCTGAGTATCCGCAGCGCCCTCAAGACGGGACAGAATGTCTTCACCAAGCCGCACCGCCTCATTATGGGAACGCAGGTAGACGTTGCCCTCATTGACCAGCTGATAGTCCCGGTCCCGCACAAAGGTGGTGGAGGGCTGCAAAGGCGGCACCACACCACCACTGGCCATGTCAATCGCGCCTGCGGCTTGGGCCGCTATCGTCGCCGGTTTCATGTCATTGCGGTGCATCTCTCTGGCTCCTTGCTTTGGGTGCCCTATCTTTGAAGCCCGCCCTCGCCAAGTTCAATTGCTTTAAGTGCAAAAGACATCACTGCGCCCAAAATTTCGCCGTAGGCGCCGCTTGTGATTTGTGTCCCGCCATGGTCCGATTACTCTGACTTTTTGATCCCCCAAGGACTGCCCGACAATGCCCGTACAAATTCGCCAGGCCCAGCCGCAGGACGCCGCCAGCATTGCCGCGATTGCCAACACATTGATCCGCGACACCTTATTTACCTTTACCACACAGGAGCGTCGGCCCGAAGAAATCGCCACGCGGCTGCAAGAGGACCCCAAGCCGTTCTTACTGGCAGAGCGTGACGGCCGAGCTCTTGGCTTTGCCACCTACGGGGCCTTTCGCTCTGGCCCCGGGTATCGCCACACCCAGGAACACTCAATCCAACTGCTGCCCGAAGCACAGGGACAAGGGCTGGGACGGGCCTTGATGGCCCAACTGGAAGAGGCCGCCCGTGCCAGGGAGGTACATGTGCTGGTGGCTGGCATCAGCAGCGCCAATCCAAAGGCAGTCGGGTTTCACAGTGCCATCGGGTTCACCCGCACAGGTCTTATGCCTCAGGTCGGGCACAAATGGGGCCAATGGCTGGACCTCATTCTGATGCAAAAGCAGCTATAAACCGCCCCGGATTTTCAGCGCAGCTGATCCACCGCCCGCGCCAGTCGCGCCAGGGCCTCGCGCAGCTCTGCGGTGCTGGTGGCGTAGGAAATGCGGAAATAGGGCGACAGCCCAAAGGCCCGCCCCGGCACCATGGCAACATCATGCTGTTCCAGCACATAGGCGCAGAAATCCGCATCCGTTTCCAGAATTTCACCCCCTGGTGTGCGGCGACCCAGAACACCGGCGCAACTGGCAAAGGTGTAAAAGGCGCCTTCAGGGCGAGGGCAGCTGATCCCGTCCAGGGCGTTGAGCCCATCAACCACCAGATCACGGCGGGCCTGAAAGCTGCTGCGCCGCTCTGACAGAATCTGTTGTGAGCCGTTCAGCGCCGCCACTGCTGCCGCCTGGGACACAGACGAGGCACAAGAGGTCGACTGCCCCTGAATCACCGCCATCGCAGCAATCAGCGCAGCGGGGCCGCCCGCATAGCCAATGCGCCAGCCAGTCATGGCATAGGCCTTGGACACTCCGTTGATGGTCAGGCAGCGCGATTTCAATCGCGGCTCAACCGCTGCCGGGGTGGCAAAGTCAAACCCCTCATAGGTGATATGCTCGTACATATCGTCGGCCATGATCCAGACATCCGGATGCTGCAGCAAGATCTGCAGCAGGGGGGCGTAGTCCTTGGCCCCATAGGCCGCGCCAGAGGGGTTCGAGGGCGAGTTGAACAAAACCCAGCGAGTGCGCGGCGTCAGCGCCTGTTGCAACTGCGCCGGGGTCATCCGAAAGCCGGTCTCAGCCTCGCAGGGCACCAGCACCGGTTTGCCACCGGCAAGGGCAATGATATCCACATAAGAAGTCCAGTAAGGGGCTGGAACAATCACCTCATCGCCTGGTTCAAGACTGGCCATAAAGGCGTTGTAGAGCACCTGTTTCGCCCCGGTTGAGACGATGATTTCATCCAGCCCATAATCCAACCCATGATCGCGGCTGAATTTGGCGTTGATCGCCTGTTTCAACGCTGTAGTGCCACCCAGGGCAGTATATTTGGTCTCTCCAGCCCTGATCGCATCAACAGCCGCCTGTTTGATCGCATCCGGGGTGTCAAAATCCGGCTCCCCCGCCCCCAGGACGATCACCGGCCGCCCCTGCTCTTTCAACTCTGCAGCGCGCGCGCCAATTTGCAAAATCTCTGATACCTCGATGGCATCAATACGGCTGGCCTTGCGAAACTCTGACATGGATAGGGTCCTACAGCTGAGAGCACAGGCGTCGGGATCCAACGCCCGGCGCTCAGACCCAAAGCCTAAGCCTCTTCAACGGGCAAAATACTCCCCTTCTTGGACCCAACTCATTCCAAAACCGCATAGATCTGCCCGTTCGGATCCAGAGAAGTTAGGCAAGGTCACCGGTTTTCTGCCGCAGCTGCCGGGTAATCCAGGTCTCGAATTTTTGCACCGCATCCGCCGCGACCCCGTGTGGGCGCACCAGATAGTACCGCTTGTTTGAGCGTAGCCCCGGCCCCGGCAACCGCCGCAGCGCCCCCGAGGCAAGCTCATCAGAGACCATGTCAAAGGGCACGATAGCAGCACCCAGCCCAGCAACGGCAGCGCCGATCACCATAGAATACTGATCAAAATAGCGCCCATCCTGGCGCGGCTTGCCCTGCACCCCGGCCTCAAGAAACCAATCTCCCCAGGCGTCGCTGCGGCTGTCCAGATGAACCAGCGGCACCTCTGGCAGGCTCTCCATGCTGTCCAGCCGATGGCTGGCAAACAACTCTGGCGCCGCAATTGGCACCATCTGCTCGCCAAACAGTTCAACCATACGGGCACCGGGCCAGTTGTCGCCGCCATAGTGGATCGCCAGGTCAAAGGGATCGCGGGCAAAGTCAAAGGGTTCCAGCCGGGTCGACAGGCTCAGCTCGATCTCTGGATGGCGGGCAAAGAAATCCGGCAGGCGCGGAATCAGCCAACGGTTGGCAAAGGTCGGCAACACCGCGATCCGCAGGGCACTGCGCCCTGCCCCCGCGGCCACCGCCTTTTGCACCGAACTGCGCAGCGCCCCAAGATCCTGCGCCAAATCCGCCGCCAGCCCCGCGCCCGCGGCTGTCAGCACCACTCCGCGCCCCACCCGTTGAAACAGGGCAAAGCCAAGGTCGGTTTCCAGCTCTTTCACCTTCTTGCTGACAGCACTTTGGGTCAGACCGATTTCTTCCCCCGCCGCCGTAAAGCTCTGATGGCGGGCAGCGCTGTCAAAGCAGCGCAGATGGGTAAGACTGGGCAGACGCATCTCAGAACTCCTCTGTCGCGATCTGCGCAACCAGCCAATTGCGAAACTGAATAAGCGGGTAATCGTCAGCATGGTCGGGCGGCCAAACCAGAAAATACTCTCCCAGCGAGACCGGCGCACCAGAGATTGCCAGCTGCAACCGGCCCGCCGTGATCTCGCTTTCAGCCAGAAAGGTCGGCAGCAGGGCAATGCCCAGTCCATGCACCGCCGCCTGGGTCATGGCAGAGGACTGGTCAAACAACATGCCCTGCAACCGCTCGGCACTAACCTCATGTAGGGCAAACCACTGCTCCCAGCAATCCGGATGGGTTTCCAGATGCAACAGCGGGTAGCCCAGCAAATCTGCGGGCTCGGAAAGGGGTGCAGACAAAAAATCAGGGGCGCAGACTGGCAGTACATGTTTTGGCATCAGGGGCAGATACTGCACCCCCGGCCAATCGCGGGTGCCATAGTGAATGGCCGCCTGCGCCGTTCCTGCCTCAAAGCTGAAAGGCAGGTTGTGGGTCTGCAAATTGACCGTGATGCCGGGATGCTGAGCCACAAAATCCTTCAGGCGAGGCGCCAGCCAATGCAGCCCAAAGGAGGCCAGAATCGACAGGTTCAAACTGCCGCCATCCGGGTTCGCCCGCAGCTTGATCGAGGCCTGCGCCAACCGGGACAGGATGACACGGGCTTCTTTGGCATAGTTTGCCCCGCCCGGGGTCAACTGCATGCGCATCTGATCCCGCGCAATCAAATCCACCTCCATCTGCTGCTCCAACTGTTTCAGCTGGCGGCTAATTGCACTTTGGGTAAGGTTTAGATCCTCGGCCGCCGCCGAGGCGCTGCCCAGACGGTCCACCGCCTCCAACGCCAGCAGGGACGAGATCGACGGCAAAAAACGGCGCGGCGCTATCATATGATCTTTCCTCATAGCTTTAGGATTTAGTATCATGTGCATTTTCAAGTTTGCCATGTGATTTATAGGAAAATGCCCTGAGCGGCCAGCGCCAAACCCCGCAATTTGCTCATGGCCAGATAGTTTCCTTGAAAGGATGGACCATGCCTCATTCCCAGATCCTCACCGCAGCCGGTTTTAGCAAAGACGCGCTGACCGGCGGTAGTCTCAGTGTCAAAACCCCTGTCGATGGCAGCGAAATCGCCTGTATTGCCACGCACAGCCTGGCCGATGCAGAGGCGCAGATCGCAAAGGCCAAAGCCGCTTTCAAATCCTGGCGGCTTGTCCCCGCTCCCCGTCGCGGCGAGTTGGTGCGTCTGCTTGGTGAAGAGCTGCGCCGGGAGAAGGAAACTCTTGGGCGGCTGGTGACGCTGGAATGCGGCAAGATCTATCAGGAAGGCCTCGGCGAAGTGCAGGAGATGATCGACATTTGCGATTTTGCCGTCGGCCTGTCGCGCCAGCTTTATGGCCTGACCATTGCGTCAGAACGCCCCGGCCATGCCATGCGCGAAAGTTGGCACCCCATGGGCACCTGCGGCGTGATCACCGCTTTCAATTTCCCGGTCGCCCCCTGGTGCTGGAACGCGGCACTGGCGTTGGTCTGCGGCGATCCGGTAATCTGGAAGCCCTCGGAAAAAACGCCCCTGACCGCCCTGGCAGTGCAAAAAATCTGTGATCGGGTCACTGCCGCCTTTGGCGAGGAAGCCCCAGAAGGCCTAATCCAGACCCTGATTGGTGAACGGGATCTGGGCCAGGCCCTGACAGCCTCCAAGGATGTTGCGATCATTTCCGCCACCGGATCGGTGCCCATGGGTAAGGCCGTAGCACAGGACATGTCCCAGCGACTGGGCCGCACCATTCTGGAACTGGGCGGCAATAACGCTATGATCGTTGCCCCCTCGGCGGACCTGGAAATGGCCCTGCGCGCCATTGTGTTTTCTGCGGTTGGAACTGCCGGACAGCGCTGCACCTCGCTGCGCCGCCTGATCGTCCATGCCGATATCTATGACGCGCTGATCCCACGGCTGATCAAGGCCTATGCGGGCCTGCCTATTGGCGACCCGCTGGCAGAGGGCTCTTTGGTGGGTCCGCTGATTGATGACCTGGCCTTGGCGGCGATGGACAAGGCCTTGACCCAGGCCAAGACCGAAGGCGGTGTTGTTCATGGTGGCGGACAGGCCCTGGTTGAGAGCCATGGCGCTGCGGCCTATGCCCATCCGGCCATTGTGGAGATGCCAAGCCAGAGCCAGATCATGCACACCGAAACCTTTGCTCCGATTCTTTATGCGGTGAAGTATGAGGATCTGGATCACGCCATTGAGATGCAAAACGAGGTGCCCCAAGGGCTAAGCTCCTGCATCTTCTCGACGGATCTGCGCGAGAGTGAATATTTCCTCTCGGCAGCCGGGTCTGATTGCGGTATCGCCAATGTTAACATCGGTCCCTCTGGCGCCGAAATCGGTGGCGCTTTTGGCGGTGAAAAGGAAACCGGCGGTGGACGGGAAAGCGGCTCTGATGCCTGGAAGGGCTATATGCGCCGCCAGACCAATACCGTGAACTACTCGCGGGAACTGCCGCTTGCACAGGGAATTAAATTTGACATCTGACCTGACCTCTAGCCTCTGGCACCAGACCTGCCAGGAACACCCCGCCTCCTCGGTTTTGACCGGGGAGGTGACGGCAGATCTGGTGGTGATCGGTGGCGGCTATACTGGCTGTTCCGCTGCCCTGAAGGCCGCAGAAATGGGCGCCTCCGTGCATCTGATCGAGGCAGAGGTCTTTGGCCATGGTGGGTCGGGGCGCAATGTCGGCCTGTGTAACGCCGGGCTCTGGTTGCCGCCGGAAGATATCAATGCCCGCCTTGGCGCAGAGGTTGGCAACCGGCTGTCACAGGCACTGGGGAAGGCGCCGGATCTGGTTTACGGATTGATCGAGCGTCACGGCATCGCCTGCGAACCAGTGCGCAATGGCACCCTGCACTGCGCCCACGCCCCCAGCGGCATGCAGGATCTGCAACGCCGTGCCGACCAGCTGCAGTCCATTGGCGCGCCGGTTCAGCTGCTGGAGGCAAGCCAGGCTCAGGCCCGTGTCGGCAGCAAGGCCGTCCATGGCGCCTTGTTTGACCCCCGTGCCGGCACCATCCAGCCGCTAGGCTTTGTCCGCGGCCTGGCCCGCGCCGCCATCGAAGCTGGCGCGCAACTCCACGACCAAACCCCCGCCACCGCAATCAGCCGTGACAAGGACAGCTGGCAGGTTACCACCCCCACAGGAAGCATCCGCGCCAAACATCTGATCATGGCCACAAATGGCTATGCCCGTGCGATGACCGGTTATGACGCCCCGGCGATTGTGCCTGTGCATTATTTCCAAGGTGCAACAGCGCCGCTCACCGCAGCCCAACAAGAACAAATCCTGCCGGGCCTCGAAGGCTGCTGGGACTCTGCCCTGGTGATGTCCTCGTGGCGGATGGACCAACAGGGGCGTCTGATCATTGGCGCCATGGGCGCACTGGACCATTTTGGCAGCGGTATTCACCAAAGCTGGCTGGCGCGGAAACTGGCCGCTGCATTTCCGACCCTCGCCGGAGCCAAACTGGAAAGCCAGTGGTTTGGCCGCATCGCCATGACCCGCGAATACCTGCCAAAGATTAAAAAGCTGCAGGGGGGCTATGTCAGCTTCGGATATTCGGGGCGCGGAATTGGACCGGGAACGCTGTTTGGTCAGAAAATCGCCGAAGCGCTGATTTCAGGCGATGAAAGCCGCCTGCCATTGCCCGCCACAGCAGACCACAGCCTGCCTTTTGCCGGCCTGCGTGGTGCCTATTACGAAACCGGGGCCACGCTCACGCATCTGGTCAAAGATCGGATCTGAAGCACGCCTGAAACACAAAAGGGCCAGAGTTGCCTCCAGCCCTTTTGAAACGCACCTGTTTGCAGGTCGGTTTGATCTCAGTAACAGTCGGCCATTGCAGCACCCAGCTCTTTCAACAGCGCAGGGTAGAAACCCGCACCATGTTCCAAACCCGTTCCCATCGGATCAATGACCACTGTTTTTGCACCGCTGCCTTCCAGGACAGTTGCCACAAGGTCCGGGTTGAACTGCGGCTCTGAAAAGACACAAGAGACCTGTTTCTGCGCCACAACCTGCTGAATCTCTGCGATCCGGGCCGGACTTGGATCAGAGGCATCACTCAAGGCGATTGCACCAGCGGCCTGGATGTCAAAGCTGTGCTCGAAATACTGATAGGCATCGTGGAACACCACAAAGCCGCCATCGCGGACAGCGCCCAAACTGGCTTTGATCTCTGCCTGGACCTGTTGAATTTCCACCTTTCCCGCCGCAGCATTGGCGGCATAGGTGGCCGCATTTTCCCCATCCAGCGCCGAAAGCTCTGCCGCGATCACATCCAACCACAGTGTCGCGTTTTCGGGGGCGAGCCAGACGTGGGGGTCCAGACCGTCATTATCATGCCCGTGGTGATCTTCTTCATGCGCATGCCCCTCCTCATGCCCCTCATCATGGTCGTGTTCATGATCATGGGCGTGATCGCTCTCGGCGTGTTCCTCATGGGCCTCTGCAGTGTGGCCATGGTCGTCATGGTCGTCATGGGAAACGCCATGATCATGGGCCTCAAAACCCACCCCCTGACGGAATGGCAACGCAAGACCGCCTTTCAGGGTCATAAGCTCCACAACCTGCGCATCCTTGGCCAGCTCTTCAACGGCGCCCTCCAGCCAGGGCGTCAACGCCTCCCCCACCCAAAAGACCAAATCTGCCTGCGACAGGGCCAGGGCTTCGGAGGGACGCATGGAGTGATCATGTGGCGAAGCCCCAACCGGCACCACCAGACTGGGCTCTCCCACCCCCTGCATGACCCGCGCGACCAAACCATGCACAGGAGCAATATCGGTTGCCACCTTAGGCACATCTGCCATGGAAAGACCGGCAAACCCCAAAAGGGCGGCAACAGAAGTCAGGGAGGTTTTTAGCATGGGATCTCTCATGTAATTTTATAACATCTCACGGCTTGTTAAACGTCATATCATAACATATCAAGGGCCAAGTTCATTCACCCTAGACATCAGCCCTGTCAGCGGAGGCCACAGACTATGGAATCCATCGGCTTTGAAGCCCATGATCACACCAGCTGCATTGTCAGCTGCATCGACGCGGTTGATAGCCAGTGCAAAGCACAGGGGCTACAATTTACACCGGTCCGCAAACGAGTCCTGGAAATTCTGCTGCAAGAGCACCGCGCCCTGGGCGCCTATGAAATCCTCGACCGGCTGCGCGAAGAAGGGCTCGGCTCGCAACCTCCCGTCGCCTACCGGGCGTTGGATTTTCTTGTGACCAATGGGTTTGCCCATAAGATTGAACGCCTGAATGCCTTTATTGCCTGCACCCACCCCGGCGAAGACCACGCCCCGGTTTTTATGATTTGTCGGCTGTGTAAATCCGTGGCTGAGGCCCAGACCATTCCAACAAAGGGCCAATTGGGTCAAGCCGCGCGCGATGCTGGGTTTCAGATCGAGCGCACGGTGGTCGAAGCCGAAGGCCTATGCCCCAAATGCCAAAAAGCCGCAGATAAATGCATTTGATTGCACTACAGAATCTCTCCGTCACCTATGGTGGCAACACAGTGCTGTCAAACGTGACCTTTGGCATCGCCGCGGGGGAGATCGTCACTATCGTCGGTCCCAATGGTTCAGGCAAATCGACCCTGTTGCGCAGCGTCATTGGCGCCCAGATGCCCAGCCAAGGTAGCGTGACCCGCAGCCCGGACCTGCGCATTGGCTATGTGCCACAAAAGTTGCATATCGATCCAACCCTGCCAATGACAGTGCGTCGTTTCCTCAGCCTACCCGACAGGGTGTCAGATCAACAGGCTGTCGAGGCCTTGCAACAGGCCGGGGCCGGGCAATTGTCCAGCCGCCAAATGGCCGATCTGTCGGGCGGACAGTTCCAGCGTGTTTTGCTGGCGCGGGCACTGCTGTGCAAACCACAGCTGTTGATTCTGGACGAGGCAACGCAGGGCCTGGACCAACCTGGATCGGCGGCCTTTTACCAACAAATCGAAACCCTGCGCGAAACTCTGGGCTGCGCCATTTTGATGGTCAGCCACGAGCTGCATGTGGTCATGGCGGCCTCGGACCGGGTGATTTGCCTTAATGGTCACATCTGCTGTGAGGGAGAGCCGGAACATGTGGCCTCTGCCCCAGAGTATCGCGCCCTGTTTGGCAGCGGCACCCAGGGCGCGCTGGCGCTGTATCGCCATGAACACAATCACAGCCACGACCACAGTTGCGGCCATGATCACGGCAAAGATGTGGTTCTTTCCCAAACCCCAGATGTTACCGAAGAGGCCCGAGGATGATTCCCCTGTTGGACAGCTTTCTGCTGCGCGCCGCCTTGGCCGGAACCGGCGTTGCCGTTGCCGCTGCCCCTTTGGGCTGCTTTGTGGTCTGGCGCCGCATGGCCTATTTTGGCGATGCCACCGCCCATGCCTCAATTCTGGGCGTGGCACTGGCATTGGGGTTTCAGGTGCCAATCTTTGCCGGAGTGCTGATAATTGCCCTGTTGATGGCCACCGCGGTCTCCAGCCTGAGCGGACGCGGCTTTGCCATGGATACCCTGCTGGGGGTTCTGGCGCATTCCTCGCTGGCCTTTGGGCTGGTGGCGGTCTCCTTTTTGCAGGGGATCCGCATTGATCTGATGGCCTATCTGTTTGGTGATATACTTGCAGTAAGCCGGATGGACCTTGCGGTGATCTGGGGCGGCGCGGCGCTGGTTCTGCTGCTGCTCTGGGCCAGATGGTCTGCCCTGCTGACCGCCACGCTCAGCCCGGATCTGGCCTATGCGGCAGGGATCAACCCCAAGCGCGAACAGCTGGTCCTGACCATTGCTCTGGCCCTGGTTGTCGCCACCGCCATCAAGGTGGTGGGTGTGTTGTTGATTTCAGCCCTGTTGCTGATCCCCGCTGCCGCAGCCCGCCCCTTTGCTGCAACGCCAGAGCGCATGGCCACCATTGCCGTGGGGATCGGTGCTCTCTCGGCCCTTGCCGGTCTGCAGCTGTCCTTTATGCTCGACACCCCCACCGGGCCAACAATTGTCTGCTTTGCCGCAGTGCTTTTTGCCCTGACCAATCTCTTCAGCCTTGTCTACCGCCAACTGCAGGCCACATCAGCCCAGAGCCGCTAGTGCCACCATCAAAGCATCAGTTTTGCCGCAGCCAGAGCTCAGTCGTGGCACCACTGTGCGGTTGGCTCCATTTGTAAATCGCCGCAAGCAGGGCCTGTTTGTTGATTGGCTTGCTGAGGAAATCATCCATGCCTGCGGCCAGGCATTTGTCACGATGAGAATCCAGCGCATTGGCGGTCAGGGCGATGATAGGGCAGCCTGTCCCGCTGGCCTGAGCGGCGCTTTCAATTGCGCGGATTTTTAGCGTCGCCTCGACCCCATCCATCACCGGCATCATCATATCCATAAGAATAATGTCCGGCTGGACCTCCGTGAACAGCTCGACCGCCTCGGCACCGTTTGCAGCAATGGTGATGTCAAACCCCGCGTCCTTGAGCATCCGTGTCACAACCAGCTGATTGGTGCGGTTGTCCTCTGCGATCAGCAGCTTCATACAATCGGTGTTTTGCGGAGCCACCCGACTGGGAGTGCTGAGGCTGGGCGACTGTTTCTCAGGACTAAGCGCCCGCCCAAGCACCTGTTTCAACTGCGCTGCGCGCAGCGGCTTGAGCACGATTTCACAATCCTTCAACCCATCCTCACCGAACCGGCTCATGGCAAGGTCAACCGAAGACAGCATGACAATTGGCAGTGTTGCATAATCAGGAATGGCTCGAATGCGCCGTGCCAAGGCGCGACCGTTCATTCCCGGCATCTGGTAATCCAGGATGGCAAAGTCCAAAGACCCAAAGTCCTGACGCGCATTCGCCAACACCTCCAGGGCCTGCGCTCCGCTACTGGCCTCAAGGCTGTGCACGTCCCAGGTGTTCAGCCGTTCCGTCAGGATCAGCCGGTTCAGCTCCAGATCATCAACAACAAGACCGGTTAGCCCCTTCAGGGTCGGCACAGTCACCGGAACCGCCTCCACCTGATCGGCGAGCGGCAAATCCAGCTGAACCGTAAAGACCGAGCCCTTCCCTTCTGTGGAATCCACCGAGACACCGCCGCCCATCAAATTCACCAGACGCGCTGAAATAGCCAGCCCAAGACCGGTGCCTTCGAAGCTGCGCGTTGCGCCAGTATCCACCTGCTCAAAGGCACTAAAGACCGATTCAAGCCGGTTTTCGGGGATACCAATACCCGTGTCCGTGACGCTGATTGTCAGACCGTAGCCTTTCGGGTTTTTCTCACCGCTCACATCAATATAAACATAGCCCATATCCGTAAACTTCACCGCATTACCAATGATATTGGTAATCACTTGGCGGATGCGACCAACATCGCCCTCGAAAAATTCTGGCAGGTCTGGATCATAGCGCAAAATGATCTCGACCCCCTTGCCTGTGGCCTTGGGCGACAGCAGCGTGACCACATCTTCGATGGCTGTCAGTAGATTAAACGGCACTCGGATCAGTTCGAACTTCCCTGCTTCGATCTTGGAGAAGTTGAGAATGTCATTGATAATTGTCAGCAGCGCAGAGCCGGATTTTGAAATGGTTTCAGCATAGATCTGCTGATCCTCATCCAGGTCAGTTTCCATGATCAGTTCTGCCATGCCAATCACGCCATTCATTGGCGTGCGGATTTCATGGCTCATATTGGCTAAGAACTCCGACTTCGCCTGATTGGCAATATCTGCTTCCTCGCAGGCGCGCTCCAAAGCGAGTTCACGTTCATCGCGCTCAGCGAAGGTGTCTTCCAGAACACCCACCGAAAAGTTGAGCGCCCAGAATTCCCGAGAGGCATACCAAGGTAAGGTTCCGGCCCGCCCACGCGCACCGGCTAAAACATCCGACATCCGCAGGTGAATCGTTTTCAGGGGATTCAGAGCCAGAATACTGATCAACCCCAAAACCAGTGCTGACAGCCCAGCAACCGCAAGGACGGTCCACATGATTGTATATCGGACTCTTTCCTGCACCAAGGCCTGCCCTTCCAGCATCGACCACCGCACGACCATCGTGCCGAACTTGAACCCTTCCATTTCGACCGATTGCTCGTAGGTCACAAATTCTTCCTGTGCGGCGATGCCGCGCCTATTGGCAGTCGCAATCGTAGCACCATCACTGTTCAGGATCTGGATAGACAAAATTTTGGGCGTTCGAACCAGGGCCTCTTGAAGACCGGTCTCCAGGACCGGCACGTCTTCCACAATGATGGACTCGAGCATCAACCCGCTCAGCAGCGAAACCGTTAGCCCGGCCTGTTCATTCAATTGATCACGCAACCGGTTGCCTTCGGTCCGTCTGGCAACAGCTCCCACAACCAGCGCAACCAAAAGAGCGGCCAGCGACAGTGAAATCACAATCTGAAACAGGATACCCGTGCGTTTCATGTCTCTGCTTTTCTAGGCTAAAAGCTACGGCTTTGTTCGATTGCGTCGCGGATAATGTCGTAATCAGAATCCTGGCTGGCCAAAAATCCATTCTTGGCAACACGTCGAAGAATTTCTTCGTTCTGGGCCGCCAACATGACCTGCCGCATCGCTTGCACAATCTTTGGATCTAGCTCCGCAGAGGCCAGCCAGGGCTTTGTCACATTTTCAAAGGACACCAGAACCCGGATCGAAACCCCTTTGGCCACAAGTTTTATATAGGTGCTTTCTTTCAACGCCCCTGCTGCAAATTTCCCGGCCCCCACCGCCTCTCCGACCAGATCATGTCGGCCCAAATAGGCAAAGCTGTGTAAATCGCTGCCTGTGATACCAGCATCCAGTAATTGCGCCTGCGCCAAATACCGACCGATTGTTGACAGCTCATCACCAAAGGCAAAGGTCAGCCCAACCAGTTCATCCAGGGATTCGACCGAACTGTCGCGATGGACCACAATCACCCCCTTGAACCGCTTTTCACCCTTTTTGGATTCCATCGCCACGATACGGATCTGCGGATTGAGTTCCTTGACCCTGACGTAAGACGCCGGACCAAACCGGGCAAAGTCCACTTCACCCTCCGCCAACTGGCGCACACCTTCTTCGTATTCCTTGGCAATCGCCATCTTGATCGTGACCCTTTCCCCCAGTCGTACAGACATCCGGTCCGCCAGAAAGGTCAGGAAAGGGCGGTATTTGCGCACTGTTTCGGTAGGTTTGTCAGCGGCATAGGTTCCAAAAGTAAGCGTTATATCCGCACGCGCATCACAGGCCGCCAAGACCAGCATCCCCAGGGCCAGGATAACGGCATAAATACTGCTATTGGACTGCTGCATGGATGAGCCTCCTGGCCAATTTTGAATCTGTTAACCGCATGGGTCTCTTACCTATCAACCATCAATTGAGTTCATCACGTTAATATCCTCGCATCCTTTTCTAAAAAATTTAGTTGAAACTCTTGGTTGCCGCCAACGGTTAACCGTTCAGCAACACTTTAGGTATCTTTTAATTAAAATCACACAACCCTGAATGCTTCCCTAATAGTCAAATAGGACTCTCAGTGCAAACACCGTCCGTCCCCGCCAATACTCGCAAAACTTGTATTGCACTTCTGTTCACTACACTGCTTTTGAGTGTCCCCATTGCTGCCCAGGCTATTCCCTCGCCGGAGTTGGTCATTGGCTCTGTCACCTCACTGACACAGGTTTTTGCAGTCGGGCTGGCGATGATTTCCGGGACTGGCGTGCTTGTGGCCACCAAGCTGGGGTTCAAGCCACAGACCACACAGCAGCGCTATCCGCTCAGGCTTATTTCCGCACTGCTGTTCTTTGTGGCGATGCTGGCAGCCGCAAACTACTGGCAATTCAAGTCTCACCAGAACGCCGAGCAGGCCCGATTACAAGAAACCCTGCTCCGCCCGGCGCAGTTTGCCGGTACCCAGATCAAAGACGACTCGCTGAAAGAGACCAGCTTCACCAAGCAAGAAGAGAACCCTCTGGCCATCTCCACCGAGCAAGCCGCCGCGCTGCTGGCCGCCGGAGACACCGCATTCTTTGACATTCGCGAAACTGGCGAAAACGCTATGGGCAGCCTGCCCGGTGCGCTTCATATCCGCTTTCCCGATTTCCTGCAGTCCCGGCCGCTTCAGCCCGGTCAACGCGCAGTGGTGTTTTGTCATAACGGCAACCGCAGCTCTGAAACTTGCGCCGAACTGGCAAAACTTGGCATTGACTGCAGCTTTATCGCCGGCGGCATTGAGAAATGGATCGTCGAAGGGCGGCCTTTTAGCGATGCCGAGGTTCAAACCCTCGCCGATCTGCGCGCCATCCCAGAATATAGCAACAAAGACACGCTGCTCAGCACCGCTGACTTCACCACATTGGTAGACACCACAGACCTGCAAATCCTTGATACCCGATATCCCGGTGATTTTGCGGCCGGCCATCTGCCCGGGGCGATCAATATCCCAATCCGCGCCCTCCCAACGGATGAGTTGATGCGCCGCATCACCGCCCTGGAAGACAAACCAACAGTGACTGCGTGCTACGATCGTCGCAGCTGTTTTATGGGGCAGGTTCTGGGGCTTGAACTGACCCAAAACGGCATCGACTACCAAGGTCGCTACACCCTGCCGTGGGAGTATTTTATTGCACCACCGCCAAAACCGCATGTGCAGACCTGGCTGGCGGAGCAAAACCAAACCTATTGGCAACAGGCGGTTTCTGCAGTGGCAGCGGCACTGATCTGGAGCCATGAGCGCAGCCATCTGTTGCTTGGGCTGTTTGCCTTTTCCCTGTTGACCCGTATTCTGATCTTGCCTGTGGCGTTGAAGGCAGAACGTGATCAGATCATCACCCACAACAGCGCCGATGCGCTCGCAAAGCTCAAATCCAAACTGGCCCAGGACCCCGTGCGCAAAGCCCGCGCCCTTCAGGCCTTTTATGCCTCCAAGGGGCTGACCCCCCTGCGCAACTTGACTGCGCTGCTGTTTTTACCCGTGATGATGCTTGGCGTGTCCGCCGCAGGCGAGGCCAGTGGCCTGCACCCTATCCAGGTGCTCTGGATCGCAGATCTCGGCCAGCCGGACCCGCTGTTTGCCTTGCCGCTGCTGTTTTGCGGATTGGCCGCGATTTATCTGGTCTGGGCCGTTGCCAAGACCGCACGGCAAGTCAAGCTTTGGCTGTTCTTGGGCGTTCCCGTCTTGTTTGCCATGGTCTATGGCCTCAGCGCTGCCGCCAATATCTACCTCTGTTTCAGCCTCAGCCTGTTGCTGCTGCAACGCGCCTATGTGACCGGGGTACACAGCACTCTGCAACACCGCATCGCCCTGTGGCACCACCAGCGACAACTTGCGCAATTGCCCGCCGGGGTTATCCCCATGGGCTATACCGAAGAGCTGGCAACAGCAGGCAACAAGGCTCTGCGTCTATCCGTGCTGAAAAACGCTGGCCTGCCAGTCCCCGGCGGTGTTGTGCTGCGCCGCGAAGCCGTTGACGACTTCCAAAAGATGACGCGGCCACAGCAAGACAGCTTTGCCGCGCAGATCTGGCAGCTGGTGGGGGAAAAGCCCTGCGCAGTGCGCAGCAGCGCCAGCAATGAAGACGGCGCCGATCAAAGCTTTGCCGGGGTGTTTGATTCCGAACTGAACGTCACCGGCGCCACCATGCGCGCAGCGCTCAACAGCGTGGTGGCAAGCTTCACATCTGACCGGGCCGCCAGCTATGAAACACAGGGGCCAGAGGACTCCTCAGCCAATATCCTGGTGCAGCACATGGTGCAGGCTGACTACGCCGGCGTCTTGTTCACCCAAGACCCCAGTGCCCCCGGCATGACCATGGTGGAATGGGTGCGGGGCTGCGGTGACGATCTGGTCTCAGGTCGGGTCACACCTGTCTCGCTGCGCTTTGGTCGCTGCAGTGGACTGCCCGCCGCCCCAGATCAGGATCAAACCCTGGATCTGGCCCCCCTCTTGGCCCTCGCACGCCGGGTTGAGGCCGCCTTTGGCTGCCCACAAGATATCGAATGGGCCTATGCGGATGGTCAGTTCCAGATCCTGCAAAGCCGCGATATCACCACTCTGGCCCGTGGCCCCGAGGCGGAACAGACCCGCCTGGCGGAATGGCGCACCATTCTTGACCGCTTTGGCGACGCAGATCCGGATATGGTGATCCTGGAGCAGGATGAAATGTCCGAAGTCCTGCCCCGCCCGACGCCGCTGTCATTCTCCCTTATGGCCAGTCTTTGGGCGCCTGGTGGCAGTGTGGATCACGCCTGCCGCGCCCTGGGCGTGCCCTATGGGCTGCCCGAAGGGCGCGACGGCCATCTCGTCAATCTTTTTGGCAAGACCTATGTGGATGCCAGGTTAAAGCAGGCGATGACGCTGAAACTGACCAAGACCAAAGCGAAACAGCTGCGCCGCCAGGCCCCCCCTCTGGTCGCAGATTTCCGTACCAAGACCATGCCGCGGATCGCGGATCGGCTGGCGATCTGGCAGGCGGTGGACTACGCCGCCCTCCCGCAACACAAGCTGATTGAGACCATTCAAGACCTGCATCACCTCTTTGCCCAGGAAATCTACGTCGAGGCTGAAAAGATCAATATCCTTGCTAGCTTCACCATGGGAGAGGCCAGCGCCGCCACCGCAGGTGACGCCAGTCTGCGCAGATATCTGATGCAGACGGATCTGCCCAACACCCCCTCTGCACTGCTGGCGTCCTGTCACGGCAACCACGAAACCGCCATGGCTCTGATGGGACATCGATCCATCTTTGATTATGAACTCAGCACCCCACGCTACAGCGAGGCCCCTGCCCTGCTCTGGCCGCTGCTGGAAAACCCGATTGAGCAGATCTCCGGCCATACAGCGCTGCCAGCCAACCTGCCACATGACCTGAAAAAGACAATTACGCTGGCGCTGACCTTTCAGGATCTCAAGGAGCAGTCCAAACATGAGGCGCTGCGCATTCTCGCCGAGCTGCGCCGTGCGCTGCTTACCCTGGGCGCGACTTCAGGCCTGGATGATCTGATTTTCCAGTTCACCCTGGACGAGCTGCAGCACAACGATTGGTCGGCCCCAAAAGAGTTGCTGCAATTGGCACAAGCACGCAAGTCCCAGGAAGACACACGCAAAGTCGCGGCTCCAACCCAGGTGCAACTGACACTACGGGATTGCGAAATGCTGTCGCTTGGCGCTCAGGCGCCGCTTACAGAGGGCGCTCTGGCAGGTACCTGCGTTGCCGGACATGGCAGGGTGACAGCTCGCGCCTTCTGGGTCACCGATGAAACAGCCACAGGGCCGGAGGTGTTTGAGGGCTTTAACGACGGCGATATCTTGGTCTGCCGCATGATCAACCCCGCCTGGCTGCCCTATGTGCAGCGCTCTGGCGCGGTGCTCAGCGAGGTTGGCGGCTGGTTGAGCCACATGGCCATTGTCGCCCGCGAAAAGGATATCCTGATGCAGGTTGCCTGCAAGGGGCTGGGTCAGATTGAAACAGGCGTCCAGGTCACCGTCAGCGAAGATGGCAGTATCACCCTGGTAGAGGACGGGCAGAGGAGGCAGGCCGTCTCTGCCTGAGCGGCCAAACAAAGGCCACCACCTGATCTATCACCCAGGGCTGCCCATCACAAAACCGCCAGAACGGTTGTTATGAATTCCACCCAGGGCAATCATATGATCTTAATGCCTTATGGATCCACATCTCGACCCGAAACAGACCGCCCGGCTGATTGTCGCCCTTAAAGATCACATCGGGCAAATGCCTGCCAAACTGGCGCAGGCCGCAAAATACATCATCGACAATCCGGGCAGCTTTGCGCTGGATCCCGTACGTGACACTGCACGCAAGGCCCAGATCAGTGCCAACAGCTTTGTGCGCCTTGCGGACCGGCTGGGGTATGACAGTTTTGATGCCCTGCGTCGCCCCTTCCGAGATGCGCTGATCACCTCTAACGAAGGCCCGGGTGCTGCGGATTGGATTGGCCAGATGGCCGGGCATGGGCCAGCGGCAGCGCTTCAGGCCAGCGCGGTGCAAAGCGAGCTGAACATGGTATCGCGCTCACTACGCCAGATGGGTGCAGACCGCACCCAGGCGATTGTCGAAACCCTACGGAGTGCCAAACAGTGCTACGTGACCGCCAGCCGCGCCAGCTATGCGCTGGCCTATTATTTTCACTACGTGGCGCGCATGGCCCTGCCGGCGATTGATCTGGTGCCACGCCATGTCGGCACCACCCTGGATGATCTGATTGGTCTGGGGCCAGAGGACTGCCTGATTGCCATCACCTTTGCCCCCTATTCAACCAGCACCATCCAGGCCCTGCGTCAGGCCCGCAAGCTCGGCGCCCGCATCGTGCTGATTTCGGACAGCGAGGTCATCGCCCCGGGGGTTGAGGCAGATCACGTTCTGACGGTCACAACCGCCTCCCTGCATCCCTTTGGCGCCTACGGCGGGGCGATGGCGGTGCTTGATTGCCTGCTGACCCATCTGATTGAGGCCGGCGGCGCAGAAGCACGCCACCGGATTGAGGCCTATGAAGCGTTGAGACAGGACAGTGGCGCCTATTGGACAGGGGCCAAGCTGCCTCAGATCCGCAGCTGAACTGCTGCGCAGAACGGGGCTAGATCAGAACCGCAGCGACAGACAGGACATGCCGCCATCCAGTTTCGCACAATCGCTATTGTCGATCTGCACCACTTCAAATCCCGCCTTGTCCAGCATCTCGGCGGTGCGGGGAAATCCTGCCGGGCAGAGCACTAGATTGTTGAACCGAATGGCATTGGCCGCCGCCTCTTCGCCATCGGCCACATCCAAGATCCGATACCCTTCAAAGCAGCCAGAGGCCGACAGCCGTTTGGTTGCCAGAATGGTTTCACCATCCATCAGGGAACAGTCAGTCTTGAAATGCAAAACACCCGGCGGTGTGAAGACTTCGCGCAGAGAATGGCCCCAGTCCGCCACGATCTCAGCCAGCTCGGCGACCCCGGCCGCATCAGTCCGATCCGAGCGCCCAACCAGCACTTCGCGTCCCGTCACCAGGATGTCGCCACCCTCGATGTGGCCCGGCCCGCTGATTTCGCGGACATCCGCGTAGCAGTCCCGCAAAGTTGGCGCCATTTCAGCCACTTCGCCCATACGTGACGGCGCACCCGGGCGCATCAGAACCGCCCCCTGCGGCAAGCAAAGAGCAGTATCCTCAACAAAAACCGCATCTGGAAACGCCTCCAGAGGCTCCAGTTCAATCACCTCAGCGCCAGTGCTTTTGAGCGCCGCCACATACTGCGTGTGCGCTGCCAGCATGCCTGTCAGGCTGGGCGTCCCCATTTCGGTGGCCCGCAGCCCATCAACAATGCTGGCGGCAGGGCGGCGGGTAATCGCACGGGAGAATTCAAAACTCGGGTTCGTCATCAGCTTAATCCTCAGCTGGCGCAAAGACAGGCGCGGTTATTTCAACAATGCAGGGCCCCTGGCCCTGGTTTTTGGTAATGGCAGCAGCGATCTCTGCCGGGTCATCGGCAGCACTGACATGGGGAATTCCAAACGACAGCGCAGTGGCCGCAAAATTTGGCGGCGTCGGATCGCAGCCAATCACCGCAACGCCAACATCCTGCATCGAGGTGGCAATCTCGCGGTAGCCTTGGTTGTTCCAGATCACAAAGGTGATTGGCAGGTTTTCGTCCACCGCCGTCATCACCTCAGGCAGAGAAAACTGCGCCCCGCCATCGCCGACAATACAGATCACCGGCCGCTCCGGTGCCGCAATGGCCGCACCAATGGCCGCAGGGATCCCATAGCCAAGCGCGCCATATCCCGTAGCCGCATTGAACCACCCGCCGGGGTGGTCGTGATCATAAAAGAGGTTTCCGGCATAGATCGGCTGGGTGGAATCCCCCACCATCACACTGCCGGGCAGGGCGTCCCGCATCGCGTTCAAAACCGCAACCTGGGCGCGGTAGTTCGCGCCGATTTCCTGCAGGGCCGCCTGACGTGCCTCGGCTGCTCGCTCTGCTCCGTCTGAACCGGCACATTCAGCAGGCAGGGCCGCCTGTAGTGCCGTGGCAAAGCTGCCAGCCTCTGCCAGGATTGGCAAAACAGCCGGGTGGCGATCCAATTGTTGGTCGCAGATATCCACCCGGATCAACTGCTGCATCTGTGGCCACTGGTCGGTGGCATACATATCGTAATCCGTAGGACCAAATTCCGTCCCCAAGGCCAGTACAACATCCGCGCTCTCGATCAGCGAACGAACCGCGATAAGGCTGGGGCTGGCCGGGACCCCAAGGGCATGGCCAAACATCAGGCCTCGGCCATTTGCGGTTTGCACAACCGGAGCATCCAGACGTTCCGCCAAGGCACATAGGGCCTTCCCTGCCCGTTTGGCGCCACCGCCGACCAGAATGACCGGGTGCTTTGCCTGTGCCAATAGCTGCGCCGCCTGCTGCACCAGGGTATCCGGCACAGGGGCAGGTTCGACGCTGACAGGCGCAGAAAGCTCCGCCACGGCACTGCCCGCGATATCCAACGGGATCTGAATATGGGTCGGGCCGGGTCGACCAGAGGAAAACGGCTCAAAAGCCATGTTTAGGGCCGGATCCAGCGCCTCAGCCTCTGCCACATGGTGCGAGCTCAACGCAACCGTCTGCGCCAGCGCCTGTTGATCTGGCAATTCATGCAGACAGCCCAGGCCCTTGCCCAGGCTTGGCTGCGCATTAACCCCAGAAACCACCAGCATCGGCACCGAATCCGCCCGCGCCTGTGCCATGGGGGTCAGCGTATTGGTCAAGCCCGGCCCGGTGATCACAAAGGCCACGCCGGGCTTGCCGGACACCCGGGCATAGCCATCGGCCATGAACCCTGCGCCTTGTTCGTGGCGCGGCGTCACATGGCGCAGCCCCGAAGCGGCAAGCCCACGATAAAGCTCAACCGTATGCACGCCGGGAATGCCAAAAACGCAAGAGACATCGCGCGCTTTCAAACCATCAACAAGGGCTTCGCCGATGGTTTTTACAGAATCTGTCATGCGACCCCCCTTGTCAGGCTTTGTGTGTGGGATATGAGACGATTCAACGCCGTTTCAAATTCTGCATCCTCGATGGTCAGCGCCACCCGAACCCAGGAGGTCAGGCTGTCACTAAAGGCTGATCCGGGCATCACCGCGACGCCGTTTTCCAGCAGATCCCAGGCATAGGCATCGCCGGTCAGCCCGGTTGCCGCCACATTGATCATGGCAAACATGCCGGCCTCGGGGCGGTGAACCTGCAGCGCAGTTTCGGCCTCTACCCGGTCTGCAAGCAATTGCGCCCGTCGGCTGAATCGTTGACGCATCCCCGAGGAAACAGAAGATCCCTCACGGATCGCCAGTTCCGTCATATCTGCGATAAACGGCTGGTTGCCGAACAGCATGGTCTCGGAATAGGGCAAGAGCGCATCGCAAAATGCCTTGGAGCCAACAGCCCAACCACTGCGGAACCCAGGTGAGGCATGGGATTTTGAGATGGATGAGACCGCGATAACCCGATCGGCGTAGTCAGGCAGCGACAGGGGCGAGACAAACTCGGCGCCGTCAAAAACCAATTGCTCATAGACTTCATCCGAGAGGATCCAAAAATCATGGATGCGCGCCAACTCGCATAGCGCCAACAGATCAGACTGGCGCAAAATGGCACCGGTTGGATTATGCGGACTGGTCAGCAGCAGGGCGCGGGTGCGCGGCGTGATCCGGCTGGCAACATCTGCAGCCTGCATCCGAAATCCGTTTTCCGGCTTTAGCGGCACAGGCACCATTTTTGCACCACTGGCCGCAACCACGCCTTCGTAGGTGGCATACATCGGATCGCCCACCAGAACTTCGTCCCCATGCTGCGCCACGCCCATCATCGCGGCAAACAAGGCGGTCTGGGTGCCCGGGAAACATAAGAAGTTGTCCGGCTCGAACTCCCGCCCACGGCTGTTGCTGTAGCTTTCCGCCAGGGCGCGGCGCAGATTGAGCTCGCCACGGCCATCGGAATACCCGGTCCGGCCAGCCCGCATCGAGGCAATAGAGTGATCCATCAGCTCTGCAGGAACCGGGACATCCGGCTCACCGATGGTCATCTCAATAATATCTGCGCCCGCTGCGATACGATCGCGGGCGGCAAGATGGAGATCCCATTTGGCCCCACCAAGAGAAGCCAATCGTGCAGTAACATCTGTGGTTTTCATGTCTTTCCCGCCCATTCGCGCAGATACATTCGAGTGAAGTCTACCTGACCTGCCCAGTGGCTTAGGTCAGGCAGAGCCCAAGAATCCCCTGCATCCAGTAATTATTCAGTTGTATAATTACTGGATCGCATAATTTCGGCAAGCCCAAAATCATCCTCACGATTTGCGGGAAACAGCCGTCGCCAAAGGTTTGAAAGACTGCGGCCTAGCCAGGATCAGCTCAGCACCACGATATCGGAAATCTGGTCGTCCACATCGCGACAGGCCGCCAGCAGTCTTGGCTTTAGATGGGACAAGACATAGTTGGCGTGAAAGCGACTGGGCGCGATCAAGGTCAGCCGCCCCCCTGCCCTTTCGCTACGGCTAAGCGCATCAATCCAGGCGGTGTAGATGGCCGGGTCCTCTTGGTGCAATACAGCCTTTGCCAAGCTCCATTCATTGCCATCACTTAGATCAGGTGCGGCCGCAATTTGGCCTGTCCGCAAGGGCACAACATTTGTCGGCGGCGCCTCCTGCCCTTTCATGCGGTGCTCAAAGTCAGGGCCAACGTTGGACCAGCTGGTACGGGTATCTTCATAGATGCGGTCCATGTCGAGCCCATGCTCGCTGACCCGACCGCGAACGCCCTGCTTCTTCACAATCAGCCAGCCCATCGCGCGTAGCTTTGCCATCTCCCGTTTTACTGTCCGTTCGTCGACAGTCCAGAGTCTGGCAATTTCGCGTTGGCCAACCGTCAGCTCATTTCTAGACCAATTGTAGCGTGCCGTGATCAAAGTCATAAACCGCAACACAAGCCGTTGCGGTGATTTTGGCTGCGACAAAGCAAACGCACCCAGGGCTGTCAGGATATCATATTTCACTACCGAGGCATGTCGCCCGGCGGGCCGCTTTACCTGCATGGGTCCTTCTGTCCTTCTCGCGTTCCCTAAACCATTTTGAAAATGGCCAGATCAGATTAGCCTTCCCATGAGAAAGTTAAGTTTGATCCGGGGCTGTCTGCCTCATATTATCGGGTTGTCCCGATTTACGTTGCGCCCTTCTGACAGGAACTCAACGCTATTTATTCAATGTAGACGATTTGCGTCCTTGATGTCGATTCTGTCAAGAGCCCAGTTGGCTTGGCCCTGTCCCCAATTCCTTTTTTGAAAGAAAAAATTGGTATCAATGGTATTGGGGGACGCCATGTATGTCCCCTAATGGAGCGAAAATGTCCCCCATTAGGTAGCGGATGCTCTTTTACTGTCACCCTATATTTGGTGCCTCACCCTGCCATTCGCCGGGATGGGGCCAGGAATTTGGCAGGGCGAATCGCGAATCGGTTTCTGGTCTCGTCCCGTTGTTTTCTATGGTCTTTTCCACCCTGTGTCCCCGCGGGGACAGGACGCTCTTTTTCAGAGTAATAGGTTTTGCGTTTTTAGCAAATCCGGCGTAAATGAGTACTGAGGAAAAATTAGCGTCCTGCCTAAAAGGACGAGAGACATAGCAAAAAGCGAGAGGCAGTCATGTTCACTCACGAAGACCTGGCGAAATTACAGGCCCAGTCCTTGAAGATGCAGAGCTGGATCCGGCAGCAGACCTTTTCCCCGGAGATGGAAAAGACCCTGCGGCGGTTCTCCAGTTGGGAGGTGGCTGAGCTGATCTTTAAGGTCAATCAGTCTACCCTGCGCGGGCGTCTGGCCGCAGATCCTTCGCTGCCCCAGGGCCATGTGGAAGAAGACGGGCGTCAGCGTTGGTATTCATTGGAAGAGATCAATGAGCTGCGGCGTCGCATCAAGATCAATCGCAAATCATTGATGCCACCGCGTCCCGAAGGCAAGCGCGCCCTGCGGGTGGCGATTTCCAACTTCAAAGGCGGGGCCGGCAAATCCACTGTGGCTTTGCATTTCGCCCATGCTGCGGCCCTGGATGGCTACCGGGTGCTCTGCGTTGACTTTGATCCACAGGCGACGCTGTCCCATTCCATGGGGCTGAGCGATGTGACCGAGGACTACACAGTCTGGGGCATCATGGCGCGGGATCTTGTGCGCGAGACCGAGCGGATGAATGCCTCGGCGCGCGGGGCCGAATCTGGTGCCGCCCTGCCTGAACGGACCCTGCCGGAAGCGATCACCGGCATGGGGCTGCAGGATCTGCGCATCAATGACTTTATCAAGCCGACCAGCTGGCCGACCATTGATCTGGTACCTAGCTGTGCCAATGCGGCCTTTGTTGAATTTGCCAGCGCTCAGTACCGGCATCTCAATCCTGAGTGGTCCTTCTTTGCTGCGGTGTCACGCTATCTCGATCAGGTCTCGGCGGATGACTACGATATGATCATTTTTGATTGCCCTCCGGCGATTGGTTATCAGTCGATGAATGCGGTCTTTGCTGCCGACATGCTTTATATCCCCTCCGGCCCCGGCTATTGGGAATACGACTCGACCACTTCCTTTATCGGCCAGCTGTCCGAGGCACTGGAGGATCTGTCGGCCTTTAACGGGGTTGTCCCCGCGGGGACATTCACCCTGCCCAAGGCCTTTCTCGACGTGCGCTTTTTGCTGACGCGCTATGAAAGTGGCAACGATTTGCACCGCGCCATGCGCGATGCCTTTATCAAGGTCTTTGACGGGCGCATGGCCGATCACCCGATCGAAATGACCCGGGCGGTTGAACAATCGGGCCGGTTCCTGAGTTCGATCTACGAGATTGATTACCGGGACATGACCCGCGAAACTTGGCGGCGCGCCCGGGCGTCCTTTGATCAGGCCTATGAAGAATTCAAAGGCTATGCCGCCGAAGCCTGGGAGAAGATGGAGGATAGACCATGAGCAAACGCCGCGTTTTTGACATCAACTTTCCTGCGGACCCTGCACCCAAACCCGCTGCGCCCCCCCCTGCCCCAAAGGCGGATGGCGCTCCGGTTTCCGAAAGCCGTCGTGGCCCCATGGCCACCGCGATCTCGGAAAACGCAGAGGCGCTCAAGGCGCGAGCAGTGGCGGAGCAGAATATCCGGGCCGAAAACGACCGCCTGGCGCATGAGTTTGTTCGGCTCAAGGCACTTGGGCTGGTGGTTGATCGCATTCCGCTGGACCAAATCTCCACCAGCAAGCTGGTGCGGGACCGAGCAACCTCGCGTGATCCAGAACTGGAAGAGCTGCAGGCCTCGATCCGCAGTATTGGTCTGTCCAATCCTATCCGGGTCGAAGAAGAGGCCGATGGCAGCTACCAGCTGATCCAGGGCTTTCGTCGTCTCTCCGCCTATCGGGCGCTTTATGCGGAAACCGGCGCGGAGGAATTTGCCGCGATCCCCGCTGGGCTGATTGCCAAGGGCCAGGATCTACAGGGGCTATATCGGCGCATGGTGGATGAAAACCTGGTGCGCCGCGACATCTCTTTTGCGGAAATGGCGCAGCTGGCGCTGTCTTATGCGCAGGATCCTGACACCGGCTGTGACCAGGTAGAAGATGCTGTGAGTCATCTCTATGCCTCGGCCGGGCGGCAGAAACGCAACTACATCCGTCATTTTGCGGAGCTGTTGGACATGATCGGAACGTGTCTGCAGTTTGCCGAAGCGATCCCAAGAGCGTTGGGGCTGGAGCTTAAGAAACGGCTTTTGGAGGAGGAGCCTCTGGCGGAAGAACTGAGGCAGGTTTTGCAAAACACCCCGCGGCCCGACGCGGAGGCAGAGTTGGCGGTGCTGCGCGGGTTCCTATCCGGATCTTTGGGCAGCGCTGAGGCTGGCCGGTCTGCCGGAATGACAGGGGGCCAAGCAAAGACTGGCGTTGCCAAAACCACTTTGCGCTGCGCTGTCCCCTCGGGGACGGTACGCTGTCAGGCGCGGGACGGTCGTATCGAGCTGGCGATGGAACGGGATTTTTCAGTCATTGACCGCTACCGGCTGGAAACCGCTATCGCTGCCTTTTTCGCTGCGTTGGAAGAGGGTGAGATTTCCGACTGATCTGCCGGGTATTGTGTTTAAAGAAAAAGGCTGTCCCCGCGGGGACAGCCTTTTGGTTTTGGGGGCAGCTATTTGAGAAGGTTAGTTGAGAACCTTAAAAGCGATGCGTCGGTTCTTTGCCCGGTTCTGCGCTGTGTCATTGGGGACCAAGGGGCTTGCTTCACCGTAGCCGACGGATTGCAGACGTGCCCGCGCGATGCCCTTATTTGACAGGTATCTGACAACGGAATTTGCGCGCTTTTGGCTGAGCCGGGTATTTGCCGCGGCGCTGCCTTTGTTATCTGTGTGGCCGCCGATCTCAATCAGCAGGTCGGGGCACCGGCTGACAATATCAAACAGGCTGTCCAAAAAGCTGGTGGATTTTTGATCCAGTCGCGACGTTCCCGGCGCGAAATTCACGCTGCGGCTGCGGGACAGAATGTCAAACCGCCCAATACAGGCCTCGCGACTGAAATCGCCAGCGGTCTCCAAAGCTGCGCTGGCCCCGGATGTGGCAGGCACGGCCAGGACTGGTGTGCCAGGTGCCCGACGGTCAAAGGCGAGGTTTAGATTGACAATGCCCAACGGGGTAATGGTGACATTGGCGGCCTCCTGCAGCTTGTCCCGTCCTGCCATCAGGTTAAAATCTTCGAGCTGTAGAATGACGGGATTGAGGGTGGAGATAGTGATCCGATCATTGCTGACCAAAGTTACGGCGACCTCTGATTCGAGCTCTACCTCGGCACCATGTAGCGACAGGGTCACTGGCAAATTGATCACCTTGCGCCGCAGGCTGGGGAGATCCTGCAGTGACAAAGGGTCCAGAACTGCGGTTACTGTGGCTTCGGGGAAACTGAATGTTTCAAAGAACAGGAACCGCATACGAACGTTTCGCAGGTCAATTTGTGTATCGACCGAATCCAGAGCGATAACCAACTGGGCCACCCCCCGTTCGGTGATCTGGCCACTCATGGCGGCAAACTGACTGGTTTCTGCAACCGTGTCCTTTTTGATCGACAGGAAGGTGATGGCCGATGCCTCCTGGTCAAGTTGCCAGCCATGTTCAAATGGATCCGCTGCCAAGGCTGGGTGGGCGAAAAGAGCCAAGAGGACGAAGACTGGGCGAAGAAGCTGGCGTATCATGATAAAATACTCATACTAGAAAGATCAAATGGGACCGCCCGGATGACGGCCAAAGTTTGGGCGGCTTCTCTAGAGTAACAAAAATCCTAGGACAAAAAGCAAGTATTGCGTAGCCTCGGCCAGTAAATACCTCAATTTTGCAAGGTGTCCCCGCGGGGACAGAGTATTGGAGTTTAAGACTAGTGACTGGTTTTTGGGCCAAGTGCCTGTTTCGCATAGTAGTGCTTGTTGCACTTCTGTCAGGGTCTGCGCGCGCCACCACCCCCGGGGGAGGCGCGCGGCTGGCGTTGGTTATTGGCAATGCCTCCTATGGCAGTGTTTCCGCCCTGGATAATCCGGTGAATGATGCCCGCATGATTTCCCAGACACTGGAGGGGCTTGGTTTTACGGTCTCCATGGCGGTGAACATGAGTCAGGTTGAGATGAAGCTGGCGATTGCCCAGTTCGGTCGTGATCTGCGGGCCGCAGGCGCCGATGCCACCGGATTGTTTTATTATGCAGGACATGGGGTACAAAGCTTTGGCAACAATTACCTGTTGCCGGTGGATGTGGCGTTGTCAGATGCAGCGGATCTGGACCTAATGGCGGTTGAAGCGCAAACCGTGCTGCGGCAGATGGCGTCGGCGCGCAATCGAACCAATTTGGTGATCCTCGATGCCTGTCGCAATAATCCTTTTGAAAACGTGCCGGAGCTGAATGAAAGTGGTTTGGCTGAAATGAAGGCGCCAACAGGTACTTTTCTGGCCTATGCGACGGCGCCCGGAGGGGTGGCGCTGGATGGGCAGGGGGCGAACAGTCCCTTTACCCAGGCCTTGGTGGAACAGATTGTGGTGCCGGGCCAGCCGGTGGAACAGGCTTTCAAAGAGGTGCGCCGCGCTGTGCTTGCCCAGAGCGACGGACAGCAGACCCCTTGGGATACCTCCTCTTTGGTGAGTGACTTTGTGTTTGCCGAAGCACCACCAAGCCCGGTCCTGTCAGCGGCAGAAACAGAAGAATTGCAGCTTTGGCGTTCGGTACAAAGTGCCCGCGATCCGGTGCAACTGATGCTGTTCTTACGGGGCTATCCGGAAGGAACCTATACACCGGAGGCGCGCGCGCTGTTGGCAGAGGTCATGGCTGAAGAGCTGTCCGTCGACACCTCTGCGCCAGCGACATCACCAGTGGCGCCGGATGAACAGGAAACAGCCCTGTTCAAAGCGGCGCAGGAAGATGGGTCCCTAGCGGCCTATGAAGCCTATATGCAAAGCTACCCCACGGGGACATACGCTGAAATCGTGACGACCGAAATTGCTGCCTTACAGATGGGACAAGGCAGCGATCCGATCGGCGAGGGCACCGTGGCTGACGCCGGCCCAGCAAGCGCGCAAGCCAGCGCAGAGCCGCGCCACTCGGAGGCAGGGCCCGTGACCTTTGCCAGCCCATTGGTGTCTGAACTGGAACAGATCAGTGGGCGTAGTCTCGCTGAGCTTATTGACCAGACGCCGATGTTTCCGCCAATCGAGGGCCTGCCGGAAAGCTACTGGAAATCACAAAATTGCAGTTCCTGCCATCAATGGACTCGCGAGCGCCTGTGCACCCAGGCCAATACCTATCTAAGCCTGAATATGCAGCGGTCGCTGAGCAAACAACATCCCTTTGGCGGGGTCATGAAGCGGAGCTTGAAGTCCTGGGCGGCGGGTGGTTGTCAATAGCGCGGACCTGCTGGGTAAAGCCGTTTGGGGATCGCTTGCCCGTTCTTGTCTAAGTCGCAAAAAAAGGGGGGGGCTCCCGCCCAAGATCGACAATCACAGATTGCCCAATCTTCGTTGGGCCTGGCAGCATGCCCCAGGCATGCTGCAGAGTCTCACTTGGCTTGAGTTTCGATTAGAAAGTAGACCCATTCTCCTTTAAAATCAATATCTTGATCTCTTTTCTCGGCGACCTTGCGGCGTAGGAAATCAAGATAGGCAGCGGCAGGTTCGCTGAGCGGTCGCAGACCTTCGTAAAGAGGAGAAGAGGCTGCAAATGCAACTGCAATTTCCTGACCATAGGGCGGTCCAACGGTGATTTGCAGGCCGGAGTCTTTGGGGGTTTTGGCACCAACACGCTGGGCACTTTTGGGCTCGGCCAGTTTTAGCGGAATTTGCGCATTGGGGCTGAGATGGATCACATCACCGGCCGCGTCAAAGTAATCGACATAAAGATAGGCCGGGTAGTCTGGCGCGGTCAGGTCAAAGTACAGCTGCTCGCCGCCGGAATAGCTGAGAACACGGGCCTGGGCATCGGCGCCCAGAAGCAGAGGATTGGTGATCTGGTCGGTGCTTTGCGGCAGGCCAACCGTGGAAATACCACTAAGCGCGCCGCACTGTGGACGTGGCAACAGCCGCATCTTGTCGGAGAGCGCAATATCGCGGCCCATCTGTGCCTGCAGAGCTGCCAGCACCGGCTGTCGCAGCCCATCTTCGGGCAAGTGTCCCCGCAGCTCCAGCGTGGCGGTGTCGGGGTCAAAGACCACTTGCAGCCGGGAACAGGGCACCGCACCGAGCAATCCGGCAAGACCATCGCGCAAGTCTGCTGCCTGACTGCCGGGGTCGCCAGGTCTGGTGAAGCTTTGAAAGGCGGCGATAGAGGCCGGGTCTAGATCTTTGGTCCCATCGCCCTGAAAGGCCAGGGCTGCGGTGATTGCTTCTGATTGGGACGGGCTTTCGGCTGCCTGTTGGGGGATGGTGGCGGTCTCGGCCAGAGATTGGCCCTGCGCGTGAGCAGGACTGGCCGGGATGAGGTCTGGCGCTGCCGCTGCGACGGTGTTCGCAGGGGGGGCTTGCGCCTGAGTGGCGGCGAGAGCGGGCTGTTGCGCTGGCACGGGTTGGAGGTCAGCGTCCTGAGCGGCTACGAGAAGCCCCGCTGCAAGGCGCGCCAGTGCTGGCTGGCTGGCAAGTGGACGGGCAGGGGCCGACGGAGCATCGGGGGCTTGTACCGCTGCTGTGACACCGGGGGGGGCGAGGCTGGGCAGCTGATCTCCCTGTGCTGCGGCGGCTGTAACCGGGAGCAGGGCAGGGGCGCTGGCCTGGGCCGTGGTTTCCTGCACTGCACCAGGGGCGAGGCTGTCGCCCTGCGCAGGGACTTGCTTGCCGGGGTCGGGAGTGACGGTTTGTTCCTGTGCCTGACTGCGCGCAACAGTCTGGGATTCCATCGTTAGCGCGCTTTTTGGGCTGGGTTGCTGGACCACGGGATCGGGATCTATGAACGGCATCAGGGCAGCCAGTGCAACAAGATGGACGGCGACAGAGAGCCCAAGCCCCAGGCTCCACAGCCCGGCCCGGGGCTTGAGAGCCGTGAGGGCAGGGGAGGTCGCTGGCGGCTTCACGGGTGTGACCCTGTTTGCGGCGCGCGCTCTGGTGTGACCACCAGTATAACATCCCGGATGCCCAGGGTTTCGGCCTGGCTGACATAGGGCAGAACATGCCGAAGATCCGCGTCGCGGTGGGCATTGATGCGCAGACGCAGGCTGGCATCCCGTGCCAGTTGCTCGGTCAGTGCCGCGGCCAGAGCCGCCGGGGCGATTGTGCTGCCATCCAGGGCCAGATTGCCCTGTTTTGAGATCGCCAGGGTAACGCCGCCTGCGGGCATGTCTCGCCCGGTTTGGGCCTGTGGCGGTGCGACGTCAAAGGGCGCGGTGGCGTCCATGCGTCCAATCAGCATAAAAAACACCAGCAGGAAGAAGACGACGTCGATTAGCGCGATAATTGTCTCTGACTGTGGGGCACGACTGGCGCGTTTCAGCTTCATTGCCGGGCCTCCAGTCGCAACACGCGCATGTTCTGCACCCCGGCCGTGGCGGATTGATCCATTATTGAAATCAGATCCTGGGTGGACGCGGAGTTTGACGGTAGAATGACCAGCTGCGCCTGGGGATCTTTGGCCAGGGCCTGCGCCAAAATTTGGTTCAGCTCCTGCGGCGTCAGGGTGTCGCCGCGCAGACTGGGCCTGCCATCTGCCTGAATGCGGATCATCAAGCGCGTATCAGATGGCTCATTTGGCTGCGCGCGACCTTCAGCAGGGTGCAGGGCCGGGATCATATCCAGATTGAGATAGGTCGAGGTCACCATAAAGAACACCAACAGGATCAACATCACGTCGATCATAGGCACCAGCGAGATCAGGGCCTGAGGCGGGGCGCGGCGTTTGAGAATCATCAGGGGCGTCTCCAGCTGCTAGCGGCCATGATCCGCCAGCATCAACTGCCCCACCGCGCTTTCGATCATCAGCGCGGCCCTGTCGATGCGGGCAGAAAACAACCCGGCTGCGATGGCCGCTGGAATAGCCACGACCAGACCCGCTGCAGTGGTCAGCAGAGCCTGCCAGATCCCCCCGGCCAGTACCGAGGCATTGGCGGCGCCCTGCGCCAGTTCCAATTCCTGAAATGACTGGATCATGCCCAGAACCGTGCCAAGCAGACCCAGCAGCGGGGACACCATGGCAATGAGCTCTAGCAGCCGGATGAGACCGTTCATGCGTTGGACTTCCTCATTGCCGCGGCGCTCTAGCTCAGCGGTCAACAGCGGGCCTTTGAGACCGTTTTGCAGCGCGCCCATCGCATACTGCAGGATCCTGTCGGCAGGGGATTTTCCCTGCTCGATCAGGGCCTGGGCCCCATGTTTATCCCCTGTTTGCCACAGCTCGATCGCGTTCTGACGCTGGTCCTTGCCAGAGGTCACCGGCCAGAGCCGCAGCAGTTTCACCGCGATCAGGGTAATGGAGAGCACCGAAATCACAGCCAGCAAGGCGATCACCGGCCCCCCCGTCGTGAGGTTTTCCAGAATTGCTCCCATGATTATTTCACCAGTTTGGTTGTGGCGCGTGAACCCAGCGTGAGGATCGGGAAGCAATCCATTTGGGCTTCGTTCTGTGGCTGGCAGGAGGTGACGTCATGCAGCAGAATTTCAGAGATATTGCTGCAGGAAGTCTCTGGAATTTCAAATAGTTTCAAGGTTGTGCGCTGGACGGGTAGGGGGGAGGCATCCACCGATAGCAGCCTGTCGATTATGCCGTCGCCATCCAGAATGGCCAGCGACATTTCAAAGCCGGCAAAGCTCTTGCCGGTTTGATTGCGAAAGAGGAAAAAGGCGCGACAGCCACCGCCGTCAATTTCTTCCATCTTGTTCAGCTCGACCAAGAGCGGACCGGTTTCAGCCCGGCTGAGCTGCGGAACCATGACCAGCAGGATAATGGCAAAGCTGCGGCTCATCAGGGAAAGAACAGAAGAGGTGAAGGGCATCGCGGTCTCCGGAGTTGGTAGGAATCACTATTCAAATTGTAGGGTCTTATCTGTGGGTCGGGGCGCAAGCTCCGGGTCACATAACGGTTGGGTTTGCCCATATGACCTGGCCCTGCAAGGGGCGGTTCAGACCAGCGAGGTCAGGGCCTTTTCGATTTTGTCCATGGCATCTCGTGCGCCATTCAGATCACGCTGTTTCAGCAGTCGGGCAGCTTTGTGAATGGCCTGGGTCAGCCGGTCGCGGGCGGGGCCGGGGGCGCGGGCCACATGGGCCTGCAAGCCCTGCGCCCGTTTGACCTGGGCCCCAAGAGAGCGCTGATCAGACTCGCGCTGGCCGCGTTTCAGGGTGGTGTCTTCGTCTTCGCGATCCTTGCCAAGGGCGGCGAGGGCCCGTTCGATCACCAGGATCAGTGTTTCGGCCTCTTGCAGGCGCCCGGCGTTGATGAGGCCAACAGATTTACCCAGAGCACGGTTTAGTTTCAGTTCAAGCGGGCCGGGGGCCAACGCGATTCGCGGCTGAATGCGTTTTAACCTGCGCTTGAGCGGGTCAATTGCTTTTGAATCAATTCCAGGGGCAGAAATATCAATACTATCAGCATTTTGCGCGGCGTCTGCCGTGGCTGATTCTGGCTTGAGACTGTCAAGAATATTGCCGCCATCGTCGTAAAACAAAACATTCACTTTGGGGCGGTTGGATTTGAGAAAACGCTTCAGCTGCATGAGCATTTGCGCAGGCGCCTGCTCGCAGGTCATTTCCATCTGATCGCCCTGTACGACATAGGTTCCCCAGAGCATCGGAGGCTTGCCGCCAGCCTGTTTCAGAGGCGCACGCAGGGACTCTGGTTTGTTGCCTGGCTGGATCATCATCAGGGGGTCTTTGAGCGGATCCAGACAGAAAGCAAAGCTCGTCCGCCGCTTGGCGCCTTCACGCACCATGGCCCTGACTTCATCGCCGGTAACACGGTCTGCACACATGACAACCACTCACAAAAAGGTGCAAAAACAATTGACTTTAAGATGGCGATAAGGCTCACTCTACGTCAAGTTATTGTTTTGATAATGGCTCAGCTGAGGTCGCCGCATACCTGTATCTTCAATATAGGGTGTGGTTTTTCAGACTGCGCTTGACCTGATTATTGGGGGGTCAGCCGTATGGATCTGGCTGTTTTTCTACAGTCCATTGGGGAAGAGTCTCCAAGTGGGGATAACCTCGTCTATGACCCGGCCTTTGCCGAAATGGAACGTGCTGCGCAGCCCCTCACCGACGACAGCGGCGCAGGGACGCCTGCGGACTTTGCCACCGTAGAAGAAAAAGCGCTTGAGGTGCTTGAGCGCAGCCATGAGTTGCGCGCGGCGGTTTTTCTTGCGGAGGCTCTGCTGGCGCGTGGTGAGCTTGTGGGGTTTGCGGATGTCACCAGCTACATGCGCGGCTGTCTTGAGCAGTTCTGGGACACATGCCACCCTGAGCTGGACGAGGACGATGGTGATGCGATCATGCGGATGAACGCAGTGCAGGATTTGTGCGGTAAGCCGGGGGAGATGGCGGGACCTTCGCCAGTCTATAGTGCCTTGCGGCGCGTCTACCTGAGCGACAGCCGCAATTTTGGCCGGTTCTCGCTGCGCGACATTGAAATCGCCGAAGGGCAGATGAGTGCGCCTGAGGATATGGAGACCATTCCGGATCAGGCCAGCATCGGCGCCGCGTTTCAGGACAGCGATGATGACTTTATCGCAGCGCGTTTGGCGGCGGTTGAGCTGGCAGAGGCGAATATCAAGGCGATCTCGGATGTGTTCTCTGAACAGACGCCAGGACAGGGGCCGGAGCTGGATCCGCTGATAAAACAATTGCGCCAGATGGCAAAGCGGCTGCGTGACTATGGTAACTTGGCCGAACCTGCTGAGGATGAGGACAACGACGCAGGCGAAGAGGCTGGCGCGGCAGAGGCGGCCCCTGCGGCCGCAGGGGGGGCACGTGTTGTAGCAGCGCCCGGCGCGATCAATTCGCCAACCGATGTTGCCAATACGCTGGACCGGATCATTGCCTATTACCAGCGGGAAGAACCCTCTAGCCCGCTGCCGCTTTTGTTGGAACGGGCCAAGCGATTGGTGGGGGCGGACTTCCTCACGATTGTGAATGATATGGCGCCGCGTGGGCTGGAGAATGTGCAGCTGATCGGTGGCCTAGAGGACGACGACTAAAGGGGAAACAAGAGGTTTCGGCGACCCGGCTTGATCCGGGAGCGGGGCTTCTTGGGACGTTAGATTACGAGTTGAAGGAGAGCTAGATGGCTGGAAGTTCACAAAAATTTGTTGGCCGCAATCGGGCGCCACGGGTCCAGATCGAATATGATGTGGAACTCTATGGGGCTGAAAAGAAAGTACAGCTGCCCTTTGTCATGGGTGTTCTGGCGGATCTCACCGGGAAATCCGAGGTCGAGCAACCTTCTGTTGCCGACCGCAAGTTTCTCGAAATTGATGTCGACAACTTTGACAAGCGGATGAAATCCATGGCGCCGCGCGCGGCCTTTACCGTGCCCAACACGCTGACCGGCGAGGGCAATATGGCGGTGGATATCACCTTTGAAAGCATGGACGATTTCAAACCGGCAGCAATCGCCGCCAAGGTCGCACCGCTGAAAGAGCTTCTGGATGCACGCACCCAGCTCAGCAACCTGATGACCTATATGGATGGTAAGACCGGAGCCGAGGATCTTATCACCAAGATCATGCAGGATCCGAGCCTGCTGAAAACCCTGGCTGCCCAGCCCAAACCCGGCGGTGACGCTGGTGGTGAGACGGAATAAGGAGGGATAAAATGGCAGACGAAGCACTCCAAACCGAAGCGGCCCCGGCAGAATCAGCTTTTGGCTCCAGCGAATTTGCAAACCTGTTGCACAAGGAATTCCGCCCTAAGTCGGACCAGGCCAAAACCGCTGTTGAAAGCGCGGTCAAAACCCTGGCGGAACAGGCGCTGGCCAATACTGGCCTGATCTCAGATGACGCGCTGCGTTCGATCGAAAGCATCGTGGCGGAGATCGACAAAAAGCTGACCGAACAGGTCAACCTGATCCTGCACAATAAAGAGTTCCAGCAGCTCGAGAGCGCCTGGCGCGGGTTGCACTATCTGGTGAACAACACCGAAACCGATGAGATGCTGAAGATCCGGGTGATTCCGATCACCAAAAAGGAACTGGGCAAGAGCCTGGCCAAATTCAAAGGCACGGCGATGGATCAGTCGCCGATCTTCAAAAAGCTCTATACCGAAGAGTTCAGCCAGTTGGGCGGCGAGCCCTATGGCTCGCTGGTGGCGGATTTCCATTTTGACCACTCGCCGCCGGATATCGAACTGTTGGGCGAAATGTCAAAGATTGCCGCCGCAGCCCATGCGCCCCTGATCACCGGGGCAGAACCCTCGCTGTTTCAGATGGACAGCTGGGCGGAACTGTCGAACCCGCGCGATTTGACCAAGATCTTCCAAACCCCGGAGTATGCCGCTTGGCGATCCCTGCGGGAGAGCGAAGATTCCAAATACGTTGGTCTGGCAATGCCGCGGTTCCTGGGGCGGATGCCCTATGGATCCAAGACAGATCCGGTGGATGAATTTGCCTTTGAGGAAGACACCACAGGTGCAGAGAGCGACAAGTATTCCTGGGTCAATGCCGCCTATGGCATGGCCACGAATATTACCCGCTCGTTCAAATCCTACGGCTGGTGTTCCCGTATTCGCGGGGTCGAAAGTGGCGGCACGCTGGAAGAGCTGCCTTCGCATACCTTCCCCACCACCGATGGCGGAGTGGATCAGAAATGCCCCACGGAGATTGCCATTGACGATCGCCGCGAGGCAGAGCTTGCCAAAAATGGCATGATGCCGCTGTTGCATCGTAAGAACACCGATGTGGCGACATTCATGGGCGCGCAATCGCTGCACAAGCCCACCGAATACGACGACCCGGACGCAACGGCCAACGCTAATCTCGGCGCGCGTTTGCCCTATCTTTTTGCCACCTGCCGGTTTGCCCACTACCTGAAATGTATGGTGCGCGATAAGGTCGGGTCGTTCAAAAGCCGTCAGGACATGGAATCCTGGCTGCAAAACTGGATCAACAATTACGTTGATTTTAATGCCGATATCTCTTCGGAGAATGAAAAGGCGCGCAAACCTCTCGCCGCTGCAGAAGTGGTGGTTGAAGAGGTCGAGGGCAACCCGGGTTATTACAGCTCAAAATTCTTCCTGCGCCCGCACTATCAGCTAGAGGGCCTATCGGTGTCTCTGCGTCTGGTGTCGAAATTGCCCTCGGAAAAAGGAGGCTAAGAACCACTCATGCCTCAAAATTTGTCAATGAGTTAAGTTTTGAAAGGATAGCAAAATGGCTGCTAGCATGTTCGTGGAAATCTCCGATATCGAAGGGGATGCCACAGAAGACAAGCACAAGAAATGGATCGTCATTCAATCGGCGAACTGGAATGTTGAACGCGCTGTTGAGATGACTGATCTTGGGTCGTCTCAGCGGATGCATGCCAACTCGAACTTTGGTAAGGTCGAGCTGACATCGCAAATGGGCAAGGCCTCGAATGAGTTGGCCAAGTCTGTTGCAAACGGGACGGTACGTCCTGAAATCATCATGCATTGGTGTCGCTCAGGTGACGCCCAGGCCGAAGGTCTGCTGGATTATTCCGTTTGGAAAATGAAGGATGTGGTGATCGATAGCTACTCGATCTCGGCAAGCGAAGACGGCATTCCAGAAGAGACCTGGTCGCTGGCCTATGCCGCCATCGAACACACCTACAAATCGACGAACCAAAAGACCGGTAAGTTGGAAAACCCGATTGTTTTCCAATGGAACGTCCAAAGCGGCAAATTCGAATATTGATTTGCACCACCCCGGGCGTGTGGTCACGCCCGGGGTTTCTATTGTTTTTACCTATCACATGTTTGACATGGCGGAGTTTTGACCATGACCCCTGAAGAGCATTTGCGTGCTGGTGATCCGGACCTGGCTCTCGCGGCGCTGCAAGAGCAGGTGCGCGCGGATCCGTCTAATGCAAAACTGCGGATTTTCCTGTTTCAACTGCTCTGCATCCTGGGGGATTGGAAGCGGGCGGTTGCTCAGTTGCGGCTCAGCGCTGAGCTGGACGCAAATGCCACCGTCATGGCGCAGGCCTACCGCGAGGCAATCCTGTGCGAGGTCTACCGCGAAAAGGTTTTTAAGGGTGAAAAAGACCCGCTGATCCTGGGTGAGCCAGAGGCCTGGCTGGCGCAGTTGATCGAGGCACAAAAACAGCTGGCACAGGGCAATGTGGAGCAGGCAACGGCCCTGCGAGAGGCGGCCTATGAGGCGGCACCCACAACCGCCGGGACTGTGAACGGGACCGCGTTTGACTGGATTGCCGATGCGGATATGCGTCTTGGTCCAGTGCTTGAGGTGATCCTCAACGGGCGCTATTTCTGGATCCCCTTTGCGCAGATCCAAAGTCTTGAAATTGATGAACCCTCTGATCTGCGCGATACAGTTTGGATGGCCGGTACATTAACCCTGGCCAATGAGGGCGCGCTGGCGGTGCTGATCCCGACGCGCTATCCGGGCAGCGAAACAGCAGAATCCGGGGTCAAACTGGCCCGGCTGACCAATTGGCAAGACCTGGGCGGCGGCGCCTACATCGGTCTTGGCCAACGGCTTTTGACCATCGGTGAGCAAGACTTTGCGCTGATGGATATTCGGCAGCTCAAGATTGGCGCGCAGGACGGCCCTGATGGCTGACAAGATGCTTGCCGAACGGCTGCAACCCTCGCTTTTGGACCGGCTGACAGACAATGACCCTACCAACCGCAAAGAAACGCGTGACAGCCGGGTCATCGACCTCAACAGGCTGCGGGAGATCATCCAGCGGGATCTGTCGTGGTTGCTCAATACCCAGAACGCGGGCAATCAGATTGATGTAGATCGCTACCCCTTGGCCTCGGCTTCGGTGGTGAATTTTGGGTTGAGCGAAGTCACTGGCGAATTCAGTACGACTGAGAAAGCCGAAAAGATCCGCCGCGCAATTGAACAGGCGGTGACCAATTTTGAACCCCGTATCATCGAAGGCACGGTGGATGTGCAATTGATCGGCGATGTTGATGTGGCGGGCATGACCATCGGGCTGGATATTCGCGCCGACATGTGGGCCCAGCCCCTGCCGTTGGAGCTGTATCTGCGCAGCAAGGTCGATGTGACCACGGGTGAGGTGACGATGGAAAGGGGGCTCTAGCCATGGATACCCGCCTTTTAGGCCACTATGAAAACGAGCTGAACTACCTGCGCGACATGGGGGCTGAATTTGCCGCTGCCTACCCCAAGATCGCGTCGCGTCTGGGGATGGAGGGGGTCGAGGTTCTTGACCCCTATGTGGAACGGCTGCTTGAAGGCGTCGCCTTTTTGTCAGCTCGTGTTCAGCTGGAGCTGGAACTGCAGTATCCGAATTTCACCTCCAACCTGCTGGAGATCATCTATCCGCATTATCTGGCTCCGACGCCATCGATGATGATTGCGCATTTTGAACCGGACCCGACCAACTCTGCCGTCAAAAGTGGTTATTTGATGCCGCGCGGTTCGGTGCTGCGCTCGCGTCTGGATGAGGGCGCGCAGACCCCTTGCGAGTTTCGCACCGCAGCCGATCTGACACTTTGGCCGGTGGAGATTTCCGAGGCGCAGTATATTGACGGGCGCGGTGATCTAGTCGCGGCAGGTGTTGCCACCGGATTTGAGGCGCGCGCCGGTATCCGCCTGCGACTAAAGCGTTCTGATGGGGAACCGCTGCGTGATCTCGACATGGACCGGTTGCAGATCTACTTGGGCAGCGCCGCAGGCAACAGCTGGCCGCTGCTAGAACTGCTGTGCACCCAGGTGCAGGGTATTGTTGCCCGCTCGACTGACCGCCGGGCCGATTGGCATTTGCCGCTGCCTGAGGGCCGTGTTGTACAAAAGGGATTTTCACGCGAGGAGGCGCTTTTGCCGGTGCCGGCGCGGGTGTTTGATGGCTACCGGCTGTTGCAGGAATTCTTTGCAATGCCCGAGCGGTTCCGCTTTGTCGAACTGCAGGGGCTGCGCCCGGCGCTGGAAAAGGCCGAGGGCGACGAGGTGGACCTGTATATCCCGCTGCGCGAAGGCCTGCGCGAGGCGTCTCAGGTGGTGTTGCCCGAGGTTTTTCAGCTCAATTGTATTCCTGCGGTGAACCTGTTTGAAAAACGCTGTGACCGGGTCCGTCTGACGGTGCGCGATACCGAACACCAGGTTGTTCCTAACCGGACTGCGGGTCTGGATTTTGAAATTTATGCGTTGAAAAAGGTGACGGGCATCAGTGGCGAGGGCGCCGATGATGTGGAGTTCCGGCCCTTTTATTCAGCAAATGATTTCACTGCAGCAGGGGAAACCCACCCGGCCTATTACACCTTAAAGCGCCGCATGCGGGAACGATCGGAAAAAGAACGTCTGCGCGGGGTGCGCTCCTCCTATCTGGGGTCCGAAGTCTACCTGACGCTGGTTGATCGCTCGCAAGCGCCCTATGGCGCCGATCTGGAGCAATTGGCAGTTCAGGCGCTGTGCACCAATCGGGATCTGCCGCTGTTGCTGGCAACGGGCAACGAGAACGTCTTTCATCTGCCCGAAGGCGGCCCGGTGAAACAGATCAACCTACCGATTTCGCCTACACGGCCACATCCGTCTTTGGGGCAGGGCGATACCGCCTGGCGGCTGATTTCTCATCTGTGCCTGAACTATGTCTCCATTGCCGACAGCGGTCGGGGCAATGCGGCAGAGGCCCTGCGGGAGCTGGTGGGGCTTTATGCGCCGCTGGGCAATCGGGTGACGGAGAAGCAGCTGGAGGGCATCGTCTCTGTGTCCAGCCGCCCCATCGTGCGACGGATGAGCGACGAAATCCTGTCGACGGCGGTGCGCGGCATGGAAATTTCCATCGGCTTTGACGAGAGCTTTTTTGAGGGCAGCAATATCTATGCGCTGGGGGCCGTGTTGGAGCGGTTTTTCCATGGCTACGCCAGCATCAATACATTTACCGAAACGGTTCTGACGACCGAAAAACGAGGGGAAATCGCCAGATGGCGACCGCAAAAGGGCCTGGGCCGAATGATCTGAGCCTCTTTGACCGGTTGGTCGAAGCCCCTGAGGAACACCATGTTTTTCAGGCTCTCAGGGTATTGGAGGCACATTTTCGAGATCACCCCCGTCTGGGGGAGAGCCGCCGCCCTCGGCAGGATGCATTGCGTTTGGGGCAAGAGGCCGAGCTGGCCTTTCCCCCATCGACGATTGCGAATTTCTCTGCGGCGACCAAAGAGGGGCCGGCGCGGTTGACCAATCGGTTCTTTGGTCTTTTTGGACCCCAGGGCCCTTTGCCGTTGCATCTGACCGAATATGCGCGCGACCGCAAACGCAACCATCGCGACCCAACCATGGTTGCCTTTGCCGATATGCTGACGCACCGGATGATGTCGCTGCTCTATCGGGCCTGGGCTGAGGGCGCGCCGGCGGTGAGTTTTGATCGCGATGAAGACCCTTTGGCGGATCGCGTCGCGGCATTGGCTGGCTATCATGGCAAGGGGCTGCAGCACCGCGATGAGATGCCGGATCTGGCCAAGCTGCATTTCACTGGTATCCTGGGGCAGGGGACCAAGACCCCCGCGGGGTTGGTGGCGATGCTGTCAGATTTCTTTTGTGTACCGGTACATCTGGAAGAGTTCGTCGGCAGTTGGCTGCAGCTGGAACCCGATGATCGCTGGCAGATGGGCCGGGGGCAGGGGGGCTTGGGCCAAAGCACCAGCCTGGGCGAAAAGGTCTGGAGCCGCTCTGCCAAGTTCCGCCTGCGCATCGGCCCGCTAGGGTTGGAAGACTATGAGAGGCTGCTGCCGGGAGGCGCGGCGCTGGACCGTCTGCGCGCGATTGTGCGCAGCTATGTTGGTGATTTTCTGGATTGGGATGTGAACCTGGTTCTGTCCGGCGATGCGGTGCCCCGGTCGAGCCTCGGCGGCGAGACCCGGCTTGGCCATACCAGTTGGATCCGCAGCCGACCGGACCCGGACGCAGACCAGCCGGATGTCGATGATTTGTTTTTATATCCCGGCGTCAGCTCGGGGATTTAAGAGTGCCTATAGGGAGTGAAATACCATGACCGAGATCAGCCGAGTGGCGCTATTCGGGAAGCTCAACAAATTGGGCTATCAAGCTGTAGAAGGGGCAACTGTGTTCTGCAAGATGCGGGGCAACCCCTATGTGGAACTGGTGCATTGGATGCATCAGCTTCTGGCGCAGCAAGACAGCGATCTACATCGTATCATTGAACATTATGATCTCGATTCCGGCAAAATCGCCACCGAAATGACCCGGGCGCTGGACATGTTGCCACGCGGGGCTTCAGCGATATCTGACCTGAGCGACCATTTGATGGACGCGATGGAACGCGGCTGGGTCTGGGGCTCTTTGCTGTATTCGGCAAGCCAGGTGCGCAGCGGTTATCTGCTTTTGGGCATGTTGAAGACACCAGCCCTGCGCAATCTCCTCGCCTCCATGTCGCCGGAACTGGCCCGCATTGGCGCGGATGATCTGGCGGATAATTTTGCCGAAGCCACGGATGGCTCGCCTGAGGCCACGATGTCGGCGCAGGATGGCAGTTCTGTGACCGGTGGCGGTGCCGAACCGGGAGAGTCCTCTGGCGCCATGGCTCCTGGTGCCATGGGCAAGGGCGAGGCGTTGGAACAGTTTTGCACCGATCTGACCGAACAGGCCCGCAATGGTGAGATTGATCCCATCGTCGGGCGCGACGAAGAGATCCGCCAGATTGTCGATATCCTGATGCGCCGCCGCCAGAACAATCCGATTCTGACCGGTGAAGCCGGGGTTGGCAAAACCGCGGTGGTCGAAGGCTTTGCCCTGCGCATTGCCCGCGGGGATGTGCCGCCCGCCCTGCGTAATGTGCGGCTCTTGGTGCTGGACATCGGCCTGCTGCAGGCTGGCGCCTCGATGAAGGGGGAGTTTGAAAACCGCCTGCGTCAGGTGATTGATGAGGTCCAGGCCAGTGCCGAACCTATCGTGATGTTTGTCGATGAAACCCACACACTTGTTGGTGCTGGCGGCGCGGCTGGCACCGGCGATGCGGCCAACCTGCTCAAACCGGCGCTGGCGCGGGGCACCCTGCGTACCATCGGCGCCACCACCTGGGCGGAATACAAGAAATACATCGAAAAAGATCCGGCGCTCACCCGGCGCTTCCAGGTGGTCAAGATCGACGAGCCCTCGGTGCCCAAGGCGATCCTGATGATGCGGGGCATTGCCTCGATGTTGGAGAAACACCACCGGGTACAGGTTCTGGACGAAGGGATCGAGGCGGCTGTCAGCCTGTCGGCGCGCTACATTCCAGCGCGGCAATTGCCAGATAAATCCGTGAGCCTGCTGGACACCGCCTGCGCCCGCGTAGCAGTCAGCCAGCACGCGGTGCCGGCAGAGGTGGACGACAGTCAGCGCCGCATCGAGGCCCTGACCACCGAGCTTGAAATTATCGGTCGCGATGAAACCGCCGGCTATGATGTTGCCGACCGGCGCGAGGCGGTGACGGTGGCAAAAGCCAGCGAGGAGGAGCGGCTGGCCGGGCTCACCATCCGTTGGGACAAGGAAAAAGCAGTGGTCCAGGAGATCCTCGACCTGCGCGCCAAACTCCGGGAGGGAGCCGCGCCCGTAGATGCTGCGGTGGATGCTGGGGAAGAGCTGGCCGAGGGCGCAGTGAACAGCCCGCTGACGGATGATGAGCGTGCGGCGCTGATGCAGCAGCTCAAGGACAAAAACGCTGAGCTGAACGCGCTGCAGGGAGATAGCGCCTTGATCCTGCCGATTGTCGACCACCAGGCCATCGCCAGCGTTGTGGGCGATTGGACCGGTATTCCGGTGGGCCGCATGGTCAAGGATGAAATCGACACAATTCTGCATCTCGAAGAACATCTGGCCAAACGTGTCATCGGCCAGGACCACGCGATGAAGATGATCGCCAAACGCATCCAGACCAGCCGTGCCGGGTTGGATAATCCCAACAAACCCATCGGTGTCTTTATGCTGGCAGGCACCTCGGGTGTTGGTAAAACCGAAACCGCCCTTGCCCTGGCTGAGGTGCTCTATGGCGGGGAACAGAACGTCATCACCATCAATATGTCGGAATACCAGGAGGCCCATACGGTCAGCTCTCTGAAAGGCGCGCCTCCCGGTTATGTCGGCTACGGCGAAGGTGGCGTGCTGACCGAGGCGGTGCGGCGCAAACCCTATTCGGTGGTGCTGCTGGACGAGGTTGAAAAGGCGCACCCGGATGTGCACGAGATCTTTTTTCAGGTCTTTGACAAGGGCGTGATGGAGGATGGCGGGGGCCGGGTGATTGATTTCAAAAACACCCTGATCCTGCTCACCTCCAATGCGGGATCTGACATGATTATGGACATGTGCGCCGACCCGGATTTGATGCCGGCGCCCGAAGGCATCGCCAAGGCGCTGCGGGATCCCCTGCTAAAGATCTTCCCGGCGGCCCTGTTGGGGCGGCTGGTGACAATCCCCTATTTTCCGCTCAGCCCTGATATGATCGGCAAAATCACCAGGCTGCAGCTGGGCCGGATCAAAAAACGGGTGGAAGAGGCACATGGCGTACCGTTCTCCTACACGGATGCTGTTGTCGACAAGATCGTCGACCAATGCCAGGAGCTGGAAAGCGGTGGCCGGATGATTGATGCAATTGTCACCAACTCCATGCTGCCGGATATCTCAAACGAGTTTTTGCGCCGCCTCATGGCGGGAGAGGAGGTGGCCTCGGTCGCCATTGATGTCAAAGATGGGGAGTTCTCATACAGCTTCGATTAAGTGCGGTTTTGAAACGGGGAAGAGGAAGGAGATGAGATGGTCAAACATGTGGTGATGGACATCAAGAACCTGGACATAAAAGTGTCTGGGCTGGAAATGGTAGATCCGCCAAAACTGTCGTTCAAAGTTGTGATCGAGCTGGATAAGAAAATGGAGAAGGGGGCCGACAAAGACCCTCTTTTGCAGCAGGAATTCCAGGCTGCTGCCAGCGACGTGCTGGATCAGACCAAAGAGACAATTGAGAAGAAGTGTAAGATTTTTGACAAGCTCTTTGTCCAGATGGTGAACAAAGGTGCCTCTGAAAAGGAGATGCAGAAACAGCTGAAGGGCCTGAACGACGCCATCAAAAATGACGTCAAAGTTGCCGAAAAAGGCGCTGAACTGGCGGCCGCCAAAGCCTGGAGCGATCTGCAAAAGAAACGCAAGGAATGGTCCAAGTTCAAGATCAAAATTGGCGTCTCGATTGTTGGCACGCTGGCTGGGCTGGCAGTCAGTATCGCGGCCATGGCGACCTCGCCCTTTTCCGGCGGTGCGGGGGCAGCCTTTGCGATTATTGGCTTTATCAAGTCTGGCGTCAGCTTGGCACAGGATGTGGGCAAGCTGGCCATTAACATAGACCAGTCCAAAGCCATTCTGGTCAAGAACCTGGCGGTGGTTGAAAAAGCGGCCTCAAACCCGGCCCTGAACGCCACAAACGAGGCCTCTGCCGCAGTTTTCCAGGAATTTCTGGGCGTGTCGCAACCTTCGGTCAAGACGGTTGAGGACGCGGCGGATACGCTGAAAGCGAAATATGCCCAGATGATCGTCAAGATGCATGACCTCTCCAAGACCCTGGCAAAGATCCTCAAGGAGCAGGATAAACTGAAGAAGGAGTTTTTGACCGAGGTCGGCAACAAGCTGAAAAAGCACCCGGTGAAGGATAAGAAAGCGCAGCTGGTGATGATCAGCAAGGCGCTGGATACTGCTCTGGCCAAAAACTATGCTGCGGTGCAAAGTGCCATTGACAAGATTCAGGCCATGTATGGCGCGGCGCGGAAATGGGCCGACAATATCAAGGATCTGATGAAGCGGGTCAAAGCGCTGACGATCAAGGATCCAAAGGCACTCAAGGTGTTCCGCGAAGCGCTGAAATTTGCAGCCCTCGGGTTGTCGCCAATAGATGGCAATTCCATCGCAACCGGGGTCAAGGATTTGGCGTTGGGGGTTGGCGGCGCAGCAGGCGGTTATGTTTATGACAAACTGACCAGCAAAGCCCTGGATGGCACCGTTTTTGACGCGGCCTAACGGCTGAATATCAACCGCCGGGCGCTTTGATGCCCGGCAAAATACCGATGCAGTATCGCCATGACCAGTGGAGAAAACCCGTGAATGAGAGCGCCCAAACTCAGCTGACCCTACAAGACCGCGCCCGCGATTTTGTTGAGCGCCCGGTGGTGACCAATTCCATTCTTGGAATTATCATTTTCAACGCGGTGACCCTGGGATTGAGCACGTCGGATACCGTTACCCAACATGTCGGCGGCTTACTGAGCGCGGTGGACAAACTGGTCCTCACGGTCTTTGTCGCCGAATTGGCGCTCAAATTGTTTGCCTATCGGATCAAGTTCTTTTCTTCCGCCTGGAACATTTTTGACCTGCTGGTGGTCAGTGTTGGCCTGCTTCCGGACCGGCAGGGGCTGTCGGCGCTGCGGGGGCTGCGGGTTATTCGTGCATTGCGATTGCTGTCGGTGATCCCTCAGATGCGAAAGGTGGTGCAGGCACTGCTGGATGCGCTGCCGGGCATGGGCGCCGTGATCGTCATGATCTCGATCGTGTTTTACGTCTTTGGGGTGATGGCGACGCTGATGTATGGCGCGGCCTTTGACGAGTGGTTCGGCACACTGGGACGCTCGCTTTATTCGCTGTTCCAGATCATGACCCTGGAAAGCTGGTCCATGGGCATCGTGCGGCCGGTGATGGAAGTCTATCCCATGGCCTGGTCCTTCTTTGTGCCCTTCATCGTCATTACCGCCTTTTCGGTGCTGAACCTTTTTATCGGTTTGCTGGTCAATACCATGCAGTCAGCGGTGGAGGCCGAGGCCGAAGCCGAGTTTGAACAACTGCGGGACCTGGTGCGCAAGGAAACGGATCTTGTGGATGCACATGTGCTGGAGCTGCACGCGGAGCTGAAGGCGCTGCGGCAAGAACTGAGCGCGTTTAAGGGAGGTGAAAATGGCCGATAGTTCGCAAAAATTCGTGGGCCGTAATCGGGCACCTCGGGTGCAGATCGAATATGATGTCGAACTTTACGGTGCTGAAAAGAAGGTGCAGCTGCCCTTTGTCATGGGTGTGATGAGCGACCTTTTGGGCAAAAGTTCCACCCCACAGCCTGCCATTGCGGATCGCAAATTCCTTGAAATTGATGTGGATAATTTTGACGACCGCATGAAAGCCATGGCCCCACGAGCTGCCTTTACGGTGCCAAATACTCTGACCGGTGAGGGCAATCTGTCGATAGATCTCACCTTTGAGCGCATGAAGGACTTCAGCCCTGGTGCCATTGCGTCCAAAGTGGACAGCCTGCGGCCTTTGTTGGAGGCGCGCAATCAGCTGCAAACACTGATGGCCTATATGGATGGCAAAACCGGCGCCGAAGAGCTGATTGAGAAGATCCTGCAAAATCCCGCCTTGATGTCGACGCTGGCCGAAGGCGGGGCGACTTCTGCCGCGGATCAGGACAGTGCCCTGGGCAGCCTGCGAGCGCTTGAAGTGCCTGAAGCCGAGCCTGACACCAGCGATGACGTGCTTGCATCCCTGGCAACACAGACTCCATCCGAGACGGAGCAGGGGGATGGCGTGTCTGACGCCCTTGCCAGCCTTGCAGTCAACGCGCCAGAGGATCTGCCCCAGCCGGAGACAGGCGCTGAGACTGACGCCGCACTTGCGGCTTTAGCGGCCTCGGCCCCTCGCGAGCCCGCGCAGGCCGACACAGGTGAGACCGCGCTGGCAGCCCTGCGGAATCTGGACCCAGTTGCCGAAGATCCGCCAGAGGACACGACGGATGTCTTGGGGGATCTGGCCCGCGCTGGCGAAGAGCTCCAGCAGCCTGAAACCCCGTCCAATGACGGGATCCTTCAGGACCTGGCCGCCACAGAGATACCGGAAGCCGCCGCGCCAGACCCGCTGGCGGATATCCTGTCTGATCTCGAGGCCGCGCAGCCCGAGCCTGAGGAAGGCGCGGACGATCTGGCAGATGTGTTGGGATCTTTGCAGGACGCGGCCCTACCGGAAGAGGGCTCAGACGATGGGGATCTGTCTGGTGCAATTTTGGACGAACTGGCGGCGCAAGAGCTGGAACCCGCAACCGATGTAGAAGCGGATGATCTTGCGGCGCTTCTGGATGATCTTTCTGCTGTCGCGCCGGATGAGGCAGGACGCGAAGGTGCCGACCTGACCGAGGTTCTGGGATCTCTGGCGGACAGTGAGGCAGAGCCCGACAGCGTACCACAGGTGGGCGACATCCTGGCGGATGTTGTTACCAGCACGCCCGTCACCGCTGCAGAGGATGCACCGGACGATGATCTCGCGGATATTCTGGGCGCACTGGATCTGGGGGAAGAAACCGAGGGCTCTGAGGGTGATGTGGATTTGCAGGATATGTTGGCAGAGCTGGCACCTGCAGAACAGGACGTTTTGGATGAAACTTCGGAGCTGGATGATGTGCTCGCCGGGCTGGAGCAAGCCGACGCCCCACGCGCACCAGAGGCCGTAAATGATCTGAATGATCTGCTGTCAGATTTGGCCAGTACAGCCCCCGCCGAAGATGGCGGGGACAGCGCCGAGGAAGCGAGCCTGGAGGGGCTGCTTGCCGATCTGGACCTGGAAGAAGACAGCCCGGACGCAGCGGTGGATGTGGACAGTATTTTGTCCGACCTGGAGGCCGCGCCGGGCCCCAATCCCGCGCCCGGTGACGCTACCGAGGGCAGCGAGGCTGCTGAGACGAGCCTGTCGGAACTGCTGGGGGCAACAGACGGGGTGGAGACAGATCTGGATGATCTGCTGGGATCCTCCGACGCAGAGGGAGGCACTTCTGAGGAGGAGCTTGACCTTGATGATCTTCTGGGGGACCTGACCAGCGACTTTGCCGAGGACCTGGATGATCCAGAAGCGGCGACCGACAGCGCAGCCATCGACACCGCAGAGAGCGCGGGGCTCGACGATTTGTTGGCCGATTTGGACGATGCTGCCGACACTGGCTCGGTGGCGGAGAGCCAGGAGGACGTCGCGCTGGATCTGAGCGATGATCTGATGGATTTGGATGCGCTTCTTGGCGATCTCGAAAGCGATACAGCCGCTGCGGATATTGCGCAGAGCGCGGAACTCGGGGGGGAGCAGGTCGAAGCTGAGCAACAGGCGGTTTTTGCCGAGCCTGAATTTGCCTATGGAACCATCAGTGCAGAGCGCCCTGTCGCGCAGCAGTTGACCCGAAAGCGGTTTCGCATTGCCCTGTTTGGTGATTTTTCGGGCCGGGCAGCCCGTGGTCAGGTGGAAACCGGCGATGCGCTGGCGCAGCGGCCCGGCATCCTGTTGGACCCTGATACCGTCGAAGAGGTGATTGAAGGTTTTGCCAGCCCGTTGATCCTGCCCATCGGTCAGAATGAGGGTGGCATTTCGGTCAACCTAAAAGAATTTGACGACCTGCATCCAGATGGGCTGTTTGAAAATGTTGCGCTGTTTTCCGAACTTGTGAGCCTGCGCGATCAGCTGCAGTCTGGGGTCACGGTTGAGCACGCCAGCCGCAGCCTGGCGGCCTGGGCGGCGCAATATGGCACGCCCGTACGGGCGCCAAAACGGACCTCAGCCAGCAATTCGGTGCCAGCAGATCGGCGGTTGAGCGCCTTTCAACAGCTGATTGGCGATGCTGATAATTCCCTGCGGGAGGCCTCACCGATAGATGAGCTGCTGGCCCGGGTGGTTGGTCCCTATATTCGCGCCTTGCCCAATCCAGAGGTGCCCGCGATGCAGGCGGCGGTGGATGCTGCCCTGTCGGACGCGATGCGCCTGGTGCTGCATCACCCGGAGTTTCAGGCGCTGGAGGCGCAGTGGCGCTCTTTGGATCTCATTGCCCGCTCGGTGGAGGTCGACGACAGTCTTGAGGTGGTGCTGTATGATGTCTCTGCTGAAGAACTGGCTGCAGATCTGGCATCTCAAGACGACCTGGCCAGTTGCGGCCTGACCCGATTGTTGAGCGAAGAGCCTATGGACCCGGAGCTGGGGCGGGGCGGCTATTCAGCCCTGATCGGCATGTACGGGTTTGAGGAAACCCCTCCCCATGCGGAACTGTTGGGACGGATCGCGCGGGTGGCGGCGCATGTGGATGCGCCGTTCTTTACCAGCCTGTCACCGGAATTCCTGAAAACGGAAAAAAAGGATCGCCCAGCTGTGGTGGCCAATGCCTGGGATACCCTGCAACAGATGCCCGAGGCAGGCCATTTGGCCCTGGCCAGCCCCCGGTTCTTGCTGCGCCGTCCCTATGGCGCCAAAAGCAACCCGGTGGATGCCTTTGACTTTGAGGAGTTCTCAGAGACTGAGGGGTTGAAGGGGATGCTGTGGGGCAATCCGGTGGTGCTGGTGACCATCCTGCTGGCGCGCTCCTTCAAGCAAAATGGCGCCTCGATGCAATTGGGCTCTATCATGTCGCTGGGCGGGATGCCCTATCACACGGTGAATGATCGTTTTGGCGATCAGGTGGCGCTGCCTTGCACCGAACGCAACATAGATCTGGACAAAATTGCCCTGGCCAATGAGCGTGGGGTGATGGCTATCAGCGCCGTCAAAGGCCGGGATGAGCTGCGTCTGACGTCGTTTTCCTCTGTTGCCGGGAGTGAGGTTCTGGGTCCTTGGAGCGGTGTTCCGGCCCCGGCCCCTTCGCCAGCGGATCCGCGCGAGAAAGCAGGCATTGCAGCTGCAAAACCCGCCGATGCTACGCCGCAGAGCGTGGAAGACAACGGCGGTTCGCAGGCGGATGATCTGGATTTGAGCGACTTGGGCCTGGATGATCTGGGCCTTGACGATCTGGATCTGGGGGACGCCGCAAGCGGCGATACTGCAGATGAAGCTGGGGATCTGGACGATCTAGACGCGCTGTTGGCGGGATTTGGCGACGATACGGATACGGAAGAGAATGATGACGAGATGGACGCCGAATTAGCGGCCCTATTGGCGGATTTGTAATGACGAAATTTGATTTGGCAGCGGTGTATTTTCACCCAGTTTTTAACCCGATCGTGATCGGGGAAAGGAGGAGCCATGGTTGAGAGCAAAGCACATGACAGTGACATGGTCTGGATGTCCGGCAGTTATTCTGTACGGGATCTTTTGCTGAAACGTGCCATTGTGCGCGAAGGCCTGAGCAAGCTGACTGAGACCACAGTCGAGTTTCAGTCCAAAAACAAAGCAATCAAACTGGAAGATATCGTTGGTCAGACGATGAACCTGCATGTCCAGACCGAGGGCGGCACAGATCAGAAGTTTTCGGGTCTCTGTATCTCGGTGGAAAACATGGGGTTTCGCGATGGCTATGGGCTCTATGTGGCAGAGGTGCGCCCCTGGTTCTGGCTGTTGACACGTACGACAGATAGCCGGGTTTTTCAGGAGCTTTCTGCGGTGGATGTCATCAAGCAGATTTTCAGTGAAAACGGTTTCACCGACTTTCGTGATCGTTTGAGCGAAAGCTACGAGGCGCGCGACTATTGCCTGCAATACCGCGAGACCGACTATGATTTTATCTGTCGCCTGATGGAAGAGGAGGGGATCTACTTCTACTTTGACAGCAGCAGCGATAAAAACGCGGCAGAAACACTGGTGCTGTGTGACGGGATGAGCGGTCATTCACCAGTGAACGGCAAATCACAGGTCGAGTTCCACGCCCGCGATGATCGGGACCGTCGCCGCGAAGATCATATTTCTGAGTGGGCACATGAAGAAGTGCTGACCACCGGCAAGGTGACTCTGAATGATTTTGATTTCCTGTCACCGGCTGCGGATCTGAAAGTTAAAAATGCCATTCCCAAAGGCAGTCATAGCCACAAGGATTTTGAGCATTACGATTACCAGGGCCATTATCGCAAAGACACCGGTCTGGGGAACAAACGCGCCCGAGTTCAGATGGAGGCGGAGGCAGTCCGGCACAAGCGCTGGCGCGGGGCTGGCAGTCTGCGGACCTTGGGCACCGGCTATACCTTTCAATTGAAAAACCACCCGGATAAGCCGGCCAATGGTGAATACCTGGTGGTGGATGCCGTGCACTATTTACAGGTCGCAGGGGACTACAACGAACGGGAAAAACGCACGACTGCAGCGGCTGAAGCAGGTGAAATGCGCCATGACATCAAGCCGCGCAACATGGACTTCCCAGAAGAAATCAAAGGCGATGCCTATGCCAGCACTTTTGGTGCCATCGAAAAGCACGAGCAATTTCGCGCCCCTCTCGCCACCAAATGGCCGCAGGTTCCGGGGCTGCAAACAGCAACTGTGGTTGGCCCCAGCGGCGAAGAGATCCTGACTGATAAACACGGCCGCATCAAGATTGAGTTCCACTGGGACCGTGAAGGCGATGCAGATGAGAAATCCTCTTGTTTTGTGCGGGTTGTGACGCCCTGGTCGGGGAAAAACTGGGGCATGGTTGCGGTGCCGCGCATCGGCCAGGAAGTGGTGGTGCAGTTTGAGGATGGCAATCCGGATCGCCCGATCTGTACCGGTATGTTGTATAATGCCGATACCATGCCACCCTATACCTACCCGGATGATCAGACACAGCTGGGCATCAAAACCAACTCCTCCAAGGGCGGCGGCGGTTACAATGAGCTGATGTTCGACGACAAAAAGGGCGAAGAACTGATGCGGGTGCAGGCGGAAAAAGATCATCAGATGTTGATCAAAGACCGCTCAGCCGTCACCATCGGTCTGGACGCGCCGGAACCGGATGCGCCTGGCACCGATGAAAAAAGCTATGCCATGACCGTCAAACAGCACATGGATGAGGTGGTCAAAAGCGGCAACCGTACAGAGGTGGTTGAAACTGGCGACAAGGCGGAAACCATTCAGACAGGCAACATGACCCTGGATGTGGACACCGGAAACTTGACCGAGACCATCGCCAAGGGCAATCATGATGAAACCGTCAGTCTTGGCAATATCTCGGTGGATGCCACGGCCGGCAAAATTAAAATGACAGCTGGTCTGGAGATCTTGCTACAGGTCGGGCCTTCGTCGGTGAAGATCGACAATTCAGGTGTGACGATCAAAGGACCTATGATCAAAGTCGAAGGCAGTGCCATGGTTGAGGCCAAGGCCCCAATGACAACCGTCAAAGGGGACGCGATGCTGACCCTTAAAGGCGGCCTGACGATGATCAACTAGGTGGGAAATATGTCAGAGAACTTCGAAAACCTGGTCAAGCTTCCCGCTGACCCCGTGGCCAAACTGCTGTCGCATGCCAATGTGTTGTTGAAAACGCCGCTCCAATCGCCGCCATCGGCGGCGGCTGGTGTTGTCCTGAAAGAGCTTTACGACAAAGAGGCCCTGGTGGATCTGTTGCGGCTTTTGGGGGTCTTGCTCCCCCCGCGTGAGCGGGTTTGGTGGGCCTGTATGGCAGCCCGGGATTATATCGGTCCGCGTTCCGACAAGGATCCCGCCTCGCTGAGCTGTTCCGAGGCCTGGGTCAGGGATCCTTCAGAGGAAAACCGGGACGCGGCCCGGTTGACGCTGGATCACGCCTACATTGATGATGATACGGTGAATTGCGCCCTTTCGGTGCTTTATGCACCGGGAACACTGGGGCCGGGAGACCTCAACCAATATCCGGCCCCCGCTGGGGCGTCAGAAGCAGCGGCCTTTGCGATGAATATGGTAGCATTGAGCCAATTGTCTGATAAGTTTGAAGAACACGGCCGGATTTTGGTCGCGCGTGCTTTGGATATTGCGCGTGGGGGTAATGGACAGGGCAGGGCCAAAGCGGCCAATCCTGATCCAGGTAACGAGAAAGAGGAGGCCTGATATGGGAATGCCCCAGGCACGGGTGTTGGATTTGCATGCCTGCATGCTGCCGTCGATTCCACCACCACCGGCCTTGCCGGTGCCAACACCGATCATGCCGCCCTGTGCGGTGACCGTTCTGGTCGGGAAACTGCCGGCTGCCCGGCTGAGCGATATGTGCACGGCGGCGCCGCCACACCCCATTGTCAAAGGTTCGGCGACGGTGCTGATCAATAAACTGCCAGCGGCGCGGATCACGGATACCGCCGCCTGTGGCGGTTTGATCATCAAGGGTGAGTTCACCGTGTTGGTGGGAGGCTAAGCGACCCATGGGGGTGACACTCAAGTTTCAGAACTCTGGTGCGATGCCTGGCAATGCCGCGCCAGTCGCAATGCTGGGGCCCAGCCTGACCATTGGGCGGGGCGACAGCAACGATATGGTTCTGCCTGACCCGGATCAGCTGTTGTCGCGCAACCATTGCGCCATCGAGGACCACAATGGCAATGTTGTGGTAGTTGACCTCAGCGCAAACGGAACCTTTCTGAACTACTCCAAAATCCCGCTTGGACGTACGCCGACGCCGTTGAACAATGGCGATGTGCTCTGTGTGGGTAACTACGAGCTGCTGGTCGAAATTCACAGCAGCTCAACCGCCCAGATGATCCCCGATCCGTTGTCCGATGCACCGGTGTCGCATGGGGTGGCCAATAATGCGCCGGATCCGATGGCGCTGTTGGATGATGCAGGTCCTGCCGGAGATTTTTTGGATGATCTTCTTGGCGCTTCGAACCCCACCGGACCATCGCAGCTCAACCCGGTTGATCCGATTGATGATCTGTTGCCGCCCCTGGGCGAAGAGGAAGATCCATTTTTTCAAAAGCCCAGTGACGGGCGCGAAGGGGTCGGCGCCAGCCTGCCCAGCCATTCCGCGTCGGCGGCGGATAGTTTTGCAAGCCCGGCTGCACATAGCGCGACAATCCCTGATGACTGGGATGATGACTTTTTGTCAGGGATCGGCGAACCGGCTACGCCCAGCCCCGCTGCGCCTCCGATTACGGCCCCACCTGCTGCCGTGCCCCCTGTTCCGACACCTACGCCTGCTCCCGCAGCGGCAATTGTAGAACCTGCCCCGGCTGTACCAACAGGGGCAGCCACGTCATCAGACCCCTTTGCCGAACCCTCGGATACTGTGGCCACAACCCTAGAGGCTCCTGTTGTCGCGCCAGCGGCTCCCCCTGTGGAAACTGCGGTGGCCAAAGAGACCCCAAAACAAGCTGAGGCAGAGGCGGCGGGCAAATCGGAACTGCCCTCAAACGCGGTCGCTGCGTTTTTGCGGGGTCTTGGTGTTGAAGAGAATGCTTTGGGAGATGAAGACCCGGCTAAATCCATGGGGCGTATGGGGCGGGTCTTGCAGACATTGGTGACGGGCCTGCGTGAAATCCTGATGACGCGGACCTCGATCAAATCGGAATTCCGCATCGAACAAACGATGATCTCGGCTGGGGGCAACAACCCGCTAAAGTTCTCGATCACACCAGAGCAAGCGGTCGAGGCCATGCTGAAACCCGCCACCAAGGGCTATCTCAGCCCCGAGACTGCCGTCGAAGAGGCGCTGAAGGATATCAAGGCGCATGAAGTTGCCATGGTGACCGGCATGGAGGCGGCGCTAAAAGGCGTTTTGACCCGGCTCGACCCCAAGGCGCTGGAAGCGCAGATCGAAGATAAAGGCGGATTAAGCGGTCTCTTGCGTGGTAAAAAAGCCCGCTATTGGGACGTCTATGAACGGCTGTTTTCCGAGATTTCGGATCAGGCCGAAAACGATTTTCATGACTTGTTCAGCCGCGAATTTGCGCGGGCCTACAAGGCGCAATTGGACAAATTAAAAGACTGAACCGCGCAGATCTGCGCGGACAATTAAGGGGAGAACCAGGTGTCCTGGGACAGCAAGGTGCTTTGGACTGAGGGGCTATTTCTGCAGCCGCATCACTTCCAGCAATCAGATCGCTATACCGAAGGCCTGGTGACAGGCCTGGCCCGTCGTCTTGCCCCTTATGCCTGGGGGGTCAATGCGTTGGAAATTGACCACGAGGCGCTGAAGATCGGCCAGTTCGCTCTCAAATCCTGCGAGGGCTTGACCCAGGATGGCAGCATCTTTCGGGTGCCAATGGCAGACCCACATCCCCCGGCGCTAGAAGTGCCGACCACCATAAAGGACTGCGTGGTCTATCTTACGGTGCCGCAGCGTCGCCAAGGCGCGGTCGAGGTCGACCTGAGCGGAGCCGAGCGGTCCGCTAGCCGGTTGCGCCCGGCGAGCCAGGAAGTCACCGATGTCACCAGCACAGAGCGCAAACCGGTGCCTTTGAGTGTGGGCAAGATGCGGCTGCAATTTGCGCTGGGTGTGGATGACATGGCGGACCTGCTGGCGATCCCGGTGGCGCGTATCATCGAGGTGCGCTCAGATAAAGAGATCATCCTGGATCAGGCCTTTATACCCTCTTGCCTGGATGCGCGCGCGGCCTCGGTCCTGCGGGACTTCCTGCGTGAACTCGAAGGGTTGTTGGCGCACCGGATGGAGGCCCTGTCGGGCCGTCTGGCCGAGGCAGGATCTGCCCGCGGTGTGGCAGATGTTTCTGACTTTATGCTGTTGGCGGTGGTGAACCGGATGTTGCCGATGATCCGGCATTTGCGTCAGATCGAAAACCTGCACCCCGAACGTTTGTATATGCTCTGTGCCGGTTTGGCCGGGGAGCTGTCAGGCTACATGGCGGCGGACAAACAGGCGCCGGAGTTGCCCTCTTATACCCATGACGATCTGATGGGCTGTTTTGCGCCGCTCATCCGGGTGCTGCGGCAATATCTCAGCTCGGTACTGGAACAGACGGCCATCGCGATCAAACTGGAAGAGCGCAAATATGGCATCTCGGTTGGGGTGATTGCGGATCGCAAACTGTTGGGCAATGCCGGGTTTGTGCTGGCGGTAAGTGCAGACCTGCCTGCCGAAGACGTGAGGCGCCATTTTGCCGGCCAGGCCAAGATCGGCCCGGTTGAGGAAATTCGACAACTGGTCAATTCGGCACTGCCGGGGATCACGCTGCGGCCCCTGCCGGTGGCCCCACGCCAGATCCCCTATCATTCTGGTGTGGTCTATTTTGAAATGGATGCGGACAGCCCCTATTGGCGCAAGATGACCACCTCTGGCGGCGTTGCGGTGCATGTGTCCGGGCAATATCCGGGGCTGAAGATGGAACTTTGGGCCATTCGCAACAGCTAAGGCAGGCAGATACATCAGCCCTCCGCTGCGGGGGTGATTTTGGTAATTTGGTGAGTGGGTAAGAGATCATGGGTGAATATGACGATCCCTTTGCGGAACCGGGCGATACCGACAAAACGGTGATCCGCCCCAACCCTGGTGGACGCCGTACTGCGACACCGCAGCCGACGCCCGTTGCCGCCCCACCCGGCGACGGTGGCCAGGACCCTGCTTCCGGTGCCGGGCTGGATGCCTTTGGTGTGCCCCAGGCGGCCACGGCGCAAAGCAACCAATCCGGCAGTCAACCCGGCGGGGCAACAGGCAAAGCAGCCCCTATGGCGTTGACAGGGATGAACCCGCTGACCGCCTGCGCTTCGACCCTGTTTGCCTTGATCAGCCGCATTCGCAACCGGGCGCAGCATATGGACCCAGATGGGCTGCGCAAGAACGTGGTGGCCGAAGTGCGGGCGTTTGAAAATCGCGCTTTGCAGGCGGGTATCGCCGCGCAGACGGTAAAAGTCGCCCGTTATGCGCTCTGTGCGACGTTGGATGATGTGGTGCTGAACACGCCCTGGGGTGGACAATCCAGCTGGGGTCTGCAGTCCATGGTTGGGACCTTTCACCGAGAAACCGTTGGTGGTGACAGGTTTTATGACCTTTTGGCCCGTCTGGAAAAAGAACCCGGCGCCAATATCGACATGTTGGAGTTTCTCTACATGTGTATGTCGCTGGGCTTTGAGGGCCGTTTGCGTATTGAGCAGGGTGGCGCTGAAAAGCACCTGCAAATCCGCGCCGCTCTGGCCCGCATTCTGCGCAACCAGCGTGGCCCGATTGAACGGGATCTGTCGCCCCATTGGGAAGGGGTGATCAAACCTTTCAAGGTGCTGTCGGCCTGGCGCCTGGTCTGGATCGCCCTGGTAGTGACCAGCGTGTTGCTGGTGGCGCAGTTCCTGGGGCTGAGCTGGGCCTTGTCCAATCAGACAGGCAATGTGATCGGCCAGCTGAGCATCGTTGACTCTGGCCCACCCGTCGAGTTGGAACGCAGGGCTCCACCACCGCCGCCACCACCGCCGATCCAAACGCTGGAAGAACAAGTGGCCAAGGTTGCAGGCTTTCTGGGCCCGGAAATTGACGAAGGTATTGTCGAGGTTTTCCAAAAGGGCAACACGCTGATCATTCGATTGGCGGGATCGGGAATGTTTGGCTCTGGTTCTGACCAGCTCAGCAAGGGGTTTAAAACACCCGTGGCCCGTGTTGCTGAGGCGCTGAACGAAGAAAAGGGTCAAGTCATTGTGGCCGGCCACTCGGATAATATCCCAATTCGCTCGTCGCGCTTCCCCTCCAACATGGCGCTGTCTTTGGCGCGGGCCAAATCGGTAATGACGGGCATGGCTCAGGTCTTTAACGACCCGACGCGTCTGTCTGCCGAAGGCCGTGCAGAAAAAGAGCCCATTGCCGACAACGGCACCAAGGCCGGGCGGGCCAAGAACCGCCGTATCGAGATCTTGCTAGTGCAGGAGGTTGACCAATGATCCGCCGTTATCTTTTGCCGATGTTTCGATCGCTCTATTCGGCGCTCATCCTGCTGGCGATCGCGCTTTCAGCCTGTACCTGGTTTTTTGCGCCCTACATTGGCAGCGCTGACTGGCGTCCCTTTGACGGCATTCAGGCGCGGGTGATCACCATTGCGGTGATCTGGGTTCTGACCCTGCTGATCATCGGATTGGTGTTCTGGCTGCGACGCCGCCGTGACCGAGCGATGGCTGACGACATGGTCGAAGCTGCAGATGTTGTCGATGATGACGATGTGATGCTGGAAGAAATCGGTGAGCTGCGTGGCAAATTCAAGCAGGCGATGACAGAGCTACGCAAGTCCAAAAACGGGCGGCGGCATCTGAATGTGCTGCCTTGGTATGTGATCATTGGCCCGCCGGGATCAGGGAAAACCACGGCCATTGTGAACTCGGGCCTGCAGTTTCCCCTGGCGGACAAGCTGGGCAAAGCCGCCATTGGTGGTGTTGGCGGCACGCGCAACTGTGATTGGTGGTTCACCAATGACGCGGTGCTGATCGACACCGCCGGGCGCTATACCACACAGGAAAGCGACACAGAGGCAGACAATGCCGCCTGGCTTGGCTTTTTGGGCCTGTTGAAAAAGTACCGCAAGCGCCAGCCAATCAATGGGGCTTTGGTGGCGATCTCGCTGTCGGATCTTTCGCTGCAGGACGAGATGACACAAAAATCCCATGCCCAGGCTGTGCGGCGGCGCTTGTCTGAGCTGCGCGAACGGCTTGGGGTGCGCTTTCCGGTCTATGTTCTGTTCACCAAGGCCGACCTCATCGCGGGTTTTCAGGAGTATTTTGACACTCTTGGCAAAGAAGAGCGCGAACAGGTCTGGGGCTTTACCCTGCCGCTGATCAAAAGCAAAAAAGACGCCGCAGCAATTGAGCATTTTGACGAGGAGTTTGCAGGGCTTCTGGGGCAGATGAATGCGCAGCTGTTGGAGAAAATGCAGGCAGAAACCGATCATCAGCGCCGCGCGCTGGTGGCGGGGTTCCCCTCGCAGGTGGCCTCGATGCGGGCCGTGGCCAAAGAGTTTCTGACCGAGGTCTTTCAGGACAACCGTTATGAGCAACGCCAGATGCTACGGGGGGTCTATTTCACCTCCGGGACTCAGGAAGGGACGCCGATTGACCGGCTGATGCTGGGCATGGCGCAGACTTTTGGCATTGGACGGCAAGCCATCGGCACCGGTCAGGGGACGGGGCGGTCTTTCTTCCTGACCCGTCTGTTTGAAGGCGTGTTGTTCCCCGAGGCCGGCCTGGTTTCCGCAGATGACAAGGTTGAGCGCCGCTATCGTTGGACCCGGCGTGCGGCGATTACCGCAACTGTGCTGGTGGCGGCGGCCATGGGCGGGCTTTGGGTGAATTCCTTCTTCCAGAACGCCGAGTTCATTCGTAAGGCCGAGGCGCAGGTTGTCGAGTATCAGGCGAGGGCCGCAACCCTGCCAGCCAGTCCAGTGGGCGATACCGATCTTGTGCCGGTGGCAGAGGCGCTTAACTTGCTGCGTGACATGCCGGGCAATCCGGTGTTGTCAGACCCTCAGCCTGAACGCGCAATGACATATGGCCTGTATCAGGGCGAGGTCATTGGCACCCAGACGGCACAGACCTATCGCGCCGCGCTGAACCAACGCCTGTTGCCGCGGCTTCTGGTGCGTCTGGAAGAACAAATTGCAGGTAATGTGAACAATCCTGATGTGCTGTATGAAGCGCTGAAGATCTATTTGATGCTGGGCCTGCAGGGGCCGATGAATCCGGATCTGGTCAAGGAATGGATGCGGCTGGATTGGGAATTGGTGGCCTATCCTGGTGCCGCACGTGGGCAGATGCGCAATGACTTGATGGATCATTTGTCGGCGCTGCTGTCGCAACCGATGGAAGAGATCGCCCTGAACGGTCCACTGGTGGAGCAGGCGCAGAATATCCTGTCGGAAATGCCGCTGGCGCAGCGGGTTTACAACGGGATCATCAATTCCAACCAGGCGACTAGCCTGCCAAAATGGCGTTTGACCGAAATTGGCGGTCCTTCGGTAAAGCGGGTTCTTGTGCGCAGCTCTGGTAAGCCGCTGAATGAAGGTGTCGAGGGTATTTTTACCTACGACGGCTTTAACAATGTGTTCTTGCCCGAGGCTGTCAGCGTGTCCGAACGGGTGCAGAATGAGGCCTGGGTATTGGGCGAACGGGCGGGGGATGGCCAAAGTGAAGCGGCGCTTTTGGCGCTGAGCCGCGATGTGCTGGATCTCTATTACAACGATTATATCAGCCGCTATGACCAGATCCTGGGGGATGTTGATATCGTGCCGCTGGAGTCGCTGAGCCATGCGGTTGAAGTGACAAATGTCCTGTCCGGGCCGACCTCGCCGATTATGAATATCCTGACGGAAATCAGCCGCGAAACCCGGCTGGCTGAGGATCGATCGGCGCTGGATTCCGCTTCGCTGAACGAGGGTGTTTCCCAGGTTGTCGGCATCGAAACCCGGTCGGGTATGTCCATTCAGGGGCAAATTCTGCTGGAAGCTCTGATCAATTCTGCCGCCAACGCGCCAGGAGAGGCGCCCAAACCACCAGGGTCCTATGTGCAGGAACGCTTTCAGTGGTTGCACGATCTGGTGGTCCGGCTACAGGGGCAGCCTTCGCGGTTGGATGACCTGATGGGGTCTTTGCAACTGGTCTATCAAGAGCTGAACAAGATGTCGTTCAGCGGTGTGGCCTCGGGAGAAAGTGGTCAGGCGCTGCTGCAATTCCAGCAGACGGCGTCGCGGATTGACGGGCCTATTCAACGCTGGGCAACTCAGATTTCGGCGGGCTCGTCTGGCATTACATCCGAGGGCACGCGGGCGTCGATCAACGCGCGCTGGCAATCTGCGGTATTGCCGTTTTGTCAAAAAGCCCTAGACAACCGCTATCCGTTCAACCGGCGCGCGCGGGCGGATGTGGCGATGGTGGACTTTGCCAAGCTTTTTGCCCCGGGTGGGCTTATCGACGGGTTCTTTGATGAGAACCTGCTGAAATATGTCGATACCCGCAGTCGCCCCTGGACCTGGAAACGGGTGAATGATGTTGATCTGGGGATTAGCCAGGCAGTGTTGCAGCAGATGCAATATGCCGCTGAAATCCGTGATGCCTTCTTTAATGGGGCGGCTAATCCTTCGGTTCAGTTTCAGATCACCCCAAAGGCGCTGGACCCCAAGGCGAAAGAAGTTCTGCTGGAAATTGATGGGTCAAAGGTCAGTTACAATCACCGCATGGGGCAACCGACACCGGTGGCGGTGAACTGGCCCGGATCCGTTGGCCTGGCCCGGATTACCCTGCTGCCGCAGCGGCGTGGCAATGAAAACACCCTGTCGCGCGATGGGCCCTGGGCCTGGTTCCGGCTGCTGGATGCGGCAGAGGTGCGGCGCACCAATGTCAGCGACCGACGCCGGGTGAACTTCCGTGTTGGCGGCCGCCTGGCCCTGTTTGAGTTGCAATCGGGATCGGTGGTGAACCCCTTTGCCCTGCCTGCCATGGCAAAATTCCGCTGCCCGAAGTCGATGTGATGGCGGCGGGGTTTGGAGCCTTTGGCAAGATGCCCGACGTCGGAGATTTCTTCCGGATCAATGTGGCGGGTGGATTTGTGCGGGTTTGGGACAACTGGGTGCAGCAGCTGATGATGGAGGGGCAGGCCCAGTACGGTGCGGGGTTCGACAGCCACTATATGTCGGCGCCGCTATGGCGGTTCACCCTGGCGGCTGGCCTGGCTGGCCCCAGCAAGATCATGGGGGTTTTGATGCCCTCGGTGGATCGTGTTGGTCGTCGTTTTCCGCTGACGCTGGTATTGCCGTTGGAGACCCCGGGGCCGCCGGCGCTGGATCATCTGCGCGAGGGGGCCTTGTTTGAAAAGCTGGAAGACATCGCGCTTTCGACGCTTGAAAATGGCATGACAAAAACCCGGCTAGAACAAGAGCTCCAATCTCTGGAGGTGCCGGGATTGCGCGCATCCGTTCCTCTGCGGCAGCAGGGGGAGACGCTGGTTCTGACGGGAAGCGGCGGTGACGATTCTCTGGTTGCGATCCATCTTGCTGGCGCCCTGCTGGCAAAACAGGTGCCGGGCGGCGGTGTCTGGAGCACCTACCTGGAGAGCGGGCCGCGGATGATGATCAGACCGGATTTGCCCCTAGGACATGCGGGGTCTGGGTTGTTTGATCTTGCGGCACCAATATGGCGGGAGGCCCAACCGATATGACAAATGATAAGACATACCGTTTTGCGGCGCAGACCCATGTGGGGCTGAAACGAAAGGTCAATGAGGATGCAATCCTTGCCTTGCCAGACCATGATATCTGGTTGGTCTCTGACGGGATGGGCGGGCACCAGGCCGGAGATTTCGCCAGCGCCTTGATTGTCGACACCGTTGCGTCTCTGCCGCTTGGGCTGGACCCGGCTGCAAAGATGCACGGGCTGCGCGACAGAATACAAAACGCCCACCACGCCATCCAGGCCGAGGCCGCAGCGCGTGGCGGTGGCACGATTGGCGCGACGGTTGTCGCGCTGATCCTGGCGAACGGTCATTTTGTTTGCCTCTGGGCCGGGGACAGCCGGATCTATCGGCTGCGAAATGGTACGATTGAGATGCTGACCAGCGATCATTCCGCCGTGGCTGATTTTGTTCTGGCGGGCAAGATGACCTGGGACGAAGCCGATCAACACCCCCACGCCAATGCGATCACCCGCGCCGTTGGGGTGGGTGACGCGCTGGAACTGGATAAGGTTCGGGGTATGGTCGAAAGCGGGGACCGGTTCCTGATCTGCTCTGACGGTCTGACCAAATACGCGACCTTTCCCATTCTGCAGGAGGTGCTTTCGACAGCACCGCTGGAAACCGTTGGTGATCGCCTGTTGCAAATCGCCCTGGAGGGCGGTGGAGCCGACAATATCTCCCACATTATTGTCGATGTGATTTGACGTACTAAAAACCCGCGATGCTTTGATAGCGGATTTTCCTGAGGTTTCCCTTGGGGAGGTCGTGAGTGCGCCAGCAGTATCGAGAGCCTGACGCCAGGTTTTTATGGCAGGGCTGTTTCCAATATCTTGCTGTCCATAGAGAGGATCAACCCGGCATCCCGTGCGCTGTTTTCTTTGAGAGCTTCGGCAAAGCCAACGGCACTTTCGGAGGTTGGGCGCAGCCCAGCGAACAAGGGTTCCGATGAATGCAGAACCAAAACCCGGCTTTTGCCAAGCGTGCTGTCATCGACCCGGAAGGCAAGGCCACCATTCAGGGCAGATTCCGCCAGGGTATAGGCCACGCGCACAGACAGCGGGCCCGTTGTGTCACCGCGCAGTTCCGCAATCGAATTCTGTTGACGCGAGAGGTTGGGCAGCAAGTGGAAGACATTGCCAGAGACATCAAGGATGGAAACCGTCAGAAATCCTGAAGTGATTGAGGCCGGCAATTTTACATCAATAACCGGGTTTTCGCCGACAAAGAAACGACCCGAAGGATTGGGCGTACTTTCATTGCCGGTGCTGAATACCACATCTATTTTTCCTGTGGGTGCCTTGGGCAACGCCGCTTCGACAATGCAGAGCGAGGGGTTCAGGATCTCAACCTTCAGGGCGATCTTGCGGTTTCCGACGAGACCGCGCAGGGCGTCGAACATCCGAACACGGGTCTCCGATCCGGCGAGCCGCCCGGTTACGGTGATTGTATCCTCGGGACCAAACCCGCCCCCCACAGAGCCAGGACTGACATTTAGCGGTCCGCAGTCTTCAAAGCCGCCAACCAGGCCGCGGACCTGTGAAATGGCCACAACGGGTAGCCGATAGGTGATTTGCACGGGTCCGTCCAAACCACCCGGCAGCCCGTCTGCGAACTTGGCGTTCAGCGCGGCGGCCAGATCCGGGTCACTGGTGATTCCGCTCAGCTTTGCCTGATTGTCGCTGACCGTCAGCCGCCACTGCTGAAGATCCGACAGCGGGCGAACTGTTGCTAGAACATCCTGGGCCCAGCTATCAGAAATCGCCCCGCTTGAGAGGGAGATATCGGCTTGCTCCACCAGATCGGCCAGCGCTGTTCGACTGTCTTCAGAGGGCATATTGCCGACCGCGCGGGTTGGGCCGGTTTTTGGCTTTTCAACAATCAATGTAAAAGGCTGCGCCACGGGGTAGCTCGGCCCCAACAAGGGATCAAGCAGGCCGGAGAAAAAGGCCCCCGCCCCAGCGCCAACAAAGGCAAGTATCGCGACCAGAACCAGGATAGGCGCCTTGCTCCGGCCGCCTTCGGCTTTGGATGGTTTCTTTGGGGGGGATAGGGGCGTTTTCTTTGCGGCGGCGGCTGCATTTGGGACGATGATTGTGGCCTCATCCGCAGGCGGTGCAGGCTCTGGCTCAATTGCTGCATTGGGGTCGTTTTCGACGCGATCAAGAAAGGTCAGCACATCAGCTGCACTGCCGAGACGCCTGTCCGGATCCGGGTCGCACATCCGTTCGATAAGCTGTTTGAACGGCGTTGGCAGCCCCTCGGTGTTCAGTGGCTTTTGTTTGTTTTCAACAACTTCCATTGGGTTGGCACCCAAGGACGGCGCGGCGCCGCGGAAATTGGCCAATAACAGCGCTCCCAGCGAATAGATATCGGCACGGGCATCCGTATTGCCCGACAGCTGTTCAGGCGCTGCATAGGAGTATTTGCCTGCAAATTCATTGCCAACAATGGTTTGGGCGCCTGGATTGGTATCCTTGGCAATGCCAAAGTCAATAATCACAGCCTGTGCCGGATTGCCATCGCGCAGGATAATATTGTCTGGGCTCAGATCCCGGTGGACGATATTGCGGGCATGTGCCGCTTTCAGGCCTTCTGCGACGCGCCGACAGATGATCAAAAGATCGGCAGCATCCATAGGCCCCTGTTTGAGTTTCTTATCCAGGCCAGGCCCGTCGATGTAGTCCATCAGCAGGTATATATGGCCATCTGGTGTGCGATGATTTTCCGAATACCGCACCACGGCATCATGGCGTATTTCGCGGATGTTTTCTTCGCGGGCCATAAGGACGGTAAAATCCTCATTGCCGGAAAATTCTTGTTTGAGAACCTTGATGGCGACAAGGTTCCCGGAAATCTCCGAGCGGGCCTTGTAGACGTTGGATGTCCCGCCTCGACCCAAAAGCATTTCAATTCGATAGGTGTTGTTGAGCAGGTCGCCCGGTTGAAAAAGATCACCGGGCTGAGAGGTAATCATCGCAGCCTATCCTTGTGCAAGCTCAGCGCTTTTGCAGCCCTTCCAGACACAGCAGGAAACGCTGTGCAAAACCGGAAAGGATGCACATCTTCTGGCCACAACGGGGCCGGGTTGAATTGCATCTGTTAGCCCAGGGCCTGGAATTCTACCCGGCGATTTTCATCTGCCCGGGGGTTGGCTGCATTAAAGGGCGCAGCCTCTCCCATACCGATCGCCTTGAGCATGTTTTCGGCAATGCCGCAGCTGCTGATCAGATGGCGACGGACCTCCTGTGCGCGCAGCAGGGAGAGCCGTTCATTGTAGCTGGCTGACCCAGAGCTATCCGTATGGCCAATGATCTGGAAAACCGTTCCCTGCAGAAGCTGCATAGACGCGCACATATTCTCCAGCTTGGGTTGCTGATCAGCCCGCAGCGTGGCGCTATCGAAATCGAAGGAGATCTGCAGATTAATCTGTGATTGCTGATCAACCGGGGAATAATCTGCGTTGGAGGAAGCCACGGTGGCGGTTTCCTGAGCATCCGATGCCTGCGGCGCTGTTGCAGCGGCGCTTGGCGCAATCACCAATCCCCGGGTTTTTTGCTGTTGCAGGATCTTGGTAATTTCTTCCACAGACTGGCCGCCACTGTTCGCCTGGGCATGGGCAAGAGAGGCAGGCAAGAGCAGAGCAGAACACATGAATGCGGCGATAATATTGTCGCGGACCATAACTTGTCCCTTATACTGAAAAACATTACTTAAAAGACTATACCACATAATTGGTTCTGCCAATGGGCAGGGTGTGAATAAGAGCCTTGTCGTATGCGGTGATATTTTTGGTCAAAGGGCTTTACTCGGCTGCGTCCTGCGCCTTGAATGGTTGGGTATTGATTTGAGGGTGTTATGCGGGTTTTACCGGCGATTATTATCTGTATCGGGGTGCTGTTGGCACCTGCGGTCTGGATTGGCTTGAAATGGATGCTTTCCGAAGAGGACTTCCAGGGGGCATCGGTTGATTCCACGGCGCGAATCGAAATTGAAATGCTGCGCCAGCAGATCGAGGATCTGCAATTGCGGTTGACCGATCTTCAGACCGAGGTCGCGCGCCTGCCGCTGGCAAATGGCGGCCAGATTGCGCCGTCTGGTTCGTCTGCCGAAGCCGAGCGCGAGATCTGGGATCAGACCGAAGGGGCGGATCTTGACTATGCTCAGGTTGTGCTGATTGCCGATCGGGTGAACGTCAATCGCGGCTTGCAGGTAACTGGTGGGAAGTATCTCACGGAACGTCTGGGGCGGCCACGGGAAACTCTGAACGACACATGCCAGCCGATGACCAACCCCGAGCTGAAGGAAAAATTGGTGACAGAACAAGTTGGCCCAATCCGGGTCAGCATGCTGCGGCCGGCCATCGAGAGCCTGAAGGTGGTGTTTGAAAACATCCGACAGGCTGATCCGGATCTCTACAATCGCATCAATACCGCCGGGGCGCTGTGTGTGCGTCGTATCCGGGGCACCACCAATTCACTGTCCACCCATAGCTATGGTTTGGCTGTTGATCTGAATATTGATGGTCAGTTGGATAATTTTACCGATGGGAAGACCCAATTGGGGCTGACCATCATGGCGGATTTTTTCTTTGACGAAGGCTGGGTCTGGGGCGCCGGTTTCCGTCGCGAAGACAGCATGCATTTTGAAATCAGCCGTCGCCAACTGGATGCCTGGATCGCAGAAGGTCGCCTATAGGTGACTCTTCTGCGTATCTGGCTTGCACGCTCCAGGATTCAGGAGCGCAGCAGAACCTTGTTTGATCCCAAGGCATTGGCCACCTGCTGATACTGGCTGGCCCGGGCGGCAGACTGCGCAGAGGAGCGTAGCAGTTTGGTCTCAGCCTCTTCAAGGATTGCGATGGCCTGTCTGTGGGCGCTAGAGCGTCGGCTTGGGGTGACAGCCACCAAGGGGCGCGTAGAGCGCTGCCCGTCAGGGCTAGTGATGCGGGCGCGCGGCGCTGTGCGGTCACTATTTGCCCGGGCCAGTTGCCGCAGCTTTTCTGCGGTATCGCGCAAAATCTGTTTCATCTCTTGGTGACCGTGCAGATCTGAAGCATCCAATACGAGCGTCTCGATGCGCTCAGCCAGACAATCCACAACAAAGCCGCCAGAGTCAGTGCACAGGCTCTTCATCTGCGATATCCGTGTGGACAATTGGGGGACAGACGAGACTTGGGTTGCCGCAGTTCTGCCGGTTGAAGATGTTCCGCCGCCAGCTTCGCTGCTGCCGCCAGTGCCGCTGCTGGAACCTTCACCTGTACTTTGCGCTAATACCGGCCCCGCCATGAACAGCAGGACAACTCCAACACAAGCAAACATCGTCTTTGATAGTCTAAACATAGTTCTAATCCCTTAAAATTGTTCGATTTTCAAATGATCGAACTAACCTTCAAGCCCATATGCCCGGCGAATACCCCGCTGAGTACCCGGACCAAAATCACCATCAATAGAGCCTTGGTAAAACTTATTTTCTTTCAGCCTGTCTTGCAGTGCCCTGCGGGTGTCCAAGGTGAACATATTCGGGCGTTTGCTCAACAAATCCAGAACATCAGCGCTGCCGGATCGCAGGGCGGCGTAAAGGAAATGTGCCGCATCCTCGGGGCCTTTGCCGGGGACCAGGCCATCATCTATGAGGGCGGCAAAATTAAACTGGGCTTGCGGGTGCCGCAGTTCGGCAGCATGCTGGAAAAATTCATAGGCTTTTTGCGGGTTGGCCGGCAGACCCAGACCACCCTGATGATGCAAAAATCCCAGATCGTTGATTGCATCGGCAAAGTTCTGTGCAGCGGCGGCTTGGTATAGCGCCAGCGCCTTTTGCGGGTCAGCGTCGACACCAGTGCCCCGCTCATAAAGCTTGGCCAGTTCAAACTGGGCTTCTGGGGCGCCGGCATCCGCCGCGCGTTGCAAAAAATCAACCGCAGCGACGGGATCAAACCGACCCGCATTGGGGTTCAGCCGCATATAGGCAAGCCCCAGCATTGACCGGGTATCGCCCAGCTCAGCCAGAGCCAAAAGCTGCTCTTCCTGGTCCGGTTTTACCGCAGACCAAGCTTCAGATGTGCCCGCAGGCAGGGCCTCGGCGCCGTTCGGGTTTGCGGCGGCGAGATAGAAGGGCACTCCGGTCAACGAGCCATAGGTATGTGGTTCTTGCAGGTTGCCGGTTTTTTCTAGTACCAGATCCCGCACTTGCCGGAACATCAGGCTGATTTCCAGTCCGGGCTGTACCATTTTCTGCATCAAGGCTTGGGCATAGGGGCTATTTGTTCCGTTGCCATCCAGAGCGACCTGACCATCGCGGGCGGCAAAGGCCACCAGTGTTCCGCGATCAGGATCCACCGCGGCCATGCCGCCACCGCCGCCACGGGTCTCCTCTGAGGTGGTTTGTGTGGCTTCGGTTTGGCTTAGGGCGATCGAGTCACCCAAGGGATTATCCCGACAACTGTCAAGAATCACGACGCGCATCTTGCGGGCGCGATCCACTGCGGCCAGCAACTGCTTCAACGAGGCGGATTGGCGCTGAACATCGCGGTTGCTGGTGACATTGGCATCCACGGGGATGAGGAAATTTTCACCCTGTACTTCGATGCCATGTCCGGCAAAATAGATCAGCGCGAGGTCAGCCACCTCTGAGCGAAAGGCAAAATCATCCAACAGCCCAACCATATCCTGCGCCGTCGCATCGAGTGATAGAGTGACGTCAAAACCTATGTTTTCAAGGCTTTGTGCCATACCGTTGGCATCGTTATGGGTGTTCTCCAAGGGTGGCAAATATTGGTAATCGGCCATGCCAATGACCAAGGCAATTCTGTCCCGTCCCGCCGCGACGCTCTGGGGAAGCGTGAAACAGACTATTGCGATCAGGAGTTTGAAAAAGCGTGTCATACAATTACCAAGGAAACCAAACGGAACTATCGGTAATCTAACGCGCTGAGGCTGCAAGGAAAGGAAAAAAGCCGTTCAAGCAAAATGCTCAAACGGCTTTTAGAGTCTGTATAGGGCCTTGATTGGGGTAGGTGACGCCTTAGTTGGCGACAAAGCTCCCGATTTCCCGCAGTCGGTCCCGCAGTTTTTGCAGCGTTACCGTTTCCGTGGCGGCCTGGATGTCAGCCTTGCCAGTATCCAGGATCTGTGTTTCCACCTTCTCAAAGAAACTGGCCATCCCCGCGAGGGTCTGCATTACCAAGTCAAAGTCCTGCAGAGATTGTGTCTCTTGCCGGGTTGGCTTGGTGCCACGGTCAAAGATATCATGGACCACATCTTCCAGGGTTTGCACCTTGGAATACAGTTGCCGCATTTCGCGTGCTGAAATAGCGCTAAGGCCGGAAATAGTTTCGTGCTGCCCTTCCATGATTACAGCCGCCCGACGACCTGTTCGATCGCCTGCTTCATGGTGGCCACTGTAAACGGTTTGCGGATGATGTTGTTCAGCCCCAGTTTTTTACCGACTTCAATGATTTCCGGCGTTGGTTTGCCGGTGACAAGAATAAAGCCGAGCCGCTGCGTCACCTGATGGCCGCGGACCGCCTGGAGCAAGCCCAGACCATCCATGCCAGGCATGTTGTAGTCGGACAAAACCAGGTGAACCGGAGTTGTCGTCAGCTTTTGAAAAGCGGACTGCCCGTTGTTTTCCACCATATAATTCTTAATGCCGAGCTCGTCCAAACACTGGGTGATGATACCGCGGCTTGTGGACATGTCATCGACGACCATAACGCGTAGAGAGTCTTTTAGGCTCATGTGTTTTTCCTCGTGTTGCTCTTGCTGCTCATTTACTGAGCACTGCCTCCGGGGGGAGTGTTGATATAAGTTGTGATCCCAGATGTCGTCAGTTTTTCCTCGGCTGGCCCGGACATGCGTTCGGAGTGGCCGATGAACAGGTAACCGCCAGGGGTCAAACTACGTTGAAAGGCTTGCCAGACCTTCTGCTGGGTAGGTGTGTCAAAGTAGATGGCCACGTTGCGGCAGAAAATCGCATCGAACTTACCCTTGAAGGGGAAGGGTTCGATCAAATTCAACACCCCAAAGGTGATCATCGACCTGAGGTGTGCGGGCATGCGCCCGTCCGCCTCCATTTTTGGGACCAAGCTGCGATACTCGGCCGGGATCTGCCCAAGCTCCTCTTGTGGGTATTTTGCCGTTTTGGCAAATTGCACCACCTGAGGGTCGATATCCGTGCCCAGGATCTTGAAATCATAACGCCCAATATCGGGGCACATATTATGAATGATCATCGCCATGGTGAAGGGCTCAGGCCCTTTGGAACAGCCCGCCGACCAGATCCGAACGCGTCCGCCGTTGCGTGCTCTTTCGATCAGGCTAGGCAGCACATCCTTGCGCAGAGTTTCAAAATGATGCGGCTCCCGGAAAAAATGCGTGACATTGGTGGTCAGGAGTGACAGCAGCTTGCTGCGTTCCTCAGTGCTATTTTTTCCATTCAGCCGTGCCAGGTAATCTTTGAAGTTCCCAGCATTCTGCTGCCGCAACTGTCGGGCAAGTCGGGCAGAAACCAAAGGTTTCTTGCTGCTCGACATTGCCAGCCCAAAATGCTTGTAGGCAAAATCAGCGATTGCCTCAAAGTCCTGATCCGTCAGGGTAAACCCATCTTGATTGGCTTCTATGGAGCCGGCCGCGATCATCAGAGCACCTGCTCGGGAACGGAGATCACTGCATCGAGATTGATGATCCGAACCATGGTGTCATCATGCGAGATGATACCTTGGATATATTCCATGGTGTTACGGCTATCCACAGGCGGTGTTTCCTGGATCTCTTCCGGGTTGATCGAAATGATCTCGGACACGGATTCTGCCAGAAGACCAACGGGCTTGCCCGCAGAGGAGACCACGATCACAACATTGCGTTCGCTGGCTTCGGTTGTTTCCAGACCAAAGCGTGCCGACAGATCGTAGATCGGGATCACGGCACCACGCAGGTTCATCACGCCCAACACGTCCGAAGGCGCATGCGGCAGGATGGTGACTGGGGACCAGCGCCGGATTTCTCGGATCTGGGTGATTTTCAGGCAGAAGGCCTGCCCGGCGACGGTGAAGCTGACAAACTCGCTAAACTGAGCGTGCTTAACTTCTTGGTCGTTACTTTTTACTTCAGCTTGCATTGCTCATTCTCCGCTCGGTATCAAAGGCTCCCACCGCAGGCGAGGCTGCCAGGATGCTTTCTGGGTCAAGGATCATCGCGATCTTGCCGTCCCCCAGGATGGTTGCGGCTGCGACGCCCGCGATTTCTCCGCAGACACCATCCAGACTTTTGATGACGACCTGGCGTTGGTCGTGGATGTCATCCACAGCCAGGGCGCTGCGTTGTCCGGTTTCGGTTTCTACCAGAAGATAAACGCCGGGGGGTTGGTCATTGTCTTCTTTGCGTAGGCCAAGGGCACCAGCGACATCACAGATCGGAACAAAGCTGCCGCGGATTGATAGCAAGGTACCATCCGAGCCCAGGTTGTTGATCATGTCGTCATTGCCACGCATGGTTTCGACAATCGAGGTGATTGGAACCACCATTGTCTGATCCGCGACAGACACAACCATACCATCCATAACCGCAAGGGTCAGGGGCAGTATGATGGTAAAGGTTGATCCCTTACCTGGATTGGACGTGATATTGATCCGCCCACCAAGCCCGGTGACTGCATTTTTGACCACATCCATGCCGACCCCACGACCAGACAGGTTGGACACCTCCTTGGCAGTGGAAAAGCCAGGGGCGAACAGCAGGTTGTCGATCTCAGCATCCGACAGTTCGGCATTTTCGGGGATCAGGCCCTTTTCGATGGCGATCTGCTTCACACGGGGGCGATTGACCCCTGCGCCGTCATCTTTGACTTCGATACAGACCGATCCAGACCGGTGCGATGCCGTGAGGCGGATTTCACCAATCCGGTTCTTGTTGGCGCCTTCGCGGTCTTCTGGCTTTTCGATGCCGTGATCAACCGCATTTCGCAGAATATGCGTCAAAGGATCGGCCAAGCGTTCGATCACTGTCTTGTCGACTTCGGTGTTTTCACCCTCTGTCACCAGCTTACAGGTTTTGCCTGTGGCGCTGGAGGCTTCGCGAACAATCCGGGCCATCCGTTGGAACAGCGGTTTGACAGGCTGTGCACGAATGGACATCACGCCTTCCTGGATATCACGGGCCAGGTTCTTAAAGCCCTCCAGTTCGGTTTCGACGTCCCGTACATCGGCCACATCGAGATTGGCAATTTGCTGTGCCAGCATCGAGTGGTTGATGATCAGTTCCCCAACAGCGTTGATAAGCCGGTCCACCCGCTCGAGATCCACGCGCAGTGTCGGATTAGGCCCACGCTGCTCAGACTTCGAATTCTCGGCTTTGGGGGCCGCAGGCTTGGCTCCGGACACGTCCGGTGTAGCCTCCGGTTTGGTCGCGGGGACCGGCTGTTCAAAAGGGGCTGCGGGGGTCTCTTCAACCATAGCTGTTTGCTCCACTACAGGCGTTGGGTCTGCTGGGGCACCGCCAAAAGCGGCCTCCAGTGCAGCAAGAGCTGCTGCATCAGCTTCAGCGTCCCCGGCACCCTCGATTGACAGTTCACAGAGGCCTTCGACAAATTCAAAGACAGCTTCCACTGTGGATCGTGCTTCGGTGGTGACAAGTGTCAGATTCCAGCTCAGATAGCTTTCTTCTGGGTCAATGCTGTCAAATCCGGGCAGCTCCATAACATCCAACTCGATGTTTAGCTCACCCATCTCTTTGAGAGCTTGGAACAGGAAAATCGGCTCATTGCCGGTGCTGTACATATCCTTGAGAGGACGGAAGTGGATCTGATAAGTCTCTTCGGTCGCAACCTGCGGAATGTCGATGGCGCCAATGTCCATCGGACCACCTAGCCCCATGGGCTCAAACGTCAGGTCTTCTTCCTCTTCAGGAATGTATTTATCCAGCGCTTCGATCAGCATGTTGTGATGCGCTTCGTCGGTCTCGCCGCCATCGCGGGCAACGGCAACCAGATTATACAGGTGATCGCAGGATCGCAGCAACAGCTGGATCAGCGGCTCATCAAGCTCCATCCGGTTGGCCCGGACTTCATCAAAAACAGTCTCAAATCTGTGGGCAAAAGCCACCAACTCGTCCAAGCCAAATGCGCCCGCGCCACCCTTAATCGAGTGAACTGCGCGGAATACGGCATTGACTACCTCTGGATCATGATTGCCTCCTTCGATGGCACTCAGACCCTCATCCGTTGCTTCAAGGAGTTCTTCGCACTCCTCAAAGAAGGTATCTTGAATGGATCCTGACATTTTATGCCGCAGCCCCGGTAACACGCTTCAGCGCGAAAATCAGGGAGGCGTCATCAAATGGTTTGGTGATCCAGCCAGTTGCACCTGCATTGCGGGCACGTGCCTTCATTTCCGGAGCACTTTCCGTGGTGAGTACCAGGATCGGAACTTTGGAATTAATATCGGTGCCGCGCAGTTCTTCGATCACACCAAAACCGTCAAGGTTGGGCATGTTGATATCGGTGATGACGACGTCAGGAGCGACATCATCATACATGTCGACGCCTTCCCGGCCGTCCACTGCACTTACGTACTCAAAACCAGCCTCTTCCAGGGTGGCTGCAAGCAGATTCCGGATGGTGCGGGAATCATCGATTGCCAATACTTTGGTTTTCATGCTGTTACCTCGTCTTCAAATCGGTTGGGCTCAAGACCCAAGAGCGTCAGGGACTTGCGGCAGGAATCGTTAATATGGGTTACCGCGAACCCCAGTTCTTCGGAGCGCCATTGTTGTTCGGCACTAAGCAACAGTTGCAGACAGCGCGACGGCATTGCCGCAACATTGCTACAGTCAATTTCCACTGCTGCGGAGCGCGCCCCGCCCAGAAATGCCGTGAGCGGACTCAATTCAGCAAATGCATTTGGCAATTCCAAAAGGTGTTTCTGCGTTTCTGTGGTCATCTTCCGCGATTCTCACCCCCATTGTCGGTGACATGTTTGTATTCGATAGCTTCATAGTTAGGCCTTTGAGCTTAACAATTGATTGCTGCAGACCGATAGAAAAGCGGTTTTATACCGCTGGAAACCTGGGAAAATTGCGCATTTTCCTAAAGTTTTTAGATTCCCTGGCGCGGTGGGTGTTAAAATAAAGATCAGCCCTGAAAGCACTATGACCGCAGCACTGCGGGGGGACTCCGTATATATAGGCGCTCTCTTCGGGGACCCGCTGGAACAGCCGTTTTTTATTGAAGAGCCGCTCTCTGCAAAAAGAATTAATAGGAAAAGGGTATTTGATTTCTAAAATTAGAGCGACTGAGCGGATCCGTAAGCGGCAAATTAAGAACTTTTCTGCAATCTAGGGCACGTCACCACGCGGTTTGCCGCGAACAATGCCGCAGGAGAAAGAAAATGCAGAGTTTAAAGTCTCTGAAAATTGCCCACAAACTTCCGCTGTTTGTCGTAGGATTTGGGGTGCTGCTGACCGCACTTTTTGTAACAGTAAGTACGATCAACTTTCAGAAAAGCGCGTTCCATCAAGCGGAACGTCAGTTCGAATCTCTGATTGCCGGTCGTAGAACCGCTTTTCAGTCGCTCCTGAGGGGCGTCAATGCAGATTTGATGACACTGGCAAGCATGCCCTCGACAGCCACTGCGATCCAGCGGCTGTCTGCAGCCTGGAGCAACCTCGGCGCTGATGCGGCCGATATCGCGCGCAAGACCTATATCACCGAGAATCCTTTTCCTGCAGGTGAGCGGCATAATCTGGATCGGGGTAAGCAAACGATTCCCTACAACATCCATCACTCCAAGTTTCACCCGTCATTTCGGACGCTGCTGACGGCAAAAGGTTATTATGATGCCTTCCTGGTCAGCATGCCTGGCGATGTGATCTATTCGGTTTTCAAAGAAGACGACTATGGCACCAACCTGATGAACGGCGCCTATAAGGATAGTGATCTGGGCGTTTTGTTCCGCACGGCGCTGGAGGCTGAGGCTGGCGAGGTCATTTTTTCCGATATCGCCCCCTACGCCCCAAGTGCAAATGCGCCTGCTGCTTTTGCTGCCACCAAGATTGTCGTGCCTTCGGGCCAAACAGTGGGCGTCCTTATTCTGCAGATTCCTATGGGCATGATCAACGCGATCATGAACGATGATCAGGGCATCCAAGAGTCCGTGGACATCTTTTTGGCAGGTCCTGACCTTACCGCGCGATCGCATTCACGGTTTGAAGACGGTCATTCGCCCCTGGACCAGCTGCCCGCCAGTGACTACCTGACACAGGCCCTCGCAGGTCACAGCCGCTTTACCACCGAGGCAACCGGATTGCGGGGACAGCCCGTCGCCGCCTACGCCGAAGCGATCCCATTGAAAAGTGGGACCTGGGTTATTGCCATCGAACAGGACCGCGCAGAGCTGATGGCGCCAGTGATCCGGGATCGAAACATCCTTCTCATGGTTTCGCTTGCCGGAGCTGCTGTGATGTCCTTCCTTGGCTGGCTGTTTGCCGGGACGATTACCCGTCCTCTGGACAGGATCTGTCAAAGTATGGATGCAGTCTCTTCCGGCAACCTGGATACCGATGTGCCCGAGGCCGAGCGGGGCGACGAGATCGGCAAGATCGGCAAAACTCTGGTGTCGATGCAGGAAGACTTGCAACAGGCCAGGATCGCCGAAGAGCAACGGGCTGCGCTGCAGCAGGAACAACAGCTTGTTGTTGAGAACCTGAGCGCCGGGCTTGTGCGACTATCAGAAGGCGATTTCTCCGTATCGATTGATCAAGCCTTCTCGGGCGAGCATGAAAAATTGCGCCTGAACTACAATCAGACAATCGAAACCCTCAGCGGAACCGTGTCGCAGGTGATTAACGCCTCCAGTTCCATTCGAAATGGAGCGACCGAAATCAGCCGTGCCTCGGATGATCTGTCCAACCGGACCGAAAGCCAGGCCGCAACTCTGGAAGAAACAGCCGCTGCCTTGGATGAGCTGACCGCAAGCGTAAAATCCGCCGCAGATGGCGCCCGCAGCGTTGAGGCAACCATGGGTGACGCCAAGCTAGAGGCCGAAAACACTGGTGAGGTTGTGCAAAGCGCGGTTTCGGCGATGACCGAAATCGAAGAAAGCTCAAACCAAATTGGCCAGATCATTTCGGTGATTGACGATATCGCGTTCCAGACCAACCTGCTTGCCCTTAACGCCGGGGTAGAAGCAGCCCGTGCCGGCGAAGCTGGCAAAGGCTTTGCGGTTGTGGCTTCGGAGGTCCGGGCGCTGGCGCAGCGGTCTTCTGATGCGGCGATGGAGATCAAGACCTTGATCAGTGACAGTTCCAAACAGGTTGAGCGCGGCGTTGATCTGGTGGGCAAAGCAGGCGAGGCGCTGAATAATATCGTCGAGCGTGTCAGCCATATCTCGCAGCTGGTTTCTGGTATTGCCGAGGGTGCAGTGGAACAGTCCACTGGCCTCAACGAAATCAACACCGGCGTGACGCAACTGGATCAGGTGACACAACAGAATGCAGCCATGGTCGAACAAGCGACTGCGGCGGGCCATCTGCTGAGCTCAGATTCAACACAACTGGCGCAGCTGGTGTCCGGGTTTAGCATCAAGGGCGGCGCAACCGTCGCCCCAATGCAGGCAGCCCCGTCAGCAGAGGCTCCACTCCCCTCAGCCCATGGAGACGAGGACTGGGATCTGGATGAGGTGATGCCTGCATCATCCAGCCTGACAGCACAGGCTGATGGAAACGCCGCAAAGGATCTGTGGCAAGATTTTTAAGTAACCATTCTCGGGGCTTCAATTGCCCCGAGACGACCGTAACTTCGGTTTTTTTACCGATCAGCCTGACTGGGTGACACATTGCCGTCTCAGAACTTATTGATCATTACAACTGACCGGGCCTTTGCCCGCTCGATCCAAAGCCACATGGAAGCCACCTATCCAGGGATGAAGGTGCTCTTGGCCAACAACCTGATGATGGCCTACAATCAGGCCGAGGCAGCACAGCCGGTTTTTGCCTTCGTTGAAGATGGCTTTACCAAACTGCCTGAATTCGAAATGATGCTGGCGCTCTTTTCGGCGCTGGACACCCGTTGGGTTGCGGTTATGGACAGTGCCGGGGCAACACCAGCGCGCACATCCTCTCCCTTGCTGAACGTGGGTGCCGGGATTTTTGAACTGACAAAAACGGATACTCCGCAACAGTTCTCCCAGTATTTTGACATGATGGTCAAGGCGCCAAGGCGAGACCAAAGCGGCGTCGGCAAGCGCAGCGGTGGGGCAAATGCCGCCGCGACAGACTTTAAAAAGATCATTCTGATCGGCTCTTCCACAGGCGGGGTCGAGGCGCTGCGGAGCGTTCTGGTTGGCTTTCCCGCCCTATGCCCCCCAACCTTGATTGTGCAGCATACGGGCAAGAACTTTGGCCAGGGATTGGTTTCCCTTCTGGACCGCATTTGCGCCGCCAAGGTGGTTCCTGCAGAGGACAACATGAAGCTGGAGCCTGGCCACGTCTATATCGCCGCAGGCCAACGCCGCCATATGGGTATGACTCAGCGTAAACCAATGCGGGCTCGCCTCAAAGAAGGTCCACCAATTTCGGGTCATATCCCTTCTGTTGACGCCTTGTTCACCTCTGCCGTGCCATATGGGAAGGAGGTGGTTGCAACCATCTTGACCGGCATGGGCCAGGACGGGGCCAAGGGACTTTTGGCCCTGCGCAACGCAGGGGCAACCACATTTGCTCAGGATGAGAAATCCTCAGTCGTCTATGGAATGCCGCGTGTCGCCTGGGAAACCGGTGCCGCAGAGAAACAAGTTTCCCTAGCCCGGATGGCTGGGACCCTTTTACAGGCTGCGAAAGCCTGAGTTAGTTGATAAGGAGTGTACTGTGACAACAGTTTTTGCGAATACTACCTCGGTCACGGTGCTTCAGGGCGAGTACCGGGTCTCTACAGATCCCAAAGTAATGTTCTCTACGGTTCTTGGTTCCTGTATTGCGGCCTGCATCTATGATGCAGAAAACGGTGTCGGGGGAATGAACCACTTCCTGCTGGCCAATGCCAATGGTGGCGACGTCAGCGCCCGCTACGGCATCCACGCAATGGAGCTGCTGATCAACGGCATCATGAAGAAAGGGGCCCAACGCAGAAACCTGAAAGCCAAGGTTTTTGGCGGGGCAAAAATGTCGGCGAACCTGTCTGATATTGGCGCCTCGAATGCGAGTTTTGTACAGAAGTTTCTCTATGACGAAGGCATCCCGGTCATCTCCTCCAGTGTTGGCGGCACCTCTGCCCGGCGTGTGCGCTTTCATGCGGTTTCCGGCAGTGCTCAGCAAACCCGCGTCGAGAATGACAGACGTTTGGGCGAACAGGAACTGGCCGCTGCCCGTCCGGCACCAAAGCCGGCTCCGGCCGCAGCCGATCCAGGTGGTCTCACCCTGTTTTGATGACGCAGCAAGAATTTGACAAAGCCAACCCCGTGACTGATCGGGGTTGGCTTTTGCCTGCGTGACGCCATGTTTCGCCGCCCCGAGCGCTGGGTAGCCCGCCTCAGCCGGTGCATATTTGACTTGCCCAGTTGCGGTCCCAGAGCTACCCAAAAGGAACGTAGTTGTCACAGGCCGGGGGAGGCTCTGATATCACATCCCGCATCCGATGTTTTCTGTCAGCGCTGATCTGTGCAGGCACTGTGGGGTTTGCCACCGCTGCAGCTGCGGCGGACGTCACCGTTTTTGCAGCAGCGAGCCTGAAAAACGCATTGGATGAAATCTCCACCACATTCGAAGCAGAAACCGGCCACAGCGTGTCGCTGTCCCTGGCCGGATCATCACTGTTGGCGCGTCAGATCGCGTTTGGAGCGCCGGCCGATATCTATCTGCCTGCCAGCCCCGAATGGATGGACTATCTCGAGAGCGAGAACCGCCTGGTTTCCGGCAGTCGCCGGGATCTTCTCAGCAATAGGCTTGTCCTGGTTGCGGCCACAGAAAGCACAGCTGCCCTTGCCGGCTTTGACGATCCCGCGCTATTTGACCACCTGGGCCAAGGCAAACTGGCCATGGCCATGGTCGAGTCAGTGCCCGCAGGGATCTACGGGAAATCTGCCTTGCAATCGCTGGGGCTGTGGCAGGATCTGGCACCGCATATTGCCCAGACCGACAATGTCCGCGCGGCGCTGGCACTGGTTGCCGCTGGCGCAGCCCCGCTGGGCGTGGTTTATGCCAGCGACGCCCAGGCAGAACCGCGGGTCCGGGTGCTGGCTGAGTTCCCCGCCCGGTCCCATGCGCCAATCCGCTATCCGCTGGCTAGGATCCAGGGGGCAGGTGGCCCCGCTGTGGAGACTCTTTTTCACTACCTTCAAGACGCCAGGGCACGAGATGCCTTTTTGTCTGCCGGCTTTGAAGTGATTGCGGAGTAGCGGCGCATGAGCTGGCTTGGACCCGAAGAATGGCAGGCCGTGGCGCTGTCTCTGAAAGTGTCGATCTGGGCCAGCCTGCTGACCCTGCCCTTTGGCATCTTTACCGCCTATGCGCTGGCCCGTTGGCAGTTTCCCGGAAAGCAATTGGTCAACGGGCTGGTGCATTTGCCGCTGATCCTGCCGCCGGTCGTCACCGGCTATCTATTGCTGCTCACCTTTGGGCCTCAGGCCGGAATGGGCAGCTTTCTGCAACAGTTTGGCATTTCTTTTGCCTTTCGCTGGACCGGAGCCGCCCTGGCGGCAGCGATCATGGGGTTTCCCCTGATGGTGCGGGCCATTCGCCTGTCCATTGAAGCGGTGGATCCGAAACTGGAACAGGCCGCCGCGACGCTTGGGGCCAATCCATTGTGGGTCTTTGTCACTGTCACCCTGCCGCTGATCCTGCCAGGGGTCATCGCTGGCGCGATACTCGCCTTTGCCAAGGCAATGGGGGAGTTTGGCGCAACGATTACCTTTGTCTCCAATATTCCGGGGCAGACCCAGACACTTCCCTCGGCGATCTACGCCTTTTTGCAGGTCCCCGGCGGCGAAAGCGCCGCGCTGCGGCTGGTGGTGATCTCAGTGGGTGTTGCCATGGCAGCCTTGATCCTCTCGGAGGTTTTGGCCCGCCGCGCCGCCCGCCGGTTGGGAGGCCTGTGATGCTGAAGGTCTCGCTGTGTCAGCCTCTTGGTCAGTTTACCCTTGATCTGTCTTTTGAGGCCCCGGCTGGCGTGACCGTCTTGTTTGGCGGCTCAGGCGCGGGAAAAACCACGGTGATCAACGCGGTGGCTGGGTTGATACGCCCCAAAACCGGGCGGGTGGCGCTAAATGACAGGCTGCTGTTTGATCTTGAGCAGGGGGTCTGGCTGCCGCCACACCGCCGCCGTTTGGGGTATATCTTCCAAGAGGCGCGCCTGTTCCCACATCTGACTGTGCGCCAAAATCTGCTGTTTGGTCGCTGGTTTGCCCCGCGTGGCGCCGCTCGGGAAGATTTTGACCGGATCGTCGCCATGCTGGGTATTAGCCCCTTGTTGCAGCGCCATCCGGTCGCGCTGTCAGGTGGTGAAAAGCAAAGGGTCGCCATTGGTCGCGCCCTGTTGTCCAGCCCCGACCTAATCCTGGCAGATGAGCCACTTGCCGCACTGGACGAGGCCCGCAAAGAAGAGATCCTGCCCTATTTTGAGCGCCTGCGGGACGAGGTGAAAATTCCCATGCTCTATGTCAGCCACTCTGCCGCAGAGGTGGCACGGCTGGCCACATCCGTGGTGGTTCTAAAAGACGGACAGGTGCAGCGTCAGGGCAGCGCGGCTGAGGTTCTGGGCGATGACCAGGTCATGCCCACCGGGGTGCGTGCCGCTGGCGCCCTGCTGGAGGCGAGAGTGCTGCGCCACCACCCGGATGGGCTCAGCGAGCTGGATGCCGGCGGGTTGTCCTTGTTCTTGCCGCAGGTGCAACAGGCGCCCGGAAGCCTGTTGCGGGTGCGTATCCTGGCGCAGGACGTGATCCTGTCCCGGCAGCGGCCCGAAGGGCTGTCAGCGTTGAATATCCTGCCCGCCGAGGTGGAACAGATCCGCAGCGGCAGCGGTCCTGGCGCCATGGTCTCGCTCAACACCGATGCCGGACGGCTGCTGGCCCGGATCACCCGGCGCTCGGCACAGGCACTTGAACTCTCCCCCGGTGCGGCCTGTTACGCCGTAATCAAATCGGTTGCCATTGCCCGCAGCGATGTGGGGGGCGCCGCGGCGGCGCAGCGCTAAGCGGCAAAAAGACCGGACCTACAGCCCGGCCTTTTGTCAATGTCCTCGCAGATCAACGCCTCAGGCGCGTTACTGCAGCTGCGCCCAGAACAGCTCCAGATGGCGGGCAACGATTTCTTCAAACCGACCTTCCTTCTTGAGCGCCTTGAGGCCCGCATTGATCCGATAAAGATGTGAGGTGCCGCGCCAGTGGCGTTTTGAAATCACCACATGCAGCCCCTCTTCCGACAGCGGCCGCTCCACCGGCAAGATATTGTCGCGCAGCCCTTCCTGGATCAGGGTATTGGCGCCGAGGAACAGGTTGACCGTGGCCGCATCAACCCGGCCCTCGTTGACCAGATGAAAGCAGGCTGCAGGGGTGTCAGCCTGAACCAAAATGATCTTTTCCTCCGTCAGCCACCGGCGGCCGGGACGATCCAGATCATGGGTAAAATAGCCTTTGGGGCGACACAGGGTCTTGCCTTCAAGATCGCTGTCCTCTTCATAGGTGAACTCGGCATCGGCACGGGCAAAGAGCATGATCGGAATGGTGATCAGCGGATCCGAGAAGTGAAAATTCACACAGCGTTCGTCCTGCGGCGTGGTTTCGCAATCCGGTTTGAACCAGGGAAACCCCATATCAAACTCTTTGTCGTTGAGCTTTGGGAACAGATGGGTGGACCAGTCGTTCTCCCAGGTGATCGAATAGGAGACCGGTGAGGGCGTCAGCTCCATGGCGGCGTTGACAAGTTCCGTGATCAAGCCCTGTCCCGGCAGGTTCTGGTCGGTGAAGGGGGCAAACCCGCCCCCGGTCAGCAGCTTCATTTCGGCATCATCGCGGCGCAACGGCGTAGCATCCGGGGCCGAGACGCCTTTGGCGCAAGGAATGTGCAGGGTCTTGCCCGGTTCCGCGACCGGGCCTGTCAGGCGGCTTTGGTTGCCATAGTAGATCAGGGTCCAGCGACCTCGGTCGCCATAATGGTGCTCCGCGATGGAGAACAGGGTATCACCGGGTTGCACCCGGTAATCCACATCACAAATGGCCCAGGCCGTCGCCGGACTGACTATGCCAAGTAAAATTACGAGATAGCGTGATAGCTTTTTCAGCATGATACCCCTCCTAGAACTCAGCCCAGATGCGGGAAAGGTGATCTTCGATGATCCGCTGATAGGTGCCGTCCTCGCGCACTGTCTGCAGACCCTTGCTGACCAAAGCCATCAGGTCTTTGGCGCGGGGGTGGCTTTTGTGCACAACCGCATGAATACCCAAAACTGACAGCGGTTGTGGCAGAACGTTAAACTGATCGGCCAAGTCGTGCTCTTTCATCACGCTGCGGCCGGTGAATTCATTGATCGCCACCGCGTCGGCCTCGCCTTTGGCCACCATGTCGAAGCAGTCCTTGACGGTATGGGGCGATTTCAAGGTGATCTTGTTGTCCGCAAGCCAGCGGCGACCCGACCCATCGAGATCGAAGGTCAAATACCCATTGGGACGACACAGGGTTTTGCCCAGAATGTCAGCGTCGTCCTCAAAGGTGAAGGGACGGGTCTTGTCGACAAACAGCAACATCAGGGTTTCAAACATCGAGTCCGAGAACAGGAAGTTCACACAGCGATAGCTGTCGGGCATGGTATCACAATCCGGCCGATACCAGGGAAAGCCCACATCCAGCAGGGCATTGGAGAGCAGCGGATCAAAATGCGAACCCCAGTCGTTTACCCAGTGGATGGCAAAACCTTCCTGCGGCGCCGCCGAGGTCATCACCGCAGTCATCACATCGGTGATCAGACCACCATTATGCGAGGCCTTGGAGGTGAAAGGGGCATAGTCATCGCCGGTGAGCAGGTTTATTTTCTGCCGGACCGAGGCATTTCCGGGCGTTACCTTGACAGGCCTCGCAGCGACCGGCGCAGCGCTGGCGGCCTTGGTTCCGCCTTCCAGCCCCGTTGGCAAGCCGTTGATACAGGGCATCCGCAGCTTCATCCCTACGCGAATTGCATTTGGTTTCGGGCCAATGGCGTCAATATTCTGCGAATGGATGGTGCTCCAGGTGCCAACATCCTTGTAGAGGCGGTCTGCAATCAGGGACAGGCTGTCACCGGATTTGACCCTATAATAGCCACCACAGGTTTCGGCAGCGACGGCTTGTGCGGAAAAAAGGCCAACAACGGCAAGCGTTGCTGCCAGGAGCTTGTTCTTCATCTGGTTCCCCCCCGGGATGCTATGAATCCGATCACCACAGTCTGCGCTGTGTTTTGTCTGCGATCGTTCGAAACGTGAGAAATCTTGTTTGGGTAGCGAGCAGGCGACCCCCAGAGCCTATCGCTCTTGCAGCGCAGCCCCCATGAGTGGTGTAGCGGCTACTGGCCGCCGAACAGCGTCAGCAAGGCAGTGGTATTTACTTCACCCGCGCTTGTCAGCAGCAGCGCAGGCACCTGCACCCGTTGCGTGCGATGGGCCTCGTTGACCATCTGATCAATATACTGTCGCGATTGCCCTTGCTGCAGCGCGGTCAGGACCATGGCATATAAACCATTGGTCTGCTCCAGCCCCAAAGGCGCCTGCGCTTTCGCTGGCGCGGCGGGCGCTGCTGGCGCCTTCACCTGGCCACTGCGCAGGGCGGCGAGTGTTCCAGCGGTGATCTGCGCGACAATATCGGCGCTGTCGCCACCGGCTAAAGTGCCACCCAGTGCCCCGCTTGCAGCGGGCAAAGTGCTGGCACCGGCTGTTGCAACACCCCGGCTGCCCCCCTGGGATCCAGCCAGGGACTGATCTTGAACCGCGTCTTCAGACCCTGCAAACTGCAAGAAGGTGAGCACAATGGCCGCAACGCCCAATACAGCTGCTGCAGCAATGAGCTTGATCATTTGCATAGAAAGCCCCGGTGGCAACAAAAGAGTGGAATTTATGGGGGAAGAGGCAGCGGAAGCTTCTGCAAGCTCTGCGCTCCAGGAGGCCGACTGGGATGCCGCCGCTGAGTGTCCCTCTTGAACAGAACTGTCTTGATCTGCGGTCACGGGTTCAAACGGACCTGTGTCAGGGGCGACAAAGTCAGAGCTGCTAGCCCCAAGGTTGGCGGCATCTGAGGGATGCGGATCAACAACCTGCAAGGCCGGTGTTGGAACAACCCGAATATGCCCCTTGGTGACAACCGCGTTTAGCTTAACCGGTTTTGGCGCAGGCACAGCCGGGGCGGTGTCATCTACGGAAATTTCTAACGACTGTAGCACTGATCCTGTCACCCTTTAACACGGCAGACCTGCAAGTCTTGGGTTGGGAATGCCAAGAGGTTCACCAGAAGTTAACTATTTATTAACCAATTGCAGAATCTGCGTCAACATAGCGTGTACCGAGGATATCCCGGCATTCTCCATGCCTAGCAAAACCAGCGTAAGAAACACGCCTTACCCTAACATTTAAAAGGAAAATACAGGGGCCGGGTTGCGCGCCGCGGCGCTGCGCATGCTCAAATGCCACAGGTCAATAGTATATTGAAAACTTCACAACTCTTGCTCACACACATCTCCGATCAGTTTGGGCGCTTCGCCACTCAGAACATTCCCGCCACCGTGAGTGAGGCACCTTAACATCCTCGACAGGCTGTTGATGAAGCAAACCAGCCGCAAGATCAAAGAGCTGCATGCCGATACCGGCGGCTTTACCGACCATGTCTTTGCCATCACATCCCTGCTGGCCTTCCGGTCATTCCACGCATACGGGACTTGCCCTCAAAACGGCATACCAAACAGGACCTTCAGAGGCAGGCATGGACTACGGCCTCAGGCCGATTTATTCAACAAAGCGGATATCGCATGCTCACCTGATACAGGAGCACAATGGACAAGTTGACCTGCACAGGCCACAGCTACAGCGGATACCGGGTAAAACTTGGGGCAAGGGTCACCATTCTAACTCAAGGGCTTCGAGATGATCTCACTCGATAGAAAAATCAAACTACTGCAGAATTTCCTGCTCAAATGGGATGGCGAAATTGTCGATACCGATGAGCGGCTGATCCGCCTCCTCAACAAAGACGGGACACGGCCGCCCCTGATCTGGTGCTTTAACGCCGAACAGGAGCCCGCCGCACTGGCGAAGGCCTTGGGGCCGGATCAGCCGCTGATCGCCTTGCGTTCCCTCAATATCGTTTCGGACTTCAAAAAGAAGGCGATCGCGGAAGATACGGAAATAGCACAGCACTATGTAAAGGGGCTGCTGAAACACTTTGACCTGTCCAGGTGCTGGGTTGGTGGAAACTGCCAAGGCGCTACAGTCGCAGCGGAAATTGCCGCTTTGCTGTTGACCGAGGGAAAGGATGTCGCGGCCTATTTCTGCCTGGAATGGACGCCCTTCATGCCCCTGCCAACCCGCTGTGTGCTTTTGTTTGGCGAAACAAGCGAAGAATACAACCCGTTCCTGCGCGGCGAAGACCCCTGGCCGCAATGGCGCAGCATGTTTGCAAGCGCACGCTGCGAAATCATTCCCGGCGGTCACGGGACGTATTTCAGCGAAAATTCAGTCGACAACCTCGCTTCAATTCTAACCGAAGAAATGTCGACAGCCCCAAAACCGCCTGCTTCCAGCCAAGAAACGGGTCTGATTTGGTCAAAGGACCCGAGCGATGTGGTCCATGTAAACCAGAGGATAGATATCGAGTTCACTTCCCCTGAAAAATTGAGTGCCGAGACCACAATCTATGCAGTCTGGATTCCGCTTATGCCAGGCGGTGTGCAAAAAACCGGCGTGTATGAGCTGCAGATAGAGCAAGGGGGATGTTCGGTTTCGCTACCCGCTCCGGAAGAGCCTGGGAACTGGACGTTGCAGCTGTTTCTGTGCCGAACAGACCAAGGGCCGCAAAGCTGGCAAAGCGATCTATTGCAGGTCTGGCCGACGGAGCTTGTCTCTGACCTCTGAACTCTGGGCGGTGTCGTTGGCCCAACGGTCGCGCTCAGCAGGCTTCCGCACAGGCAGGTGCAAATTTTGGGCCGGGACCTGGCGCCTCTGGGCCTGCCTGCTGTGCAACCTAACCAATTAACTTTACACCGTTAATACCCGAAATCAGGGCAGCCTTCCGGTTGGAAAAGCGCCTAATCCTGTTGTGACGATTCAAAACTTTTGCTACATGTGCCCCATTATCACAGGCACTTTGGGGAAAGCAGATTTGAGCCATAATTCTCTCGTGGGGCCCATTTCGGACATGTTGGAAACGAAATGGACCGACACTGTTTTTAGCGTCGTATCCAGATCAAAACCTGCAATCTCATTATCCGGGCAAACTCTATATGAACGCGCGCACCTCCTCGGTGCCCGTTGGCGCGATGTTTTGGGGCCGGGTCAGCATTCTCTTGTGATGATATTGCCTGCCGGAGAATCCTATCTTGTGGCGCTTTTGGCTGGGCTGCTGACAGAGGGATTTTCACAAGCATCCATCGCGCCGCCCAGGTCCGGCAGTCGCACGGGCCATCTGATGCATGTGCTGGAGGACAGCGACGCTTCTGCAGTGATCTGCGATCTGGCCAGCTGCGACAGAATTCTGGCTATACTCGCGGCCGAAGGGCGTCACGACATTCCTGTATTGTGCGTTGATGACCCGCACGACCCTGTTCCCCCTTCACATTTACCCCGGCGCGATCCCATGCGCACCCGCCCTTTGATTGTTCAGTATACATCAGGCTCGACTCGGGCCCCCAAAGGGGTCGCGATCAGCGCTGACAATATCTTGTCTAATTGCAGCGATGTGATGCGGTCTTGGGGCATGAATGCAGAAGCCCGATTTGTGAACTGGCTGCCCCACTACCACGACATGGGGTTGATGGGTGGCATCCTGTATCCGTTGCTCAGCGGTGCGTATTCAGTTCAGATGAGCCCCTTTGAAATGGTCCGCAATCCGGCCTTTTGGCTACGCACGATCAGCGAGCAGCGGGCCACCTTCAGCGGCGGGCCTGCCTTTGCCTTTTCCGACTGCCTGAAGCGGGTCAAGGACGAAGATATCGACGGCATCGATCTGTCCAGCTGGGATCGGGCGTATTGCGGCGCGGAACCTGTGCCGACCGGGTTGTTCGATGCGTTTTATGATCGTTTTGCGTCTTATGGCTTTCGCCGTTCGTCGATATTTGCCTGTTACGGCATGGCGGAATACACGCTGTTTGCCGCGGGCGCCCCAGAAGCCGCACCGCTGCCCGGGAGCGAAACTGATTGCACCCACCCCTGTGTGCTGCCGGATGAGATTGCAGACAGGCTGAGGGTCGTCGATCCAGACCAGATGCTTCCCATGCCCGAAGGCGAGCGGGGCGAAATCTGGCTCGCCGGTCCTTCCGTGAGTGCAGGCTATCTCGGGCTGGAGGCCGAAACGCAGGGCAACTTTGTGACCAGGGACCTAGGTACGGGGCCGCGACGTTGGCTGCGCACCGGGGATTTAGGGGTTGTGCAAGACAAGCACCTGTTCATCAACGGGCGCATCAAGGATCTGATCATTGCCAACGGCCGTAAGATCGCCGCTGCGGAATTGGAATGGTTGGCAGCACAGTCCCATGCGGCGCTGAACCCCTATGCGGCAGCGGCATTTCAACGCGATATCGAAGACACCGGAAAAGCCGTTCTTTTGATCGAATGCAAGACCAGCAAGGACATGCCCTCCGCCACCGAGATCGGCGAGATCAGTCGCGCCATAAAACGCGCTGTTCGCGGAGAGTGGGGGATTGACCTGGAAGCGGTTGAAATCCTTCACCGCGGAACCCTGGAACGGACCACAAGCGGAAAAATCCGGCGGCGCGTCATTGCCACCGGGTATCGCTCTGGCTCCCTCCAAATGGAAGCGGAATTCTGATGGCACTCGCTGATTTTCAGGCCTTGGCTAACCCGGAAAAGTTTTTGACCGACCCAACGGTCGCTACCAATCTGCTGCGCAATTCCGATGACTTTGCAATCGCGGCAATGGGCGATTATCTGGATATTCTGGAAACCCGGACAGGTGAGGATTTTGGCGCGCTGCGGCGGATGCTCGAAAATTCGCTGATGTTTCAAGAGCAGCAGCCCCACCTGGTGATGCGCCGCCTGTTCGCGCCCTTCTTTTCCAACAAAGCCATCGACCAATGGCAGGGCTGCGCTGATGATGCCGTTGCCGCTGCGCTCGACACCCTGGCGCAGGCCAGCGATCCCGATCTGATCCGCGACTTCGTTCGACCGGCTTTGATGTCTTTCATGACCAGTTTCATCGGCTGCGCGCAGGATACGACGGGGCAATTGTATGACAGCATACGCAGTGCAAACAGTGTTGTTTCACATCCGCTGTTGTCGCTGTCAGAACTGCGCAAGATCAATGCGTCCTGCATTCATATCCTGGACAGCATTGAAGAGGACGATCCGGCCGGCGACCAGCACCCGCAGTCGTTCAAAAACTATCTGAGGGAAAATTCTGGCCCCGGTAGCTGCATCGAAACCCAACACGCGCAGGCGGCCTTTGTTCTGGTCAGTGGGATCACGATGGCTCAATCCCTCGGGCTCACGCTTTATGGCTTGCTGCGCCGCCCCAAGGAGACCTGGAAACAGGTGGCTTTGCCGGGCTGGATTGATGACAATCTATCTGAGCTGTTTTTGACCTACCCCTCTGCTTTGACCATGGTGCGCGTGCCCACCCGCGACACAGAGATAGCCGGATGCCCGTTTCACAAAGGCGTTCCCGCGGTGGTCGACGTTGCCAGATGCAATAGCGCGCTGCGCGACACTCGCGCGCCCAATGCGCGACTGGGGGGGCTGTCGTTTGGAGCAGGGGCCCATAAATGCCCCGGCGAAGCTCTGTCTCGGATGTTTTTCAAATCGGCCCTGCCTGCGCTTGCACAGCGGTTCCCGAATCTGTGCCTGCATGTGGATCGCGCACAGTTTCAGGTATCGCCGATGGTACAAGCGCTGCTGGCCTTGCCCTGCGAACGGGACGGCCAATCGACCTCAGTATCTGCGCGCATGGTGGACATCAAATCATTGGAGGCCGCCCGCAGTGTGATCAATTGCGATGCCGATTTTATGCCCCCGGCTATGGAAACACACCTAAAGGCGCTCAGCGAACGCGCCGATCTTGACCTCGATCCCGCGATCACCATTGCGCGCAATGCAATGTTTTTCATGTCTGGTGAACGCCATGCAGTTTTGCGCCGCGTCGTGGCCGGGCATCTGGGGAACAACCGGTTGGACAGATGGCAACCCCGGATCGATGCTGCGATCGACGTCGGGATGGCGCAACTGGCGCAGGCGCAATCGCCTGATCTGATCCGCGACTTTGCAGACCCTGTTTTTCACGGATCGACGCAGGACATGCTGGGCATTGTGACCCAGGACGGCGCCCGCTTCAACAAACTCGCCCCCGTGTTGCAGGATGTGCTGGAGCCCTGGCTGCATCTGCGTGAATTGCGCCGACTTCAGGGCGTGTTTACCGAGCTGCTGGATACGATGGATCTCCCCGAGAGCGCGCAACAGGCCTCTCTGCTGCAGGTCATGGCCGATCAGGACATGCCGGATTTTACGCTACGCGACAAAAAGGCACTGGTTCTGGTGCTGTACGGCGCCAGTTTCAACCTTGCCCATACGCTGGGCAATATGGCGCATTGGCTGCTGACTCAGCCCAAAGATGAACGCACCAACATCGCCGATCCGGTCTGGATTGACAGGAATTTCGAACAGCTTTTATCGACCTGCGCCTCGCCCAAATACATTTACAGGATGGCCCGCGAGGCGGCCACGGTGGACGGCGTGCCCCTGGCCAAGAATGACACCCTGCGCCTGCAACTGCTTTCGATCAACCGCGGTACTGCCGTCGGGAACCTAGCCTTCGGGCATGGGTTGCATCGCTGCGTGGGGGCCGCATTGTCGCGGCGCGTGCTGAAATCCGCACTGCCGCGCCTGTTCCAGCGGTTCCCCGACATCAGCCTTCTGCCTCAACAACAGCGCTACTATTCCATGTCACAGACCGTGGCCATGTCCGCGCTGCCCTGCCGCTTATCGCGCGCGTCAGCAATCTAGGAAAACACATGACAACAACGACAACCCTGTCCGACATTCAGGATTTTCTTCTCGAGCGGATCGCCAAGTTCACCAACACCGAGGTCTCGCAACTCGGCCCCGAATCTGTACTGGTGGATCTTGGTCTGCAATCCACTGATGCAGTCATTCTATCGGGGCAGGTTGAGGATGAATTTCAAACCGATATCAGCCCGTCGATGATTTTTGAACATGAAACCCTTGGCAGCTTTGCGCAGGCCATCCTGAACAATAATTCGCCTCAATGAGCACGTGGTATCTGGGACTTTCGACCTCTGGGCATGATCCGGCGCTGGCGCTAGTCGATGCCGAGGGACAGGTTGTCTTTGCCGAAGCCACAGAGCGGTTTTTGCAGGACAAGCGCGCCTGGGGCCTGGCACCTGACCATGTGTCACATCTGTCGGCAGCCCTGCACCAGTGCGGCTTTGACCGGGCCACAGATAGGCTTATGGTTGCCACCAGCTGGACTCTGATCAAGGGGGATCTGCCGGTTCAGGTGTCCAATACGCTGCTGCCGGCCTCGGATGGGCTGTGGTTGCGCAGCCTGCAGGCTGCGGCGCAATCCAACGCCGGTGCCACGCTGTTGCGTCTGGGCCTGAGCCCCGAAATGCCCGAAGTGATGCGTTTTGACCACCACCTTTGCCATGCGGCGGCGGCTGCCTATCAATCGCCTTTTTCCGATGCGACCTGCGTGGTGATGGACGGCGAGGGCGAGGCCGGATCGATTTCCGTTTTCGACATGAGCGCGCGCGCACTGAAGCGCAGGTGGCGGTCCTGGGGGCCCGGCAGCCTGGGCACCTTCTATGCCTGGATCACCGGCGCCTGCGGATTTGACTGGCGGTTGGGTGAAGAATGGAAAGTGATGGGGCTAGCGGCCTTTGGTCGGCCCATCCCTGAACTGGTCGCCAGCCTCTCTAGGCTTTTGATCGTAGATCGTGGGCGGTTGCAGTTTTGCGACGAACCTTGCCTTGCTGAGGTGCAGGCCATCGTGGCCCGCCATGCGCGCACGCCCTTTGATCCGATCATGCAGGCCGCCGATCTTGCCGCGTCGGGGCAGGCCGCTTTTGCCCATGTGGCGGATCAGGTTCTGGCAGCCTGCGCCCCCCAAACAAACGGTACTGCGAACCTGATCCTGACAGGTGGCTGTGCGCTCAATTCATCCTACAACGGCTCCATCGCACAGCGGCACGGATTTGACAGCGTGTTCGTCCCCTCGGCCCCCGCAGATGATGGCAATGCGATTGGCGCCGCCCTTCTGGCCTGGGCCAAGGATCAGGGTCACGAAACCCTGCCCATCGGGACCGGATCGGCTTACTTGGGCACACAAGTGCCTGCCAAGGCCATTCGCAAGGTACAACAGGGTGCCGGGCCGCTGCTCAGCACGGACCTGACCGGGCAATCCGCGCAGATCATCGCTGGACGTCTGGCCCAGGGCAAGATTTTGGGCGTAGTCCGGGGGCAGGCGGAATTCGGGCCAAGAGCGCTCGGCAACCGGTCGATCCTGGCCGACCCGCGCCCCGCCAATATGAAGGACCGTCTCAATCGCGACATCAAGGGACGCGAAGCTTACCGTCCCTTTGCTCCAATTGTTCAGGACACAGATGCGGATCAATGGTTCGAAGCCGCCCAGCCGTCGCCTTATATGTCCTTTACCAAACGCTGGCGCTCTACGGCGAGGGATCAGGTTCCAGCGGTTGTGCATGAGGATGGCACCGGTCGGCTGCAAACGGTCAACGAAGACAGCAACCCATGGCTCAACGAATTGGTCGGCGCCTTTGGCCGCCTTACATCCGTTCCAGTGGTTCTGAACACCAGTTTCAATATAATGGGCAAGCCCATCGTGCATTCCGTCGAAGACGCGGTTGCGGTGCTGATGACCTCGGGGATGGATGGTATCGTGCTCGAAGATACTCTGTTCGAAAAAGACACCTAGGATCTGGACCCGCTTTGCTGGACCACTTCAGTCGGGGCACTCCACGGCGTTTCAGGCACCTCATAAGCGGACTTCTGGCGCTAGTTTACAGAGCCGGCCCCCTGTTTCCTCACGGCTTTGTCGTATTTCAGGCCGGATATCCTATGCGCCGCTGCCACCATGGCGGCGGGCCTCAAGCCGCCCAGCCAGTTGCTGAAGACGTTTGCGGCCTATCCGCGTCAGCACGAGCTGGCACTTGCCCTGCGTGAAACCGGCCGCATCAAGCGCGCAAGGAGATATCGCGTGCAGCTCAGGCCTAGCCTATCTGAGCCAACAAGTCGGAAATGGCGCTGCGGTACTGCGCCAGAATCTGATCCCGCGCGACATGGCGTCCAGCCTGGACACAATGACGGCCGGCTGACCACAGATCGGTCACCACCTCATCCTTGGCGGCAAAAACAATCCCATCCAACAACTGCGTATCCGTCAGGGCGCACAGCGATGGGTGGGTGCTGTCAACGGCAACCAAATCCGCCCATTTTCCCACCGCAATCTCACCCGCAACCCGACCCAAGGCCTGTGCGCCGCCTTTGGCAGCCCCAGTATACAGCGCCCGCCCCACCGAGCCCTCTCCCTGCACCAGAACATTGCGCGACAGATCCCGCAAGCGTTGCGAATACTCCAGCGTGCGCAGCTCTTCGGTAAGCGAGATCAATACATTTGAATCCGAGCCAACTCCAAATGCGCCACCAGCTTCCAGATAAGTGGCTCCGTTAAAGGGACCATCACCAAGATTGGCCTCGGTAATCGGGCAAAGGCCCGCCACCGCACCAGACGCCGCCATTGCGCGGGTCTCTGCCTGGGTCATATGGGTCGCATGGATGAGGCACCAGTTCTGATCCACCGGGGCATTGGCCAGCAGCCATTCAACCGGGCGCGCACCAAGCCCGGCCTGCACCTCCTGCACTTCTTTTGGCTGCTCAGCGATGTGAATATGCACCGGGCAACCCGCAGGCTGGGCCTGCAAGACCCGCGCCAGGTCATCCGGCGCCGTGGCCCGCAAAGAATGCGGCGCGATGCCAACCTGATAATCGGCGGGCAGGGCAGATGCAGCGCGGCGCGCCTGCTCCACCAGTTTACAGAACTGGTCGGCATCATTACCAAACCGCTTCTGGCCAGCTTCCAACGGCACCTTGCCCACCCCGGCATAGCTGTAGAGCACCGGCAGATGTGTCAGTCCAATGCCCGTTTGAGCCGCCGCCGCCATGATCCGGTCCGAATGCTCCGCCAAATTGTCATAGGCGCTGCCGTCTATTTGGTGATGCAGATAATGGAACTCTCCAACCGAAGCATAGCCTGCCTCCTGCATTTCCAGAAACACCAGTGCGGCAATGGCCTCGATCTGTTCCGGACTCAGATGGGCGGTAAACCGGTACATCAGCTCGCGCCAGGTCCAGAAACTGTCCCGCCCCGCCATTCGGTACTCGGTCATCCCTGCCATCGCCCGCTGAAAGCTGTGGCTGTGCAGATTGGCCAGGGCCGGCAAAAGGCTGTCGACCTGGCAGTCATCCTGCTCTGGTCGCGCGTTTTCTGTGATCGCGGATATCTTGCCTTCGCGTAGCGTCAAGCGCACCTGCTCGGCCCAGCCAGTCGTCAAAAGCGCGCGTTTAGCAAAGAGTCCCGTCATTTTTCACCTCATTTTATGTCTAGACATATGGCATATTGATTTGTACTAGAAAAGAGGAAATCGAACTATTGCAGAGGTCGCCATGCAGACTGAGGATCACGTCTACACCGAGCTTCGCGCCGCCACCCTGGCCGATGGCCTTGCGCCCTATGGCTTGATTGAGGCGGCGGCCATTGCGGTGGTTGCAGGGAAAATCGCCTGGATTGGCCGCCAGGCAGAGCTCCCCGCCCGCTATGCCGGGGTCAAGGCGACTTCACTGGGTAATCGGCTGGTCACCCCCGGGCTGATCGACTGTCACACCCATGTGGTGCATGGCGGCAATCGCGCGGCGGAATTCGAACTGCGCCTCAACGGGGCCTCATACGAAGAGGTCGCGCGGGCAGGCGGTGGTATCATTTCCACCGTCACCGCTACCCGCGCCGCCACTGTAGAAGAGCTGATTACCCAGGCACTGCCCCGCGTTGACGCGATGCTGGCAGAGGGCGTCACTACAATTGAAGTCAAATCCGGCTATGGACTGGATCTCGAAACCGAGCTGAACATGCTCCGCGCCGCCCGCGCACTGCCAGATCACCGGCCCATCCGGGTGGTGACCAGCTTCCTAGGCGCCCATGCAGTGCCCGCTGAGTACGCTGAGGATGCCGACGGCTATATAACCAAGGTCTGCCTCCCGGCGCTGCGCGCAGCCCATAGCGAAGGCCTGGTTGATGCAGTTGACGGCTTTTGCGAGGGCATCGCCTTTTCGCCAGCACAAATCGCGCGGGTCTTTGATCTGGCCAAAACCCTGGGCCTGCCAGTGAAGCTCCACGCCGAGCAGCTGTCCAATCTGGGCGGTGCCAAACTGGCTGCCAGCTACGGCGCGCTCTCAGCAGATCATATCGAATACCTCGACGGCGACGGGGTTGCCGCCATGGCAGCGGCGGGCACAGTGGCCGTGATCCTGCCCGGTGCATTCTATACCCTGCGCGAAACACAAATGCCGCCAATTGATCTGCTGCGCACAGCAGGCGTACCAATGGCGCTGGCAACGGATTGCAATCCCGGCTCGGCGCCAATGACCTCGCTGCTGCTGGCGATGAACATGGGCTGTACCCTGTTTCGCATGACCCCCGAAGAAGCCCTGCGCGGTGTCACCAGCCACGCCGCCCGGGCGCTCGGCCTGTCAGATTGCGGTACACTTGCGGTCGGCAATCGCGCTGATCTCGCCATCTGGGATGTCGCCCACCCGGCAGAGCTGGCCTATCGCATCGGCTTTAACCCGCTTCATTCCCGTATTTTTGGAGGCCAGTTGTGACCCCCCAGACCCCGATCCTAACCCTGACCCCCGGCGATGTTTCCCTCGCCGATCTTGAACGGGTTTTCCGCGAAGAATGTGCGATACGTTTGGACGCGTCCTGCCGTCCGGCCATTGAACTGGCCCATAGCCGCATTGCTGCCGCTGCCGCCGGAAACACCGCTGTTTACGGGGTGAACACCGGCTTTGGCAAATTGGCCAGCGTCAAGATTGCTGCAGAGGACACCGCCACCCTGCAACGCAACCTGATCCTCAGCCATTGCTGTGGCGTCGGGCCTGCGATCCCGCGCGCCCATGCCCGGTTGATGATGGCGCTGAAACTGCTCAGCCTGGGGCGCGGCGCATCTGGCGTGCGGCTGGAGGTCGTCGACCTGCTGGAGGCAATGCTGGCGACAGGCGTTACCCCGGTTATTCCGGCGCAGGGCTCGGTTGGCGCTTCAGGCGACCTTGCACCGCTGTCGCATATGGCCGCCGTGATGATGGGCGCAGCTGAGGCCGAGTTTGGCGGCACTGTCATGTCTGGTGCGGAGGCGCTGGCTGCGGCAGGTCTCACCCCGATTGAGCTGGGTCCCAAGGAAGGCCTGGCGCTGATCAATGGCACCCAATTTTCAACCGCCTTTGGTCTGGCTGGCCTGTTTGGTGCCTGGGCTGCGGCGCAAAGCGCGCTGGTCACCTCAGCGCTGACCACGGATGCCATCATGGGATCCACCGCGCCACTGCAGCCTGAAATCCACAGCCTGCGCGGCCATCGCGGCCAGATCGAGGCCGGCGCCACCCTGCGCGCTCTGTTGGAGGGGTCGGTGATCCGCGAAAGCCACCGCGAAGACGACGCCCGCGTGCAGGATCCCTATTGCATTCGCTGCCAGCCTCAGGTGGTTGGCGCCGCCATGGATGTGCTGCGACAGGCGGCGCAGACGCTGGAGATCGAGGCCAACGCTGCCACTGACAACCCGCTGGTTCTGGTGGGGGCTGATCTGATTGTTTCGGGCGGGAATTTCCACGCCGAACCCGTTGGCTTTGCTGCCGATATGATCGCGCTGGCCATTGCCGAGATTGGCGCCATCGCCCAACGACGCATTGCGCTGATTGTCGATCCGGTGCTGAGCCACGATCTGCCGCCCTTCCTGACGCCCAATCCCGGCCTCAACTCGGGCTATATGATCGCCGAGGTCACCACGGCGGCGCTGATGAGCGAGAACAAACATCTGGCCAATCCGTGCTCCACCGACTCAACGCCCACATCGGCCAATCAAGAAGACCATGTCTCTATGGCGGCCCACGGCGCGCGGCGTCTCATGCGTATGATCGATAATCTTTATACCATTATTGGTATCGAAATATTCTGCGGGGCCGAAGGCGTTCGCTTTCGCGCGCCTATTGAAACCAGTCCAGCACTAAGGCGTGTCACCAAAGCCTTCTATAAACGTGTCCCGCCTCTAACCCAGGATCGTTTCATGGCAGGTGATCAGAAATTAGCCGCGGATATGGTGCGATCAGGTGTCTTGCTTGGCGCGTCAGAAACCCAGTTTCCGCGCCTCGAAAACCTTACTCTGGAGACCTAAATGTTTGCCCCTGAAAATAGTAGAAAAAATGCTCGCGATATATTTCCCCCGACTGGCTCAGAGCTAACCTGTAAATCATGGCAGACCGAAGCGCCCATGCGAATGCTCATGAAT
>CAJQNB010000015.1 GCA_905479575.1 uncultured Pseudophaeobacter sp.
CAGTAGCGAAAGCGCGGCAGTGTCGGTATTGTTCTTCATGGCGTGATCTCCCTGGCGGTTGCTGCCGCCGGTTGGGTGGGTTCAGTTCACCCGGAGATTACGCCACCTTCAAATTTCCACCACCTTCGCGACACGACCGGACTGACATCTTCGATTTTAGTCAGAACCTTGGCGGATATATTCAGCCCGGATACACCGTCACTGGCACGGTCGGAGGAAGCGATACCGGGGACTACATTCGAACCTCCATGGCATTTGGCCAACCCTATACTTTTGTGCTCTCTGGCGAGGGTGTATCCTTTGAAATGCTGGATGATGGCAATCCGGTCGTCGCACAAGTAAACGGCAATACGCTAACCTATACCAGCACACACCCATCAGACTTTGCGGACATACGTGTGACCGGAAACGGCAGTTACTCGGTAACGATGGTGGGTATTGCTGCGGACTACGTGCCGGATGAAGATGGCGGAACATTGGTCGGCGCTCCTGATCTTGAGTTTGGCACATCCATCTCTGGGGTAATCAACGGATCCGGAGGAACACGCGAAACCGACTACTATGCGATCCAAGTTTTTTCTGGGCAAACCTATAATTTCGCCATGACACAGGCGGACTCACCCTATGGTGCGACATCAGGTGCCGAAATCCAGATTTTGGACGCTGCAGGAGACCCCATTCTGACCGGCGGCTCTTGGAGTGCGAGTGCCTGGGATAATGGCGCAACCTATTCATTCTCGCCCTCGGTTTCTGGGGTCTACTATGTAAGGGCAGATACTTATTTTGGCTCCTTTGGGGCCTATACGCTGACCGCCTCAATTGGTGACGCTCCGACGGCTATCGCAAATGTTGATGCGGTGACTGCAGGCGATGCGTCTGGCGCAACCTCAGTCACTGTTCGCATCGCACTAGATGCCGCAGCAGAGGGGGATATTTCTGGCAGCATAACGCTAACGGCGGCTGATTCCGACTATTCCAGTGCAGCAACCACGTTTGACGCGACATTCACCGTCGAAGCTGGTGATACCTTTGTAGAAATCACCATACCTGCGGGAACCGTATCAGACTTTGGTGAAGACACCGTTTTTGTTGCCAGTATAGCCGAGGTCAACAACGCGCAAATCGGCCAGGGCTTTCTGGCGTCTGAAACCTACAACAGCGGTGCCAATACCGCCTCAGAAGGTGACGATGTTCTAAGAGGCACCCAGGGACGTGATAGCATCAACGCCTTGGGGGGGGACGATAATCTCTCGGGCTTGGGTGGCCGTGACCGGCTCATCGGTGGTGCTGGCGACGACACTCTCAATGGAGGTCGCGGAAACGACATTATTCGGGCGGGATCAGATAACGATCAGCTTTCCGGAGCAGCCGGTCGCGATCGGCTATTTGGAAACTCTGGGCAGGATCAGCTATTCGGCAATAAGGGCAATGATCGTCTGTACGGTAATAACGGTCGAGACACCCTGAATGGCGGCTCAGGTGATGATTTTTTGCAGGGTGGGGGGCAAGCCGATACCTTTGTTTTCTCCGGAGCATTCGGAAACGATACCATTGGTGATTTTTCCGAACACAAACGCGCTGAGAAAATCGATTTGTCGGGTGTGGAGGAAATTACTGGCCTGCGAGATCTGCGCAACCACCATATGTCTCAAGACGGTAACGATGTGGTCATACAGGATGGTATGGGAAATACGATAACTGTACTGGGGGTCGATATGTCAGACTTAGGTCATAGCGATTTCATTTTCTGATCGGACGGGGGCTGCCGAATGGACCTTGTAATGCACGCTCTCTGCGGATTGCTTCCGCTCGTTTGCGGCGCAGAATGAACCAAGGTCGGGAACGTTCACGAAATGGCTGCTTTCGTGAAATTGATCAGTTGTCTCCGCACTTGCGGAAATTTCGGCACTGTGCCTTTCTTTAATGTATTGATTGGGCTGGCTGCTGCCTGTCAGTACAACCTTGCCAAACCGGCAACTCCAAGGGCGCGACCCGGATGTGGCTCTGAGTATCAGTGGCCCATAGCCGCTAGTTTCACTCCAAACTAGGTAGGCCTATTATCCAAACTGCGTTGAAAATAAATGGAAACCATTTGATTGTGAAGCAGGAGATCCCCCCGTTCGAGCCGGGGCGGAGGTGTCACTCAAATACTGACTACTGGTTTCTGTGAGAGAGAGGTTGGAGCGGTTCTCCGGCATTCTGGGTCCAACGCACCTTCTGTTTTAGCACACTCTACACAGGCTAGGGCGTCTACCAGTGATCTGGTCAGCGCCTGCACCAACTGCGTAGAGAGGCACAAGACCTCTGTCTTCAGCAGCCCCGCAATTGGCGCGCAGCTATTCGATGTCTATCGCCTGGCGAACTGCCTGGTTGTCTGGGTCCAGAATCAGGATTTGATCGTCCGTGGTCACCACCGCGATCCAGCCGGATCCAAAAGTCACCGCCTGGGCTGTGGTGCCGGCGGGCAGGGTGATTTTGCTGGGCAGGGTGGGGCTATCTGCAGACAAGCGGATGACAAGCAGGCTGACAACCAGTACAAGCCCGCCAATCATCACCACGGTTAATGTGGTCACCAGTCGACGCAGGAATTTCAGCTGCGGCGGTTCGTCTTGGATTTCAGGCTTGGAAGGATCAGTCATGGGCAGCCGCCAGATTGAGTTTATCATCGCGGAAGACCCGCCTAAAAGGCTTGATAAAGCGGTTTCGCGCGATGTGCCAGCCGAAGCTGCATTGTCACGTACACGGCTCGCCCGATTGATCGAGGCAGGCAGCCTGACAATGGATGGCGCTGTGGTGCGCGACGCCAAGGCCCGGGTGGTTGAAGGGGCGCTGATCTCCATCACCGTGGAGGAGGCCGAGGACAGTCACATCGGTCCCGAAGATATTACCCTGGATGTGATCTTTGAGGATGGCGATCTGATCGTGATCAATAAACCTGCGGGTATGGTGGTGCATCCGGCACCAGGGACACCATCGGGAACTCTGGTCAATGCCTTGCTGCATCACTGCGGCGAAAACCTCTCTGGTGTGGGCGGGGTCAAGCGCCCCGGCATTGTGCACCGTATCGACAAAGAGACCTCCGGGCTTTTGGTGGTGGCCAAATCGGATGTGGCCCATCAGGGGCTGGCGCGGCAGTTTGAGAAACACACGGTGGAGCGCTATTACCGGGCTCTTTGCTATGGGGTGCCTGATGCCAATGATCCGCGACTGCGGGGGGTAAAGGGCACCAGTTTTGAACCGGGCAACATTCTGAAACTGACAACACAACTGGCGCGGCACAAATTTGACCGCCAGCGTCAGGCCGTGTTGTTCCAGGGCGGGCGCCATGCGGTGACCCGTGCCCGCATTGTCGCGCCCTTTGGCCAGCCGCCGGTGGCTGCCCTGATCGAATGCTGGCTGGAAACGGGGCGTACCCATCAGATCCGGGTCCATATGGCCCATGCGGGCCATGGCCTGGTTGGCGATCCGACCTATGGCGGCAAACGCAAACTTGCCGCCAAATCCCTGACCCCAGCGGCGATTGCCGCTGTGCAGAGTTTTCCCCGGCAGGCCCTGCATGCGGCGGTCCTGGGTTTTGTGCACCCGGTCAGCGGCGCGGAGATGCGGTTTGAAGCGCCGCTTCCCCAGGACATGAGCGATCTGATCGAGGCGCTGCGTCTGCCCCCTGTCGCGGGCTGATCTGGGGGGGATCTCTGTTTTTATGTTTGGGCTGCACGGCGGGGGTGAAGCCCGCCGTGCAGCCCGGTGTGGCTTTGTGGCATGCCCTGACAATGGCTGCCGCATAGATCGGCACCCATTGCGGTGGCTGCGTAGGGTCTAGATCGCGGCTGTGTCAGGGCAATCAATCACATTGGTGACGGTTTCGCGGAAGAAATCCACCTTGCCGTCCGTCTCATGGGACAGGATCAGCGTGGCGCTGGTGCACATGCGACCGCGCACCCCATAGAAAAACTTTTGTTCAAACGTGGTGAGCATCCATCCTTCTTGCGGCAGCGGCTGTGTTGCGATCGACAGGGCTTCTGTGCCTTTTGGAAAGACCTCTGTTCCCAAGCGGGTGAGGATGGTGGCGATATCCGCAAGGCCTTTGCCGACCTGCCAGCTCACATCCGCTTCATCGTGAAAGTGGTCAATGCGAAAATCAATATCGTCAGCCATATAGGTCACCAGGGCGGGATCGCCGGCGACGAATTTGCGCAGCAGGGTTTCAATCGCACTGACGGGTGTTTTGGTGGGGGCAGCGGTGGTGTTCATTTTGACAGTCCTTTGAACAGGGTTACGGTGAGCAAAAGAGATGGCAGACCTTTCTGGTATATGATATTCTGGGGTTAACTATCCTTTGTATAGGTTTTACCTATGTTAGAACTCACGCCGCTCCGATACTTTATGAGCGCCCTGGAGATGGGCTCGTTCAGCCATGCGGCCAGGGCCAATGGGGTGAGCCAGCCGACGGTCTCGGCAGCGATTCAAAAGCTTGAGGACCTGATGGGGGGCGACCTGTTCTATCGGCACCGGCGCGGCCTGACCGTGACGCCGCTGGGGGAGCGGCTCTATGCCGAGGCAGCGGGCAGCGTGGCGCAGTTGTCTGGGATGGTGCAGCGGTTGCAGACCAGCGAGCGGCGCCTGTTGCGCATTCACTGCCCGCCGGATGTCCTGCTGGCGTCCTTTACGGCCGGGTTTCGCGCACTCAGGTTGGCGCACCCAGAGACCTATCTGTCCTTTGCCCCCGTGCTGGAAGAGGCAGATCTGGCCCTGATCAGTGAAGGCTGCGTCCCTGCAGGCCATGACTTTTTCCCGCTGCGCACAGAAAGCTACGGAGTCGCTCTGCCGCAGGCACATGTTCTGGTAGCCGGGAGCAGTGTTGATCTGGCGGATTTGAGAGACGAGGCCCGTATTCATCGGCCCTATTGTCCCAATGCAGACAGCATGCCGGACGAGCAGGGGTTAATACCCTTGCCACCAGCGCAGGCTTTGCATGATCAGCAGGTTCTGGATCTTGTCGCTGCCGGGTTGGGGGTGGCCTTTGTGCCGATGTCCCATGACGGCATCCATGGGGGTGTCACTGTCCGGCCTCTGCGCAACGCGCCGGAGGTGTTCCGAACTCTGGGGGTTTCCAGCCGCAAAACAGTCTTTGCCCGGCAGTTTGCCCAGTTTTTGGTCGCGGCAAGGCAGTAGGGCGGGAAAAGACAATTTTATGGAGAAAGGTGATTTTCTTTTGGGTTATGTGTCAAAGGTCACAGATGTTTCGTCGGCTGAAATATAAAAGCGTACTTGCAGGCGCCCCTTGAAAGGCGTTTAGCGTTAACCCATATGATCAATGTTAAGTCCATAAACATCTTGGGAGGGACCGTTTGAATGGCTAATTATGCAAATCTGCCCGCACCGACCCCCGAAGGCGGGTTGAACCGCTATATGCAAGAAATCCGTAAGTTCCCGCTGCTGGAACCAGAAGAAGAATACATGTTGGCCAAGGCCTGGGTGGAAAAAGAGGACTCTGGTGCGGCGCATCGGATGGTGACCTCGCACCTGCGTCTGGCGGCCAAGATCGCTATGGGCTACCGGGGCTATGGTCTGCCGCAGGCCGAAGTGATCTCTGAGGCCAATGTCGGTTTGATGCAGGCGGTGAAACGCTTTGATCCCGAAAAAGGCTTCCGTCTGGCGACCTATGCCATGTGGTGGATCCGCGCCTCGATCCAGGAATATGTCCTGCGCTCCTGGTCGATGGTCAAGCTGGGCACAACCTCGGCGCAAAAGAAACTGTTCTTTAACCTGCGCAAGGCCAAGGCCCGTATCGGTGCCCTGGAAGAGGGGGATCTGCGCCCCGAAAACGTTGCCAGGATTGCCCATGACCTTGGGGTGACCGAGGACGAAGTGGTCTCAATGAACCGCCGGATGTCCGGTGGCGACGCCTCTCTCAATGCCACTGTTGGCAGCGAGGGCGAGGGCACTATGCAGTGGCAGGACTGGCTTGAGGATGAAGACGCCGACCAGGCTGGTGACTATGAGGCTCGCGATGAGCTGGAAGCCCGTCGTGAGCTGTTGGCCCAGGCCCTGGACGTGCTGAACGACCGGGAAAAGGATATTCTCACCCAGCGTCGTCTGGCGGAGAAGGTGCAGACTCTGGAAGAGTTGAGCGCAGAATACGGCGTGAGCCGGGAGCGGATCCGCCAGATCGAGGTGCGGGCCTTTGAAAAACTGCAAAAGAAAATGCTTGAGCTGGCCTCGGCTAAGGGCATGCTGGCAGCACATTAACCGGCTCTGATAGCTGGGTTCACAAGCGGGCGGTCCCATTGGGGCCGCCCGTTTTTTTGTTTGGGGCGCTACATCTGGCGGGAGGCTGGCACCCTGTATGGTTGCAGGGCAGCTGGCTGAGCTGGACCCGCGCCAAGGTCGGGTGTTCAGCGGAACTGGCGCAGAACCTGGCGGGCTGGCAAAAAGGCTGGCGGGCGAGGGGGTGCGGCGGGTGCGGGGGCTGGCGGAGCCGCTGCGATGGCGACGATCAAACCCTAGCTAAAGTCGCAGAGGATCAGCGCAGAAAGCGAGATCCCCAAAGCGAACACGCAGAACGTGCTGGCTAAACAGCAGGCTGGCTAAAAACGGCTGGCTACTAGATGGGCTGGCTGAAAAGCGGGCTGGCTAAGATCGGTAAGTTGCTGGCATGGCTGGCTGTCTGGCGTGTCCTGGCAAAGCCCGGACTGGCTGGAGTGGCTTGCTGCTTGCTGCCTGACGATCTGGCGGGCTGCGGTTCTTGTCTTATGGATAGGGCTGTCAGAGTGAGTCGTCAATCATGATTTCAGAAAAATCGAACAAAAACAAATAGTTGACAGAAATGCTCAGGTAGTCGGGGTGGCGTTTCCAGACGCGGAGCTCGCGAAGAGGGGAAATAGTGCCCGATCCTTAAAACCTGGAGTGCTGAACCAGCAGCCGCTCCAACAGGATCAGTTCGGGGTCGTGTTGCAGATCCGCCCCCTGTCGCCAGACCAGGGACAAGGCAGTTTTTGCACAGGACCATTGCAGCAGGCGCTTTGGTGACACGTCAAAGACCTGTCCCCAGAGCCTTGCGCGCCGGGCAATCAGATCGGCGCTATATATGTCCTGTTCCAGACCTTTGGGATGGCGAAAGGCATTGGCCAATTCATAGCAGCGCTCGCCAATCAGCCCCTTGGCATCAAACGCGCAATAGCCGCCTGTGCCCTGACGAATGTTCTGGTGATGCAGATCCCCATGCAACGGGCGAATGTCTTCTTGGTTGGCCAGCAGGGCCTCTGCCAGGCTTTGCGCCTGTTGTACTGTGCGGAGGGCTTGGCCGGTCAGGTTCAGGTCAGCTGCAGGCGCGCGCAGGGCTTTGAACCAGGCGGCAAGAGGCGTCAAGCCGGGCAGTTTTAACGCTTTGGTTTGGGTGTGAATGTCCGCGGCGACCTGAGCCAGAGCGGTATCTGCCTCTGCCTGCCCGCCATTGCGGGCGATATCCCCCAGCGAAGGCCCCGGCAACCATTCCATCAACACAGCGTTCTGGGCGACCTGGTAGATCTGCGCCACAGGGCCTTGCAATGCGGCCAGGAAGGGAAAGCCACTGGCTTCGTTGCCCATATGCCCTGCAGTGTAGAGTTTCAAAGCCGCCTGACCATGGCGCTGCGTTTCCACATGCCAGATCTGTGCCCGCGGCACCTCTTGCAGTGACAAGACGCGGGTGATCTGGAACGTCGAAATCAACTCAGCTGGCAGGGCAGGCAGGGCTGGGTGGTTCATTGTGCTCGCCTGTCCCCTAAATCCAAACGCTCTGCCCCGGGCAGGGCCATGCGCATCACCAGTTGCAGGCCAAACAGCCCGCCAAAGTGCAAGTCTTGGGCCTGGGTAAAGCCGGTCTTGCGATAGAGGCTGATGGCAGTGAGATTGTGCAAATCCACGGTCAGAACCAGGCCGGTGTGATTTGGATAATGGTGGCGCAGATAGTCGGGCATGGCCTGCAAGGCCCGCGTGGCGTAGCGCTTTTGCTGGTAGAGGTGATCAATCATAAACCCCCGCAGCCCCAGCTCGAGCCCCTGGGCGAGGCCATAGGCCCGGTCAATTTTGAAAAAACCAACAGCGGCACCCTGAAAAAAGATGGCGTGGAAATCCACGCCATCCTCAGCGGTATTGAAAGCCTGCGCTATGGTGCCCGAAAACAGGACCTGATCCGGCGCCACGGCGATGTGACGCACAAGATCATAGTCGCGCGCGGGGATTGGGCGCAGCTCCAGCGCCATTAGTCCTCCATGGCTTCCAGCTCATCAATCATGCCAGAAATCATCGACAGGCCCTTGTCCCAGAACTTGGGGTCCGAGGCATCAAGACCAAAGGGGGCAAGCAGCTCTTTGTGATGCTTGGAGCCACCGGCCTTGAGCATGTCAAAGTACTTGTCCTCAAAGCCCTCGCCACCCTCAGCGTAGACCGAATACAGCGCGTTCACCAAGCCGTCGCCAAAGGCATAGGCATAGACATAGAAGGGCGAGTGCACAAAATGCGGCACATAGCACCAGAAGGTCTCGTAGCCCTCCATGAAGTCAAAGGCTTCACCCAAGGATTCGGCCTGCACCGACATCCACAGGGCGTTGATGTCATCCGGGGTGAGTTCGCCGTCAGCGCGGGCCGCATGCAGTTTGCATTCAAAGTCATAAAAGGCAATCTGGCGCACCACGGTGTTGATCATGTCCTCAACCTTGCCGGCCAGCAGGATCTTGCGCTGCTCTTTGGTTTCTGCCCCGTCCAGCATTTTGCGGAAGGTGAGCATCTCGCCAAATACACTGGCGGTTTCGGCCAGGGTCAGCGGCGTTGAGGAGAGCATCTCGCCCTGTTGGGCGGCCAGCACCTGATGCACGCCATGGCCCAGCTCATGGGCCAGGGTCATCACGTCCCGTGGCTTGCCCAGATAGTTCAGCATCACATAGGGGTGCACATCGGTGACGGTGGGGTGGGCAAAGGCACCGGGGGCCTTGCCGGGTTTGACGCCCGCATCAATCCAGCCCTTGGAGAAAAACGGCGCGGCCAGCTCCCCCATGCGCGGATCAAAGGCCTCATAAGCCTCCATCACGGTTTTTTCGGCCTGCGCCCAGTCGACGACGCGGCTGTCTTCCATCGGCAGCGGCGCGTTGCGGTCCCAGACCTGCATGCGGTCCAGCCCCAGCCATTTGCGTTTCAGCTCGTAATAGCGGTGCGACAGCTTGGGGTAGGCGGCAACCACAGCTTCGCGCAGGGCCTCGACCACTTCGGGTTCCACATCATTGGACAAATGGCGGCCAGTTTGCGGTGTCGGCATGCCACGCCAGCGGTCCATGATTTCCTTTTCCTTGGACTGGGTGTTGTGGACGCGGGCAAAGGTTTTGACATTGGCCTGAAACACCCGCGCCAATTCGCGCGAGGCGGCTTCGCGTTTGCTGCGATCCTGTTCGGTCAGCAGGCTCAGGGTGCCTTCGATGTTCAGCTCCTGGCCCTCGACCTGAAAGGTCAAGCCAGCAATGGTTTCGTCGAACAGCCGCTCCCAGGCGTCGCCCACCACGCCCAGATCATGCAGGAAGCGCTCCAGCTCATCCGAGAGCTGATAGGGCTTCATGGCGCGGATGCGGTCAAACACAGGTTTGTAGCGGGCAAGATCCGCATTGGCGGCAAAATGCGCGTCCAGAGCCTCGTCTTCAATGCGGTTGATTTCCAAAGTGAAAAACACCAGCGGCGTGGTGAAGATGGTGATCTTCTCCTGCATGTCGGACATGAATTTGGTGCGGTCCGCATCCGTGGTCAGCTGGTAATAGCGCAGACCGGCATAGGACATGATGCGCCCGGCAATGGAATTGATCTTTTCGTTGCGCAGCACGCAGTTCAGCAGGCCGGCGGCATCCAGATCGGCCAGCTTACCTTGGTAATCTGCGGCAAAGGAGCTGCATTCCTGCTCCAGCCAGTCCAGATCGCGAGACAGCTCTGGCGCGTCATCGGAGGCATAGAGATCGGTGAGATCCCAGACCGGCAGATTGCCCAGCTCATCAGAACCAGAGCTGGCATTGGCATCACGGACGAGGGCATCACGGACGGGAAAGGGGAGTTGCAACATGGGGGCTCCTTGGCGGGCATCTCTGTTATGGCGTTGCACAACATCTAAGGGGCACAGGGGCGGATCACAAGCAAAGCCCCGCGCCGAAATTCGGGACGGGGCAGATTTGGTGATGCGAATTTACAGCAACCGCCAAGGCGGTGTTGGTCCCGTATCCGCAGGCGTAACACGCCGTTGTCTCACCCGTGGTCTGGCTAGTGGCCTGTGTAGTGGCCCAGCTACCGGTATTGGTCAAACAGCTGGGTCATCTTGTCAAAAACCCTGCGGCGCGTCTCCTGGCCCTCCATCACGATCTCGTGCTGCGCCGGATCAATCAGGTCCAACTCGCCACCGGGCCAGCGCGCCATGCGATCTTTGACCGCCGCGCTGTTGACGATCTGCTCTTGCGCGCCAAGAAAGGTGAGGCAGGGCAATACCGGTGAGGGGCGCTCGGCCAGTGTTTCGCATTCCTTCAGCCCTTCGCTCAACCAGTTGATGGTGGGCCCGCCCAAGACCAGATCGGGCTGCGCCTTCAGCTGGTCAATCATCAATTGATACATCGCCGGATCATTGGTCAGGGTGTTGCCCTTGAAGGGCGCGGTTTCCACATAATGGCCCTGGGTCGTTGTCGGGACGCGCTTGTCGCCCATTCCTAAAACGGGCGCCAGGCCACCAAGGACCCGGGCTACGGGCTTCATGGTGTTGGGGATGAGGATGCCCCACATGGGCGCAGAAAAGGCGCAGGCCTTGACCGGCAGGCCCTCCATCAGGGCGCGCAGGCCAATGGCACCGCCCATGGAATGGCCCAAGAGATACCAGGGTTCCGGCAGTTTTAGCTGCTTGGCCAGCTTCACAACCGCTGCCACGTCTTTTTGAAAGTCGCCAAATTCTTCCACGTGACCCAGGCGGCGATCCGCAAGCATGCGTTCGCCCAGCCCCTGTCCACGCCAATCCACTGCCAAAGCGGCATAGCCGCGCTGGTTGAAATCAGCGGCGGCGGGGCCATATTTTTCGACATATTCGGTGCGGCCGGGAAAGATCAGCACAGTGCCTTTTACTGGGCCTTTTATTACTGGGCCTTTTACCGGCTCATCCCCGGTTGGCAGCCAGTGACCGACGCGAATGCGCAACCCGTCATTAGTGGTTGCCCAATGGGCCTGTCCGGTTTTGGGTCCTTCTGCGATTTCAGCAAAATAGGGCGCGGGGGTCAGGTCCATCAGGCTTTTGTCCATTAGGCCAGCGCCGATGCCAGCTGCATGGCTGTGCCCATGTCACCGTCGATGGTGAGTTTGCCGGACATAAAGGCGCTGGTTGGGTTCACCTCTCCGGTCAGGATGCCCTGAAAGGTCTCTGCATCGGCGGACATGGTGACATCTGCCTCGTCGTCGCTGACGCGGGCGCCATTGCCGTCCAGCACAATGGAGCCAAGGCCTTCGATGGCAAATTTTGCGGTGGCAGAGAAATCACTGCCAGCCATTTTTTCGTTCATGGCGGCGGCGGCTTGTTCGAGTGTGTCGCTCATTTGGGTCTTCCTTTGATCATGGTGCAGCGGGGTGCACAGCGGTGTCATTGTGCGGCCCCGCGCACGGGAAACTGCAATTTTGTGTGAAGCCCCTGCTTCCAGCACTAGAAAAAACGCGGCACAGGGTTACACTGGCTCATCATGATCGTAAATCACTTGAACCTCAAAGCTATCGTGGCGGCAACGCTGCTTACAGTCACGATTTCCATGCCTTTTGCAATCGCTGCGGGCGAAAGTTCAGCGGAATCTGACCTGTTGGATCAGCTGGTTTCCGCTGATGCCGCAAGCGCGCGGGGGGTCGATCGGGAGTTGCAGGCGCTCTGGCGCAAAAGCGGCTCTGCGGCGATGGACCTTTTGTTGTCGCGCGCTGTTGAGGCCATGACCAAAGGTGATTTTCTAGCGGCGATTGAACATCTTACGGCGCTGACGGATCACGCGCCGGATTTTGCCCGCGGTTGGTATGAACGGGCCCGCGCCTATCACGCAATGGGGGCCTATGGGCCTTCGGTTGCGGATCTCGAACGGGCTTTGGCGCTGAACCCGAATGATTACAATGCGATCTATGCCTTGGGGACGGTGTTTGAACAGTTCCGCGACCCCAAACGCGCCTATGAGGCCTATTTGCGTGCCAAGGCTATACATCCCCACCACGAAGAAGTACTCAGCGCGCTGGAGCGTCTGCGGCCCGAGGTTGCAGGCAAGGATCTTTAAGCCGACCTGATTCCGTAGTGTCACACTCGACCTGTAGGAAAGAGGCAGAACAAGGGCTGATCAGATGGCAGGCGCATCGCGGATCTTGGCGGTTTTGGGGCCGACAAATACCGGCAAAACACATTACGCGATTGAACGGATGCTGGGCTATCGCACCGGCATCATGGGCTTTCCCCTGCGGCTGTTGGCGCGCGAGGTCTATGATAAAATCGTCGCCATTCGCGGCCCCTCGGTGGTGGCGCTGGTCACCGGCGAAGAGCGCATCGTGCCGCCCCGGGCAAAATACTGGATCTGCACGGTTGAGGCGATGCCGCCGGGCATGGGCTGTGATTTCCTGGCGATTGACGAAATTCAGCTTTGTGCCGATCCCGAGCGCGGCCATGTCTTTACCGAACGGTTGCTGCACTCTCGTGGCACCAATGAAACCTTGTTTCTGGGCGCCGATACCATGCGCGGGCCGATCAAGGCGCTGGTGCCAGAGGTGGAGTTTCTGCGTCGCGAGCGGATGTCCGAACTGGTCTATGGTGGCTCCAAGAAAATCAGCCGGATGCCACCGCGCACCGCCATCGTTGGCTTCTCGGTTGATAATGTCTACGCCATCGCCGAGCTGTTGAAGCGGCAAAAAGGCGGGGCTGCGGTTGTTATGGGGGCGCTGTCTCCGCGCACCCGCAATGCCCAGGTTGAGCTCTATCAAAACGGTGAGGTCGATTATCTGGTGGCGACAGATGCCATTGGTATGGGGCTGAACCTGGATATCGACCATGTGGCCTTTTCCGCGACATCCAAATTTGACGGGCGACGCATGCGCCCCCTGGCGCCAAACGAGCTGGCGCAGATTGCCGGGCGGGCCGGGCGCGGTATGAGCCACGGCAGTTTTGGCGTCACCGGGGATGCGCGCCCCCTGGAGGATGAGGTGGCTGAAGCCATCATGGAACACCGCTTTACGCCATTGAAAAAGCTCAACTGGCGGTCGACAGATCTGCAGTTTGGGACGGTTGAGGCCCTGATCCGTTCGCTCGAATCATCGCCACAGGATGAGGTGCTGGTGCGCGCCCGCGAAGCAGATGACCTGGGCGCATTGAAATACCTGTCGCGCGACAGCGGCATAATTTCGCGCACAACCAATGCGCAATCGGTGCGCCTGCTGTGGGACGTGTGTCGTATTCCCGACTTTCGCGGTATCTCCCATGGGGAGCATGCGGCGCTGATTGGCGGTATTTTTGAATATTTGCACGGCGGTGGCGTGGTTCCCGACGACTGGCTGGCCCGTCAGATCAAGCGGATTGACCGCACGGATGGCGATATTGACACACTTTCCAAGCGTCTGGCCTTTATTCGTACCTGGACCTATGTCTCTCAGCGTAAAAATTGGCTGCGTGACGAAAGCCATTGGCGTGGCGTGACTCGCGCTGTAGAAGACAGGTTGTCAGATGCGCTGCACGAGCGCTTGACTCAAAGATTTGTGGACCGGCGCACATCCGTGCTTCTGCGGCGGCTCAAACAGAAGGAGGCCCTTTTGGCCGAAGTGAATGACAAGGGTGAAGTGACCGTCGAAGGCGAATTTGTCGGACGGTTGGACGGGTTCCGGTTTACCCCGGATAAAAGCGCACAAGGAGCGGAGGCAAAGACATTAAAGTCTGCCTCGCTGCAGGCGCTGGCGCCGCAATTCCATTTGCGCGCAGACCGGTTTTATAATGCACCCGATACCGAGATCGACTTCACCGAACAGGGTGGCCTGATGTGGGGCGACGCTGCCGTTGGTAAACTGGTGGCGGGTGCTGATCCGCTCAACCCGATGGTTGAGGTCTTTGTGGATGACGCCGCTGGTGCGGATGTTGCACAAAAGGTTGAACGCCGCCTGCAGCATTTCATCTCTCGCAAGGTGCAGGCGCTGTTTGAACCGCTGATCAATCTGCAAAAAGACGAAGAATTGACAGGTCTGGCCCGTGGCTTTGCCTTCCGTCTGGTCGAAGGTCTTGGCCTGCTGCCGCGTCACACCGTGATGCAGGAAGTCAAAGATCTGGATCAAGAGGCCCGTGGCGCGCTGCGCAAACACGGTATTCGGTTTGGCCAGTTCACCATCTTCATGCCGCTGTTGCTGAAACCCGCGCCGACGCGTCTGCGTCTGGTGCTGTGGTCGCTTGCCAACGGTGTGCAGGAATTCCCCGAAGCGCCGCCTCCCGGTCTGGTCACCGTGCCCGCCGCCAAGGATGCGCCGCAGGGCTACGATACCATGGCCGGCTACCGCGAAGCGGGCGAGCGGATGATCCGCATCGACATGCTGGAGCGTTTGGCTGATATGTTGCGCGCCGAAGACAGCCGCGGTGGCTTTGAAGCCAAGGCGGATATGTTGTCGATTACCGGCATGACGCTGGAGCAATTTGCCGATCTGATGCAGGGTCTGGGCTATCGCGCCGAAAAAGGCGAACGGGCCAAGGTCAAAGCAGCTCCCGAAGCGCCCAAAGAGGCTGCTCCTGCCGAAGAGGCGGAAGCCAAGTCCGAAGAGGCGCCTGCCGTTGAGGTGGAGGCCAAACCTGAGGACGCGCCTGTAGCTGAGGCTCCTGAAGAGGCCCCCGCTGCGCCAGAGGAGGCACCTGTCGAGGAGGCCAAAGCAGAGACCGCCGACGCAGCCGCAGATGCTCCGGCTGACGCGCCTGCTGAAGATTCTGTCGAAGCCCCGGCCGAGATGGAGGTCTTTTATACCTTCGCTTGGGGTGGTCGCGCCCGTCAGGGCGGTGGCAACCGTGGCCAGCGTCGTGGCCAGGGGGGCGGTGTAAGCCAAAACGCCGAAGCTGCTGCTGGACAGGATGGCCAGGAGCGTCGCGGTGGTAAACCGCGCGGTCAGGGTCGCTCGGGTGAGCGCAGTGGCGGCAAGCCCGGTGGGCGCCCTGCTGGCAAACCCGGTGGTAAAAAGGGAGGTCGCCCGCAACAACAGGGCAGCAAGACCTATTCCGCCCGGCCTCCAAAGAAAGAAAAGCAGATCGATCCGGACAACCCCTTTGCGGCAGCTCTGATGGGGCTGAAGCAAGGCGACTGATCCCGGATGCAGCCAAAGGCGGAGAAAATCCGGGTCGACAAGTGGCTCTGGCATGCGCGGTTCTTCAAAACCCGCAGCCTGGCCGCCAAACAGATCAGCGCCGGACATCTTCGCCTGAACGGCAGCAAGATCACAAAAACGGCTCAGAGCGTCACCTCAGGTGATGTTCTGAGCTTTCCACAGGGGCGACAGATTCGGGTGGTCGAAGTTGTCGCCATCGGCACCCGCCGCGGACCCGCCCCCGAGGCGCAGACCCTTTATCTTGATAAGACGCCAAAACAGGACATCCTGCCTGCAAATCCGCGATTTGAGGGAAAAGGGCGGCCAGACAAGAAATCTCGCAGGGCGCTTGACCTTTCCAGGCAACAGGACTTCACGTGACATCTTGAAGATGAAGCGAGTCTGAACTAGCTAGTTGCCAAACAGCAAATGGGACAAAGCCCGCATGACCTACGTCGTTACGGATAACTGCATCGCCTGCAAATACACCGATTGTGTAGAGGTGTGCCCGGTAGATTGTTTCTACGAGGGGGAAAACACCCTGGTGATCCACCCGGATGAATGCATCGACTGTGGTGTTTGCGAACCGGAATGCCCGGCCGATGCCATTCGCCCAGACACCGAGCCAGACATGGATAAATGGGTTGAGTTCAACCGCAAATACTCTGAGATGTGGCCGGTGATTGTCTCCAAAAAAGACCCGATGCCGGAGGCTGAAGAGCGTGACGGCGAAGAGGGCAAGCTTGAGAAATACTTCTCCGAGGCCCCCGGCGAGGGCGGGTAAGCGTCTCCGAATCTCGGGGTGGGTTGGAAAACATGACCAGTTTTTTGCCGAAAACCACCTGAAAACGGTGATTTTCACCTGCGATTGGCAGGAACAGGGCTCCCCTCGTCTTTCGAAGGGGGGCATTTTGTGATATGGTCTGCACAGATGTATATGAAAATGAAACCCATCTCGCGTGGCATTTTTGATGTAGCGCGCGGCCTGGGGATTGACCCACGGTGACGATAGAGCGTCTGACCTGCGATGCAGTTCAGGGGCGATAGCGTTGCCGTTGTTGTGTCGGATAGTTGCCTCTGGCGCTGCCCGGCCTCTAGCGTAAGGAAAGACCTGTATGACAAAATCGAAGAAGCTCGCATTCCGTCCCGACGAATATGTGGTTTATCCGGCCCATGGTGTTGGACAGATCATCTCGGTTGAGGAGCAGGAAGTGGCCGGCTTTGCGCTGGAGCTTTTCGTGATCACCTTTGAAAAGGACAAGATGACCCTGCGGGTGCCAACCAACAAGGCCATCGAAGTGGGTATGCGCTCGCTCAGCTCGCCGGATGTGATCAATCAGGCGATGAAAACCCTCAAAGGCAAGGCCAAGGTCAAACGCGCCATGTGGTCTCGCCGGGCGCAGGAATATGAGCAAAAGATCAACTCAGGTGATCTGATCGCGATCGCAGAAGTGGTGCGGGATTTGCACCGGACCGATGACCAGCGCGAGCAGAGCTATTCGGAGCGTCAGCTTTACGAAGCAGCACTTGAACGGTTAACCCGCGAGGTTGCAGCAGTGGGCGGCGGCGATGAGCTGGACGCGCAAAAGCAGATTGGTGACGTTTTGATGTCGCGCGCGGCTGCGGCTTAAGAAAACCTCAAACCCCATTTAGAAGCCGTCGTCTGAAAAGACGGCGGCTTTTGTCTGTTCACAGGATCGAAACCAGTGTGACCAAAGCGGCGATTTCCGCGATTTGCTGACTGGCACCCAGGACGTCACCGGTTTGCCCGCCGATCTTTTGGCTGGCGATCCGTGCGGTGCCGAAGCTCAGTCCTGCGACAATCACGGCGACGGGTATCGCCGCAAACCCAGCGAACAGCATTGCGTTGGCCATGGCGGCGGCGCTGGCCAAGAGCAGGGATTCGTGGGTGGGTCTGCCGACAGAATGGGACAAGCCATCTGGGCGGGCGGGCTCCACAAGCCCCATTAAGGCGACCATTGGCACACGCGACAAGGCCGCCGCTGTGACCAGCCCGCCGAGCAGAAAATGCTGCTCGATGAGGATGGTAATCGCACTCCATCGAAGTAGTAGTGACAACACCAGTACGACCACGCCGTAGGTACCGATGCGGCTGTCTTTCATAATCGCGAGCCGTTTGGCCCGGTCCAAACCGCCCCAAAAGCCGTCGGCGCAGTCAGCCAGACCATCCTCGTGCAGCGCGCCGGTGGCTACAATTTGAGTGACGAGGGTCAACGCCGCAGCCATCATTGGCGGGACGCCTAATAGCGTGGCGATCCAGCCGGTAAGCACGGCGACAAAGGCGACGATCACACCTGCAATTGGCCAAGCCCAGGCCGACTGAACGGCGCGATTGCGGGATGCGTTTACCGGGATGCGGGTCAACAGGCCGAGGGCCTCGACCACGTC
>CAJQNB010000016.1 GCA_905479575.1 uncultured Pseudophaeobacter sp.
AAATATATTATTGATAAAATACGCATAATCTATCTTATGTTAAACAATTATCATGTGGATGACTTCAGGTCCGCCGCGACATTGCAATATTACGTCCATACTGGGCGATCCGTGCCCGTAGTGATCTTTTCAAGCTTGCCCGGTTTGCAATGCATCTTGAGCACGAAACGCCGATTCGAATTTTGATTCACGCAGAAGATTAAAGAGCATCTCTCACGTGATTGCGCAAAACTCAGTCGATCATCGGGATCAGCTTGTCCAGGGACGCTTTGGCATCGCCATAGAACATCCTGGTGTTTTCCTTGAAGAACAGGGGGTTTTCGATGCCGGAGTAGCCGGTGCCCTGGCCGCGCTTGGAGACAAAGACCTGTTTCGCCTTCCAGCATTCCAGAACCGGCATGCCAGCGATGGGAGAGTTGGGATCTTCCTGGGCCGCCGGGTTGACGATGTCATTGGAGCCAATGACGATGGCCACATCGGTTTCCGGGAAGTCCTCGTTGATCTCATCCATTTCCATGACGATATCATAGGGAACTTTGGCTTCGGCCAGCAGCACGTTCATGTGCCCGGGCAGACGGCCCGCAACCGGATGGATGGCAAAGCGTACTGTCTTGCCCTTGGCCCGCAGGCGACGGGTCAGTTCCGCCACGTTCTGCTGCGCCTGTGCCACCGCCATGCCGTAGCCGGGGATGATGATGACGCTATCGGCCTCGTCCAGCGCGGTTGCAACGCCATCGGCGTCGATGGCCACCTGCTCGCCTTCGACCTCCATCTGCGGACCAGCTGTGCCGCCAAAGCCGCCCAGGATAACGCTGACAAAGCTGCGGTTCATCGCCTTACACATGATGTACGACAGGATCGCACCGGAAGAGCCAACCAGCGCCCCCACAACGATCAGCAGGTCGTTGCCAAGGGAGAAACCAATCGCAGCCGCGGCCCAGCCCGAGTAGCTGTTCAGCATCGAGACAACCACTGGCATATCGGCGCCGCCGATGCCCATGATCAGGTGATACCCAATGAACAGGGCTGCCAGCGTCATCAGCATCAGCGGCACAAAGCCACCAGTGTTGAAGTACCAGATCAGCGCGATCAGCGACACGCCCGCCGCAGCAGCGTTGAGCATATGACCGCCGGGCAGTTTCACCGCCGAAGAGGTCAGTTTACCTGCCAGTTTGCCATAGGCTACAACCGAACCGGTAAAGGTCACGGCACCAATGAAGATGCCGAGGAACAGCTCAACCCGCAGGATGGCGATCTCGACGCCGTCTTTCTTGGCCAACAGCTTGGCAAAGCCGTCCAGCGCCTGTTTGGCCTCTGCGTCCATGGCTAGGACACGACCCAGTTCGATATGGGCGATAAGACCCACAAAGACCGCGGCCAGGCCAACCAAAGAGTGCATCGCAGCAACCAGTTCGGGCATCTGGGTCATCTGTACCCGAGTTGCCAGCTGGTAGCCGATAACGCCGCCACCGGCGATCAGCACGATCGACAAGAGCCAGAGCCCGGAGCCCGGGCCAACAAGGGTGGCAAAAACAGCCAGCGCCATGCCGACAATCCCGTACCAGACCGCGCGTTTTGCGCTTTCCTGGCCGGACAGCCCGCCAAGGCTGAGGATGAAGAGAACAGCCGCGACCACATAGGCGGCAGTGGTAAATCCATATTCCATCTCTGTAGCCTCCTTAAGATTTCTGGAACATGGCAAGCATGCGCCGGGTGACGAGGAAGCCACCAAAGATGTTAATCCCAGCCATAAAGACCGACAGGGCCGCCAGCACAATCACCAGGAAACTGCCCGAGCCGATCTGCATCAGCGCGCCCAGGATAATGATCGACGAAATCGCATTGGTGACCGCCATCAGTGGTGTGTGCAGGCTATGCGCCACGCCCCAGATCACCTGGAAACCAATAAAGACCGAGAGCACAAAGACGATAAAGTGCTGCATGAAGCTGGCAGGGGCCACCAGACCAACAGCCAGCAGCAAGGCACCGCCCACGGCCAGCAGGGTGACCTGGTTCTTGGTCTGAGCCTTGAATGCCGCCACTTCTTCAGCGCGCTTTTCTTCTGGCGTCAGCTCTGGCGCCACCTCTTTGGGCTTGGCGGCAATCGCCTGCACCTTTGGCGGTGGTGGTGGGAAGGTGATTTCGCCGCCATGGGTCACGGTGGAGCCACGAATAACGTCATCTTCCATGTCGTGATTGATCTGGCCGTCCTTTTCAGGGGTCAGGTCAGTCATCATGTGGCGGATGTTGGTGGCGTAAAGAGTCGACGACTGGGCCGCCATGCGGGATGGGAAATCCGTGTAGCCGATAATGGTGACGCCATTCTCGGTGACGATTTTCTCATCCATCACGGTGAGCTTGCAATTGCCGCCCTTTTCCGCAGCCAGGTCAACAATGACCGAGCCAGGCTTCATCGCGGCGACCATGTCTTCGGTCCACAGCTCTGGCGCTTCGCGGTTGGGGATCAGCGCCGTGGTGATAACGATGTCCACCTCTGGTGCCAGTTCCCGGAACTTGGCGAGCTGGGCTTCGCGGAACTCTGGGCTGGAGACCGAGGCATAGCCACCGGAAGAAGCCCCATCGGCCTGCTCTTCTTCAAAGTCGAGATAGACAAACTCGGCGCCCATGGACTCAACTTGCTCAGCCACTTCGGGGCGTACGTCAAAGGCCAGGGTAATGGCCCCCAGACTGGTCGAGGTGCCAATGGCTGCAAGACCAGCAACGCCGGCGCCTACCACCAGGACCTTAGCTGGGGGCACCTTGCCCGCGGCTGTGATCTGACCGGTGAAAAAGCGGCCGAAGTTGTTGCCTGCTTCGATAACCGCGCGGTAGCCGGCGATATTCGCCATCGAGGACAGCGCGTCCATCTTCTGCGCGCGGCTGATACGTGGCACCATTTCCATGGCAATAACGCTGGCGCCTTTGGATTTGGCCAGTTCCAGCCCTTCTTCATTCCCGCCGGGATTGAAGAAAGAAATCAGTGTCTTTTTTGAGTTCAGCCGCTTGAGCTCAGCCTCATTGGGTTGGCGTACCTTGGCGATGATATCTGATGCTTTCCACAAAGCGGCGGCAGTCTTGATGATTTCAACACCGGCCTCCTCATAGGTCGCATCGCTAAAGCCGGCCAATTGGCCCGCACCGCTTTCAATGGCGCAGTCATAGCCCAGTTTCTGCAGCTGACGCGCAGAATCGGGCGTCATAGCGACACGCGCCTCGCCGTTGATCACCTCTTTGGGTGTTCCAATTTTCACCTTGTCGGTCCCCCTCGTCCTGCCCGCCCCAGCATTGCCCGGGTACGGATCGCAAACATTATGACTATCCTGCGCAATATTTTTGCGCAATGGCTTCGCTGCGTCGCCGCATATCACTGCCGCATTGCCGCATTTCTGCACCACTCAACTAAACTGGGTCAGATTCTACAACCGGCCCTCTCTTGTGAGGCTACAATAGAAAACCAACCCTTTTATCGCAACTAACCCAGGGCTAGACCCAGCGTCGCACTTTTTGCTCATAGCGCGCCCAGTCACTGCGAAAGGTCCGCCGCATCCGGTTTTCCTCACCGATGATAAAGCGTTTCTCCAGGATCCAGGTCAGCACCGGGATCAGCGGCAACGCAAGAACCGCGTCGAAATACAGGATCAGCCCCGCCAGCACCAAGACATCGCCCAGATAGATTGGGTTGCGGCTGCGGGTAAAGATGCCCGATTGCACCAGCCTGCTTGGCGTTTCATGGGGCATGAGCGTTGTCTTCTGACGTCGCATTTCGGTAACCGCCAGCGCCATCAGCACCAGCCCGCCACCGACAAGCAGCCCACCAAGCAGATCCGCCCATACCGGGCCAAACCCCAGCCCCAGTGGCAGATACTGCGCCTGCCCCCAGGCCAAAGCAATACAGCCCGCCAGCCAGACCGGTGGTAGGTCGATCCATTTCATATCATGTCTCTTTCCTCAAAGCCGCACAGCAGAGCTGTGCGGCCAATTTGCGGCACCATCCCCAGATCCCCGGGCAAGGTCCAGCGCTTCAGCAAATACTGTCCAGATAAAAGGACAGTATGCTCGTTTTTAAAGCCATATCACAACTTCGTTCCCGGCCCGCTCTCGCGCGAGCGCCCGTCTACCAGAAAAATGGGGGGACGTGAGTAGGTCATATTGACCTACTCCCACTCCATCTCTTCAAACACGCGCCCGGCATTCTTGGTGGCCAACTCGTCAAATGTGTCCAACCCGCGCCATTGCTGCTGGTCCACATAATAGGCGCTGGCCAGATCGCCACCCTCTTCGATATGCGCTCCAATCTTGCTGCGCAGATCGTTCAGATAGTCCAGAGTATAGCGCCGCACCTGGTCCAGATTGGTGGGATGGCCATGGCCTGGGATCACATAGGTTGGTGCCATGGGTTCCAGCTTCTCGACCCAGGTCTCTATCCAACAGCTGGTGCAGGTATGGGGAAAGATCGGCAACATGCGCTCATGGAAAGCGATATCGCCGGCAATCATGATCTTCCATGCGGGAATCCACACCTGAACATCGCCCGGATCATGGGCCGGGCCCAAATGCAGCACCTGAATATCCAACCCGCCAAGGCTCAGATCATAGCGGTCATCAAAGCTGAGGTTGGCATGTTCCATGCGGCTGTCGCCCGCGCGGTCCTTGTTATAGGCCTGCATGCGCTGCAGGATGAAATCGCCATTTTTCTGGGTTTCGGCAATGGCATCGGCATGGCCCAGAATGTCTACGCCCTGGTCGCGCCAATAGCCGTTGCCCAGCACCGCATGACCCTGGCCATTTTCGTTGATGACCAAAACAACCGGCTGATCCGTCACCGCCTTGATCTCTGCGTGCAAAGCCGCCGCCAGCGCATCCGAGGCCCCGGCATTGATCACCACGACACCCGCGTTCGTCACGACAAAGGAGAGGTTGTTATTGTGGCCGGCGTTTTCATAGGTCGGCGGCGCAGTGGCCCCGATGGCCGAGAACACATGCGGGATCACCTCCACCGGCTTGGAATACAGCTCGGACTGGGGGTATTGATCCGCAATGTCCTCACTGGCAAGACCTGCAATTGGCAACCCTGCAACATATGCTGTCAGCCCTGCGGCATATATCGGCGTCAAAAGCCGACTCAACGCGGTATTGGTCATGGCATCCTCCCATTTTTGTTCAGACAAATAATTCACACTTGCGAATATGATTGTAAATAGATTTTGCGCTCTGCCACCGCCTCTGTGACGGAACGGCGCGCTTGCGCAGCTGTGCCCCGGCGATACCCTGTGACAAACAGGAGGACAAAAGATGGATTTGAACGGCAAACACGCATTGGTCACCGGCGGGGGCACTGGCATTGGGCTTGCCATTGCCAAGGCTCTGGCGGCACAGGGTGCCCAGGTGACCATCACCGGACGCCGCCAGGAGGTGCTGGAAGAGGTTGCAACGGCGGGCCTGCACCCCATGGCGATGGATGTGCGCAACGAGGACGACATCATTGCCAAAGTCGCCGCCGCAGTAGAGGCCCGTGGCCCGATCCAGATCTGCGTCGCCAATGCCGGCGTGGCCGAGGGCAAATCCCTGCACAAAACCACCATGGAGTTCTGGCGCAACATGATGGCGACCAATCTGGATGGCGCCTTTCTGACCATTCGCGAATGCCTGAAGTCCATGCATCAGACCGACTGGGGCCGGATCATCACCGTGGCCTCTATCGCCGGCCTGCGCGGGCTGAAAGGCGGCGCCTGCTACAGCGCCAGCAAACACGGCATGATTGGCCTCACCCGGGCTTTGAGCGAGGATTACATGGGCAGCCAGATCACCGCCAATGCCATCTGCCCCGGCTATGTGGACACCCCGATTGTCGACCGCAACATCACTTCGATCTCGACGCGTGCCGGCATCAGCCAGGATGAAGCGCTCAAGGTCATGGTCAATGCCAACCGCCACCAACGCCTGATCGAACCAGAGGAAGTGGCCGCCGCCGCCATGTGGCTTTGTGGTCCAGGATCGCAGTCCATCAACGGCCAGACCATCGAAATCGCAGGTGGGCAGACCTGATGAGGCTGACAAGATGAACAGGGCGGAATTCAACCAGTTCTGCGCCACCTTTCCCGCAGCGGAGCATGTGGTGCAATGGGGCAATTCCGACGTTTGGAAAGCAGGCGGCAAGCTCTTTGCCGTCTGCGGCTGGGCCGATGGCGACGACGCCTTTACCTTCAAGGCCGGAGAGATCGCTTTTGAGGTGCTGCAGGAACGCCCCGGTGTGCGCCCTGCTCCCTATCTGGCCTCGCGTGGGATGAAATGGCTGCAACAATTTGCCAAAGATGGTCTCAGCGATGAAGAGCTGCGCGACTGTATCACCCTGTCCTATCAGATGGTCACCGCAGGCCTGTCCAAGAAGAAAAGAACCGCACTGGGCATTCCAGACCCCGCGCCAAAGACCTGACACCCAGTTCCTGGCCCTGCTTGAAGTTCAGCGTCAGGCCCCGCAAGAGACACTGGACAGAGCAGATTGGATCGGATACGAAACACAAAAGCTTTAAGCTTGAAGTATTTTTCGACCCAGCGAGGCCCCCATGACTGATTTTGCTGCCACCAAGGCGATGTTCGACCTGCCCGAGGGGATGATCTACCTCGATGGCAACTCTTTGGGCCCGCTGCCCAAGGCCACCAAGGATCGCGTCTCGGCGATGATCGAGGATGAATGGGGCAAGATGCTGATCACTGGCTGGAACAAGGCCGGCTGGATGCAGCAACCCGGTGCCATTGGCGATCGCATCGGACGGTTGATCGGCGCCGAGCCGGGCCATGTGATGATGGGCGACACCCTGTCAATCAAGGTCTACCAGGCGGTTGCCTCGGCACTGGAGATGACCCCCGACCGCCGGGTGGTGTTGTCAGACAATGGCAACTTCCCTTCGGATCTTTATATCGTGCAGGGCCTGCTGAAATCCCTGGGCGAAGACTATGAGCTGCGGGTGGTGAACCCCGAAGACGTAGCAGACAATATCACCGACGAAATTGCTGTTCTGATGCTCACCGAGGTGGACTATCGCACCGGACGCAAACACGACATGAAAGCCCTGACCAAGCTGGCCCATGCACAGGGCGTGGTGACGGTTTGGGATCTGGCCCATTCCGCCGGGGCATTGCCGGTGGATCTGGCCGGGTGCAACGCGGATTTTGCCGTCGGCTGCACCTATAAATACCTCAACTCTGGTCCCGGTGGTCCGGCCTTTATCTATGTCGCGCCGCGCCATGTGGACCGCGCCCGCCCGGCCCTGTCGGGCTGGCTGGGGCATGAGGCGCCTTTTGCCTTTGATCTCGACTATCGCCCCGGCAACGGCATTGAACGCATGCGCGTCGGCACCCCGCCGATGATCCAGCTGGCCGCCCTTGGGGCCTCGATGGATATCTGGGATCAGGTGGACATGCAGGCGCTGCGGGCGCGCTCGATCGCGCTGTGCGATCGCTTTATTGCCGGGATTGAGGCGACCTGCCCCGAGCTGACCCTGGCCTCGCCACGCGACGGTGCGGCCCGTGGCAGCCAGGTCTCCTTTGCCTTTGAAGTTGGTTACGCGGCCATGCAGGCGCTGATTGCCCGTGGCGTCATTGGCGATTTCCGGGCGCCGGATATCATGCGTTTTGGCTTTACCCCGCTGTATATTGATGAGGGAGATGTCGATGGAGCGGTGACGATCATTGCCGATGTGATGAACAACCAGCTGTGGGACAAACCCGAATATAAAATCCGCGCGGCCGTGACCTGATGGACCTGCCCGGCACCAAAGCGCTGCCCCTGTGCCGCCCCTTTGGCTGGGTGGCGCTGTGGCGTCGCCTGGCCCAATGCGGCACCCTGAACAAACGGATTTTTTCCCTTTCCTGAGCTATACTTCAATTTGGAAAAGGAGGAATCCCATGAGCGATTCCAAGACCACGCCCCAGGGCTGCCCCTTCAACCCCGCCGATGACGGCGCCCAGATGGATTTTGACGGCCGTATGTCCTATGGTGACTACCTGTCACTGGATATGTTGCTGACTGCCCAGAAACCCTGGAGCGACACCCATGATGAAATGCTGTTCATCATCCAACACCAAACATCCGAACTGTGGATGCGACTGGCCATTCACGAACTGCAGGCGGCGCGTGCGCGGCTGATCAAGGACGAAGCGCGACAGGCGTTCAAGATGCTGGCGCGGGTGGCGCGGATTTTTGAGCAGCTGAACTCTGCCTGGGATGTGCTGCGCACCATGACGCCCTCGGATTACACCGCCTTTCGCGATGCCCTGGGGCAAAGCTCTGGTTTTCAGTCGCATCAGTACCGGCTGATCGAGTTCATGCTGGGCAACCGCAACAAGGCGATGCTGAAGCCCCATGCCCACCGCCCTGATCTGGTGGCGCTGCTGGAGGCCGAACTGGCACAGCCGTCGCTCTATGATGTGGCGTTGCGGGCGCTGCATGCACGTTTCGCCCTGCCTGACACAGTGATCAATCGTGACCTATCTGAGGCCTATCAGGCCAGCGAAGCGGTAGAGGCCGCCTGGTCCGAGGTCTACCGCGCGCCCGAGGCCAATTGGGAGCTTTATGAATTGGCCGAGAAACTGGTGGATTTTGAAGACTATTTCCGCCGCTGGCGGTTCAATCACGTGACCACGGTGGAGCGGGTCATTGGCTTTAAACGCGGCACTGGCGGCACCGGCGGGGTCAACTACCTCAAACGGATGCTGGAGGTAGAGCTGTTCCCCGAGCTTTGGCACCTGCGCACCACGCTGTAACCGCAGGTAAAACTGAGCTCAGCTACACAGAGGCTGACAAAACGGTGGCTGGCAAAACAAAGGCGGGGGGGCTCCCGCCCGTCTCGCGACATCACAGATGTCGGATCCCGTTGGGCCCGGCGCCGCGCTGACGCGCGGCGCGTCAGCGCATTACGCTGTACCTCAGTGCTGGAGCAACAGGGAACTCAGTTTGCCGGCCCCCTCCCCCTTCAGCCTGCGGGAGTCAGGGCTTGGGCGCACAGTGCCGCATAATTGGCCACACCGACACGATAGCCATCGTAGCTTTGTGCGGTGTGTTTGATCCCTTTGAGACAGGCGCAGAACAAACGCCCCAGGGCATCCGCATCAGCCGTCAGGACAACTGCCCCCCGCGCAGCTTCCTCCTGCAGCCACTGGGCATAAATGCCCTGTAACTGCGCTTCGCCTTCCTCGATCATATCACCAGCCACATTCAGGGTGGCCTCAAACAGCTCCATCCCATGTGCCGAAGACATCATCGCTTCCATCGTCTCGCCGCCATGGGCCGCAAAGGCACGCGCCAGACGCGGCGCCAGGGGCCCCTCCGCTTTCAGGGCCGTCGCAACCTCGCGCGCGGCCTCGGCATAGTAGCTTTCAACAAGGCTACGAAAGATGGCCTCTTTGTTTTTGAAATGAAGGTAGAGCGCCGGGCGTGACATGCCGGCTCCCCGGGCTATGTCATCCATTGAGGTTTTGCGAAACCCATAGGCGGAAAAGCCTGCCCAGGCGGCGGCAAGGATGGCCTGTATCTTGGTGTCGGGGGCTGAAAACGTCATAGACTCGCTTCTGACAGTTTTACAGGTTTTTGTCAATTGACAGCCTGACATATTTCATGCATTTTGTCAGAAATACCAACCCCAGCTCCCGGACCCCGCAAAGAGGCCAGTCCCATGTCAAAAACGCTCCGTATCAATGGCAAAACCCATGAGGTGGATCTGCCCGATGATGTGCCCCTGCTCTGGGTGCTGCGCGACGAGATCGGCCTGACGGGGACAAAATTTGGCTGCGGCGTGGCCGCCTGTGGTGCCTGCACCGTGCAGGTGGATGGCGAGGCGATGCGCTCCTGCCAGCTGAGCCTTGGCGATGTCGAGGGGGAGGTGACCACAATCGAGGGACTTGGCAGCCCAGACAACATGGCCAAGATCCAGCAGGCCTGGGTGGCGCATCAGGTGGCACAATGTGGCTACTGCCAGTCGGGCCAGATCATGCAGGCCGCCAGCCTGCTGGCAGAAAACCCCAGCCCCAGCGACGCCGATATCGACGAGGCGATGCAGGGCAACCTGTGCCGCTGTGGCACCTACCCGCGTATCCGCGCCGCCATCCACTCCGCCGCCAAAATGATGCAGGAGGCCTGATCTCATGGCCAGCTTGAAAAAAATCGCCCGCCGCAGCTTCCTCGTCGGCTCTGCCGCCATTCTGGGCGGGGTTGCCTTTGGTACCTATAAATACCACCAGCCCGCCCCTAACCCGCTGGAGCCGGGTGAAGGCAAGGCAGTGCTGAACCCCTTTGTCTTTGTTGACCAGTCCGGCGTCACCCTGATCGCGCCACGGGCTGAGATGGGCCAGGGCGTGCGCAGCTCATGGGCCGCCCTGATCGCCGAGGAGCTGGATGTAAACCCAGCACAGGTCAATGTGATCCATGGCCCCGCCGCCAAGGCCTATTACAACAGCGCCATGATGGCCGAGGCCCTGCCCGGTCGCGGCTATAACGCCAGCGATTTTCAGCATTCCTTGGGGCAGATCGTCGGGAATTTCTCCAAATTTCTCGACCTGCAGGTCACTGGTGGCTCTTCCTCGATGAAGGACGGCTTTACCCGCATGCGGCTGGCTGGTGCCAGCGCCCGCGAAACCCTGAAAGAAGCGGCCGCGCAACGGCTTGGCGTGGCTCGCGCCCTGCTGGAAACCGAGAACGGATATGTTCTGGCGCCGGGCGATGTAAAACTCTCCTATGCTGAACTGGCCACAGAGGCCGCCGCTCTTGAGCCGCAAGAGCCCGAGCTACGCCCCGCAGCCCAGTGGAAATACATCGGCAAGCCCGTGCCGCGCATTGATATGACTGCCAAGGTCACCGGCACCGCAGGTTTTGGTGTGGATACCCGCATTGAAGGCATGAAATTCGCCGCCATCAAACAGAACCCACATTTTGACGCTGGTATGCGCGGCTTTGATGCCTCGACCGCCAAGGACATGGCAGGTGTCGAGCAGATCCTGGATCTTGGCGATGCGGTGGCCGTTGTGGGTAGCAATACCTGGCTGGCGCAACAGGCGGTTGAGGCTATTGAGGTGGACTGGGAGCCTGCCACCTACCCCAAAACCACCGATGCGATTTTTGCCGAGATTGAAGCCGCCTTTGACGGCTCCGCCAATTCAACCATGCGCGATGACGGCGACGTGGACAGCCTGCCTGACGGGGCTGAGCTGATCGAGGCCGAATATCGCCTGCCCTATCTGGCCCACGCCACCATGGAACCGATGAACGCCACGGCGCTTTATACCGGGGATGCGCTGGAGATCTGGGCCCCCAATCAGGGGCCAACGGTGGTGCAAAAAGCCGCCGCCGCGCTCACCGGGTTGGACACTGAGGCCGTGACCGTCAATACCACCTTTCTGGGCGGCGGCTTTGGTCGCCGCATCGAAGTGGATTACACCAACCGCGCCGTGCAGATTGCCCAACAGCTAAAAGGCACGCCGGTGCAGCTCACCTGGTCGCGCGAAGAAGATATGCGCCACGACTATTACCGCCCCGGTGCCATTGGCCGCTACCGCGCCGCCGTCAAGGATGGCAAAGCCGTGATGGTGCATGGCAAGATCGCAGCCCAGTCCACCACACAGGAGGGTGCCGGGCGGATGCTGGGCCTGCCGATGTCCGGCCCGGATAAGGGCCATGTGGACGCAGCCTTTAACCAGCCCCTGGCGATCCCGAACTTTCGTGTCGAGGGCTATCTCGCCAAGCCGATGATCCCGGTGGGGTTCTGGCGCTCGGTGGCGGCGTCGTTCAACGGGTTCTTTTCTGACAGTATTATTGATGAGATGGCCCATAAGGCCGGCCGCGACCCGCTGGAGTTCCGCCTGGAGCTGGCCCGTGCCGAATGGGAGCCCGCCGCCAAAGTCCTGGAAACTGTGCGCGATATGTCCGGCTGGACTGGCACAACTCCCGCAGGCATCGGTCGGGGCGTCGCCCTGGCCTACAGCTTTGGCACCCCGGTTGCGCAGGTCATCGAAGTGGCCGATCGCGACGGCGATATTGCCATCACCAAGGCCTGGATTGCCGCCGACCTTGGTCTGGTGGTGGATCCGCAAAACACCGAAGCACAGCTGTTCAGTGGTCTCGCCTACGGGCTGTCGGCGGCCTGTTTTGGCGAGATCACCTTTGACAATGGCGCGGTAGAACAGGAGAACTTCCCCGATTACGACGCCATGCGCATGCCCAGCATGCCCTCGGTCGAGGTGGCGGTTTTGCAGCTGCAAAAACACATGGGTGGCGCAGGTGAGCCCGGCACCCCGCCAGCGGCACCGGCCCTGGCCAATGCGCTGTTTGATCTGACAGGGGAACGCGCGCGGGAACTGCCCCTGAACAAACAGTTCAGCCTTTTGTAAACAGCCCGAACAAGACGCTGCCAGATCCCCCCAAGACCCTATCAGTGAGCTAAACACTGGTGGGGGGGATCTGGAAACGCTACGCGATCCAGGCCAGCTCAAGCCCCGCTCAAAATCGAATAAAAGTTAATTTATATCAGATATTTAAGGGAAAGCCCCTCACCCTCACTGGCGTGCATTTCTGACTTCAATTGACGCACCAGAAACCACAGGTCTGCTCCCACAGAGCTGCCTTCGCAGTTGCGCAACCAACAAGCCCGAAATCACCGTTGTGATGGCAGGACTTTTAACCTGTTTCCAGTAGTTCGCCAGCCGCATGGGTGCCATTGGCCCAGGCATGGACTGCTGCGCCAAAGGCCTGGAACAGCGGGCGCGAGACCGGATCATTGTTGGCGTCCCACTCCGGGTGCCACTGCACCGCCAGGGTAAAGCCCGGTGCATCCTGAACATAGATCGCCTCGGGCGTGCCATCGGGGGCATAGCCGTCAATCACGATGCGCGCCCCCGGGGTTTTGATACCCTGGCCGTGCAGGCTGTTGGTCATCACCTCATCCGCGCCAAATACATCATTGAAGACACCACCGCTGGTCATCTTCACCGGGTGGCGTAGGGCGAATTTTTCTTCCAGGGTGCCATCGGGGGGCATGCGGTGGTTCATTCGCCCCGGCAGGTCGCGGATCTCGGGGTAGAGCGTGCCGCCCATGGCCACATTGACCTCCTGAAAGCCCCGGCAGATCCCCAGAAAGGGCTGGCCGCGCTCAACGCAGGCCCGCACCAAAGGCAGCACAATGGCATCCCGCGCCCGGTCAAAAGCCCCGTGGGCCTCTGTCTCTGCCTCGCCATATTCATTGGGGTGCACATTGGGCCGCCCCCCGGTAAGCAAAAACCCGTCAAAGCTATGCAATAGCTCCTCGACCGACAGGAACCGCGGGTCCGAGGGGATCAGCAGCGGCATACAGCCGGCAACCTCGGCCACGGCCTCAGAATTCATGGTGCCGCCAGCATGTGCCGGATATTGATCGTTGAGCAGATAGGAATTGCCGATAATGCCAACTTTGGGACGCGCCATGGGGACTCCGAATGTGTTAAAACATAGCAAGGCTAAGGCCTCCCCCGGGATCCCGCAACCACACAAGCGACCGGATTGCGCGCAGGTTACTGTTCAATTCTGCACGTCGTAGCGTCATCGGGGGATCTGCGGCAAAACAGGGCAGATCGGAAACAACACCTGCGCCGAAGAAACAAGCCTGAGAATCAAAAGGACGCCGCACAGCGCGACGTCCCTTGTTGAGCCACAGGTTTTGCACGTGGGATCAGATCTCGCCGATCAACCCAGCCGCTTCGATCCCTGCCATGGCCGCAATGGCGTCATTGTCAGAGGTATCGCCGGTGACGCCGACGGCACCAATAACCGCGCCGCTATCGTCGCGCAGCAACACGCCACCGGGCACTGGGATCACCTGACCACCATACACGCCATTCACCGCCGCCATGAAATAGGCCTGGGCTTCGGCGCGGGCCATCTGCGCTGTGCCTGCCATGCCCAGCATCACCGCGCCATAGGCCTTACCATGGGCGATGGCAAAACGCCCAGGTGCAGCGCCGTCTTCGCGGGCAAAGGCCTGCACATGGCCACCGCCATCCAGCACCACGGCAGAAAGAGGCTTCAACCCCATCTCACGACCTTTGGCCAGGGCTGTATTGATAATGATCTGGGCGGATTGCAGGGAAATTGTCATGGTCGTACCCTTCTGGTCAGGATCAAGAATAAGGGAAGAGGGCAGGACCGCGCCCTGCCCCCAATCTTTATCGGTCTCTTAGCCGACCGCCTTGAGCTCAAGACGACGGGCATGCAGCACCGGCTCGGTATAGCCAGAAGGCTGGACGCGCCCCTTGAAGACCAGATCACAGGCGGCCTGGAAGGCAATGCCGTCAAAGCCGGGCGCCATGGGCCGATAGCTGGCATCCCCGGCGTTTTGCTGGTCCACCACGGCAGCCATCTTTTGCATCGCGGCCATCACTTGCTGCTCGCTCACCACCTCGTGGTGCAGCCAATTGGCCAGCGCCTGACTGGAGATCCGGCAGGTGGCGCGGTCTTCCATCAGCCCTACATTGTTCAGGTCGGGCACTTTGGAGCAGCCAACACCCTGATCGACCCAGCGCACCACATAGCCCAGAATACCCTGGGCATTGTTTTCGATCTCGCGGGTGATTTGTTCATCCGACAGGTTTTGCCCCTGCATTACCGGAATATCCAGCAGGTCCGCCAGCGTGCCACGGGGACCAGCCGCGCGCAGCGCATCCTGATGCGACAGCACATCTAACTGGTGATAATGGGTTGCATGCAACGTTGCAGCGGTTGGCGACGGAACCCAGGCGCAGGTGGCACCGGATTTGGGATGGCCAATCTTGGCGGCCAGCATGTCCCCCATCAGATCCGGCATCGCCCACATTCCCTTGCCAATCTGGGCGCGGCCTTTGAGACCACAGGCCAGACCGATATCGACATTGCGGTCCTCGTAGGAGGCAATCCAGGGGGTGTTTTTCATCTCGCCCTTGGGCAACATCGCCCCTGCTTCCATCGAGGTATGGATCTCATCCCCGGTGCGGTCCAGGAAGCCGGTGTTGATAAAGGCCACGCGAGATTTGGCGGCGCGGATGCATTCCTTCAGATTGACCGAGGTTCGGCGCTCTTCATCCATGATGCCGATCTTGACCGTATTGGCCGGCAGGCCCAGCGCCGCCTCAACCTGATCAAAGATGCGGCAGGCAAAATCCACCTCTTCGGGGCCGTGCATCTTGGGCTTGACCACATAAACAGAGCCATGCAGCGAGTTGCCCCCCTCTGCCTGCAGATCATGCATAGCGATCATCACGGTGATCATCGCATCCAGCAGGCCTTCTCCCGCCTCGCGGCCTTCGCTGTCCAATACCGCCGGGTTGGTCATCAGGTGGCCAACATTGCGCACCAGCAAAAGCGAGCGGCCTTTGAGGCTGGCGGCCTCTCCGCCGGCGCTGGTGTAGGCAAGATCAGCGTTCAACACACGGGTGAAGGTTTTGCCGCCTTTACTGACCTCTTCTGCCAGATCCCGCTTCATCAGGCCCAGCCAGTTTGAATAGGCCACCACCTTGTCTTCGGCATCGACACAGGCCACCGAGTCCTCGCAGTCCATAATGGTGGACAGTGCCGATTCAAGCGTGATGTCATTGATCCCGGCGGCATCCGTGGCGCCGATATTACCTGCGGCGTCCACCTCGATCACCGCATGCAACCCGTTGTTTTTCAGCAGAACCCGCGTTGGGGCAGCGGCATCACCAACGTGCCCGGCAAACTGGCTGACTTCCTTGAGCGCGGGCACCAAAGCCCCCTCCGCAACGGCGAGCTCGGTGATATCGCTCCAGGACCCGCTTTGCAGCGGGAAGGTTTCATCCAGGAAACTACGACCCCAGGCAATCACCCGGTCGCCGCGCGCCGCATCATAGCCACCGCCCTTTGGCAGATCGCCCATGGCGTCGGTGCCATATAGCGCATCATAGAGCGAGCCCCAGCGGGCATTGGCCGCGTTCAGCGCAAAGCGCGCATTGGTGATTGGCACAACCAGTTGTGGACCGGGGGTAAAGGCGATCTCGGCATCGACGTTCTCGGTCTCGATCTCAAAATCATCGCCTTCGGGCAAGAGATAGCCGATCTGACGCAAAAAGGCTTCATAAGCTGCGGCATCGCGCGCTGCGCTGCGGTTGGCCACATGCCAGGCATCAATCTGCCCCTGCAACTCAGCGCGTTTGGCCAAGAGGGCGCGGTTTTCACCGCCCATGCCATTGACCAGCCCAGACAGACCAGCCCAGAACGCCGCCGCCGACACACCAGTACCAGGCAGTGCCTTGCTTTCAATGAACTCCGCCAAATGGGGTGCAACCTGCATCCCCTCGATCCTGCGCATCGTGCTCATTGGTGTTCTCCTTCGCCGGTTGTCGATCCTGTTTCCCCGATACAGGAAAAGTTTCCTATCAGCAACAGAGGCGGTAATATAACTTTACCAATTATAACAAGGCTGTTTCTTGTTTTTACAGAAAATCCACCAAGGCTTCAAAAAGAACAGGCGAATAGGCCAGGGTTTTGCTCGTATTTTCCGCGTCATGCGCTTGCCCGGCTCTGCGCCATTGCCTACCACTAGGGCAACCAAAAGCAACACATCCCCAGCCGCCCGCGGTTGGGATGAGACGAGGACAGCAAGATGACCAGCCCAGCAGCCCAGGCCGAAGCAGAAACCTTTTACCTGAAGGACTACACCCCCTTTGGCTTTGAGGTAGAGAGCGTTCAGCTGACCTTCCGGCTGGCCCCCCATGCCACCCGCGTGCTGAGCCAGATCCGCTTTACTCCCAAACCCGGCGCGGCGGATCCACAGTTTTTCCTGCATGGCGAGAAACTGAACCTGATCTCTGCCAAGATCGACGGCGTCGCAGTCTCCCCAGTGATCACCGCCGAGGGGCTGACCTGCGACACCCCTGCGGAGCCCTTCCTCTGGGAGGCGGAGGTCGAGATTGATCCCGCCTCCAATACGGCCCTTGAGGGGCTTTATATGTCCGGTGGCATGTATTGCACCCAATGTGAGGCCGAGGGCTTTCGCAAGATCACCTATTACCCAGACCGCCCCGACGTGATGTCCACCTTTACCGTGCGCATCGAAGGCGACGAAGAGGTGCTTTTGTCCAACGGCAACCCCGTCTCGCAGTCACAGGGGCTGGCGGAATGGCACGATCCCTGGCCCAAACCGGCCTATCTTTTTGCCCTGGTGGCCGGCGATCTGGTCAACCACCCGGATACATTCACCACCCGGTCCGGCAAAGAGGTAGAGCTGAACATCTGGGTCCGCCCCGGCGACGAGGACAAATGCGCCTTTGCCCTGGAAAGCCTGAAAAAGGCGATGGCGTGGGACGAACAGGTTTATGGCCGCGAATACGACTTGGACATTTTCAACATCGTCGCCGTCGATGACTTCAATATGGGCGCAATGGAGAACAAGGGGTTGAACATTTTCAACTCGGCCGCCGTTCTGGCCAGCCCCGAAACCGCGACCGACGCCAATTTCGAGCGCATCGAGAGCATCATCGCGCACGAGTATTTCCACAACTGGACCGGCAACCGCATCACCTGCCGCGACTGGTTCCAGCTGTGCCTGAAAGAGGGGCTGACGGTGTTCCGCGACGCCCAGTTCACCGCCGACATGCGCTCGGCCGCAGTGAAACGCATCGCGGACGTGATCACCCTGCGCGCCCGCCAGTTCCGCGAGGATGCCGGCCCGCTGGCGCATCCGGTGCGTCCGGCCAGCTTTGTCGAGATCAACAACTTCTACACCGCCACCGTCTATGAAAAGGGGGCCGAACTGATCGGCATGCTCAAGACGCTGGTGGGGGACGAGGATTATTACCGCGCGCTCGACCTGTATTTCAGCC